>CAVSHJ010000027.1:0-85465 GCA_963727725.1 Thermodesulfovibrionales bacterium
GGGAAGACGTCGTTATACCGCGACATCACTTTCAGATTCTCCGCAATGCTTTCGAGAGTCGTCCAGGGATGGAAAAGAATGATGCCGTGGCCGACATCTATGCTGACGTGTTCACCGTATTCACCCTTAACATTTCTCAGTAACTCCAGGACTTCCATATTTATTTTCGTATCGACCCTTTTGTTGAATTTCAACAGATCATCGTCATAAAAACTCTCAAAGCCGATCTGCTCTATAGAGATATGAAAATCCCTTTCACGGGCCATATCAAGGCATTTTAATAGTTTATTCTTATGCATCAGCAGAAGGTTTGTCCTTGTTCTAATGCTTATCTTCTGAAGCGGTATCCCTTTCTCGATCAGGGCGCTGATAAAACTCTCCAGAAAGAGCAATGGGTTTTCCGTCTGGATTTGAAAAGATGTTATGTTATGCGTCTCGAATAGATACCGCGCCTGCCTCAACAGCAGTTCAACAGTCTCCTCGACGGAGAAACTTGTGTATTCCTGGTACTGGAAAATACAGAAAGAACAGCCGTGACTTTTCCTGTTATAGATTTCATCCACTCTTTTGAGTGCCTCATCGGAAATAGTATATCCGAGTTTGTCTGTGGTGTCTTTGACGTTCAAGTCAAGGGAAGACTCAGTCGAATTTGAATAAAGACAACCTGTGCCGGCGATTATGCTCACATCATTAAAGCCGGCCCTGGGATTTCTCTGGGGCCCTATATATCGCCAGTCGAGAAAAGGCCGGTACGGGAAAAGTTCCTTTTTGAGATCCCACTGCTCTGTTTTACCGGAATATAATATGCGGTCGCCATCTTTAAAAAAGAAGTTGGGGACAGCAAAGAAATCTCTCGTGCCAAAATATTGGTCGATGAAGGCGCTTATGGCTTTCCTTCCAGGGCCGAAGACCGCATACTGAATATCTGTATGAAAGAGAAGAGCTATGGCATTTATGCCTCCGACAAGTATGGGGATATTGGGAAATTGCTCAATGATCGGCTTAATGATATCTATGGTAAAAATAGACTCCAGGCATATGAGACTGTAATTTCCTTCTTCTATGACAGAGATGATCTTGTCAACATAATGGGCGTTTACGATATAGGCATCGCACTCTATTCCTTTTCTGTGCAAGTCGTCTATAAACAAACACATCCCCATATGGGGAGGACAATTCGGAATGACTTCCAGTTGTAAAAAAAGAATCTTTTTATGCATTACCTGAGGGACATATCTTATTTTGAATATTTCTATCCTGTCTTTATTTATATCCTATCCTTAGTGTGTATTTCAACCGATGATACTCAGAAGGGTCTGCAGCTATGGGAAAGACCGGAAACAGGGCACAATCAAACAAGCAGCCGCATTCTCCATTTTAGACACTGGTCGGGATGCCGGGTGGAGTTGGGGCTATGTTGACTTATCGAATGCTTTTTCGAATTCTTGGACGTGAGTAAGGAAGAAGTGTTTGACATTATCCCATGTTACGGATTCTTCCAGCAGCATAGGTTGCGGATCCTTCTCGGCATCTTCAAAATAGGTTACACCTTTGAGAAGATGAAAATAATTGACGCTCTTGCCGAATTTCTTGCCGGCTAATCCAATGAGAGTTTCTATGCCTAATATACGAAGACCGAAGTACAGGTCATAAAAATCTTTTTTCTGTCCCCTGTCGGCCACAATTCGCAGTTTCTCAACTGTTATGTCACGCCAGTCCGCAATGTTCAAGGAATTGAATTGCATTACCGGGAAGCATAATAGACCATCATAGAAGATAAATGATGTTCTGATCCCTTCAAGAATACAATAGAGTGTGCCTCGGCTCCGCATCTCTCCCTCTGCCGACAAATTATGCTTCCTAAAAAGGGCAGAGAGTTCCTCCGGGGAGAAATCGCGGGAGGTAAAAAAATCGAAATCAAATGATTTCCGGTGACCCAGTTGCAGGGCAAGTCCGGTGCCGCCTGCAAGGTAGAAAGAGAATTCTTTCAGAAATCCTATCCGGTCGCTCAGGGTGAGCATATTCTGATCCAGCACTTCAGGATGCATATCCCGAGGCTCTACAGAAAGCAATGGTCCTTCGAGTGAGGTTCCTGCTTTTTTTGACAGTAGACCTGATTTGTTCCGATCGTAAAAGTCTTCTTAATCCATCTAAGATCATCGATGTCGCCGAATTCCAGCGTCCTCTCAATAATGAAAAACCAATGACTTTGAGGCGAGAGACTACCGTGTTCAACATCCCAAAAAAGACTTTTCTTACGAAGAGTTTCCATAGCTCAATTATATCATAGCCCTTGGCGTCCAGAGGCGGGTTCCTGTTAGCCGCAAGGAATTCTTCCGTGGGAATACGGGCTACGGAGGCTTGCGTGGTTTGATGTTTTATCCAGTTGTGATGATCAGGCTCATACTATAAGGTTAGGCACCACCACTTTAAGCGGTAAATCTTGCAATTCCTGTCTGTCAATCTTTCTCCTAAGCGAATATTTATAATTGGTATATATTTTTATATGTTAATTGACAATTTTCTTTGTTATTTCTATAATTAAATAAAGGTTTCCGCGTTAAATGGTTTGCTTGCGTGTGCGGGAGGAGGAGTCAAAAATGAAAAGATCCATTATTTTGAATTTAGTCGTATCCGTATCATTTGTCATGCTTACGATGACAAGCGGGTTTGCGGCCAGCGCCAGTTCTTTCAAGTATAGCGAATCTTACAACCAGAAAGCTCCTGTGTTCGGCTCAATATGGTTACTGTGATGTATTCGATTTCGGGAAGTTCACTATTTCTGCAAATCTGTTACTTGCGGGAAAAGACATTGACGTGAGCAAAATCGACGGAAACACGGAATTCTACCTGGAAGTCGGTGACATCATCCCTGTTGACGTCGTTCTCGGCGACGGTCAATATGTCCAGGGTAAGAACAAGGCTACTTTCGTACTTTCCGACTATGACTGGGTGACAGATCAGGATAACGTGCAGTATATCTGGATAACCCTTTCGTGGAACACCAAGAACCTCAAGGTGACCATAAAGGGATTGACAGGAACGCCCGGCATCGAATACCCAATCATTGCATATGAGTATATGTATGAAGATAAGGGCACATACAATGATGATCTGGAGGGAGATATAAGCTTCGCCGGAGCAGATTGGACATTCGATGTACCAAGTATAATCAAAGTCAAGCCAAGCACAAAGAAAGATAAGTATAAGGACGAACACGATATTTGGTCTATTACGACTAGTGGAAAAGGGCAAGAAGTAACCCTAACCCCGTAGAATCCACGATGCACAAGAGATGAAAAAAGGAGGTAGTATCCTGTCATTAGAACAGTTCGAGTGACGTGTACGGATATTTGTCCATATTTTAAGGAACGGTAGACAATAAATCTATTGCCTATCCCAGAGGCAACCTTATCCTGAACGTCGTTCCCTTCCCGCCGGTGTCGACGGAGACGTTCCCGCCGTGGGAGACCACGATCTTGTGGACTATCGCGAGGCCGAGGCCTGTCCCCTTCTCCTTTGTGGTGAAGAACGGCAGGAATATCTTGTCTTTCACATCCTCCGAAATACCGTGGCCGGTATCGGATATCGATATATCAATGAAATCACCTTTCGACGCCTTGATCGTCAGACTTCCGCCCATGGGCATCGCCTCAACGGAATTCTGTATCAGGTTTATGAACGCCTGTCTCAGGAGCACTTCGTCTCCTTTAATCACAGGCAGTCCGCCGATATCGACAGCCAGAACGATATCGTCTCCCTCACCTAAAACAGAAGAGGCACAATTTTCGATAAGCTTCTTCAGATCGATATCTGTCATGCTGAGCTCCGCAGGTTTTGCAAAGGAAAGGAAGTCGGAGATGATCCTGTCCATGACGGCAATTTCTCTGGATATCGCATCGGCTGTAGGTTTCAGGGAAGAATCCACTTTTTTGGATATGAGCTTCGTATAGCCGGCGATGACCGCCATCGGGTTTCTCAGTTCATGAGCGATACCTGCCGATATTTCGCCCAGACTCGAAAGCCTGTCCCTCAGTTCAATCTGCGACTCAATCGCCTTCAGATGCGTGAGGTCCGTAAAGATAAGGATATGGCCGATCTTTACACCTTCTTTGTCTTTCAAAGGAGAGAGCGTCAGACCCAGCCATATCCTTTTGCCCGACGATGTTGTGTAGCTTATCTCGCCCCTTTCGATGATCTTCCCGTCATTCAGGAAATCCGTTATCGGCCTGTTCAGTACGTCTTTGTGGTATTTTCCGACGATTGTCTCTCCCTTAATCTCCAGTATCTTCCCGGCTGCATGGTTCACCTTTGTGATCCTCATCTCTTCATCAAAACTTATCACGCCGCTCGGCACGCTCTGGAGGATATTTTCATTATACCCTTCGATTGCCGTCGCCCTGTCTTCAGCCTTTTTCCTCAGGACTTCGAGTTCTCTCTCCTTTTCTTTAAGCTGTGATACAAGCTCATGAAATGTGTCGACGACGAAACCGACCCTGGACGCATCCTTCTGCTCCAGGCCCTTCTTCACTTTATAAGACCTGACGAATATCCTGATGAAATAGAAGCAGACTATGGCTGCGATCAGAAATATGACCGAGTAAAAAAATATTACTCCTTCATTCATCTTTGCTTACCGCCGGATGTACCACTGAAAAATCTCCCGGCCGAAAAAGAGCGTGATAAGTGCGCTCAGGGCAAGAAAAGGACCGAAGGGGATCTTCGTCTTCCTCCCCTTGCCTTTGAAAATCATCAGAAATACTCCGACTATCGCCCCGGTGCAACTTCCGAGAAACGTCGTCAGTATTACCGATTTCCAACCCATCAGGGCGCCGACCATCGCCATCATCTTGATATCGCCGCCTCCCATACCGCCTTTGCTGAGGATGGCTATCGCATAATATAGTCCGCCGCCGGCCAGAAAGCCTATAATGGATGCCGGGAATCCGAGACGGGAATATCTCGTGAACGGGTCGGGCATGAGAAGTGACCCCGCGACAAACCCTATCACGATGCCCGGCAAGGTAATGACGTCGGGTATGATCTGAAAATCGAGATCTATAAAAGTGATGACAATGAGGGCCGAACAGAAGATGAAATATATTACGGTTGACCATGCGGCGCCGAACCTCCAGAGGACGAAGACGTACAGGACTGCATTCAGGAACTCGACCATAGGGTATCGAAATGAGATCCCGGCCTTGCATACCCGGCATCTGCCTCCGAGAAGCAGATAACTCAATATGGGGATATTGTCATAAGGTTTGATGGGAGTGTTGCAGGAAGGACACCTTGAAGAGGGCGAGATTATCGAAAGGTTCCTCGGCATCCTGTATATGCAGACATTAAGGAATGAACCGATGATAGAACCCAACACGAAGACAATGATATAGGGGATTATATTATTCAAGTCGTGCTGCTTATCTCTGACGCCTTCTTTCTCGTCTGCTCTATCTCCCGATCTACCTTCTCGATCTCGTCCATCGTATCCATTATCACGCTGTCTTTCAGGACCTGCCTGTCGGCATGTTCTTTCATCTCCAGGACCCTCCGGCCTATCTTTCCGATCAATTCGTCCCTTTTTTTCTCCATCTGTTCGGACTCGTGAAGGAGCTTCATCACCGAAAGCTCAATCTTCAGTCTGTCTGAAAGCAATGACGCAAACCACTTTATTTTTTCTATGCCGTCCTCAAAATTGTCTTTTAATCTCTTGATCATCGTATCCCTCAACCGGTCTTGAACAACTCGACCCTGCCTTTCCAGAAGGTTTCAAGCGATTTCCTCAACAGAGAGTATCCCTTCAGTCCGGGGTCTCTTTCTATGAGTGTGAAAGCCTCTCTCCTCGCCTTGTCAAGGAGCGCCGCATCTCTCACAATATTGGCCACTCCGAGGTCCGGCATGCCCGATTGCCGCGTTCCAAGAAATTCTCCGGGCCCCCTTATATCAAGGTCTTCTTCCGCAATCCTGAAGCCGTCACTGCTCTTTACCATTATACCAAGTCTTCTCCGTGCTTCATCTCCATAGGGTTCGTATGCGAGCAGCACGCAGTATGAGCGGTGCGAACCCCTGCCGATCCTGCCTCTCAATTGATGGAGCTGTGAGAGGCCGAAACGTTCTGCATGTATTATAATCATAAGCGTTGCATTTGGCACGTCCACGCCGACTTCAATCACCGTTGTGCTTACCAGTATGTCTATCCGGCCATGTTTGAAAGAGGCCATGACCTGTTCTCTCTCCACGGTCTTCATCCTGCCGTGGATGAGACCGGTCCTGAATTCGGGAAACAACTTCACGAAGGCGTCCCTCCCCAGTGTCGCCGACCTCAAATCGGTCTTCTCCGACTCTTCGATTATCGGATAGACGACGTAGACCTGTCTCCCCTTTTTTACTTCTTCCCTGATGAGCGCGTAGATAGACTCCTTCTGACCGGAACTGAACAACAGGGTCTTTACGGGGCTCCTGTCCGGGGGGAGCTCATCTATGACGGAGTAATCGAGGTCGCCATAAAGCGTCAGTGCCAGCGTCCTGGGTATCGGTGTTGCGGTCATGACGAGGACATCGGGATTTAAAGCCTTCTTCCTGAGCATCGCCCTCTGCATTACGCCGAACCTGTGCTGCTCGTCGATTACCGCAAGACCGAGGTTCCTGAATACCACTCCTTCCTGAATCAACGCGTGTGTTCCGACAGCCATATCGATCTCACCCGAAGCGACCTCATCCAGCGGCCTCTCTTTTGTGCTTCCCGTCAGAAGACATATCTTCAGCCCCAGGGCCTCCACTGTCCTGTAGATATTGAGGTAATGCTGCTCCGCGAGTATTTCGGTCGGGGCCATGAGTGCCGACTGATAGCCGCACTCTGCCGCAACCGTCATCGCCATCAACGCAATGACCGTCTTTCCGCAGCCGACATCTCCCTGAATAAGCCTGTTCATGGGATGGGGCCTTTTCATATCAAGGAGTATGTCGCCGAACACCCTCTCCTGTGCGCCTGTGAGTTTAAATGGAAGCTCATTCAGGAGCTTCTTCAACAGCTTTCCTTCGGGGTTAAATGAAATCCCTTTTTCCAGTACACTCCTTCTTTTCATCACGGCAAGACCTGTCTCGAGCATGAAAAGCTCATCAAAGGCGAGCCGCCTGTGAAAATCGCTCGCGCCCCTGTTCAAGAGGTCCACATCCACATTCGCATCAGGGAAGTGGATCTGTGACAGGCTTTCACGCAGTCCCGTCAGTGCATTCCTTTTCAGGATCTCGACAGGCATTGTATCGGCAACATCTCTTATGTATGATTGGACGGCATGGAACATTATCGACCGCATCTGTCTCACACTAATGCCGCTCGTGACCCTGTAAACAGGGACGGTCCTGTTCATATGGATGGAGGAATCGTCGCTTTCGTTTATCATCTCGTACTCCGGGTTATCCATCTCGAAGCCGGTTCCCCGGTAAGGGTTCCTGACGGCGCCGCGGAGCAGAAGTTGCTGGCCGGCTTTGAAGTTCCTTTTCATGAAAGGCTGGTTGAACCATTTGCCTTTCAGAAGGCCGCTTTCGTCATTGATCGTGAGTTCGAATATGCTGAGATGTTTTCCGCGTAGTCTTTTCACTTCTGCAGAAACGACTTTTCCGGATACGGTCTCCACATTTCCGTATGTGAGATCGCCTATTTTTTTAATATTACTTCTGTCCTCATATCTGTAAGGCAGGTAATAGAAGGCGTCTCTGACTGTCTTTATTCCGAGCTTATTAAGAAGATTTGATCTGTGGGGACCGACGCCTTTTATGAACCGGACCTGAAGGTCTGCCGGGTCCTTAGGCATCAGCAGAGGGAGGGGAGAACGTCTTGTCTGCTTCTTCTATCCTTATCTTTGAGTACTCACTTTCGCTTATTATGTCTATGTCCCAGCCCGTCAGCTTCATCGCGAGCCTCACGTTCTGGCCTCTCTTGCCTATGGCAAGTGAAAGCTGCTGGTCGTTCACCACCACCATGGCGGTCTTGGTTTCCTCGTTAATCCCTATCCTCTCTACTGCTGCAGGGCTTAATGCCCTCGCAACGAGCTGTCTCGGGTCGTCCGTCCACGGTATGATGTCTATCCTCTCGCCCCTCAGTTCACGCACTATTGACTGCACCCTCGTACCCTTCATGCCCACGCAAGCGCCTACAGGGTCGATAGAGGGGTTCTTTGAAAATACGGCGAGTTTAGTCCTCTCTCCGGGTTCTCTGACAATATCCTTGACTACAACCAGCCCGTCATTGATTTCCGGGACTTCGAACTTGAAGAGGGCGGCAACGAATTGAGGGCTCGTCCTCGTCACCATGATAGCCGGGCCTTTTGGAGTGATCCTCACGTCTTCTATATATGCCCTGACGGTGTCGCCTCTCTTGAGGTTCTCATTCGGAAGGGTCTCCTTTACGAGAAGAAGCGCCTCGGTCTTGCCGAGGTTGAGAAAATATATCCCTTTTTCCTTTCTCATGACCATTCCGCTCACAACCTGCCCGACCTTATCCTTGAATTCGTTGTAGATCACGTCTCTTTCCGCTTCCCTGACCCTCTGGAATATGACCTGTTTTGCGGTCTGGGCGGCGATCCTGCTGAAATCATGGAGGTCAAGTGGCACATTTACCGTATCCCCTTCGACCGCCTCAGGAGAAATCTTTTTCGCATCATTAATTGAGATCTCCTCATCCTTGTTCGAAACGCTCGGCACGATCTTTTTCATCTCAAATGCAGATATATCGCACGTCTTCGGATCTATCGTGAGGTCTATGTTCGCCCTTCCGCCGAACTTCTTACGGGCGGCGGAAAGCAGCGCAGAACGCAGGGTTTCTATCAGTACATCTCTCGGGATGCCTTTTTCCCTGCTTATCTGGTCTATAACGTAACATAGTTCTTTCGCCATTACAGTTCTATTTCCAGTCTTGCCTTTGTGATCTTGTCATAGGGGATATCAATCGCCCGGTCATCCACCAGGAGTGTTACAAGACCGTCGTTCACTTCCGCTATCCTGCCCACAATAAAATTCTGGTTCCCGATCTTCTCGACGGTGACTATACGGGCAAGTTTGCCTTTGTTTCTTTCGAACTCCCGCAGGTTTCTGAGCGGTCTGTCGAGTCCGGGGGAAGAGACTTCCAGCGTGTATGCCCGATGGATCACGTCCTCCACGTCGAGAAGAGCTCCAAGGCTCTTGCTGAACCTCTCGCAGTCGTCGAGTGTGACTCCTCCTTCTTTATCTATAGCTATCCTGAGCAATAATTTCCCCCTTCCCAGTAACTCGGTATCAAATACTTCCAGTCCCTGCTCATCTGCAACCCGCTTTGCGCGGCTTTCAATATCATTTTTCGCGTCACTCATAAAAAAAAGTCCCCATAAAACAAAAGAGTGGGACGACCCACTCTTCGACTTTAAAAACAACATGAATTGTAGAAGCATACCAGTTTTCAGATGAAAAAGCAAATTCAGGGGATAAGCGAAGACATCACCTATCCCCTGAAAATCTAATAATCTACTTGCCTGCTGGCTGCTGCGGTGCCGGTGCCGGTGCTGGTGCTTCAGCTGGCTTCTCCGGTGCCGGTGCTGGTGCCTGCTGGGCCGGTGGAGTAGCTTCCGGCTTCGGTGTCTCAGCCGGCTTGCAGCCCACGCTAAATACCGCCAATAACATTAATGATAATACTAACGCTAGAACTTTCTTCATTAAATTCTCACCTCCTTCCAGAATTCTTAAATATGCTAACAAGATAGTACAACACAAGTCATTTGTCAACCTCAAAAAATATAAGGCAGACAATATTATACCGCTCTTCTCCCAAAAAGCAAGATATTTTTTAGGACATCCCTAAAAAAAGCTCTCAGGCTGCTTAACCGATCCTCCAAAAAAACTCTTTACCTTACGGATACATTTATGTTATGTTGTCTCAATTCATCTCTTCTCCCTGTCCGGAGCACAAGGAGGAGGATGTTTTTTTTTCATTACATATGAGCCGGGGCGATCGTTGAAATCATCGAATCGCCCCTCATAGTCAGAAAGGAGTCCCCTGCAGATGCTGATCATAGGTGAAAAGCTGAGCATAATAGCCAGGAGGGTGCGGGAAGCCATGATGAAGAAGGACAAAGGTCCGGTCCAGGAGATTGCGACTTCCCAGTGGAAAGCCGGCGCGGGCATGATAGATGCAAACATAGGACCCGCGGAAGACGGCGGCGAGGACCTGATGCAGTGGATGGTGGCGACGATACAGGAGGTCGTACCCCTGCCTCTTTGTCTCGATACTACTAACTACCGGGCAATAGAAGCGGGACTCAGGGTTCATAACAACCGGTGGGGGCGGCCGCTGATAAATTCGACCTCAAATGACCCTGAAAGGTTTCCGATGCTTGAACTCGCGGCAAAATACAATTCCCGGATAATCGGACTTACAGTGGGGAAGGGAGGGCTCCCGGCAGACGCCGAAGAGAGGGCCGGACTTGCAGCTGAGATTATGGCAAGGGCGGCTGAATATGGGGTTCCCCTCGAGGATTTGTATCTGGACCCGCTCGTCCTTCAGGTGGCAACCTCCCAGGACCATGCGCTGAAGGTGATAAAGGCGGTCAGGATGTTCCAGGAGTTGAACGACCCGCCTATGAATACGGTGGTCGGCCTCAGTAACATATCGAACGGCTGCCCGAAGCAGATAAGACCGATACTCAATAACCATTTCCTGTCCCTGCTGATATATGAAGGTCTTACGGCTGTGATTGCAGACCCGCACGAGGTTTCTCCGATAGTAAAGACGATCGACGTGTTACTCGGCAGAACGCTTTATGCACACTCGTATCTGGAAATGTGAGAAAGCGGAGAGCAAAGGGCATGATTGACTTTGCATAGAATCTCGAATAGGTTGTCATTCCGGCTTGTCCGGAATCCTTCTGCTTTTAAAGAGGGATTAAGACCTCGCCTCCGGCGGATCGCGGGAATGTCATGCACGATTATTTATGGCGTTATGTATCGCAAAGAGCATCGCGACTTAAGGAGAAGGAGGGTTAATAATGCCATTCGCTCCACCTAAAGAGACATATTCGGGCAAGGTATATTCTGTTACTGTCGGTAGTGACCCCAAAGGAGTTACAGTCGGGGGTGAGAATGTTCTTCCCTTTCACACGTTTGAAGGCTCGTCTCCCAACAGACCTGTTATCGCATACGAAATACAGGATGTTCCTCCCGCCGACTGGCCTGAATATCTTCAAAAACCGTACAAGAATGTATCGAATGATCCCGCTTCGTGGGCAAAATTCTGCCGGGATGACCTGGGTGCGAAAGCTGTCGCGCTCAGGCTCACGGGCACCCACCCGGACCGGGAAAACCGTTCCCCCGAAGACGCAGCAAAGACTGTAAAGGATGTCCTTGCCGCTATAGACATCCCCCTGATCATACTCGGAAGCAATCACGCCGAGAAGGACTCAACCGTACTGATCGCTGCGGCAGAGGCCGCAAAGGACAGGAACTGCATCATCGGCAAGGCGCAGGAGGCGAATTACAAGACGATTGCGGCTGCCGCGATGGCCAATAACCATAAGCTGATTGCAATGTCCGAGCTTGATATAAATCTCTCAAAGCAGCTGAACATCCTTATTACACAAATGGGGTTCGACAAGGAGAGGATCATTACGGACCCGATGTGTTCAGCCCTTGGCTACGGGCTTGAATATACCTATTCCGTGATGGAGCGGATAAGGCTGGCAGCGCTCACCCAGAACGATGCGACTATGCAGCAGCCGATGCTGGGTGACGTGGGTCTCTATGTGTGGAAGGTGAAAGAGGCCCAGGCGAGCGAGGCAGATGTGCCCCAGTGGGGCTCTCTGGAAGAAAGAAGTATTGCATGGGAAGCTGTGACAGCCGTGTCTCTCCTCATAGCCGGGGCCGAGCTTCTTATTATGAGGCACCCGAAAGCTATTGAGTCAGTGGAGAAGGTGGTCGAAGAACTTATTTGAGGCAAAGGTAAAGGTACAGGCGCAGGTACAGAATACGGACAGATTTTCTTTACCTCTGCCTCTACCTTTACCTAACTAATATTTTTTGGAGGTTCTTATGGCGTTGACCGGTGTTGAAATATTTAAACTCCTGCCAAAGACAAATTGTAAAAAATGCGGTTTCCCCACTTGTCTTGCCTTCGCGATGAAACTCGCCCAGAGGCAGGCATCCCTGGATCTGTGCCCTGACGTCTCCGAAGAAGCAAAACAGAAACTGAGCGATGCGTCCGCTCCTCCGGTGAAGCCGGTTGTGCTTGGCACGGGCGACAAGGCGGTCAAAATGGGTGAAGAGACGGTTCTATTCAGACATGATAAAAGATTTGTGAACCCCGCTGTTTTTGCACTGGGGATAAAGGACACATTCACCGAGGCTGAGATAAAGGGAAAGGTTGACGAAGTCCTGAAGTCGGAAATAGACAGGGTAGGTCAGAAACTGAGAATTGATGCGATTGCGCTTACTAACGATTCAGGAGATTCATCTGCGTTCGAATCCGCCGCAAAGGTCGTCGCGGCTGCAGCGCCGGGTGTCCCCGTCATCCTCTGTACCGGAAATCCCCAGGCCGCAGAGGCTGCGGTGAAACTGTTTGCGGACAGGAAACCTGTCCTCTATGGTGCAGGTTCGGACAACCTGGAGCCGATGGCGGGCCTCGCCAGGACGTACAAGGCAACTCTTGGCGTTGTCGCGTCCCCCGGCGGAGGACTTGATGAACTTTCAAGTCTTACCGAAAAAGTCAAAGCGCTCGGTGTTGATGACATGGTGATAGATTCGGGTGCGAGAAAGGCAAAGGACATTCTGGCACACAATACTTTGATCAGGAGAGCGGCCATAAAGAAGAATTTCAAACCTCTCGGTTATCCGGTCATAACTTTTGCCGGGCGTGAAGACAGCCTCACGGAGGCACTTATCGCATCGGTCGCGGTCGCAAAATATTCTTCCATCATTGTCCTGAGCAGTATCGAGAAATGGAAGGACCTTGCCCTTTTCACGCTGAGGCAGAATATTTACACCGACCCGCAGGTCCCGATGCAGGTTGAGCAGAAGGTTTACAAGATCGGAGAGCCGGCGCCCGCTTCGCCTTTTTTTATTACAACGAACTTTTCACTCACTTACTTTATAGTCTCCGGCGAGATCGAAAACAGCAAGGTTCCAAGTTATCTTGCTGTCATGGATTGCGAAGGGCTTTCTGTTCTTACCGCATGGGCGGCGGGGAAATTTACCGCGTCAAAGATCGCACAGTTCATCAAGGAAAGCGGAATGGAAGCTAATGTCGCACACAAGGAGCTTATCATACCGGGTTATGTTGCGATACTGAGCGGCGCAATCGAAGATAAACTTGAAGGCTGGAAGGTAACAGTCGGCCCTCGCGAAGCGAACGGCATACCCGCATTCCTGAAGTCAAGGGGAGCAGCATAAGAAGAGTTAGGAGTTAATAAGAGAGGTATAAGTGAAGACATGAAAGACATTATTCGTCATGCCCGAAATTCTCAGTCGGGCATCCAAGTTTCACGTGACCTCAAATGGATTCCCGCCTTCGCGGGAATGACGGTGAGGCGATCTTGCTTATGAACGCCTTAGTGAGAGTTGAGAGTTAAAAAAAGTTTATAGTTCCGGGCAGGTAATGTTAAAATAGAAAAAATACATTAATAAGTACAAATAATCGCAGTTGTCAGCAGGGAAGGTTTGACCATCGGGGTGCGATCACCGTAAACTGAAGATGAAGACTGACAACTCTTTTTTGAGGAGGTAGGGATGTCTAAACTCATAGCTTCGGCAGCCATAAGAGGCGCACATGTTCTTGTAAGACAAGCTGAAGAGATGCTTGAAAAGGCTATTGCCGAGAAGGGCGAAAGCTTTCTGTTTGAATTCCCTGACACCGCCTATTATCTCCCCATGATTTATGCGATGACAGGTTTTCCCGTTAAGACATTGTCGGATATGAAGGCCGCTCTCGGGATGGCAAAGGAACTGCTGCATCCGGAGCCCGATATGGCCCTCTGGAAGCCTTACCTCGGCGAAGCGCTTGATTCGGGTATGGCAACACTCTTCGCCGAGGAGATAATAATGGCGATGAGGTATATTAACGGGCTCGAACCCATGGTGGACGCAGAGACAGGCTACGTTTACAACGGCTTTATAACAGATACCATTCAGAGGAATTTAGGCATACAGTTAGTCGACGGGACCATGCCCGGTTTTGCAGCGGTTCTGGGCGCGGCTCCTGACGATGACACCGCAGTGAAAATTGTACGGGAACTCCAGGAAAAGAATATACTCACCTTCCTTTCGGGCCATGTGAACGGCAACAGTGTTACGAAACAGCTACTGAGAAAGGGAGTTGAACTCGGCTGGGAGACGAGGATTGTCCCTGTCGGTCCCGAGACAGAGCATACGATATACCCGCTCAACTGGTCGGTCAGGGCGTCGCTCATCTTCGGAGGAAAGAAACCGGGTGATTTCAAGGCGCATCTCAGATATACGAAAGACAGGGTTTTCGCCTTTGCACTGGTCCTGGGCGAGCTTGACGATATAAAGTGGACGACCGGTGCAGGAGCAATAAATATGGGCTATCCGGCTCTCTGCGATACGGACGTGCCGGTGATACATCCGACCGGCGTATGCATATATGAAGAGGTGGATAAGGAGTTTGACCACAATAAGATCGTACAGAGAGCGATCGAGGTGAGGGGATTAAAGATTATCGTTGAGAAACCTCCCATCCCTGTTTCGTACGGTCCGGCCTTTGAGGGCGAACGGATCAGGAAAGAGGACATGTTCATCGAGTTCGGCGGGGCGCGTACGCCTTCATTTGAGTGGGTGCGGCAGAGAGAGATGGAGGAGATAGAAGACGGAAAGATCACGGTTGTCGGCAACAACTGGCAGGAGAAATACGAGCAGGGCGGAAAGATGCCGCTCGGCATAGTGATAGATGTTGCGGGAAGGAAGATGCAGAAGGACTTCGAATCGGTGATCGAGAGAAAGGTGCACCATAATATAAACGAGGCGCAGGGTATCTGGCACATGGGCCAGCGGGATATCAACTGGATAAGGATAAACCATAACGCCAAGAGGGAAGGATTCACGCTGGAGCATCTCGGGATAATCAATGCAACCATGACCCACACAAGGTTTAAATCGATCGTCGATAAAGTCCAGGTGACGATATATACGGATGAAGAGGATGTTCTGAGAATCCAGGAAGAGGCGAGAAGCGCCTACAAGGAACGTGACCAAAGGCTCGGCGGACTTGTGGATGAGGCGGTGGATACATTCTATTCATGCCTTCTCTGTCAGTCGTTTGCGCCGAGTCATGTATGCGTCATCAGTCCCGAGCGGCTCGGTCTCTGCGGCGCTTACAACTGGCTCGACTGCAAGGCCGCATTCGAGATAGACCCGACAGGTGGAAACCAGCCTATTTCCAAAGGTGATCTCATAGACACAAGGTTCGGGAGATATACCGGCATTGACGAATATCTCAAGAAGGCGTCGGGGGGTGCGGTAGAGACGCTGAACCTTTATACGATAATGGAAAATCCGATGACTTCCTGCGGGTGCTTTGAATGCATCATCGCGATAGTCCCGGAGGCGAACGGCGTAATGATTGTGCAGCGGGGCCATACCGGAATGACGCCCGTCGGGATGAAGTTTTCGACGCTGGCGGGTACCGTCGGCGGCGGTACCCAGAACCCGGGGTTTATGGGCATCGGCAGGAATTTCATCGTGAGCAAGAAGTTTCTCGCCGGTGATGGCGGGATCAAGCGGATTGTATGGATGACGAAGAACCTTAAGGAAAGTCTCAAGGAGGCCTTTGAAAAGAGGGCGGCAGAGGAAGGCGCCCCCGGGCTCCTTGAAAAAATAGCCGATGAGACCATATGCGAGGATTCCGAAAAGTTGCTCGAATTTCTCGCAAGCGTAGGACATCCGGCATTAGAGATGGAGCCGATGCTATAAAGTTCATTTACAATGCAGTTAGTCTGTCATTCCCGCAAGTGAAGCGCGTCGGGAATCCTTTTGAAAAGGGATCGGAAGGATTCCGAGCATCCGCCTGAGGCGGACGGAATGACAGGAATATGATGTTATTTTGGAGGTTTTTATGGACAAGGTTGTGAAGAGTGCAAATGAGGCTGCTGAAAAGATAATAGAGTGGAGTGAGTCGCAGAAGATAGACACCTGCTTCGACAGGGCGCAGAAACTGAAACCATGTCCGATTGGTTCTACCGGGGCCTGCTGCAAGATTTGCCATGTGGGGCCGTGCCGGCTTGTCGGCCATAATGCGGAGGAGGAAGCCAGAGGAGTATGCGGAGCCACGCTTCCTACAATTGCATCGAGGAACTTCCTGAGAATGGCTGCCGCAGGTGCGGCTGCACATTCGGACCATGCAAGAGATATGGCGTTCATTCTGCTCGCGGTCGCAAACGGGGAGACAGCGGACTTCAGGATAACCGACGTGAAAAAACTGTACAGGGTTGCCGGTATTCTTGAAATAGAGTTCGAAGGACGTCCGGTCAATGACGTTGCAAGAGATGTTGCCCGTAAACTGCTGGAAGACTTCGGCCGTCAGAAAGGCGTGGTGAATTACATCAAACGGGCGCCGCAAAAGACGCAGGAAAGGTGGAAGAAATGGGGCATTATTCCGAGGGGAATCGACAGAGAGATAACTGAGGCCCTGCACCGCACGCATATGGGTGTGGACCACGACCCGGACAACCTTCTTTTGAGTGCTCTTAAGGTCTCCCTTGCAGATGGCTGGGGAGGTTCCATGATCTCGACGGATATTACGGATATCCTTTTCGGTACTCCCAAACCGGTGAAGGGTGAGGCGAGTTTCGGCATATTCAAAGAGGACGAAGTCAACCTTGTGGTCCACGGGCACGAGCCTTCGCTGGCGGAGATAATTGTGGACGTAGTCAATGAGCCTGAGATGATTGCATATGCCCAGACAAAAGGCGCAAAGGGGATCAATCTCGGCGGCATGTGCTGTACGGCAAACGAAGTGCTGATGAGGCACGGCATCCCGACGGCAGGCGGGTTTACGAATCAGGAACTTGCGATCATGACAGGACTGGTCGATGCGATAACGGTGGATGTGCAGTGCATTATGCCGGCATTGACCGAGCTTTCAAAGAAGTTCCATACAAAGGTCATCACCACATCGTACAAAGCAAAAATACCGGGTGCGCTCCATATCGAGTATGACGAACACAGGGCGAGGGAAATAGCGCGGCAGATCGTGAGGACCGCGATCGATAATTATTCGAACAGGAAAAAAGAGGGGAGCCATATCACCGACAAATTCCCGGTGATCGCAGGCTTTTCCCACGAATATATCGAGTACATGCAGGGCGGAAGGTGGAGGGCGTCTTTCAGGCCTCTCAATGATGCCATTATCGCCGGAAGGATCCGGGGCGTGGTCGGTCTTGCAGGTTGTGACAATCCGAGGGTTCCTTCCCAGGGACTTCACCGTTTTCTTGCGGTTGAATTAATCAAGAATGATGTGCTTATCGTCTCGACCGGCTGCGGCTGCGGCCGCGTGCGGAACTGCAGGGTATTTGACACCTGAGATGGCTCTGGAAAACGCGGGTCCGGGATTGCGGGAGGTCTGCGAGGCGATAGGTATTCCGCCGATCCTTCATCTCGGCTCGTGCGTGGATAATTCAAGGATTCTGACGATAGCGACAGCGATGGCTGAAGAGGGAGGTCTCTCTGATGAGATAGGAGGCATGCCGGCAGTCGGTATTGCGCCGGAGTGGATGTCCGAGAAGGCAATTGCGATCGGCTGTTATTTTGCGGCTTCGGGTTTTCCTGTAATCTTCGGAGGGGAATCGCCTGTTGAGGCGAGCAAAGAAGTAACAAGGATAATGACCGAGGTCTGGTTTGAGAGGTTCAAGGGAGCATTCCATTTTGAGCCGGATCCGGAGAAGATACTGAATCTTGCCCTTGACTATATCGATAAGGCCAGGGAAGCACTGAAACTGAGAAAATATGAACCCGGCAAGTTCGGCGCTGAGAGGGTTCTTATGGATATGGCTGCAAGACGTGAGATTGAAAGGGCGGCAAAACCGCATATGGGAATATATTGATAAAGCTGCAATTATGAAGACATTAATTGTAAAATGCCTCCTCTCCCTTTACCAAAGGGAGGGAATATACCCCTCTTTGGTCCGCCTAAGTCCGCCTCAGGCGGAGAAGGGGTGTGGGGAGATTTTTTGATAATGCTGCATTAACTTACCTATAGTTTTTTGGAGGGGTAGTGATGAAAGTCCAAGAAATCGACGTTGACGAACAGATAGGCGAGGTGGGCAGGATACTCAGTGAACAGGAGAAGAAAAGAGGCGTACTTGTTCATGCACTGCAGCAGATTCAGGAAGATGTCGGCTTTTTGCCCGAAGACGTATTGAGGACACTCTCCCAGAACCTTGATATTCCGTTGTCCGAGATTTACGGCGTCGCAACTTTTTATAAGATGTTCCACTTCAAGCCGAGGGGAAAGAAAGTGGTGAGGGTATGCCTCGGGACAGCCTGTTACGTGAGAGGTTCAAAGAAGGTGCTCGCAAGGCTCGAAAATGAGTTTGAAGTCAAGAGCGGAGAAACTACTGAAGATCTTGCCCTGACCCTTGAGACGGTCGGATGTGTCGGATGCTGCGGACTTGCGCCTGTTTCTACTATTAATGATGAAGTCATCGGTGAAATAATCGGGGAAAAGAAAATTGAGAGATTGATAAGTTCGATAAGGGAAGATTAAAAGAACGGTTTGCGAGGACGTTAAGGGAGACTGTTCATGGAACGATTAAGAAATATAGAGGATTTGAAGAATCTCAGGACACTCCTGATTGAGGATGTCTTTAGGCCCGGGAGAAATATCGTAAAGGTCTGTTGCGGACTCCCGTGCAGCACCCTTGGCTCTCATAAGATTGCCGATGAACTTGAGGTAGAGGCAGAAAGAAGCGGCATGGATATCAATATTGTAAAGACAGGATGTCAGGGCCTCTGCCAGAAAGGTCCGCTCTTACAGGTTGAACCACACGGGTATCTATATCAGAGGGTGCAGCCCGGAAGAGCAAACGAGATTCTTTCAAACACATTTGCAGCGGACGAACCGGTGAGGGAATTTACTTTACAGGGATATCTTTTTTGATAAGCCGAAAGCATTGCTGTCGGAAGTCCCTTTTTATAAGAAACAGCATGAAAGTTGCGCTCAGAAATACGGGCAACATTGATCCGTTTGACATCCATCATTACATAGCTGCGGCGGCTACAGCGCAGCTGAAAAGATGTTTTCCTCCATGAGCCCCGACCAGGTGATTGAAGAGGTGAAAAAGGCCAACCTGAGAGGAAGGGGCGGCGCCGGGTTTCCTGCCGGCGTTAAATGGGCGCATACCAAGAAAGCACCGGGCGAGAACAAATTGTTATAGCAAACGGGGACGAGGGAGACCCGGGCGCGTTTATGGACAGGTCGATCATGGAAGGAGACCCCCACAGCCTGCTCGAAGGGATGCTCATCTGCGCGTACGCAGTTGGATGCGCATTATGGTTTCATCTATGTGCGCCATGAATATCCACTGGCAATCAAGAATCTGAAGATTGCTATCAAACAGGCGGAGGAAGTCGGACTGCTGGGGAAGAATATCCTCGGCACGGGATTTGATTTTACTGTGCAGATCAGGGAAGGCGCAGGGGCATTTGTCTGCGGTGAGTCCACCGCACTTGTCGCCTCGATCGAAGGGCGAGAAGGGGTTTCCCACACGCAAGACCGCCAAGGGTGTCGGAGACCAGGCGGAGGAGCATGGGGATATCCTTCGAATCTGAACAATGTTGAGACCTATGCATGTGTCCCCCCGATTATCGAAAAAGGCGCGGACTGGTTCCTGGGCATAGGTACCGCAGGGTTCGCCCGGCACAAAGGTTTTTGCCCTTGACCGGCAAGGTTAAGAATACGGGACTTGTTGAAGTGCCTATGGGGATAACCCTGAGGGAGATCGTGTTCGATATCGGCGGCGGAATCATGGGAACAAGAAATTCAAGGCTGTTCAGACAGGAGGTCCTTCCGGAGGATGCATCCCGGAGCAGTATCCTTGATCTGCCCGTGGATTTCGACTCCCTGACGAAGGTCGGTTCGATCATGGGTTCGGGCGGCATGGTGGTAATGGATGAAGACAACTGCATGGTGGATATTGCCAAGTTCTTCCTCTCCTTTACACAGGCTGAGTCATGCGGAAAGTGTCCGACATGCAGAATCGGAACTTACCAGATGCTGCAGTTACTCGAAAAGATAACATCCGGCAACGGAGAGAAAGGTGACATAGAGAGGCTCGAGAATATAGGAAGACTTGTAAAAACCGGATCTCTCTGCGGCCTCGGCCAGAGCGCGCCGAATCCTGTCCTTACCACGATCAAATATTTCCGTGAAGAATACGAAGAACATATTCATGATAAATACTGCAGGGCAAAGGTATGCAACCTCGGTATTTTTGTAATAGATCACAATGAGTGTATCCTCTGCGGCCTGTGCAAGCAGGCATGCGCCTTTGACGCGGTGAAGGAGACGAAGGAGAAGTTTCTTTATCGACCGCGACTACTGCATGAAATGCAAGTCGTGCTATTATGCGTGTCCTGTGAATGCAGTGAAGGTCGTAAGGAAAATGTACGGGCGGCTTGAAGAAGAATTGAAGATAGCGCCTGAAGGCATGGATTTCATCGAAAGGAGGATAAGTATGACATTAGGAGATATCCTGAGTTCGAAGCCGTATGGGATAGTAAAGATCAGCGGGAATTGCAGTATTGCGGATGCGGTGAAGATGATGAGTGATAAGAACGTGAGCGGAATATTCGTCGTAGATGAAAAGGACAAGCTCATAAGAATCTTCACCGAGAGGGACATCGTCCGGTGTGTTTTTAACAATACTCCTACAGACGAGTATTTACAGAACCTCATGATGCGTGACATTACCATATTCGACCCGTCGACAGAGGTGAGTGCGGCAATAGCCATCGCCTCAAGGAAGAAGATAAGGCACCTGCCGGTTGTTGAAGGAGAGAAGATTATCGGCATGGTTACATTCAGAGACCTGGTCTCCTATCTCCTTCCGGAGATCTGCTATATGGCGGAGACGATGTACTAACGCCGTGCTATAAATATTCAGAGATATTAAGAGTGAGAGGCCAAACGGAAACAGATATCTGGAGGAACGATGCGTGAAGAGCGTGAACCCGGTGAAAAGGGGAAAAGAGTCGAAGATATAAGGAAAGAAGCTGAAGAGAAGGCATGTTCTGTTCAAAGTGCCCTCTATTTTATCGGAGAGTTTATTGCAGGGCCGATGTGCGGCAAGTGTTATCCCTGCTCCCTGGGCACCGGGGAAGCGAAGATCAGATTAATGAGGATCAGCCGCCATTCAGAAAATGCAGCGGAGGCTGATATCCAGGCGTTAAGGAGAATAGGGGTGAATATGGCGGCGGGAGCATCCTGCAAGAAAGGCAGGGACGCGGGCCAGTTCATTACGGAAGTACTTTCCGGGTCGGACGAAGAAATCAGGCAGCATCTTGCCGGTATTTGTCCGAAAAGGGAATGCGCCGACCTTATCCGGTACATAATTCAACCTGAACTCTGCATCATGTGCGGTAAGTGTTCGGAGGTATGTGAGGGCGGCGCCATAATAGGCGAGAAGAAGCAGCCTTACCTTTCGGGTTTCCTTCCTTTCGAGATCAGGCAGAAAAGATGTACAAAGTGCGGTGTGTGCGTCAGTGTTTGTCCCACGGGGGCGATCGTGGCCATAACGGTTCCGAGAGAAGAGTTGGTCGGCAAAGAGTAACTTCATAAATATAGAGGAGGCATTGAATGGAGAAACTGGTGAAACTGAAAATAGACGGGAAAGAGGTCGAAGCACCGGCGGGCATAAACCTCATAGATGCGGCGGAGCTCGCAGGGGTTCATATACCAAATCTCTGCTACCTCAAAGGCATGAAGGGGATAGGTGCGTGCAGGCTCTGCCTGGTTGAAGTTGAAGGACTGAAGGCGCCTGTGATCGCATGCAATACCAAAGTCAAGGAGGGCCTTGTTGTCACCACAAAGACCGATAAGATACAGGAAGTGAGAAAATTTGTGATAGATCTTATCCTGTCCATGCATCCTCTTGACTGCATGACCTGTACAAAGGCCGGCGTATGCAACCTCCAGAAATATGCGTACGATTTCGAACTCAAGGAATCCTCTTTTACAAGGAAGAAGTTCGGATATCCTACTGATCAAGCAAACCCGTTCATAAAGAGGGACCCTGAATACTGTATCCTGTGCGGGAGGTGTGTCAGAGTTTGTAAGGAACAGGGGACCGATGTCCTCGAATTCATGGGCAGGGGTATCGAATCCAAGGTCGTTACCGCAAACGACAAACCGCTTCAGGAGTCCGGGTGCACATTCTGCGGGAGTTGTGTCGATGCATGCCCTGTGAATGCCCTCCTTGAGTCCGACAGGTGGCGCAAGGGAAGAGAATGGGAGTATGAAAAAGTCTATTCCGTATGCCTTTTATGCGGCAATGGATGTGATATCACTGTGAGCACGAAAGACGGCAGAATACAGAAAATAAGCGCAGGAGCGCCGGTTGGTTCTGCAGAGAAATATATCTGTGCCTACGGCAGGTTCGGCTTCGACTGCGTTGAGGCGGAGACAAGGCTCACCTCGCCTATGAAAAAGATCGACGGCGAACTCAGGGAGACGACGTGGGATGATGCGCTCGGTATTGTGGCCGGTAAGCTCAAGAAGGCCGGCAGTGAGGCAGGGTTTATAAGTGTGGCAGGCATAGAGAACGAAGACGCCCTGGCCATGAAGAAGCTTGCAAAAGACGTAGTGAAAACAAAGAACTTTGATACGACCCTGAGCCTCTATGCGGACGCTGATTCTCTTAGAAAGTCTCAGACAGCCGACATCGACAAGGCGGACCTGATTCTGCTCGTCGGTCTGAACCCGTCCCAGTGGGAAAGGGTCCTGCCGGCACTGGATGCGGTAGTGAGGAGGAGAGTGAACAGGGGAGCAAAGCTGATCGTCATAAACTCCTCTGATACGAGGATTGCCGGGGCGGCAACGGCGAATCTCCGGGGAGACGAGATATCGATCCTCAAAGGAATCGCAAAGGCCTTGATAGAAAAGGGTGTGAAAGCAGACAAGAAGTTGGAGTCGGATGTAAGAGATGCCGAGGTTACGGAAGATATTGAAAAGGCTGCGGCCCTCATCTCCGGGGCCGGTGAACCTCTCATATTCTCCTCTCCGTCGCTGTTTGAGGCATCAGCTAATATCGCCCTGCTGAAGGGAAAAATCATTTCCGTTGGAATTGAGAGCAACGCACGGGGCATTGCTCTTATGGGTTTGACAACAGAGGGGAAGGGCTATAAGGAGATGGTCTCCCGAGGAATGAAATTGCTCTATGCAGTGGGGGAGGTACCTTTAAAGAAAAGACCGGAAACTGATTTCCTTGTTGTGCAGAACTCTCATCTGACAGAGATTGCAAAGCAGGCCGATGTCGTACTGCCTTCCTCAACCTTCCTCGAGTCGGCCGGCACAATGATTGATTATATGGGAAGGCTGAAGTTTCTTCCTGAAGTACTGGAGCCGCAGGGAGAATCCAGGAGCCATAGGGATATTTTTATCAGCATTGCGAAGGTGATGGGCGCGAAGTTGAAAATGCCGGCTGAGGCTGATGTCAATAAGGCTGCAAAAATGAAGGCGAAGTTGTCATATAGCCCGTTTGCCAGGAAAGAAGAATTCGACATTTCTCCGGGCGAAATAATCGAATCCGTGAACGCATCCGTTATCAACGGTTCAAGACTCCTGTGGCTTAAGGAGACCGAAAAGGCGGTAGCCGTCTAATATTTTCATGTAAGTCGCCAACGCTTCTTTGCCAACGTTCAGTTGTTTTTAGCCGTCATTGGCCGCGAAGATGGGCATTTTGTCGTATGCCCGAGGTTTTAGTAGACATCCATGTGTTTTTAACGATTCCGCCTCGGGAATGACGACAAATGGATGTATTTTAGAGCTTTTATTAAAGGATTATGCCGCACACAGTAGGTTCTTCAGGAGCATTGTATGGATAGTCGATTCATGCCACAATTTGGTTCAAAAGGGATGTGGCCGCTTTGATCCAAAATATGGATGATATCATTAACATAAAGATTCCCGTCTTTGAAGGCCCCTTTGATCTGCTTCTCCACCTTATCAGGGAAAACAAGATCGATATCTATGATATCCCCATCGCCTTAATCACGGGACAGTACCTCCGGTATATTGAAATGATGGAGGAACTCAATCTCGAAATAGCAGGGGAGTTCCTTGTAATGGCCGCGACCCTTATCCATATCAAATCCCGGATGCTGCTTCCACCGGACGAAGAAGTCCCTTCCGAAGAACAGGAAGACCCAAGGCGGGACCTTGTTGAGAGGCTTCTCGAATATCAGAGGTTCAAGGAAGCGGCAGGCGATCTCAGAGAGAAGGAAAACGAGTGGATGAAAGTGTTTCGCAGGGAGCCTCTGTCAGAAGATGAAGAGGAGGGGGAGCTATATCTTTTTGACCTCGGTCTCTTTGATCTTCTGGAAGCGTTCAAGAAGATCCTCGATAAGGCCCCGCCTGAAGTCGTTTCTATCACAAAAGAGACACTGACTGTGAAGGACAGGATGTCCAGGATAATGGAGATGATCGAGGGACTGGAGGCTGTCAGATTCGAGGACCTCTTCGAAGACAGCATAACAAGGATCCAGCTGATAGTGACCTTCGTCGCACTCCTCGAGCTTATCAGACTCGGTCTTGCCAGGGTGTATCAGGAAAGGGAGTTCGGTAATATATGGGTAATAAACCCTGCAAGACAGTCAGCGGTAACGACCCAGTCATAGAAAAAAGATAAAGCCTGCCGTATCCGTGCCCCTCTCAGATTTTTTAAGCATTAAAGAAAGTGAGATTGACTTAACCCCGCCGGTATTGATAAATTAAGCTATAGCTTCAATAAGGAAAGAAGAAATGCGCAGCAAAATCGCCGGATACAAGAAAAGAGCTATATATTAAATAGTTTGCGACTGTGCATCTCCTCTGAGGAATAAAATGTATTTTTCTCCGAATATTAAAATCTGGCGTAATTTATGCTTTTGCTATCAGAATATGCGGAAAAGTACGATCTGTCTTGCAGCGGTTCTTTCTATCGCAGTTCTATTTACTTTCGAAATGACAGAAGACGGCCTGGCAGTTGTCGCCGGAGACTGTAATGCCTGTCACACGGTTTATCCGGGGATGACAGAGAAGACTTTTCGTGCGAAGCCGTTCGAATATGTCTCCAGAGAGGTATTCTGTGTGAAATGCCACTCGAGCAATACGAGCGACACAATTATGACGCTCGGCGGGAACCGGGTCCCTGTTGTTTTCAATAACTCAAAGCCTGTCAAACCCTTGGGGGGTGGAAATTTTTACTATGTGGCCTTCAGTGGAGACAGGAAAGGACACAATGTTAACGGGGTCTCATCCCGGGACACGGAATTCTCCGGTTTGCCCCCGGCCTACAGAAGGTCATCTGATCCTTCGTCCATAGGATACAACCCTCAGAAGCCTCTGACGTGTGCCGGTTCAAACGGCTGTCACGGAAACAGGAATATTGAAGACCCGTTTGAGGCCGTCTTGGGCTCTCATCATGCGATCAACATACCTGCTGACGGCAGCACAACGGCCAGGAGTTACAGGTTCTTGAGGAATTCCGACGCGCTGAAGGGCGTTATCGGCCTTGAGGACGACGAATGGAATCAGAACGCCACTCCGAGAAAACATAACGAATATACTTCTTCTATAGACGTACTCTGCAGAAGCTGCCATGGCGGCCTTCAGAGCGGACATGCGGGCAGGCAGTTTAATCATCTTGCCGGAGTTCCCCTGCCGGCGAACGGGGAGTATATGAAATACGAGATTTACGATCTCGACGCGCCGGTTGCCAGAGAAACGGTTCCCCTGGTCTCAAGCGATGTTGTCACACCGGGTAAAGACCTGGTAACATGCCTCTCCTGCCACGTTGCCCACGCAAGTCCCTACGACTCTGAGTTAAGATGGGACTATGACAGCATCTTTACGGAAGGAGAGAGAAGCGGTTGTCTGATATGTCATACAGGCAAATGACTACGCAGCTTCTTTTTTCTCTTTGCGCACTGCTCTGCGCTCTCTGCTTGTTTTTTGCCCGAGCCTGACGCCAGGGTCAGGGGCAGATGCAAGGACTGCCACTACGTGCGCGGCGGTCAGGGTGTAGCGGAAACCATCTGTTTTATCGACTCGAAAATAAGTGCCTGGCATGTCACGGCCGGGATCCGGGCAGGGAGTGAGAATATCACCACCATAGGGAAAACGAGATTCCCCCAGGTGCTTCACCATATGCAAAACAACGACCTGGCGGGCGGAAACTTCTATTACGTCGCGGACACTTTTAATCCCGATTATTCCCGGGGACATAACATAGCGGGAATTTCACGTCCAGCAAAATCCTCCGATGAACGTGCCGCCCGGCTTCATGAAAAACGTTTTGATTCCCGGAAGCACAGGTCCCGCCTATTGGCCCGAATCAGACGTCAGCTGAATTGTTCGGGGACATGGGGCTGCCATGGAAACAGGACCATAGAAGACCCTTATAAGGCAATCGCGGGGGCTCATCATGAGGAAGACAGCACAATTGATGGATCAACAGTCGGCAAGAGTTATCGCTTCCTTTACGGAATAAAAGGTAAAGAACACCCTGAGTGGGAGTACCTGGCTACCCCTGTTAACCATAACGGCTATGAAGGCGCAATTGACGCCAACAGCATGGACACTATCAGCTATCTCTGTGGTGAATGCCATGCAAAATTTCATCCCAATCCGAATCTCGGCGGAAGGGAGGAGGTCGGTCAGGCGTATGACACCGCTGTCTGGCGAAGGCATCCGGTTGATATTGCATTCAATTCCGTGCGGGGAGGTTTCGCGAATTCCGAGTACGAAGGTTACGTGCAATACAGCCTTGAAGCTCCCGTAGCCTATGACAAACCTACCGGAAGAGAGGATGCCGTTAATTCCGGCAGCGTGATCATGTGTTTGTCATGTCACAGGGCACACGCGAGTCCATACCCCAGTATATTGAGATGGGATTATTCCAAGATGACCGCAGGCACAGGTAAATCAGGCACAGGATGTTTTGCATGTCACACAAAGAAAGGGCATGAATAAGAAAAGATTTACCTGAGAAGGTCTCTGAAATAAATTCTGTTCTAATAGATCGCCACAGAATCTGAGTCCGCAAGAACACTGTATCCCGCCATGATTGAAACCTATTTGTATTCTTCAGCGGTTAATAAACTCTGTTCGATCCTGTCTCAGGCCGGTCTGCTTAAAGAAAAAGAAGGATATTCCAAGGGCCGCTCCATATATGTTTAGCAAAAGATAAAAAAGGACTTGACATATTTTGCACGCAGCATTTAATTTAGAAGCATATGATAAACTTGAACAGTGTAATGTTTAACTCTTTAATATTATATTGTGGCATCAAACTTGCTACTATAATTAAATAATTAAACACTAAATTCGATAAATCGACCCAAACGATCTTTTTCGATTATTCAGGATGGGTACTTATAATTAGCAATAAATAATTAGCAGATAATATAATCGATACTTGCAGTTGTCAATCAAAACTAGAAGGAAAGGAGGTGAGAGGAGATGAGAAAGTTATCGAATGTCATGTTTTTGACTCTGATCGGTCTGGCGCTGATTGCCGGAAGAGCTTATGCGATTACGGGCGTATGTTCAAATTGCCATACCATGCACAACAGTCAGAACGGGCAACCGATGGCAGACCGGGCGGACCCGTACGCATATCTGCTGAGGGCAAGCTGTGTGGGCTGCCATACAGGCACTACGGGTGAGACGAACAGTTTTGGCGCTCCCATTGTCTACCATACGACCAACCCTATCGATCAGGGAGGAGGCAAGACCCTTGCGGGCGGCGATTTCTATTGGGTTGCTACGGGTGGAGGCCATACAGACAGCATGGGTCACAATGTCAGCGGAATTGCAGCGGAGGACCAACTGATCGGTGGAAGTGCGGCTGGTTTTACGCCACCTGGCTGGGATCCTGCTGCTACCCCCGGAGCCAATAGCGATGGTCAGGTTAACGATGGAGGGGCAACGTGGACGACGCAGCTGACTTGTGCCGGAACGAACGGTTGTCACGGGACTCACAGTGCTGCCGCTGACGCCGGCATCACGGGCGCCCATCACGGCAACGTGAATGGGACATCCAATCAGGCAAATAGTTCAACTACGGTAGACAGTAGTTACAGGTTCCTGAGCGGTATCTATGGATTGGAGAATGTCGACTGGAACTATAATGAGGATAGCTCAACCCACAATGAATACTCTGGTGTGGATTCCCCGGGCGGCAGAGACGCGGGAACGGCTTATGCGAATAAACATACCATAAGCTATTCATGTGCCGAATGTCACGGTTTCTTCCACAGCAAGATAGCCAGCACTTCAGGCGGAGGCACTCCCTGGCTGAGGCATCCGACGGACATCGCTCTTCCGAATAAGACCGAGTATGCGGCTTACACTACCTACAGTGTTGAGGCTCCTGTCGGAAGGTCTACGGTTCCTGCAACCAGCGGCAGTACGGTAACTCCCGGAACGGATACCGTCACCTGCATTTCATGCCACAGGGCTCACGGCTCGCCACAGGCTGACCTGTTGAGATGGGACTATTCACAAATGGTAGCGGGCGACAGTTCTAAAACAGGAGGCTGTTTCGTCTGCCACACAACTAAAAACTGATGTTCAATGCAAGAGGGCAAAGGGAATCCGATAAACCCGCTGCCCTCTTCTTTTATGTTTCGTTCATTTATTTGATTTTGAAGAGCAGCAAATAAGGGCATTGAATGCGAGAAGAGAATGAAATCGCTGAGAGTAATTATTCTTTATATAATCGTCGGTCTGTTTCTTGCGGGACCCGGGAAAGCAAGTCCCCAGACCCGGGATCTTTCGGTAGCCTATATTGACAGCATTACTCAGGACGAGGAAGAAGGAAAGATATATTTCCCTTCCGAAGTCTTCGCAGAAGCGGTCAGAAAAGAAATCTACATTATAGACAGCAGGTCCAGAATTATCATATACACATCCGACTTCTTCCCGGTTTTTACCCTGGATAAAGGTTATGGCGTTGAAAACCCTCAGGGGCTGACCGTGGATACGGAAGGCAACCTTTATGTGGCCCAGAGCGCAACAAAGGATAACCCGAGACACAGGATATCTGTGTTCAACGCATGCCTTAAGTGGCTGCGTGACATCTACCTGGAAGGATTTGAAGGGGCTGAAACTTTTGTCCCTTATCGTATGGCCCTCGACAAGAAAGGGAATCTCTATGTAGCTTCTTCGTATTTCCCGGGCATCCTCGTGCTTAACAGCCAGGGCCGGCTTTTAGAGGTCTTTTCTGTTGAAGACGAAGGGAAGAAGGTGAAAGTCAATAATGTGACAGTGGACGAAGCCGGCAGGATTTTCATCGTAAGCGAAGAAGAAGGTCATATCTATGTATACGATGAAAACAGGAGATTTCTTTTCAGATTCGGCGAGAAGGGAGGCAGCTCCGGCAAATTGAGTCGTCCAATGGCGGTGGCAACCGACAATCGCAGTGGCAGGATTTTTGCAGTGGATTATATGCGTCATACGGTTTCGATTTATGATCAGGACGGCAAATACCTTTCTGAGTTCGGTGGGCTCGGCTGGGGTGAGGGCTGGTTCCAGCACCCAAAGGACATAGCAGTTGATTCGTCCGGCAGGATACTCGTCGCAGATACATTTAATGACAGGATAGAGGTGTTTAAAGTAGATGAATAAGGATTACAGCAGAGTAATTATTTCACTTTCAGCTCTATGCTCTTTGCTTATATTCGTAGCCGGTTGTGCTTCTGTGGAGGAGAATATAGCCCCGCAGGGGCCGTCCGACGGACAGATCACAGTATTTCTGAAAGGGCCTGACAAGACGGCAACGGATATTACATTCGACCTCACTGCTGTCAATATTTTGGCGGAAGACGGGACACCCGGGGAGACTTCGAGAACTCCCATAGCTATAAACTCCCTTGCACTCACAGGCCACCAGGTCTGTCTGGGCGAGAGATACATCCCCGAAGGCAGATATAAAAAGCTTCAACTAATAGTAAAACAGGCCCTGATCAACAAGAAAGGCAAAACGGCTAACCTGGCACTGCCGCCCCAGGGAATCGAAATTGATATAGACGTAACAGTAAAGAGGAATGAGAACACATCTCTTTTTTTAAGCTGGGACCCGGATGCTTCTGTTAAAGAGGGATACCTGTTCAGCCCGGTGTTCACAGTTAGAGGCCAGGTACCTGAATTAAGTAACTTGCTGGTCTATGTGACGAATGAAGCCTCAAATAACGTCTCGGTCATCAACAGGCAATCAGAGGAAATAGTAGCAACGGTACTGGTGGGGAAAGGGCCGAGAGGTGTCACATCGAGTCAGGGGAAGGAACATCCAAGGGTCTTCGTGGCGAATTCGGGCTCCAACAGTCTATCGGTGATAGACCCTACTATTAATAAGGTCGAGGTCGAAATACCCCTGAGGTTCGGCAGGCAACCGGAAGGCATAGCGGCATTCGATGTGGCACCGGGGAAAGAACTTATCTTCGTGGCAAACTACGGTTCTAACAACGTGTCCGTTATCGACAGGGCCACCCATCAGGAGGTGGACAAGATAAGTGTGGGAGAGGGCCCGATAGCGGTCGCAGTTGACCCGCCTGCAGAAAGTCTTTCACCGACAAGGTTTCTGAGTTTCGAAGATCTGAACACTCTGAAGGCTTACCGCGCAAAATTCTTCAATGTATATGTTGCAAACAAGAATTCAAAGGATGTCTCTATCATCAGAATGGATGCAATGAACGGCACGCCCGATGCGGTTGTCCGCGTCAATGCCGAATGGGGTCCCATCTCGCTCACGGTGGACCCTCAGAGAGCCAGGGTATATGTGGCGAACTACTATTACGACAACCTTTCAGTCATAGACATCCTGCAGGTTATCAGGGGGAACATCCCCGGATCTGTCAGTGAGATCATGGGTGCCGGTACATCTTTAGTGGGCATTATTCCGGAACCGGAACTTGACAGGATGTATCTTCTAAAGGAGTCTACAGATGAGATATTGATCATCAGACCTTTTTCAGAGGCGTTCAGTTCGCAGAGGACCACTACGTCACCGGTGGTCGGTACGATACCCGTGGGCAATTCTCCGAGGTCTTTTATCATGGACCCCGAAGGCAGAAAATTGTATGTAGTCAACAGGGGTTCGGACAATGTCTCGGTAGTGGATAAGACCACCCGGGCAGAGGTACAGGTGATACCGGTGGGTAAGAAACCTTATGGCGTAGCGATGTTCCCTTTTTAGCGAATGAAAAAGCAGGAAATATATGTGCGACAACAAAGAATTATAGACAAAGGCGAAGTGGAAAATGCAGGGGGCGGGGTTTAGAGGATGTGAAAATCCATACTCTCTGCCCTCTGCTCTGTGCTCTCTGCGCTACGCTTTTTTATTTTTCTCTGGCATACGCCGAAGGACCGAGTGGCTTGCTTAATTTAAATTATACAGATACAAAGCAATTCGAAGACGGGAAGAAAACCGGGTCATCTGACAACTTTTTCCAGAATTATTACTTCCGTCTGGACAAATCAATTACCCCGATAATTTCTTATCAACTGAATATCCGTTCAACATTCTTGAACTCCAGTATGACGGATGCTCAGGGTGACACTACGAAGAGTTACCAGAGAGCGATAGAGCCTGATCTCGAAATCTTCTTAAGGAATCCCGTATACACACTGGATGCAGGGTATCGCCGCCTTGAGCAGTGGTCAACCGCGAACCTGTCTGATGAGGGCAGAAGAACAACCGACTACTACTATTCCCGTTTCACTGTAACCCCGGGTGCGTTGCCGTCCGTATCACTGCAATTTGACAGGCAGAAGGACTACGACCATCTGTCAGTGAGCAAACTCGACACAACAGACACAAAATATTCTGTAAACAGCTGGTATGACCTGCTGTATAGGGATGTGAAGTTCTCATATAATGCCACTTACACAAGGGATGAGACAGAGACGCCGTTAGCTGTCGTATCTAAAACTACGAGTGACAACTTTAACGGCTCGTATAACTTCAATTACAACAAGTCCCTCATGGGCGGAATGATTAATATGCTGGCCGGCTACCAGGGAAATTACTTCCGAAACAAGACTGTTGAATTTGCTGCCCAGTCAGGCAGTGTGTCATTAGAACGCACACCGTCACTGGGCATGTACGGTCCGGGTACGCAACTTCAGCCGGACGTCGATACGCTTACTTCAACGGCTACCCTGAGCGATAACATCTATAATGTGCCGGCCACTACCGCTGCGGGAACCATCAATATCGGCCAGAACGGAAAGAAATTCAATAATATAGGAATCCAGTTATTTTCATCTGCCAGGCCTGTCGACACGATATTCATCTATGTGAATAAGGATGCCACATCGGATACAAATCTCACAAGCGTAGGCAACTGGAAGGCTTTTCGGAGCGATTTCAATCTCCCTTCCACATGGACGGAGATAACTATACAGAGCGTAACACTCTCGGTATATGATCCCCTGAATAACGTATTTCGCTACGAGATAAAGTTGTCCGCTCCCCTGAACAATCTTTATTTTAAGGTGGTGAATATGGAGATTGCATCAGTCAGCGATGTCTTTGTCACGGAAATAGAGGCATTTGGCACAGATGTCGTGCCGGGTTCAGGGAAGACTACCGATATATCAACCTTCTTTGCCCAGGGCATTAACCTCACCGCGAGCATAAGACCTATGCCAAGGCTGACTTTTGCACTGAACTACTTTCTGAACAGATCCGATCAGGATCCGGCGTCGATCTTCCGTTCCATCGCAGGGGCTTTTTCGAATATATTCACTAAATCCATAAAGGGGAACGGTGACATATTGAGCAGCAATGTAACAAGGACTTTCGGATTGAGTTCAACATGGCTCACTCACCGGTTGCTCACGACAACGGTGCGGTTTGACAGGAACCAGGCCTTCGACAATAAGAATGAGACTGACATCAGGTCGGACACCTATCAGTTAGCCTTCCATTCATCACCGCTGCCGACTCTCGATACGAACCTGTCATTCATCAGGACTTATACATATAACTTTGACAGAAAAAATTCCCTCAACAGTCTGTACCTGTTGACCGTGGGGTCGAGACTTTACCGTGGTGTGAACATGATTACCGATATCGGATATACGGCAATAAAACAATACGCGGATCAATCCTCGCAGCAGCCGACCACCGGTAAGCACCGAATCTTCAACCCGTTACATCAGGGGGACTCTCGATGCACAGCTTACCGCGAAAGTGTCCGCAAACCTCACCTACGGCTTGAGCAGAACGTCAGGAGATACGTCTTCGAGTTCGGACGACGCTTCTTTGATAATAACTTACCGTCCGGGTAAATTTTTCAGTGTATCGGGCAATTTCGGCGTCTCCGGTACCGACAGTGAAACGACCAGCCTGGAAGGGGTGCTTATTGACTGGCTTTTCCTGCCTGCTGTAAGAATGAATATGAATTACCAGCATACAAACAAGGAACAGGAGAGAATGGATTCATTCAGCGGCTATGTTATCTGGTACATAACGAAGTTTTTGGATTTGCAGTTCACGTACGGATATTTGCGGGATGTGAAAGAGACGAAGAACGAAATATATTCCATTGGTGGAAATGTCATATGCAGACTCTGGTAACGGAAGAGCGAAGAGCAAAGAGTAAACTGAAAAGAGCTCTATGCTTTCTGCTCTTAGCTCTATGCCTTTTGCTGATTTTTTTGGATGGCTGCGGTCCGAAACTTTACATGCGGCCGCAAACGGATGTGAGTAAGATCAGACGGATAGCTGTTTTACCGTTCGAGAACTTCACGTCCGACGAGTATGCCTCCGAAAAAATCAGGAGGATCGTGATCACCGAATTACTATCACGCAACAGGGATGTTATAGAGCCCGGAGAGGTAACAAGGCTTTTAAGGGAATCGAAAATCAAGTCTCTCGGTTCCATAAAAACTTCGGAGGTTCAGGACATTGGGAAAGCACTCGGAGTTTACGCGGTAATGATGGGATCGGTAGAAGCATTTGGCATCGGAAAAGGGGTTTCCGTAACTTATCCCGAGGTAACGATCAATTTGAGATTGATTGAGACGTCTTCGGGGAATACTATCTGGACGATGCGGAATACCTCGGGCGGCGCCGATTTCTGGACCAGACATCTGGGTTCAGAAGGGATGTCGCTCAGCGAAGCGGCGGGAAAGGCCGTGAGGGAGTCTATCAGGACACTGTTCTGATTTGGGCAATGAATTGTTGCAATAATGAATCAACTAAAAGAGTTATAGACAGGTAAGAAAGAATGAGACTATTAATGAGATTTTTGGCGATCTGCTTTTCTTGCCCATTATTCCTTCCTGCCTGCGGCGGGAAAAGCACACCTTCTTACTATATCAACCAGGACATAGACTTCAGTTTCATCAAGACGGTGGCGGTACTGCCCCTGGACAATCTCACAAACGACAGGTTTGCCGGTGAATCCGTGAGACAGGTTGTAATCAGCGAGCTTTTGGCTTCGGGACTCGTTGACGTTGTCTGTCCCGGCGATGTGGCCGGTGCCTGCGAGACTGCCAAAATGAAAACGGGCCAGTCTCCGAACGCTGAACAAATCAAGGCCATAGGAAAGACACTCAAGGTTCAGGCTGTTATTTTCGGCACGGTAAACAAGTATGGAGAGATCAGGGAAGGAAATGTTTCCGCCCCTGAGATTGCGATCACCCTGATGATGGCAGATACAAACTCCGGCAGCATCATATGGTCTGTTACAAAGACACACGGGGGCGCCGATTTCTGGGCAAAACATTTCGGTGCGAAGGCAGACACAATGAGTGAGGCTGTTTTAAGAGTTGTCAGAGCTTCCATCCGGACGCTCTATAAACGTTAGGAAAAGAGACAAAGTGCAAAAAGCTGTATACAACGACATTAATTTTATTTCATTCCCGCAATCCCGAATGCTTTCGGGAGCGTCGGGAATCCTTCTTCGAAAGAAAGAAAGATTCCGGACATCCGCCGGAGGCGGACGGAATGACAGAATACGGCTGACTTATGTCGCCATTCTGTTGACGCTGTGTTCTCTGCTATCCGTGGTCTGCACGGTTCATGCTGCGCAGACAGACGTGAAAGAGATAATCGCGTTGTTCCCTTTTGAAAACCTCAGCGAGGATAAAAATGCTCTTGCAGCCGTTATGCCGGCAGTGAAACTCAGACTGGAGGCGAAGGGATTTGAAGTGCTGGATGAAGAGAAACTGAATAATTTTTTACTCAGGGAAAGGATCAGGAGCACCGGTTATGTTTCAAGGGATGTTGCCAGGAGACTTGGGGAACAACTGAATGTGAAGGCAGTTCTGGTGGGGTCTGTTAATTCATTCTTTACCGGAGATGATCCGAGAATCGGCCTTTCGGCGCGTCTTATCAATTCTTCGGATGGCGGTATTTTGTGGGCGAACCATTCTTCTGCTTCCGGAGATGATTTTACGACTATCCTGGGGTTAGGCAGAGTAACTGCAATCGACAAATTGTCTTCCAGGGTGGCAGATAAGTTGCTCGATTCCTTTCGAACCGCTCCTGCGGATAAGGAGATGGAGTCGACGTACAGGATAGCGGTAATGCCTTTTCAGAACAGCAGCAAGGTGAAGGACGCGGGGTCGATAGCTACCTATATATTTATCGTAGAACTCTTTAAGGATAAGAAATTCATACCCGTAGAATACGGCGAGGTGAGACGGTTAGTGGTTGATCTGCGGGTAAGGGAAAGAGGGGAACTGGACTTTAAGAAAACAGAAAGGATATCTGAATCTTCCGGGGTGGACGGAATCCTTGTGGGCACAGTTGATATTTACAGGGAAAAGGATGGTACCGCTCCTCCCGAGGCCGAGATAAGCGCGAGATTAATAGATGCGAGGAGAGATAAGATTCTGTGGTGTGACAGCTTCAGGTTAAAAGGTGACGACGATATAATCGTACTCGACTGGGGAAGGATAAATACCGCAGAAAATGTGGTCTATAAAGCGGCATCAAAACTGCTAAAGGGAATGGGTAAAGCAAAATGGAATTAGAGTCGCTAATAGTAAGGATCGGACGAGGAACAGGTAAGAGGATCTTACTGCTTACGATTTACTGTTTACTGTTTACGGTCTTTAATGGTTGTGCTTCGGTGTCGCAAAAGGAGGCGGTCCTCGCAGTTGTAGACAATGAACCTGTAACAGAGGGAGACCTCAGGTATTCTCTTAGTATAGCTCACCGCAGAGAGGACCTGTCTTCAGCAGGTACCCTGAATCTGTCGGAGTATGTCCGGAAGCTTGTCGATGACAGATTAATTATCAACGAAGCCCGCAGTGCGGGCATGGATAAATATCCCGAGGTGCAGCAGGCGGTGGAGGCATACGTCCTGAGAGAATCCGTTGTCCGCCTCCATGACGAGGAGGTCGTGCGGAAGGTATCTGTGACCGAAGAGGAAATAAGAAATTATTACAAGAAGAATTATGAGAAGTTCAGACTTGGTTTAATAGAACTGAAATCGCAGGAAGAAGCGGAGGAAGTCTCCCGCCTGCTTCATGAGGGCGGGAATTTTAAAGAGCTTGCACGGAAATACAGTTTGCAATCTTCGCAAAAAGATAACGGGGAGATTGTTCTCACAAGAAGAGCGGTGCTGCCTGAATTCGAAAAGGTCATTTCAGCCCTGCGTCCTGAGGAAGTGAGCGACGTTGTAAAAGTGGGGGACAGGTGGTACATCGTGAAACTGATGGGAAGGGAGGAGGCGCCTGAAAAGGAATTCCAACATGCAAAAGGTAACATGGAGAGAGCTGTCAGGAAGCAGAAGGAACAGGAGAGAGGCGATGAGTATCTGAAATACCTCAGGGGAAAAGCCGCCATAAAGACAGACAGAGAGCTTCTCTCACAGATCAAACTTGACGGTGAAACCAAAGAATTAGAAAAATGGAAAAGAAATGCAACGACATTGGCGGCTGTAGACGGGTCGGTCCTTGCCGTCGGAGATCTTGTTGAAATAGCCGGGTCTTCTTTCAGTAAATCACCGGAAAACATTGTAAATAACTGGATTGATTGTAAGGTGATAGACCATGAGGCCCTCAGAAGGCATTATGAAACAGGAGCCGACCTGAAGGAAATGGTCCGCCGGTATGAAGACCAGCTTCTGAAGAGTACTTTTATCAAAAGGATTATCATGCCCCGGATTGTTGTCACCGACGAAAAGCTCAAAGAATACTATTCGAAAAATCAGAGTAGTTTTCTCAAACCGGTGCGGTACAAAATCCGGCAGATAATCGTCAAGTCCATGGATGAGGCCCAGGAAATACTGGTTAACCTTCAGAGTGGCGCGGATTTTGCGTGGGTGGCAGGAAAGAAATCGACCGATGCCGCAGCTTCAAAAGGCGGAGAAGCCGTATGGGTCAGAAAGGAAGAATTGCCAAAATCTTTCAGCGAGATTGTAGATACCATGAATACAGGGAATCTGAGTCCGATAGTGAAGCTTGATTCTTCTTATGGCATATTCAGAATAGAGGAGAAAACGGCGAAAGAACCTGAAGCAGTTGATAAAGTAAAAGAGGCTGTCTTCAGAGCGTGTGTGGGCGAGCAGGTGGACAACCTGCTGGGCAGGTATGTAAATCAACTGAGGGCAGGCGCGAATATAAGAGTATATAATGACGAAATACGGAAGATGGAGGAGAAATTTAAGCGCTAATGTTATTTCTGTTGATATGAAGCATATGCTAATTGACTAATAAAAAATAAAGAACCATATAACTATGAAAAATGTATTAAAGATTCTTTCCGTGGTATTCATAACAGCTGTTTTTTCGACCTGCGCATCTGAGCCGTCGGTTAAGAGAGGGTTTGAGGCCAAACCTTGCCTTGACTGCCACAAAGCTACTTTGAGCGAGTTCCGGAAGAAATATGTCCATTCACCGATGGCCGAAAGGGACTGTGAAGCCTGCCATCTGCGTCATGGAAAGATTGCCGTGCTGACGCTCAGGGAAAAGGAAGAAAGAAAACTCTGTTATACCTGCCACAAGCAGATGTCTCTTAATATGGAAAAGACTGCCAACGTGCATAGCGCCTTGAAACAGGGGAAGTGTCTCCCCTGCCATAATCCCCATTCATCGGACAACAAAGCGCTTCAGAAAAAGACCGGAAGTGAGCAGTGCTTCACCTGTCACGCCCAGACCCAGTTCACTCGCGCCAGGCGCCATAAGCCGCTGTCGGATGGCTGTCTAACCTGTCACAGTGCGCACGGGTCGCAATACAAGGACAACCTTATAGAGGATGAAACCGAACTCTGTCAGTCATGCCACAGTTTCACATCCGACAAATTCAGAAAAGCGCATAAAGACTATCCTGTTCAGAAGGGGAAATGCACCGGATGTCACACGCCCCATAGTTCAACTAATGAGAGACTCCTCAGGGAGTCGGTGCACGCCCCTCTGAAACTCGGCCAATGCTCCGCGTGCCATAACGCATTGAGTGATCCGAATCCTCTCGGTGTTATTGCGCGCGACGGAAAGCTCTGCTTCACCTGCCACAAGAAAGAGGAAAAGGAATTTCAGGAAAAACACAGACATCGTCCCGCCGAAGAAGGGAAATGTCAGAGCTGTCATAATCCCCATGCAAGCGATTATCCGGGGGTAACGCTTATGGATAAGAATCAACTTTGCCTGAACTGCCACAAGAAAAAAGCGGATTTATTAAAGGTAAACGTCTTGCATGCGCCGATCAAGGATAAAGGCTGCGTTTCCTGCCACAATCCTCATGCATCTCAAAATCCCTTTTTCCTCAAGGCACCGGAGAAACAGCTATGTTTTACCTGCCACGCGAAGACGGAAAAGGAACTGAAGGAAACGTCTCTGCATATGCCTTTTTCAAAGATTGAATGCGACAAATGTCACGATTCTCACGGCAGTAATAATCCGTTCATGATGAAGGTTTCCCTCTCTGATTTATGCTATTCATGCCACAAGAAGGAAGAAAAGGATTTCTTTAAGACCTACATTCATACTCCGGTGAATGAGAGAAAGTGCCTTTCCTGTCATAAAGCGCACTCCTCTTCGTACAAAAACCTGCTGAATAATCAGCCGGATCAACTCTGTATGAGCTGCCACGGCAACATGGCGGCTGAAATGAAGGACGAGGCCCTCCATGGCCCTTTTAAAGACAAGAAATGCGGAAGCTGTCACAGCCCTCATGCGAGTGAATACGCCGGACATTCGCTTGCGCCGATGCCCGGACTGTGTTACCGGTGCCATAAGAAGATGGAGAGGGATATAAAAGAGAGCAAAAGGAGACATCTCCCCGTGGAAGAAGGCAAATGCACAGGCTGTCACAGCCCCCACGGAACAAAGATCGGCAAGCTGCTTTTGAACAGGCCTAAAGAACTCTGTCTGTCGTGTCATGAAAAAATAGTTACTACCACCGCGAGAAAAGGGCATGTCGATATGGAGAAAGGTGACTGCCTGAGTTGCCATTTCTCCCATTTCTCGCAATCTCAATATTTACTGAGAGCTTCAGACCCTGCAGTATGCGTGAAGTGTCATTCTGTTGACACCCGGGAACTGCTGAAGGCCCATATAATGCCGCTGGCCAGAATCAACCGCTGTCTCAGTTGTCACGAGCCGCATGTTACCGAAAAGCCCGGCCTGATAAAGAGAATAAAACATGCCCCGTTTTCGAGGGGAGACTGCAGGGCTTGCCATGAATAAGCAAAGGGCAGAGCGTAATCCGCCTCAGGCGGAGCAATCCGCCTCAGGCGGAGCGAACAGCCAACAGCCACGGGCTAATCCCCCCAGCCCCCCTTTAATAAAAGGGGGCAGTAAGGGGGGATTATTGCTCTATACTCTCTGCGCCGTGCTTATTTTTATCTATTGTAGTTCTGCTCATGCGCAGGGAGAGCTCAGGGAAAAGATTCCCGACCTCTGTTATCGATGCCATGTCAAACTCAAAGAAAGCCTTAAACGAAGCCAGGTACATTTTCCTTTCAAGGAGGGCAAATGTCTCTCCTGCCATGATTCTCATGCGAGCAACATGAAGAAGATGATAAGAGAGGAGATTAACCCTTTATGTCTCGGCTGCCATGACGGGATTAAGAGACTCCTCGCGAAGAACGTAGTTCATCCCGCACTGAAGAGAGGAGTTTGCACAGATTGTCACAATGCACACAGCGGAGAGAACAAGCATTTGCTGGTAAAGGCCGAGAAGGACCTCTGCTGGGATTGCCACGGTCCTTTGAAAGAGCAGTTAAAGAAAACTTATGTTCATACGCCTTTCAGAAACGGCGAATGCTCGTCCTGTCACGACCCTCATGCATCCCCGGAAGAATACCAGATACGTGCGGGCGCCAATAAATTGTGTAAGAACTGCCATGCGGCAAAGTGTAAAGTGGGCGGTGTTTCGATAAGCTCGACAACGGAAAAAATGGACTGCGACACATGCCATGGCGGACATGCTTCAGACAGCAAGGGTCTTCTGGGACCATACGGACACTCCGCCTTTCTGGAGGAGAAGTGCGATCAATGTCATAATCCGATTGTGGCAGACAAGAAAATAACCACGCGGATATCCGGCAAGGATCTTTGTTTCAGCTGCCACAAGAAGGAGTCCGTGAAACTCAGGGAAAACGATGTTCATTTGAATGATTCAAAGGGCGCGTGCGGCATGTGCCACAGTTATCATGCATCAAAGAAAAAAAGTCTGACCGTGAAAGAATCGCAGGTCTGTTTTTCCTGTCACGAAAATACGGAGAAGAGGACAGCCTTGATGGAGAAGGCCTTGAAATCTATCCGGTGTGTGCCTGTGAAAGACAGGAAGTGTTTCGAATGCCATATACCGCCCCACTCAGACAAGCCGCTCTATTTCAAGGCTGACAGCATACAGACTTGTGCAAACTGCCATACGCAGCAGCATAAGGTCGCGCACCCGGTCGGACAGAATGTGAAAGATCCCCGCAATGGCCAGCCGCTCACCTGCATTACCTGCCACAGCATGCATAATTCAAAGGACGAATTCATGCTCTATTTTGACAGAAAGAGGCAACTCTGTATCCAGTGTCATAAGAAGTGACACCATGACACCGGCGGGTGAATCATAAAGATGAACGGGGATGTATGGCTCTTGCTCTAGGACAGGGAGGGATATTCTGACATTACGCGGGCAGAAAAGGTCGAAATGGATAACCGTAAAATCTGTTACCGGGGGGGGCCTTTTACCCTTCTTTCTTTTCACAATAGGAATGGTTTTATACACTACAATTTTACCGTCAGAAGCAAATGTCACAGGCAATTGCAGCGACTGTCACACTATGCATAACAGCCAGAACGCTGTGAATATGCAAATTTTGGCCCCGGGAGAAACTGATACCGGACCAAAGGGGTTTCTCTTGCGTTCTACTTGCCTGGGATGCCACGGGCAGGGCACCGGCAATAATCTTGGCGCTCGCAACATACCTCAGGTACTGCATAGCAACGCTACCGATCTCGCCGGCGGAAATTTCGCTTATATTACGGGAATGAAGACACGGACGAGCGGAGATTCCAATACCGCCGGGCATAATGTTGTTGATCTTGGTTTTAATGAGACTGTATTGACTTCTCCCCCGGGAGATGAACATTCAACAAATATCACCAGTTCGAATTTTACCTGTGCCGGGGCTAAGGGTTGTCACGGAGACCGCAGCATCGAGGATAAATTGATTGCGATGAAAGGAGCGCATCATACAGATGATCATATCCTCAAGTTCGGGACCATAAACGAAAACGATCAGGGCGGCAGCGCAGGCTTGAGCTACAGGTTCCTGAGAGGAGTTAAGGGCGGAGAGGACTCACTCTGGGAGGCGGCTCCAGGGCCAGCCGCTCATAACGAATACAAAGGTTCAACATCAATGGGAACAAGTTCTGCCACTTCGCCGGCCAATAATACTATCAGCGGGTTATGTGCCGAATGCCACGGATATTTTCATGGGACTTCATCAAACGAGGTTGGAAGTCAGGACCCATGGCTGAGACATCCGACTGACATTGCTTTGCCTTCGAGCGGTGAATATATGCCCTATACGACATATAACCTCACGGCTCCCGTTGCGAGGACATCTATACCTGACAGCCCGGGTAATACAGTCTCATCATCTGACGTTGTGATGTGTCTCTCATGCCACAGGGCGCATGCTTCGCCGTATTACAAGTCAATGCGATGGGATTATAAGAATTGGCCCGGAAACGGTCAGATAAATGGATGCAATGTATGCCATACCGGTAAGAATTAACAACAAGAAAAGAGCATGGGGCACAGAGTCTAACAGAGAATTACAATGTTCAGATTTGAAATTTTGATAATTTTGGGAAAACAGCGATTAGTTTGTCGTCTGTTTTTCGTGCTTTGCACTTTGCTCTTTGCGCTTTGCTCTATATTCTATCCTGACGCCGTGAACTCCGGCCCGTATCTCGACTCTGCCCATGGAAACACGTCATACGGAGTCATGCGTAATGCCCTGGGGTTTCCTTCAGATTATTCAAAGGGCAATTGTGCCCATTGCCATGAGCAGCATGCGTCAGTTGGCGGCAACGAACCTTCTCCGCAAGGGGGCAGCGTATCCGGATATGCTCTTTTTGCGGATAATTTTACAAGTCAATCTGAAGATTTTTGCTACTATTGTCATAAGGGAACGGGTTCGTTGCAATTGTCTTTCAGTCACATAAATTATGATTACAGTTACTGGTTTGGCGGAGACACTTTCAATCATACCCAACCGAATAGCGTCTTCGATGCTTTTAATCCGACTTTCGGTGAAAATCCTTCTTACCACAACCTGCAGGACGTATTGGACTTCGTCAAAATGAAATGGCCCGAGACCTTCAGGAATGAATCAAACCCCTGCAGTGCCTGTCATAATCCACACCTTTCCACGCGCAGTTATCCGATAGTGAAGCCGAGTGATCGCAACAATATCTGGGGAAATGAAGCGGGCGAAAGAATGAGTGATTTTGCAGCGGCTCATGGCGGCAAATACCATGCGCCGTACCGCTATAATTCGACTTCAGCATATGAACCTGACGGTTCGTTTGCCACGGACGGTTCCAATATGCCCGATTATGTGACATTCTGTTCCGACTGTCATAATGATACGAACGTTATCTATAGTACGACGCTCGGCAGAAACCTCGAGAAGATAGGCTGGGCGCAAGAGTCGCGCACATATGGCGCAGTTGCCGATTATCACGGGTCAGTGGCACGCTGTTTCGGCGTAGACGGGAATGTTGATCAGGGTTGCGGATGCAGCGAAGCGAATTGCTCAAACTGGGGCAGTTTAAAAGAGCCTTACCATTCCGCAAATTATATGAATTATATTCTGTCCTGCACCGATTGCCATGAACCACACGGGAGCCGTCGTCAATATCTCTTGCGTACAACGGTCAATGGCAGCTGGAATAATCAGGTGCCGCCCGGACCACCCACACCTTCATGGGAGCGACAATTCTGTCTGAGCTGCCATACTCACAACGCTCACTGCGGCAATCTGTGGAACTGTCTGAACTGCCACTATCACAATTCCTATGCCCGATGCTTTGCATGCACGTGGTGTGCATTCGGAGGTGTTCACGGACACGCTTTTTAGGTGCGTATCTTTCAACTTCAGGGAGCGGGTTCCGGCAGATCAAACAGCTCCAGAGGAGATCTATTGACCTCAAAGTCCGATATTCTGTTGAGGGCCATAGCTTTCATTCGTCTTCATCCTCACGGTGGAGCATAAGAATAAACTCCCTCAGTTTTTCTTCTCCCTCTCCTGACATGTCCATAAACTCAATCCCCATGTCGAAGTGTCCGTGTTCTATGTCTTTTATTAAGCGACAGGAAGCTACCCTTCCCATAAACCCTACTGCGCCATATTCAGGGAGTGTTATCTCCATGGGTAATATGCTTTCGATATTCAGTGGATGATCGCTTTCTATCAGCATCCCGCTTAAACTGAGAATTTTCGCCCTGTAACTTTCGGAAAAATTCAGGCTGGACTTTTCCGGGTCATTGATATGCACCCGTACGTTGTGTCTGAGACCACTCCTTCCGGACAGGTCTACACTTTCGTAAACTTTTTGTTTATTGGTTTCTATGAAATTAATAATCTCACTGGACTTCTCGCCTGAGACGTCTGTGAATTTCATGCCCGCAGTATAAACCGGAACGATATCGCCGCCCGGAACCTCTCTGGTTTCGCTTAATACGGACCACACGATAGTTCCCGTCACGGTTAAAACGTTTTCTTCGTCTTCCAGTTTAAGCGTATATTTATTGCCTATGTTCAGTCTCCTGTCTGCTTTCAGCGAAACACCGCCGGCGCTTATGTCAAGAATTGTCACATTGTCGGCAAATACCATCCTGCCGTTAATTTCCATGACATCAACTCTGAATCTCCTGTATCGCCTTTTTTCTTCCACACTGTCCTTTCAAATTATGAGAACCAAAAAGGTTCTTCAGATACTTCCGTGTTACCCGTTACTTCCTCTCACCTCAAGGGAGAGAGGACTATTTTAAGCACACAATCCCGAGAAGAGGCCCCGAAACAACATGAAGGCAGCACAATAGCACAATAATACATTTACCTGTTTTTCATTATACTATGAAGACGCTGCGTCCGCAATTGACCGATAATTGATGTGACGGATAGAGGGTTACAACTTTTTTTCATAAATCCTGTATTTCTTGTATAGCCTGCCTCCTATCATCTCAACGAGCCTCTGGACGGGGATATTGTCCTCAAGTATCCACGAAAATTCGACCCTTTTATAACCGCCCTTTCTGACTCCTTTGAATCCTTCGCGAAAGAGGAGGGCGTCGACACCTTTATTCCTGAATTCCGCCTTAATACCGAGCAGGAGAAGCCTCAGGTCCTCTATTTTCTTTGAATAATAGAGGGCTTTCATTATACTTACCGGGCCCATTTTTCCCTTCATATGTTTGAGTACGAAATTGAAATCCGGCAGTAAACCCATGAATCCGACAGGTTCGTTTTCTCTCTCCGCAATGATCGTCAACTCAGGCACGATGACAGGTTTTAGATTGTTTCCGAGGTGGACAAGTTCCTCGTCGGTCAGGGGTATAAAACCCCAGTTGTTTTCCCATGCGGAATTATAAACTACCTTGAAGATATTCATCTCCTGTTTGAAATATTTTTTGTTCAAAGGTCTCACCCGTATGCCGCTCTTTGCTGCAATATCGGCGACTCTGATGATCTTTCTCGGAAGTTCTTCAGGTATATCGAGTATATATGCGTAAAGGTCCTTCGATTTCTTCAATCCGCATTTCTCCATAAGGTCATGGTAATAGGGAGGGTTGTAAGGCGTCATGAGCATGGGGGGACTGTCAAACCCTTCCATAAGAAAACCGCACTCTTCGTTCGTAGAGAAGTTCATCGGGCCGCGCAGTATCTGCATCCCCTCTTCTCTGAGTAAACCGGCCACTTTGTCAAGCAGGGCCGAAGCGACTTCCTTATCATGCAAAGATTCGAAGAATCCGAAAAAGCCGGCCTGTTCTTTATGGAACTCGATATGTCTCCGGTTGATGATTGCGACTATCCTGCCTGCGGCTCTCCCCTCCCTTCTTGCGATAAAGGACCTTGCGGTCGCGTGGAGAAAAAAAGGGTTCTTCCCGGAAAAATGCGTCCGCATCTCCTTTATCAGAGGGGGGACATAATTGGGGTCTTTTGAATAAAGGGTAAAGGGGAATTTTATGAAGTCATCGAGGTCTTTTTTGGATTCAACCTCAATGACTTCAATCATTGTATAAGGCCTAACTTTCTGCCTGTCTTCTCAAATGCTTTCAGCACCAGGTCGAGATGCTCGTCCGTGTGTGTTGCCATGTAGCTGGTTCTTATGAGGGCCATGCCGCTAGGCACCGCCGGTGTCACTGCAACATTTGCGAACACCCCTTCTTCCTGCAGCATCATTCCCATAATGAATGCCTTTTCGTCTTCCCCGACCATGACTGGAATGACCGGTGTCTGGCTGCGCCCTACCTGAAAGCCCAGGCTCTTGAACCCGTTCAGCATTTTTGCGGTATTTTTCCATAACTGCTCTCTTCTTTCCGGTTCATTTTCGATAATATCGATTGCGGCGCTCACGGAAGCAACTGATGCGGGAGGAGGACTTGCACTGAAGATCAAAGGTCTTGCAACGTGCTTTATGTAATGGATCACGTCTGCTGATCCTGAAATAAAGCCCCCGATAGATGCGAGGGATTTGCTGTATGTTCCCATAACAAGGTCAACCTCGTCTTCGAGGCCGAAATGCTCTGCTGTGCCTCTCCCTGTCTTTCCCAGGACTCCGATGCCGTGAGCATCGTCAACCATGAGGCGCGCACCGTATTTCTTCGACAGGGTAACGATCTTCGGAAGATTTGCGATATCTCCCTCCATACTGAAAACCCCGTCCACAACGATCAGCTTGTCCGTGTCTTCGTATTCTTTCAGTACCCGTTCAAGTTCCGACATGTCGTTATGCCTGAACTTCCTTATCCCACCGAAGGAGAGCCTGCATCCGTCGATAATGCTCGCATGGTCCATCTTGTCGATTATGACAACGTCGTCCTTGCCCACGAGGGCCGAGATTACGCCAAGGTTTACCTGGAATCCCGTAGAGAAGATGAGCGCGGCCTCTTTCCTCATGAAACGGGCGAGCTTTTCTTCCAGCTGGACATGTATATCCAGTGTACCGTTGAGAAAGCGGGAACCGGCGCATCCCGTGCCGTATTTTCTTATGGCATCGATCGCAGCTTCTTTGACCTTTGGGTGATTCGTGAGTCCGAGATAGTTGTTTGATCCCACCATGATCATCTTTCTGCCGTTCATGATGACCTCGGGGTCCTGCGCACTCTCAATCGTCCTGAAATAAGGATAAAGCCCCTGCGAGATGAGGGACTTAGCCTTGTCAAAACTAAAACACTTGTTGAATATGTCTGTTGATTTCTTTACAGCCATCTGTGAATCGTGTACCAATCCGCTGTCCATTTTATCCCTTCCTTCAATCCGACCTTCGGTAGAAACCCTATCTCTTCCCTTGCCTTCGTCGCATCACAGATCCAGTGGGAATACCGGAGTTCCCTCATTTTGTCCCTGTTAATGATACCACGTTGACTTATCTTTTCCCCTAAAAAGGCAAAAAAAGGCATAACAAATTTAGGTACCTTCAGACGCGTTACTTTTACGTCCAGTACGGAAGAGATCGCCGTCGCTATCTCTTCGTCCGTGTAAACCTTACTGTCGGATAAAAAATAAATTTTCCCTTCAGCCCTTTTGTTCTCCGCAGATGCTATTATACCCTGAATCAGGTCATCGACATAGAGCAATGAATAATAACATTTTCCCCAGTTCGGGAAAATACCTTTTTTTATCATTTTGAAAAAGACGAGGAAGTCTTTGTCCCTCGGTCCGTACACCGCGGGCGGTCTGAGAATCGTAACGGGCATCGAATCCGCGTATCTCAAAACTGCGGTTTCACCTTCGAGTTTGCTCCTGCCGTAATTCGATACGGGTGAAGGCGGTGAATCTTCCCGAAGGGGGTTACCATCCTTACTCGGACCCACTGCCGCAAGACTGCTCAAGTAAATGAACCTCTTCACCTTCGGGTTTCTCTCGGCGATGGTCTTTATAAGGTTTTCCGTACCCCTGGCATTCAGGCAGAAGAATTCATCGTCGCACTTGGCCTTTGTGAGTCCGGCAAGGTGGAATACATAATCGAAACCCCCGACAGCGTCCAGAAGGGATTCCGCAAGTGTGCAGTCACCTTTGACGAGCCTGATGTCGAGGTTCTCTATCCAGTTCGGGTCAGAGGTGTTTCTTGAAAGACAGGTAACCTCGTAACCTCTCCTGATGAGTTCTTCACATAAGTGGCTTCCTATAAAGCCGGTAGCCCCTGTTACCAAAGCCTTCATAAGGTAGGAATATTTTGGGGAATGAGGATGTGAAGAGTCAAGCCCAAATTAATCAGCCCCGTCCGGTTAGAGACTCATCGACTCCAGTCGTGAGATGCGCTCCTCAATCGGCGGGTGCGTGCTGAAAAGTTTCAATATGCCTCCACCTGACAGCGGATTAACGATGAACATATGGGACGTCGACGGGTTTGCGTCCATGGGGATCTTCTGGGACGCCAAGGAAAGTTTCCTGAGCGCATTTGCAAGATATCGCGGATTTCCCGTAATTCTCGCGCCGCCTTCGTCTGCGGCATATTCACGGGACCTTGAAATGGCCAGCTGTATGATCATGGCAGCAATCGGGCCGACGATCATCATTACAAGGGCAGCTATGGGACTTCCGCCTTCGTCGTCATCTCCCCTGCCGCCGCCAAATATCATCGCCCACTGCGCCATCTGGGCGAGAAAACTGACGGCGCCTGCGATTGTCGCCGCGATAGTGCTGATAAGTATGTCCCTGTGTTTCACGTGGGCAAGCTCATGACCGATGACACCGGCGAGTTCGTCCTGGCTCAGGATGCGCATGATTCCGTTCGTGACCGCAACCGCGGCATGTTCGGGGTTCCTCCCGGTCGCGAATGCGTTCGGCTGTTCCCCGTTAATTATATATACCTTCGGCATGGGTATTTCCGCTTTTTGTGCGAGTCTCCGCACAATGTTGTAAAGTTCCGGTGCTTCCGACTCCGTGACTTCCCGGGCGCCGTACATCCTGAGGACTATCTTATCGCTGAACCAGTAAGCGAAGAGGTTCATGCCGAGTGCAAAAATAAAGGCTATGATCATGCCTTGTTTGCCGCCCATGGCCGCTCCCGCCCAGACAAGGATGAGCGTGAGCGCCACAAGCAGAACCATCGTCTTTATGTTATTCATTTATTCGCAACCTCCGTAAGATCTTACTTCTCCCGTACCTGATAATAGTTTGAAAAAAGAATGCTTTCAAGGCGTTATTGCGATCCGTACGCATGAAGTCCGGAAAGCAGCAGGTTTACGCCGAGGTAGGTGAATATCACAGCCATGAATCCTACTACCGCAACAATTGCGACCTTTTTCCCTCGCCATCCCCTTATCATCCGGCTGTGGAGATAAAAGGCGTAAATAAACCAGGTAATCAATGACCATGTCTCTTTCGGGTCCCAGCTCCAGTAAACACCCCATGCCTGATCCGCCCAGACGGCACCGAATATGAGGCCGCCCAATGTGAATATCGGGAAGCCGATAGCGATACTCTTATAAGTGATTTCATCCAGCATGTCGGCAGTTACGCTGAACTTGGTGATAACGGTCTTCAGCACGGAGCCGTAGCTCCAGGACAGATAGAGGACCCCCGCTGACAACGCCCAGCTCAGGAGCTTCACGGCGCCGGAGGGATTCAGAAAGGTTGACTTGAACAGATAACTTCGCACAAACACTTCCGGTCTCACTCTGACTTTGAAAGTGAAGAAATCAATCCCCATTGCTACCATGACGACTGACAAAGATCCCCAACGTCAGCGTCCAGAACAGGTACGCGATCTCGTTTCTTTTCTCTGTCGTCACTATGAGATACATGATGCCGGTGCTGAAAGATACGGCAAACGCCGCATAAGAGATAAAACTCATCGTCACATGCGCGAGGAGCCAGTTGCTTTTCAGTGCGGGGACGAGCGGCTGAATTTCCTTTGATACACCGGACAAATCGATGAATGCCAGTACGAGGGCCGCGACCGGCGTAATGAATGCACCGAACGAGCGGTTCTTGAATTTAAATTCGATGATCAGATAGCCAAGTATCAGGCACCATACGAAAAAAATCAGCGATTCGTAGAGGTTTGTAAGGGGAACGGACCTCAAAAAACCCATACCGCTCAAATCCGCGGTCTCTTTCCATCTCAGAATGAGCGCGAGCGTCTGCGAAGCAAACCCTATAATAGTAACTGTTGTCGCCAGTATCCCGACCTGTTTCTTCTTGAAAGCGAGATAGGTTATATAAACTATCATGGCAATGACGTAAGCCATGGTCGATAATCCGAATAAAAAAGAACTGTCCATCTATTTTTGTCCCTCCTGTTTTTTGCTGAGGACCGATATCACCCTGTCAATCTTCCTTTCGAAAGATGCCCTGTTCTTGTTACAGGTCGCGCCGATGATGACCTTTGAATTGTTTTTTTCTTCTGCAACCTTAACCCATATTTTACGATGGTTCATGAAAAAGGCCATAAAAAGCCCTATGCTGATCGCGATACATCCGAAGTAAACGACCCAGACACCCGGGTCTTTTCTTACCTGCAGGCCGGTATATTGAACGCCCCAGTAATCGAGAAATTCAACCCTGTTGCCGTCCGGCAACTGCCACGTCTGGGGATACCTTTTCATTATCCAGCCCGAGTACTTCTGCTTTCCGGATTCCGAAAAAGCTATGAAGACCGCTGGATTATTCATCTGGTCAGCATAAGTGAATGCCTCTCCGTTGTCACCTATTTTCAGTGCCGGGCTGAAGTTTACGATCTTTCCTGTGATATCACTGCCGGGTATTTGAAACGCGTCCCCCCATCTCAGGTTAAGGTTCGCGGTCTTGCCGTCCCTGGATATCACCCTGAAGATAAAAACGCCTTTATCCATATTTTCATTTATGAGCCCGTAGCTCGCCTGATAGAATGTTATGCCTTCGTATGTCAGGGGATCATTCACCACTATCGATTTTGTGAGTACCTCCCTGCCGTCCTTTATTACAGTGAGCCAGCTTCTGTATTCTTTCGGCATGTCCGAATTGTCATAAAATTCAACATCAAACCTGTCGCACCGTATCCCGAAGCCGAGGGGGATCTCCTTGCCTGTGCGGCTGAAGGCAACAGTCGATACAGCGCCTTCCGGCAGATTGAGATATCCGCCAAACCCGAGGCGAATCCCTATTATTGCTCCGACGAGTATTATAAGTATGCTGAAATGAGTTACGTATACTCCGAATCTGGTGTAATTTCCTTTCTGGGCATAGAATTGATATCCCTTCTCCTCCTGCACTTCGGTATAGCGAAATCTCGCGTTCTTTATCGCTTTTTTCACGGTATCCCTGACTCTATCAGGTTTTTCCTTCAATACCACCTCTCTGCTGATGGTGAACTTCCTGAGTCTTTCTTCAGTCATCGGTCCGATAGGCTCTCTGACTAATTTCCATATCCTCGGCAATCTGTCAAGAGAGCAGATGATAAGGTTAACCGAGAAAAGAACGAGTAAGGCAGTGAACCACCATGAGTGATACATGTCTATGAAACCAAGCTTATTGAACACGTTATACAAACCGGGGGCAAGAGATTCGCCGAATAATCTGCTCAATATCTGAATGTTCGTGGCGGGTTCTGCCCTCTGTTCCAATACTGTTCCGATGATAGAGGTGAGGGAAATAAGGGCGAAGATAACAATCGCAAGCTTTACTGAAGAGAGAAAGTCCCAAACTCTGTCGGCGGCCGACTTGTTCTTTGTCTGTTCCAAATTAAGATCTTTCCTTCTGAATTCTTATTCTAATATTTTTAATGCGCATAAGACAAGGACTTTAACTCATTGTTATTGCTAAGCGGTCTTTGTGAGGTCTTTGAAGAACTGCTTGTTTTCAGAGTACAGAAGACCGTCTTTAAACCCGATTAAATCGGCCCGGTAGAGGTTTGCAAGAGATGTCTCCAGGGATGAATATTCCTCCGTGCCGCTCATCATCTGTGACTTTATCTGATGGGTCTTGCCCTCCCTGATGAGATTCTTCACCCCAAAGCTGTTTATTATTTTTTCGCAGGCCAGTACCCTGCCGTCACCTTTCTTCAAAGGAACCAGCCTCTGTGACAGGACGAATAAAAGGTTGTCTGCTATCCTGGTCCTTATAATGCCCTGCTGATAAGGAGGGAAGATATTGATCGCCCTTTCTATCGTCGAAGCAGCAGTGCTGGCATGAACGGTCGTAATGACAAGGTGACCTGTGTCCGCTGCCTGTAAGGCAATAGCAAAACTGTCGGGGTCCCTCATCTCTCCGATCACGATGACATCCGGGTCCTGCCTGAATACATATTTTAATCCTTCATAGAAGGACTTCGTATCAAGGCCGATTTCCCTCTGATTCACGTTGCTTTTTTTGTGCTTGTGGAGGTATTCAATCGGGTCTTCGAGGGTCACGATGTTGCATTTCCTGTTGGAGTTTATTGCATCGATCATTGCGGCAAGGGTCGTAGTCTTTCCATGACCGGCGGGACCCGAGACAAGGATGAGCCCCTGGGGTGTCAGTACAAAATCCTTTATCCAGGCCGGCACATTGAGCTCTTCGAGAGAAGGCAAGATGTCTATGATGTGACGAAGCGTAATCGAAATGGAATTCCGCTGCCTGTATAAATTTACCCTGAAGCGTCCGAATTCGGGGTACGTTACAGCGAGGTCATAGTCACCTCTCTGCTCAAATGCCTCCCACTCCTTTTCGGACATAAGTTCTCTTGCGTATCTCTCGCAATCCGTGGGCGTCAGGGCGCCCATGGATGCCCTCTCTATATCGTTGCTAAGCTTTATCGAGGGAGCCACCCCGGCGGTGAGCAGCATGTCCGTTGCGCCTGAATCCAGCAGATATCTGAGAAGCGAGAGCAAGGAAGGAGCTTTTTTTGTCTCGGCCCTTATTGTTCCCTTCTCGATACTCTTACCCGCGAGACCGCTTTCAGGATGCTGCATGAGACTTTCTATTGCAATATCCATTTGTGAAGAGGGTACAACAACGGGATTTACCTTTTTCCCGAGTGAAAACTCGATATCCCTGATCGAGAGCATATCACGGGGGTTCACCATTGCAAGAGTCACCGTGTTCTCATCAATGCTGATCGGAAGCACCTTCATGGATTTGATCTTTTCCAGAGGCATGAGTTTCAGCATACTGGGTGCAATATCGATCTTGAAAAGATTTGCGGAAGGGATGCCGAGCTGCCTGCTGAGGAAATTTAGCAGGTCGTCGGTCGTTATAAAACCCATCTCGACCAGTGCAGAACCTATCTGCCCGCCTACCTGAGCCTGCCTTTTCAGTGCGTCTTTCAGCTGGTTGGTGGTAATCAGGCCGTGTTCGACAAGGAGTTCGCCGAGGCGTTGTTTCTTATGTATGAGCGGCATCATATTTTGTACCATGTACGCCTGTTTTTGTCAATTTTTTGTATAAGTTACAACCTCTTTTAACTCAGGCGACGCGGCCAGGCACAAACGAACTGTGAAGTAAATGCTATAATTTTATTATAAGACTTTGTAAATCATGTCATTCCGCAATGAACTGGTGAAGGAATGACCATAATACGGCTGACTATGTCGCCCGGTATATTTTTGGAGGCTTTTTGCGGAAGACATTAAACTCGGAACAGATTTACTGCTTGCGGCTCGGGAGAAAGGAAAAATGAGGGTAGTCACTTCGGCTGCGATGCGGGAGATCGACAGAAGGACTATTGAAGAGTACGGCGTCCCGGGTATGGTGCTCATGGAAAGAGCGGGGCTTGCAGTCGTCTCCAGATTGAAGGAAGTCTTTGGAAGAAAGAGAGTCGTTGTCATAGGGGGACCCGGAAACAACGGCGGTGACGGAATGGTGGTCGCAAGGGAGCTTCATAACGAAGGGTGGGATGTAGAGGTTTTCCTCATTTCCGGACCTGAAAATTTAAAAGGTGATGCACTGTCACAGTATACTTCCGCAATAAAACTCGGGGTGCGCGTGCAGCCGGTAGAAAATCTTCTTGCTCAGCATTCTTCAATTTTCAGGAGGCATTCCGTTATTGTTGACGCAATTTTTGGTACGGGGTTGAGCAAAAATATCACGGGGAATATCTCGGAAGTCGTAAAGGTCATTAACGGATCGGGCCTGCCCGTCGTTTCGGTGGATATCCCGTCAGGCATTTCGTCTGATAACGGGCAGGTGATGGGAGATGCCGTTAAGGCTGACTGTACGGTAACTTTCGGCCTGCCGAAAAGGGGACATCTCCTGTACCCCGGGGCGGGATATGCCGGAAACCTTATTGTTGAAGATATCGGGTTTCCTCAGGAATTTCTCGCCTCCGAAAAGATCGGGACTGAACTGCTCGAAAAAGATGATGTCTCACGGCTGATCCCTGAAAGGAAGAAATATTCCCATAAGGGAGATTACGGGCATGTGCTGATCGTGGCCGGTTCAAAAGGGAAGACCGGTGCTGCTTTTATGGCGGCAAAGGCATGCCTGAGGACTGGAGCGGGGCTTGTTACCATTGGTGTCCCTGAATCCCTTGCGGATGTGTTTCAGTCTCGTGCTGTCGAAGAGATGGTACTGGTTCTGCCTGACAGGGGCGATGGCAGCCTTTCCGCAAAGGCATCAAACCGGATACTCGATTTCCTCCATGGACGTGCCGACGTTCTTGCGATCGGGCCCGGCATAGGGGTGAGCGCCGAGACCGAAAAAGTGATGAAGACCCTGATAAAGAATGCGCCGTCTCCGATGGTTATCGATGCAGACGGCATAAATTCTCTAGCCGGAGACAAGAAGATTTTGACGGATGCGAAGTCCCCCGTGATCCTTACTCCCCATCCCGGAGAGATGGCAAGACTGATGAAGAAAGCTCAAAAAGCGGGGAATAAGGGATTTGCTGCGGGAGCAAGTCTGATCCGGGAAATAGAAAAGGACCGTATTGATACCGCAATGCGCTACGCGAAAGAGACAGGGACCTTTCTCGTACTCAAGGGAGTCCCGACTGTTATTGCTACACCTGAAGGAAATGCTTTCATAAATCCGACCGGGAATGCAGGGATGGCTAAAGGAGGTTCGGGGGATGTCCTCACAGGAATGATTTCCGGATTACTGAGTCAGACCGGGAATCCCATTAATTCATGCATTCTCGGCGTATACATGCACGGTCTGGCCGGGGATATCGGAGCATCTGAAAAGGGTCAGCACTCGCTGATTGCAACGGATATAATAGACAGGATACCGGCTGCTTTTTTTTCGCTTAAACAAGGGAACCAATAGTTCGATGTCATGGATCAATTGATTAAACCGGATATCTTCAATGGAGAAGTGAAGGCATTTTTTACAGGGAAATCACTGGGTGCGAATATCGGGAAGATCGGTAATCTTCTTTCTATTCCAGAGCAGGATATATATCTCCCTGTCCAGAAGCACACGGATCAGGTATTGGTACTGGGGTCAGACCTCGCCCCTGTGACGGCTGATGCTGTCGTCACTCAAAGGAAGGGGATACTGCTTGGTGTCAGGGTTGCCGATTGTGTTCCGATTCTCCTGTATGACAGGAAAAACTCGATTGTGGGGGCTGTCCATGCCGGCTGGCGGGGTACAGCCGCGCAGATAATGAAAAAGACTGTTCAGACAATGGTTGAACTTTTTGGTTCCACTCCAAAGGACATTATAGCTGCGATCGGTCCCAGCATCAGGTGGCAGTGCTATGATGTAGGGAGCGAGGTGAAAGAAGCCGTCTGCGAAGCTACGGGAAAAGGGAAGTATTGCATATCAAAAAAGGACAAGTATTTCGTCGACCTTTCTTCTGCCAACAGAATTCAGGCGTTATCTTCGGGCATTCCCGGAGAAAACATATGGAGTTCTGCAGAGTGTACCCGTTGTAACCCGGACGCATTTTACTCGTACAGATACGGCAAAACATATGCCGGGTGTCAGGGAGGATTTATCGGGGTATTTTAAAAAGTGCCCAAATTATGAAAAAATATATAAGTGAGAGTCCTGATGAGACGCGGTCGGTCGGTTTCCTGGTAGGAGGCTTTCTGCAACCGGGAGATGTTGTCGGGCTGTATGGCGAGTTGGGCGCGGGCAAGACAGTGCTGGCGCAGGGAATTGCGACGGCCTTTGGCATTAACGAGAGAGAAATCGTGAGCGCCAGTTTTACGGTAATTTCTGAATATGATACAACCCCGCCTTTTATACATGTAGATTTGTACAGGATCAACAGCAGGGCCGAACTGACCGAACTTGGCCTCTGGGAATACATCGGAGGCGAAGGCATTTCTGTTATCGAATGGGCGGAAAAGGCCGAAGGGGACCTTCCGGAAGATCTGATAAAGATCTGTTTGCATCCCACAGGTGAAAGTGTGAGGGAAATAACGGTTGAGGGAATGAATGGAGAAAATAGGGATAATCTGTAAAACAGGGGTATCCGAGCCTGCCGAGATATTGAAAGAACTCCTGCCATGGCTGAGGCAGAAAGGCTGTGAGACCTATGTGGACAATGAGACCGCATCTGTTCTGAATATGGGAGGCACTCCGCGTTCTCAGATACCCTCATTGGCTGAAGTCATTATTGTGCTCGGTGGTGACGGGACGATGCTCAGTGTGGCCAGACTTGTGGGGGATAAAGGTGTTCCGATACTGGGGGTAAACATAGGCGGACTTGGATTTCTCACAGCGGTCCAGAAAGGCGAGCTCCATGAGGTGATCAATAAGGTGCTCTCGGAAGAGTGCTCTGTGGAAGAGCGGATTATGCTTACCGCATGTGTCTTCAGGCATAGCGAATGTATTGCCGAATACATTGTGATGAATGACGTTGTGGTAAACAAAGGAGCCCTTGCGAGGATTATCGACCTCGAGACCTATATTGACCATAATTATGTTGCTACCTTCAAGGCTGACGGTTTGATAGTTTCGACTCCAACCGGCTCTACCGGATATGCTCTTTCGGCAGGAGGTCCCATCCTTTATCCGACGCTGAACAGCATAATCCTTGCTCCGATATGTCCCCATACCCTTACAAACAGGCCGATAGTCCTGCCTGACAACGTACTGGTGGAGATAGTGCTCAGGTCGCAGAACGAAGATGTTTTCCTTACACTTGACGGACAGGTGGGTTTTTCTTTACGGCAAAATGATACGGTTGATGTCAAGAAAACTCCGTTCAAGACAAAACTCTACATCCCCTGTGAAAGAGATTATTTCCAGATTCTCAGGACGAAATTGAAATGGGGAGAAAGGTAACAAGAGAGTTAAAAGTTAAGAGTTAAAAGTTAAATTAAGAGTGAAAATGAAAGTGAAGAGTTGAAGACGGAAGAATTCATAAACAGAGACGTCCTGGACAAGATAAAGGACGGCCTTCAATTTTATCAGGTCCTGGGATTCAAAAGTCTGCCGATAAAATTGGCGGAAAGCGGTAGGGGTCTGGCAGCCGGGAAAAAATTGAAAGGTCAAATCACACCGGACAAAGAGATTCTCTTGAAGAGATTGAGGGAGGAGATCGGAGATTGCGGGAAGTGCAAACTTTCAGATAAACGGACAAATATCGTTTTCGGTGAGGGCAATCCTGACGCGAGGCTGATGTTCATTGGCGAGGCCCCCGGCAGGGAAGAAGACCGGCAGGCGAGACCCTTTGTCGGGGATGCCGGCAAGCTCCTTACGAGGCTTATAGAAAAAATGGGATTTAAGAGAGAGGATGTATATATCGCAAATATCGTCAAATGCAGGCCCCCGATGAACCGTGACCCGGAGAATGACGAGATAGAGAAATGCAGGGGTTTTCTGGAGAGGCAGATAGAAATTATAAGCCCGGATGTGATCATTTCTCTTGGCCGGATTTCTGCTCTGACACTCATAGGCAATGACAAGCTGAAGATATCTGCCATACGCGGAAAATTCTTTGATTATCACGGTATCCCTTTGATGCCGACTTTTCACCCGGCCTATCTCATGAGGAATCCCAAGGACAAGTGGCTCACATGGAATGACGCTCAAAAGGTTCTTGAGCGACTGGAAGAGGTTAACCTGTCATGATGCGATATATCTGTTTTCTTAAGGAGGAGCGATGAAAGCGTTGTGGGCGCCATGGAGAATGGATTATATATTGTCGGACAAGACGGGAGGATGCATCTTTTGTGAACTGCCGAAGCAGGACAGGGACAGAGAGAATCTTATCCTCTACAGAAGTTCTCATAATTTTGTCATCATGAACCGCTACCCTTACAACAACGGGCATATCATGGTCGTGCCGTATCTTCACGCCCCTTCGCTGGATGGTATGACTGATGAGGTAATGCTTGATTTCATGAAGGTTACGCAGCATGCAGTCAGGTCTGTCAAAAGAGCTTTTATGCCGGAGGGGTTTAATATCGGGATAAATATCGGGAAGATCGCGGGCGCCGGGATGGAGGAACATGTTCATCTTCACATGGTGCCGAGGTGGGCGGGTGATACAAGCTTTATGACGGTCTTTGACGAGGTAAGGGTAATTCCCGAGCATGTCATGAGCACTTACGACAAGCTTTTTGCGGCATTTAACTCATGAAAACAACCCATCCTGATGACCCCGGAGATGTATACATTGCACAAAAAATTACTTATGTCGGAAGTTTCACTGAGAATCTTCTTGTTTGCTGTATCTGACAGGATATTTCCAAAACCGTTAGTCGGAGCTACACTAAGATATCGGTCCCGATGTGTGCCGGGATTTCCAAAATCCCGGTCTCTTCGTTCTTTCATCAACTATATAGCTATGTTTTCTCTCGGAGCTATCTTCTTTTTGTTATCGGCGGACTTTTCTTACGGTGTTACGGTGGACAGGGTACTTGCAACTGTTGGCTCCGAAGTGATTACGTTCGGTGATTACAGGCAGTTCGTGAAAGGTATCAGCGATGCAGATAACGGAGATACAGTTGATCAGAAATTGCTGAGGAAATTTATAGAGGAAAAGATCATTAGGCAAGAGGCCAGGAGGAAAGGCATTGAGGCAAGTGATGCGGAAGTCGAAAAGGCGATCGAAGAGTTCAAGGCACAAAACGGAATGTCTCAGCAGGACCTGGAACAGTCTCTCAATAACGAAGGTCTTAACATGGGCAGTTATAAGAAACTTATGAGGGATCAGATAATATCATCCAGACTCATAAGCGATGAGGTGGATGCAAAGATTTTTGTAACTGACGAGGAGATCAAACGTTATTATGATGCGAACAAGAAGGATTTCGTGAGCAGTCCGGAGAAAGTCGAGATAAAGGCGATCTTTATTCCGCTTAGGGAAGAGGCGTCTGTCACAGAGATTACAGATCTCAAACTGAGGAGCCTGAAAATAGTGTCAAGACTGAGACAAGGCGACAATTTTGACGTGCTCATAGATGATTATTGTGACGAACCTCTGAAAAGTCAGGGAGGCATGCTGGGCAAATTCGCGAGTGGGGCACTGATACCTCCCCTGAACAACAGGGCTTTTTCGCTGAAAGTGGGCGAGATAAGCGACCCGGTATGGGTTAGCGATGGTGTCTATATTCTCGAGCTTACGGGCAGGAGTCCCGAGACTTTTAAGAAGATTGAAGAAGTCAAGCCCGGAATACGGGATTATTTGTATAAGCAGAAGAGAGAAAAATTATACAACGAATGGATCAAGACGTTATGGGAAAGATCAACTGTCACAATAAAACAAAGTTCATAGCGGCAGCGACTCTTTGCGTTCTGTTGCTGGTTTCTGCTGCGTATGCTGCCGACCCCCGGAGAGAATTCGAACTATTTGACCAGGGATATAAGGATTATCTTTCATATCAGCCCGAAAAGGCTGTGGGAGAATTCAGGACGTTTCTGAAGGAGTTTCCCCGCAGTTCTGCAAGTGATGCGGTCATGTTCTGGCTGGGGAAGTCCCTGACTCAGTTAAAGTCTTTTGAAGAAGCAAAGCAAATCTTTGCCGACATAAAACAACAATTCCCCGAAAGCCCGTTCGTACGGTACGCAGATAAAGAAATAGAAACGATGAGAGGGGTGTCCGGTTTTGCCGGGACTGTGCCGGACAAAGTGAGCGAAACTGGAATAGCAGATAACGTTGTTGTGAAAACAGCCGAGACGGACGATCAAGCCAAAATTCAGGAAAAGGAAATCCAAAAGGCGCTGGAACAAAAAAAAGAATCAAAATCAGTACCTCCACAAGAAGAGATATCGAAAAAGGCTGAAACTCCGGTCGAACCCGCCGTCGCTGTAGAAAGTGGGAAACCATTACCTGCAGCAGCGGCATTGGAACAAAAGGTAATTTATTCGGCACAGATAGGAGTGTTTAAGAAACAGAAAAAGGCGGATGTTCTGAGGTCCGAATTCAAGAAAGAAGGATACACCGTTAAGGTGAGGAAAGGAACCCTGTATGGTGCAGATGTCTTTAAGGTACTGGTTGGGGAGTTTGCTGACAAAAATGAGGCAGAGGCAATTGCCGGCAAGCTCAAGAGGATATATCGGATTAAATACAATGGTGACCGCTTCTGAGGCTGGAGAAGAAATTCAGATTGCGCAGGCAGAAACAATTAAAAGAAGCCGGAGACGGCGATAGACTGAGATCATTGCCCGGGCAGGAAAAAAGAAGACAGACGTGCCGGGTGCAGAGTGCGGAAAAATAAGGGCAGAGGGGGAGGGTTCGAAGCCGTTACCTGAGAACGTGGGAAAGGAGAAACCGGAAAAGAACGAAACCGCTGGCCACCTCCTCGGAGGCAGTGCAGACATAGGAGAAACATCACAGTCTCCCACGTTATCGAAAAAAGGTGTTGTATATTCCGTACAGATAGGGGTATTCAGTAAACAGAAGACGACGGATAAGCTGAGGTCTGAATTCGAAAAAGATGGTTATCCCGTAAAGATAATAAAAGGAACTTCAAAAGGCAGAGACGTCTTTAAGGTCCTGGTTGGGCAGTTTGCGGACAAGAATGATGCGAAGTCGGCCGCCCGTGCGTTCGAGAAAAAATATGGCGGGAATACTATAGTGAGCATGTCTGAAGCGAGAGACGAAATCCCGGCTGCGCGGGTGGAATTCGTAAAGGCGGCGGAAGACACGAAGAAACCGGGATCGTCATCTGCGACCGGCAGAAAAAGAGACGGTGAAAATAGCTGCAACTGCGACCCAGACCGGGAGTAAAGATTCCGAACCGAAAGATCTCCAGGCCAAAACTCAAGCACAGCAGAACAAGGAAGAAATTAATAAACATGTCGTCGCATCTAAAGATGAGAAAGAGCATGTAAATGCGAGTGCGGAATCTTTAAAAGGTGAGAAGAAGCAGACAGAGGCCGTGCCGACGGAAAAGAAGAAAGATGATGTGACTGCAATGGCGGCGCAGACCGTGAATAAAGATTCTGAACTGAAGGTGGCCGGGCCTAAGTCTCCGGAACAGGCGAAGAGTCAGGATAAAGCGGGGAAAAATCCGGAGGTCTTGAAGACCGAAAATAAACTGTTAAGTGCGCCTGTACAACCCGCCGGTGCTGAGAAGCCAAAGGCGGTAGAAGCTACGGAGAAGCTGCCATCGTCACATCCGCCGGCGACAGAAAAAGAGACACGGGCGAAATTCGTAAAGACGAAGAATGAAAAGAAGAATATAAAGAGCGATGCCGAGCGGGTCTGATCTGCCTGCAGATGGAAATCAAGGATATCAAGTACACGCCACGGGATGTACCGGAGTATACTGCTGCCTCTCAGTCCTTATGTGACAAGTTGCAGATAAAAGAAGTCCTGTGGAGAACCGGAAATGAGAATGAGGATTTCTTGAATGAGCAGGTCTTGTACGACGAGGCAAAAAATCTGCATATAACCACTGATAAAAATAAGCTTACTGAAATGATCGAGAATTATCAGCTGGATGACAGGGAGGCGGATTATCTGCGGAGGTATCTCGCTATCAGCGATCTCGTTGAGAGGAAGATCAGGGATATGCCGGAAGAAAAGGTGGTTGAGTCGATTATCGTACGGTACGGGGAAAGTGACAGGTATATGAAGATTGTGCTGGGTGCCGAGCTCCAGAATCTGGCAAAAAAGGGGACGCCTTTTGAAGAGATTTACAGACTGTATCCTGACATCGTGAGCTTCTCGGTGACAGGATTTCCGGAATTAGAAGAACGGATGAAGGAAAAAGTCCAGTCACTGCAGGATAACGAGATAGTTGTCACCTGGTCGGAGGACGGATATATGATTCTTAAACCGGTGTTCAAGGGACCTGTATTCAGGCCATTTGGAGATATATCACCGGGGTTGAGAGACAGAATAAGGTCATACGTTCTTGCATGGGTAAAAAGACTAAGGGAAAAATATTCAGTTGAGCCGGTGAAAGAAAAAAAATAATAATCAGAAACAGATTTGAACTTATTCAACCTCTTTTTTGACTACTTCCGCCCGCGATCGCAGCAAAGTGATGACCAAACAATATCCATCGATTTGTCGGATGGTAATCAATTCCATCGTAGAATTTTTTGGCGGGTGTCGGACGCTTTTCGTCAATGGAGAGGACTTTTGCAGCAAGGAAGGAAGCATAGAACCGGTACACGACAATAAAGAAACATGCAGCAGCCACGACAAGCCAGAGGGCGTTCACTTTTTCAGACGGATTAACTGCCCTCACTACCACCGAGAGAGCCGCCGCCGCGATGATCGAGAGCGTTATCCAGAGGGCCTTTTTAAACATTGTGCAAGATCGTCAGGACCGATAAAAATTTTTTTCCGGCATGTCGTAAACAAAATAGTCGGAGTCAAAGTCATAGATAGGGCTCATCAGGAAATTGACTTCGCCTCTGAACCTTTCCGCCGCAGAGAGGAGTCTTTCATGAATCACGTTCCAGTCGCTTTGTGAATCGATATCCAGTATATAAAAGGAAGAGAGGAGACGCAGCCATGAATAGCCGTTGAGACCCTCCAGCATGGATTTGTTGATTTCCAGCCTTCGATTTCCCTGACATTTCAGCTCCCAGGACACTACAAAATGCAATTTACGTGATCCCTTTCATGCGCACTTCATTTTTAACTATACAATTAAAATAATCAAATCCACAATCGCCGTTGCTCTCTGGAGTTCCCCCATCTCTGGTTCTTTGTACGTCATTCCCGCGAAGGCGGGAATCCATTTTACTCACATCCTCAAGTTGATATCCAAGCCTCGACTCCGATTGGGGGCCCTGCTATTCGGTTTCTGCTCCTCAATAAGCCTCAGTTTCCATTTTATTAGCTCTGTTTCGGTGAACCCCATGTTGCTTTGTGAAACCTTCTACCATCTCATTTTTATGTTCATAAATCTGTTCGGTCATGCCCGAAATTTTTAGTCGGGCATCCATTTGCGGTTAAACTTGGATTCCCGCCTTCGCGGGAATGACGCTTTCCATTATTAGCTCTTCGCCCGCAAGAAAAGTTTTCTCGAAGTATTTAAGAAAGAAATCGACTACTTCTCAAAAACAAATGATTCTCTCTTTGGGAAGTTCTGCTTCCCGTGGGGCACTTATTGGGAAACTACTGTTTTAGGGGATACCGATGCAAAAAATTCGTCTTTTGATGTAAAATCATTTCAAATGAAGACATTCGAAGATGCCGTTGAATTCCATGGGCACGCGTGCCCCGGTCTGGCCTTGGGTTACAGGGCGGCTCTCTTTGCTTTGGAAACGCTTGGCAAGAGGGCTGCCGATGAAGAACTTGTTGCTATAGTCGAAAACAATTCCTGTGCGGTGGATGCAGTTCAGCTTCTTACAGGCTGCACATTCGGGAAAGGTAATCTGATTTTCAGGGATTATGGAAAACAGGTTTATACGTTTGTGAAGAGATCGTCCCAAAATGAAGCCGCAGCGACAGGAGAGGGGTTACGGATATCCGTTAACTGGACATCTCCCGAAGAAACGGCTGAAGAGAAACAGATGTGGGACAGATATATGAAGGGAGATCATTCAGCAGAAGTCTTGAGGGCTGGTCCATAACAGAAAAGCGAAGAAGATTAATACCGTACTCAGCGCGAAAGACAAGGACCTTTTCAAAGTTACGAGGGGTAAATTTGACCTGCCTGAAGAGGCAAAAATATATCCGAGCCTGAGATGTGCGGTGTGCGATGAAAAGGTGATGGAACCGAGGGCAAGGGTAAAAGATGGAAAGATTGTGTGTATCCCTTGTTTCACTCACTCATAATCTTGGATGGAGATCATACCCATGAAAGATCTTATTACGAAGGCTGAGGTATTGATAGAGGCCTTGCCTTATATAAGGAAGTTTTTCGGCAAGACTTTTGTCATAAAGTATGGGGGGGCAGCCCAGGTAAAGGAAGAGTTGAAGGAGTCCTTTGCCAAGGACATCGTTATGCTGAATTTTATCGGTATTAAGACCACTATTGTTCACGGGGGAGGCCCCAGGATTTCCGCAACAATGGAGAAGATGGGTAAGAAACCGAAATTTATCCAGGGGCAGCGTGTTACCGACGAAGAGACGATGGATATCGTGGAGATGGTGCTCGGGGGCCTCGTCAATAAGGAGATTGTCTCTTTGATCAATAATCACGGCGGAAAAGCGGTCGGTCTCAGCGGTAAGGACGGAGGACTTATAAAAGCGAAAAAGAAACTGATGAAGAAACCTTCTAAAAGAGGAATTGATGAAGTCATAGATATCGGTCTCGTCGGGGAGGTTGACCATGTCGACCCGCGTATAATAATCAGCCTTGAAAAAGACGGTTTCATTCCTGTCATATCACCTGTGGGAGTCGGACCGAAAGGTGAGACGCTGAATATTAATGCGGACTACGTGGCCGCGTCAGTCGCCTCTGCTCTTCGGGCTGAGAAGCTTATTCTCCTCACCGACGTGCCGGGGATCATCGATAAGAATAATAAGATAATCTCTACGCTGAAAAAACAACAGATAAGGAGACTCATCGGAGACGGAACGATTGCAGGCGGAATGCTTCCGAAAGTCCAGGCTTCCCTTAAATCTTTGGAAGGCGGTGTGACGAAAACACATATCATCGACGGAAGGGTTTCCCACTGCCTGCTTCTTGAGATATTCACAGAAAAAGGAATTGGTACGGAGATTCAGGCATAAGGGTCTTTTCCTCTCTCTGTTTCTCATCGCTGCCGGCCTGACGCTCTATCTTTTCTTTGTCCCGGACGTTTCGCGGCTGAAAAGGGAAAACCCTAAAAAGACCTCCTTCATGGAATACCGCGAAAAGGAGTGGCGGCGCGAGGGAAAGAAATATAGGATTCAACAGAAATGGGTCTCCCTCTCCCGGATATCTCCTTATCTGATAAAAGCAGTGCTTATCGGAGAAGATGATAAATTCTGGAAACATGAAGGGTTTGATTACGAAGCCATGGAGAAGGCGCTTGAGAAAGACATAAAAGCAAAGAAGTTTAAACTGGGTGGAAGCACGATCAGCCAGCAGCTGGCAAAAAACCTCTATCTTTCCCCTGTTAAGAATCCCCTGAGGAAGATCAGGGAGGCGATTATCACGTGGAGGATAGAGAAGGCGTTAACCAAGAAGAGGATCCTGGAACTTTATCTGAATGTTGCCGAATGGGGCGAGGGCGGCATATTCGGGATAGAGGCGGCATCGAGACACTATTACGGAAAGTCTGCTTCTGATCTCGATCCTGAAGAAGCGGCGAGACTTGCGGCGGTGCTTCCCAATCCGAGAAAATATAGTCCGCTCGGCAACGGAAGATACGTTACGCGCAGGTCTCACCTTATTTACAGTATTATGGTTAGACGGGGAATTGTTATCCCTGAATACGATGAGGTCTTGGAACAAGAAAATAAAGACGAGGCTCCTCCTGCAAAAAATCCTCTTCCCGAATCACCGATAGAGACACCGTTAGAGCCGCAGATACCGCAAAAGTAGGATTATCTTTCTAATACTACACATGCAATGCCGTAGTCATGCTCATGACTGAGACTCAGATGGGCTGTTCTTATCCCGTTTGAATCAAGGAAATCTCCGACCTTGCCTCCCAATTTCAGAAAAGGCTTACCTGTATCCTCATTTAAGACTTCTATATCGGTGAACGACACAGGAACCTGGGAGCCTATAGCTTTTATCAGTGCCTCTTTTGCGGCAAAGCGGACAGCGAGGGAAAGATATGGATTTTTTTTCCCGTAGCAATAGGCAATCTCCCGATTCGTGAATACCTTTTCGAGAAACTTCTGCCCCCATTTTTCCACGACCGTTTTTATTCTTTCGATCTTCACTATGTCTATGCCGATTCCGTATATCATGTAATCAGGAAATCGCGCGGACTTAGTCTGTGCAGCCCCGCATTTGGACCCTGATTGTCCCACATGCAATAATCATAATTTTTGTCTTTGACCGAATGCAAGGCTATTTGTTATAAATAAATAATAAAGTTAAGATATTATATTAAACTAATTTCTTCTTGACAAGTATGTATCTCCTTAATATAATTAAAAAATTGAGGTGGTAACTTTATGACTAAGGCAGACTTGGTAGAGAGAATTTTTGAGAAGATAGGTCTTTCAAAAAAAGAGGCCCAGGAGATCATCGAGATACTATTCGATACGATGAAGCAGACATTTGTGGAAGGAGAGTCCGTTAAGATATCGGGGTTCGGAACATTTAATGTCCGGCAGAAATTGTCAAGGAGAGGCAGAAATCCCAAGACCGGCGAAGACCTCGAAATAACTCCGAGAAGGGTTATAACGTTCAGGGCCAGTAACCAGTTGAAGGCGACAATGGAAAAAGAAAATGTATAAATCTGCTCCGGAGAGTCTCAAATCGTATATCCCTTTTCCGGATAAACTTTTCTATAAGATTGGAGAAGTGAGCAAGATCGTCGGCGTGGAACCTTACGTCCTCAGGTACTGGGAAACTGAATTTCCTTTTCTGAAACCGAGGAAGAACAAATCGGGACAGAGGGTCTATATAAAGAAGGACGTAGAGCTTCTCCTGATGATCAAAAGGCTTTTGTATCAGGAGAGGTATACGATCGAAGGTGTCAGAAAAAGACTCGGACTCGTTTCAGTTCAGGCCGAACCGAAGCCTGAGCCGGAACAGAGAAAAGAAGTTCGTCAACCTGCCCGGGCAATCGAGCATATCAAGAAAAGGCTCAGAGAGATACTGAGTCAACTCCAGTAAAATCTGAAAATCGGGGCGTAGCGCAGCCTGGTAGCGCACTCGCTTGGGGTGTGAGTGGTCGGCAGTTCAAATCTGCTCGCCCCGACCATTTAAAATCAAGGACTTGCAGGTTTTCTGTTAGTCCTTTTTTTATTTTGATGTCGCGGATTTCTCTTCAAAAATTAAACTTCCTCCTGATGTCCTCATTCTTCTATAATATTCAATGCACGAATTCCTGAACTGGCTCGTCAATACGGTAGGCTCTCTGGGATATACCGGTATCATGATTTTGATGTTCATCGAGAGTACGTTCATACCCCTCCCGTCCGAACTTGTGATACCGCCGGCGGGGTATCTGATTGCTCAGGAGCAGATGAGCTGGGCGGGCGTGATAGCAGCGGGCACATTTGGCAGTGTGCTGGGCGCACTTTTTAATTATGGTGTTGCAGTCTATCTGGGCAGGCCCTTCATCCTCAGATATGGAAAATATTTCGGTATTTCTCAAAAACACTTTGTGAAAGGTGAGGAGTTTTTTCTCAAGCATGGACATATCAGTACATTTATCGGCAGGCTTATACTGGGAGTGAGACATTATATATCCTTTCCTGCCGGGCTTTGCAGAATGAATCTCGCAGAGTTTTCTTTCTATACCGCTTTTGGCGCAGGTGTCTGGATAGCGGTCCTGGCCTACATTGGTTATTTTGTGGGCAACAACGGGGAGAGGATCATGGAAGTGAGCAGGCAATGGAGCATATATGTCATAGCCGGTTGCACGCTGCTGATTGTCGTGTATGTACTATGGCACAAAAGAAAGCAGAAGCACTGCATCCGGGAATGACTGATACTGTGAAGATCGTCTATGCGTTTTATTGCTGACCTGCATATCCATTCGAGATTCTCGCGTGCCACAAGTCGTGAGATGTCTTTAGAGAGCATCTGGAAGTGGTCACAATTCAAAGGGATAACCGTTGTTGGTACAGGTGATTTTACCCATCCTCAATGGCAAAAAGAACTTAAAGCAAAACTAGATCATATTGGCACTAACTTGTTTAAATTAAAAGATAAATACCAGGAAAATACGGTTCCTGCTTCATGCAGAGGAGAAGTCTTTTTTATGCTCACCGCAGAAGTGAGCTGCATATACACAAAAAAGGGAAAGGTCAGGAAAATACACAGCCTCATCTTTGCGCCGGATTTTGCGGCTGCATCGCGAGTCAGCAAAGCTTTGGCAAAAATAGGGAACCTGGAGTCAGACGGAAGGCCGATACTCGGACTTGACGCAAAGGTGTTGCTCAAGATCGTCCTTGACTCATCCGACAAATCGATGCTCGTGCCGGCGCATGCATGGACACCCCACTTCTCGGTTTTTGGCGCAAGTTCGGGTTTTGATTCGCTTGAAGAATGCTTTGACGAATTGACCCCCAATATCTGCGCTATCGAAACGGGCCTGTCTTCGGACCCCGCTATGAACTGGAGGCTCTCCGCACTGGATGGTGTAACACTTATATCTAATTCAGATGCCCACTCACCGGCAAAGCTCGGGCGCGAGGCTAACATATTCGATACAGGTAATTCAGCCCGACGTTACGCTCTTAAGAAAGGGAAGGGCGGGGCTGACCGCCCTGAAATCTCCTATCAATTTATCATGGATGCGATTAAGACCGGAAAGGGTTTTCTCGGAACAATCGAATTTTTCCCTGAAGAAGGCAAGTATCATTATGACGGCCACAGGGCCTGTGGTGTAAGTCTTTCTCCGCGGGATACGATAAAACGCAACTATCTCTGCCCGGTCTGCGGAAAGAAAGTTACCGTAGGAGTTCTGCATAGAGTTGAGAAACTCGCCGACAGGAAAGACGGTTTCAGGCCGAAGGGCGCCACATCTTTCTATTCTATAATCCCGTTGCCTGAAATTATTGCTGAGATAAAGAAGGTCGGCGTCAACAGTAAAACGGTCAGGAAAGAGTATTTCCGTCTCCTTGAGAAACTCGGGAACGAGTTTCGAATCCTTCTGGACACCCCGTCCGGCCATATAGAAAGAGCTGACTCTCCCCTCTTGATGGAAGCCATAGAGAGGATGCGTTCAGGGAAGGTGCATATCGTGCCGGGTTTTGACGGCGAGTACGGGAAGGTCAGGATTTTTTGAAGAATAGCATTCTTGCTAGTCCAGTTGAGTGCCGTCCTTGAGCTCCTCGTAGAATTTCCTGAGGTCCGGCAATGTCTTTGAAGCCATGATCTTCATGGCGCTCCTCGGATGTTCGTTTAAAACGCCGGTTATCAGATAAGGTATGTGATATCCCCACTCCACCTCACATTTCATCGGAATGAAGATTTTCTGTATCACCTCGATGAGCGGCCTGATGTCGAATTTCGGGTTCTTGAGAAAAGAGAGCAGAAGTTCCAGGGGGCAGTTGCCTGCACCCCTGCCCATCCCGTAAAGCGTCGCATCCAGCCGGTTCACACCTGCAATTATGGCTTCGATAGTATTCGCAAAAGCCAGTTGCTGGTTATTGTGGGTGTGGATGCCAAGCTCCTTGCCGGGGAGAGCGCTGAAATACTTCTCTGCCAGGAAATGGATCTGTTCGGAATAGAGAGCGCCGAAACTGTCCACAAGATAAATCACGGGAACGTGGCTCTTGGAAAGGTCGTCGAGTGCCTCATCGAGTTCTTTTTCGAGGACTTTGGACACCGCCATCAGGTTTATCGTCGCCTCGTAGCCTTTATCCAGACATTCATGCGCAAGGGCTATCGCCTTGTCTATTTCCTTCGCATAACAGGCTACCCTGATCATGTCGAGGATACTGTCTTTCTTCAGAGGGATGTCTTCAGAATCGATGCGGCCTATGTCAGCCATGGCTGAAAGCTTCATTTTGGTATCAAACTCTCCGACGATTCTCTTTATGTCCTCGTCAGTACAGAACTTCCAGTCGCCATGCTCATCTCTGGAGAAGTATTTCTCAGAGGATCTATATCCTATCTCCATATAATCGACGCCGGCTTCCGAGAGTGCATGAAAGACCTTCCTCACAACCTCATCGCTGAACTGCCACTTGTTGATCAGGCCACCGTCGCGGATGGTGCAGTCGAGTACCTTAATCTGTGAACGGAACATGTATAATTACCTCCAGGTCAAAGTGCAATTTTTTATTATACAAAAAGTCATCCTCTTTGTGCGGAGTCTTTTTCAAGTCCCTTTATCACACGGACAAAATTATTTGCAAGCTCCGTAACAGAATTCCAGTCTTCCGCCATCACAAGCTCTCTCCTCAGAATAGAAGAACCTATAAGAATACATGAGGCGTTAACTGAGAGATATTCAGCAAAATTATTGATGTTGACACCTCCGCTCAACATGAATTTCACAAAAGGCATCGGACCGCGTATAGCCCTGAGGAAATCAAGCCCGCCCATTTCGACAAAGGGAAAAAGTTTGATGATATCCCCGCCTGCAACGTAAGCCTTATATATCTCCGTAGGGGTGGAGGCGCCGGGGATTGACACCGCACCCTCCTTTTTTGTGTTCTTTACGATCTCCTCATCAAAATGCGGACTCACGATATAGGAGGCCCCGGCCTTCAGCGCTTTTTTTAGATCCTTGACAGTGAGGACAGTGCCCGCGCCGATCAAACCGTTTGATTCTTTGCTCAGCTTCCTGATTACGTCCTCCGCGCCGGGTACGGAAAAGGTGATCTCGACCAGACGAATGCCGCCCTTTATGCACGCGCTGGCTGCCTCATAAGCCCGTTCGGGCGTATCCGTACGCACTGCGACCATCAGCTTATGTTGCTCAATCGTTTCGACGAGATTCATTGTGACCTCCGCGAATACTATTATATTTTAATCCATATTACAGTATGAAAAACTGGATCTTCGCGGTCATGCCGAGGATGTAATCTTCATTTCCCTATCCAAGCTTTCGGGAGGTCGGGAATCTTTCTGTCAAGCGAAGAAAGATTCCGGCGAGTCCGGAATGACAGACAAAGAACCTATTCAGAATGAATTCTCTTTGATGGCAATTTATTGCGAACACAAGGATATATACCAGCTCTTTGCCTGCTGACAGACCTGTTATCCGGTCCGTCTGAGGCGGACGGATAGACGGCAGTGGAGAAAATAATCGATATCCGTCGAATGAAAAGCGGAAGTTATTTCTCCGGAAATGGAATCTCAAAAAGCGGAATAATTTACCCCAGGCAGTCTTTTCTCCAGAGGCAATTCATCTGGTCGCATACCCCTGCCTGCGCGGTCCCGAAACAGTCGAAGTTCCCTTCCGCCCTCTGGATAGACCGGATGATGTTTTCCTTTTTCATGTTACCGACTCTTATGCCCTTCTCTTTTGCAATCTCTTTTATTTTTTTCAGTGTCATAATTATTCTCCTCGAAATCAGTTATTACTCCCCCAAGAAAAATATATCAGATCATTTGACTATTTTCAAGGAGATGTCAACGGCAGGCGCCGAATGGGTGAGAGCGCCAACCGAGATGAAATCGACTCCTGTTTCCGCGATCTCTCTCACGTTTTCGAGCTTGACTCCGCCTGACGCCTCAAGCAGTACTCTGCCGTTTGATATCTCTACAGCCTTTCTCATATCAGTCACGGCCATATTGTCCAGCATTACGACGTCTGCGCCGGCATCAATTGCCTTCCCGAGGTCCTTCACACTGCCCACCTCTACCTCAATTTTTGAGAGATGAAAACCCTTCCTTGCCCGGCTCACAGCTTTTCTGATACCGCCCGCAGCCTCTATGTGGTTGTCCTTTATCAGGATGCCGTCAAAAAGGCCGAATCTGTGGTTGCATCCTCCGCCCATCCTCACCGCATATTTTTCCATGGACCTCATGCAAGGGGTCGTCTTTCTTGTATCGACTATCTTTGCCTTGAGCCCTTTAACCCTTGTAACATAAGCGTCCGCCAGAGTTGCGATACCCGAGAGCCTCTGAAGTATGTTAAGACTGACCCGTTCTCCGGCAAGAATGTCCCTGGAGTTGCCGTAAACCTCCGCAAGGATATCTCCCTTATTGATCCTGGCCCCGTCATGGAAAAACATTTTGAATTTTATGGAAGGATCGAGTAAATGAAATACCTCTCTTGCAAAGGGAAGGCCGGCGAGAACGAAATCCTCTTTCGCAAGATAACGTGCCCTTGATTTTCTGTCCCCGGATATAGCGAGGGATGTAGTGATGTCCCCCGGGCCCATATCTTCTTCAAGTGCACGGCGCAGCAAATCAATAACACCTGAAGGAATCTCCACGGAACTATTTCCTTTTGAGAAGAAGAGAGAAAAAGCCCCACAATCCGCCGACAACGGCGCCCAATGCTACGGCTGAACGCACATCAAGGAGAGTAGTGATATTCCCTTCGATCTTGTTCGAAACAACAAGGAACGCGGATGTATTTTGCGACTTAATCTCTTTTGCCGCCATTATGCCGACTGCTGATCTGCTCGCAGTCGTCTGCTCCCGGGAGATGGTCAAAGGAGAAAGAGAAAAGTTTATTGCCACGTTGTCGGCGGCGGTGACACCGCTTATGCTCTGATTGAGGCTTATGTCATGTCCTCTGAGAATGCCGGCGGCCCCCTGTGTAACCTCAATTTTTTCGCCGTCGATGCTGAGAGCCCCGACCTGCTGGAGTTCCAGATGACCTCCTTCCACTGAGCGGATGGTGCTCTGCTTTATATTTATAAACTCTCCTTCGATGAATTCCAGATCACTTTTTTCCAGCTCCCTTTCTTTACGCTTCATTTTTCACCTCCGCTTCTTTAAGCATCTTAATACTCTCCCTTATCCTTTCCTTCATGCCCACCAGTTCTTCGTATTTTGCCTTCTCTTTCCCGATTACCTCTTTCGGTGCTTTCTGAAGGAAGTCGTCATTAAAGAGTTTTCTGCTCAGAGATACTATAGCTGTGTCAACCTTTCCTATTTCCTTCTTAAGTCTATCGAGTTCAGCTGCGATATTCAAGACCCCCTTCAGGGGAACGTAGATTTCCATAGAACTCTTGATAGAGGTCGCCGATCCTTCCGGTTTCCTGATATCTAATCCTGTCTCTATCTGATCGGCCCTCGCAAGGCTCCTGACATACCCTGTGTTTTCTCTCAAAATGTTCTCCGCAATTTGTGAATATGTCTTTATCAGCACATTCAATTTCAGGGATGGCGAAATATTCAGTTCGCCCCTTATGGTTCTTATCCCCATTACCGCATCCATGATATGCGACATATCCTTCTCTGCCGTCGGGTCTTCCCGCAGGGAACGGGGATAATCGGCGATCATAATACTCTCGCAGTCATCAGCGTCCTGACTCTTCAGACAGGCTCTTGCCGACCTTGTCTTCTGCCATATCTCCTCTGTGACAAAAGGCATGAAAGGGTGGAGCAGCCTTAACGATACGTCGAGCGCGGAGAGGAGGCACCATCGTGGCCCCGGCTTCCAATTGAGGGTTCTGAAGTTCAATTTTCGCCATCTCTATATACCAGTCGCAGAGCTCATGCCATACAAACTGATATATGCTGCTGGCTGCGTCATTAAACCTGTATTCTTCGAGGGCCCTGTTCATATCGGCGGCGACAACTGAAAGCCTGTTCAATATCCATCTGTCCGGGAGTGAGAGTTCTTCTCCCGGGTTCCGTGCGATGAGATTGCTCGGGTGTTCGTAATAATAAATCTGGCTGCATTCCAGAGTTTGTTCACAAAATGCCTGTAGCCTTCGACCCTTTCTTCCGAAAACCTGACATCCCGCCCCTGTGCGGCGAAGGCGGCGAGGGTAAACCGGAAGGCATCCGTACCATATCTGTCCAGCATGATCAGGGGATCAACGACATTCCCCTTGGACTTTGACATCTTTTGCCCTTTCATGTCCCTCACAAGGGCATGTATATAAACATCCCTGAAAGGAACGTCCTTCATGAACTTGCGACCCATCATGATCATCCGTGCCACCCAGAAGAATATTATGTCGAAGCCTGTGACAAGCACACTTGTCGGATAGAAAGTTTTCAGGTCTTTTGTTTCATCGGGCCACCCGAGTGTAGAAAAAGGCCAGAGGGCTGAGGAAAACCATGTATCAAGTACGTCTTCATCCCGGACCAGGTTCTTCGAGCCGCAGTGCGCACATTCTGCGGGTGTTTCACGGAATACGTTGATGCCGCTCTTCTTCCTGCATGCATCATTCTTCATTTCCCTGCAGTACCAGACGGGTATCCTGTGTCCCCACCATATCTGACGGGATATGCACCAGTCCTTTATGTCCTCCATCCATGCAAAATACGTATTTTCCCATGTCTTCGGAATGATCCTGATCTTCTCTTCCCTGACCACGCGGATGGCGTCTTTTGCGAGAGACTGCACATTCACATACCACTGGAGTGTCGGCAGGGGCTCCGTAATCGTTTTGCACCTGTAACAGTGTCCGATAGCATATTCATGCCGCTCTTCCTTTTCGATGAGGTCCAGTTCTTTCAGGTCTTTGAGGACCAGCTTCCTGCATTCATATCTGTCGAGTCCTTCGTACCTTTTTCCGGCAGCTGCCGTCATGCGGCCGTCGTCTCCGATGACCGTGATGAATTCCAGCGGCGGATTCTGTCTCTTTGCCATTGCTTCGTCATTGAAGTCGTGGGCGGGCGTGACCTTTACCGCACCCGTACCGAAAGAGGGGTCCACTGCGCTGTCGGAAATAATGGGGATTTTCCTGTCCGTCAGGGGCAGGTCTACAGTTTTGCCGACAAGTTTTTCATATCTCTCGTCTTCAGTATTGACGGCAACAGCGGTATCACCGAGCATCGTCTCCGGTCTGGTGGTCGCTACAATGACGTACCCGCCATTTCGATCAGAGAACGGATATCTTATATATGTGAGCTTTCCTTCCAGTTCTTCATGTTCGACTTCAAGGTCCGAAAGCGCAGTGTGACAGCGGGGGCACCAGTTTATCAGGCGGTTGTCCCTGTAGATAAGGCCTTCCTCGTAAAGCCTGACAAAGACCTCTCTCACCGCCTTCGAAAGACCTTCATCGAGGGTAAACCGTTCCCTTGACCAATCGCACGAAGCCCCGAGCCTTTTCAGCTGGTGTATTATCTTTCCGCCGTATTCAGCCTTCCATTTCCATATCCGCTCTATGAAAGCATCACGTCCGAGCTTATGCCTGTCGAGTCCCTCGGATGCCAGCTGCTTTTCCACAACGTTCTGCGTGGCAATCCCCGCGTGGTCGGTACCCGGCAGCCAAAGGACTTTATAGCCTGACATGCGCTTCCATCTGGCAAAGGATATCCTGGAGGACCGTGTTGAGGGCGTGGCCCATGTGCAGAGAGCCTGTGACGTTTGGAGGGGGGATTACCAATGAATAAGCAATACCTTTATGATCCGGATCAGGTGAAAAAAGTCCCTTCGAGACCCAGTATTGATACCACTTTTCCTCTATGCCCTGTGGATTGTAGCCCTTGTCTAAAATTCCGACCTAATCCTCTCTATTTCTTTTGAAATCATCGTTTCCGCAAGGTCAGGTACGGTCTCCCAGATCACCTTTTCGACTTCCTTTCTCAGTGATTCCAGAGAGCCCTGCAGCATTTCTTTCAGCATCCGTTCGACAAGGTCGGGCGCGACTTCCCACAATATCTTCTCGACAGAATCTTTTAACAAAGGCATCAGCGAGGCAAGGACAGCCTCTTTCAGATCAAGGGATGACAGGAATGAAGAGAGCTTCTCGGTCACCGCATTTTCGAATACTCTTTTAAGCTCATCCTCTGACGGAAGTCTTATTTCCGGAACGGCAGGCTTCACCTTTCCAGGTTCCGTTTTGCCGGTAACAGAAGGTTTGATCTCTTCAGCGAGCGGCTCTTCCGCCTCGGCCTCGGCTTCTTCCGCAACCGCAAATAATTCTTCTGTACCGGCTCCCGCGACTTCTTCCGCCGGCCAGGCCTCAACTTCCGCCGCCTCAGGAATCTCCTCCATCGCCCAGAGGTCTTCTTCAGCAGACACTTCTTCCAGGCCGACGACTTCAGCCTCCACGGCCTCAGCTTGCTCTCCCGCTGCCGCGGACACTCCCAGCGCGGAATTTACCTTGCTCAGCAAGTCCTGTGATTCGAACGGCTTTACAATGAAATCGTCCGCCTTCACCTGTCTGGCAAGTTCTTCGTCAATCGGCTCGAAGGCCCCTGTAAGGAGTATTACGGGAATGCTGCTCGTGGACGGGTCCTGCTTTATCTTTTCGCAGAGTTGATAGCCGTTCATCTTGGGCATCTCTATATCGGCAAGTATTATATCCGGTTTAAAAGAAGGGATTTGGGCCAAAGCCTCTTCGCCGTTGTTTGTTGACTTTATCTCAAAATTTTCCTCGGAAAGGATCAACTCCACCACTTTCTGTATTGTAATGCTGTCGTCCGCGAGAAGAAGCTTATATGCCACTTTTCACCTCATACCTTATCATTGAAAAATTTTATTGTTAAGTGCTGAAAAAGTCAAGGGATTTTGTCGAGACTTTGCCCGTAGAGTTCCTTACTGCTCAGCCCGTACTCTGCGGAAATCTTCTTTGCCGCCTCTTTCCTCCTCAGGCCCTTCTTCATTAATGAGTTTATTTCTTCGAGGGCGTCGGCTACTGTAACTTTATTCCTCTCCGGCCTCCCTTCCAGAATAATCACGTATTCACCCGCTATTTTCGTCTTTCCAAGCGCGCCGATTATTTCTGAAATGCTTCCCCTCAGGACTTCCTCATGTATTTTGGTGATCTCTTTCACAAGAGCTGCTTTCCTGTCTGCGAATATCCGGTCCATGTCGGCAAGTGTCCCGATAATCCGGTGCGGAGCTTCGTAGAAAATGAGGGTGTCCTTTTCCAGGCTCAGGTCCCTCAGAACTTTTTGGCGCATCGCCTTTCCGGACGGAAGAAATCCTATGAACGTGAATACGTCAGCCGGGAGTCCGGACAGAGATAGCGCGGCAATTAATGCTGAAGGGCCGGGGACCGGAACCACTCTGATATTTTCCTCTATGGCCTTTCGGACGACAACCGCCCCGGGGTCTGAAATCCCGGGAGTACCGGCATCGGAGATGAGCGCAACTGTCTGACCGGCGTGCAGTCTTCTGATGATTTCTTCCGACCTGACCCTTTCCCTTTCCCCCCAGTAGCTGATCATGGGTTTGGAAATGCCGTAATGGTTCAGCAGTTTCATCGAACGGCGCGTGTCTTCTGCCGCAATGAGATCCGCTTCACCGAGTATCCGCAATGCCCTTAAAGTGATATCTTCGAGGTTGCCTATCGGCGTGGAGACGATATAGAGAGTTCCCGCCACCCTTACTCGATGTTCAAGAGCTTTTTCAGGCGCTTGTCCGTTCTGACGATCTGGTCCAAGTCATCTCCCGTCAGGTCCCACGTATATTTGCCTTCCGCTGAACGTTTCAGCCTGATCTTCACAGGTTTTCTTGGTCTTATCTGCTGTATTTCAGGCTGCTTCTTGATCTGAAAGATCTTTTTTTCTTCAGCGGAGGCAAAGTGAAGGAAAAAAAAGATAGAGACGGATAATATTGCTGCTGTGAAAATAAATTTTTGTCGCATAGACCCCTCAATAGTCCCTGTATCTGTTTGTTATCGGAAAGCGCCTGTCCCTTCCGAGCGCCCTCTCCGTTATCTTTATCCCCGGCGGGGATTGCCTCCTTTTATATTCACTCCTGTCGATCATCCTTATGACATTTCTCACGCGTTCTGCACCGAAGCCGAGGGAGAGTATCTCATCAAAACTCTTGTCATCTTCGATATATGCCTTCAGTATGGGATCAAGTTCCGGATAGGGAGGAAGCGAGTCTGTATCTTTCTGTCCGGGCTTAAGTTCAGCCGACGGCTCTTTCGAAAACATGGTTTCGGGTATCACAACCCTGCCGGCTTTACCGTTCTTCCATCTGCAGAGGTCATAGACCCTCGTTTTCGGAACATCCTTTATGACCGCAAACCCTCCCGCCATGTCGCCATAGAGTGTCGCATATCCGACACTCATTTCCGACTTATTCCCTGTTGTCAGAACGAGCCATCCGAAGTTATTCGAGAATGCCATGAGTATATTGCCCCTGATCCTTGCCTGCAGATTTTCTTCCGTCACGTCCCGGGGCAGACCCCTGAATCCTTTCTCCAAAGTGGAGAGATAACTCTGGAATATATCATCAATGGAAACTTCCGTAACCCTTATCCCGAGGTTGCCTGCAAGAGCATACGCATCTTCCCTGCTCTCCCTTGAAGTATATGGCGACGGCATAAAGAGACCTTTTACATTCTTTTTGCCCAGCGCATCTGCGGCAATAGTCGCTACGAGTGCAGAATCTATGCCGCCGCTCAGTCCTATCACCGCGCCTTTAAACCCGTTCTTCCCAACGTATTCGGATGTGCCGAGTACCAGGGCAGTGTAGACTTCCTCCAATGGTTCGAGAACAGCTCTCACTCTTGCTGCCGAATGAACAGGCGGCCCGGCCTTTCTCTTGCCTGAAGGCTTCCCGACAGGAACAACAATCTTTTCTACCGCTTCCTTTTCGAGTTTCACCACCTCATGCCTCCTCCTCGGAGCATGAAGTCTGCGCATCATAATGCTTTCAAGATCCAGGTCAGCGATTATCATGTCTTCTTCAAACTGTTTCCCGCGCGCGATTATTTTCCCATCCTGATCGACAATAATACTCTGGCCGTCAAATACGAGTTCATCCTGTCCTCCAAACGCATTGAGATAAGCAACTATGGTGATCGTATCGGACGCCCTGGTCGAAAGCATATTCTCCCTCAATCTGCCCTTGCCGACATGATACGGAGAAGCGTTGATGTCTATAATTACCTCAGCCCCGGCCAGGGCCTGAACCCGCGCGGGACCCTCCGGATACCAGATATCTTCGCAGATGTTAACGCCTACCCATGTATTGGCGACTTTGTAGATAGGAGTCCTTGTGCCGACCTGGAAGTACCGGAATTCATCAAATACGCCGTAATTTGGGAGATACATCTTGTGGTATACATCGATCAGTTTTCTCTTATATATCACCGCGGCGGCGTTGTATATATCGTCCTTTCTGTCGACAAAACCCACTATTGCCGTGATGTCGCCGACATTTTTCCGGACTGTTTTCAGTGCATCGAGGTTATCATCTATGAACTGGGTTTTGAGAAGCAGGTCTTCAGGAGGATAGCCTGTTATCGCGAGTTCCGGCAAGGCAACTATGTCGGCGCCGACTGATTCCGCCTTTTTGATATAGTCGATGATTTTAGAGACGTTGCCGCGAAAATCTCCGACGGTGGGATTAATCTGCGCCAGCGCGATCCTCAATACCCTCATTTATATCTCCGCATTGCGATTCTGTCTGCAGGTGAGGGCAGGGCGGGCATTATAATACATGCCCCTTCATAATTTTGACCGTCCACGATTGTGCCTATTATATCATTAGCGGAAGAATTCAACAAAAGGATGTGGTAGCTAAAATTTAAAAGTGAACTGACGTTTTAGATGGAATAGACACTCTTCGGCTGTCATTCCGGCGGTGTGTTGAGCCGGAATCCAGTGACGTTGCTTTAAGTCGCTGGATTCCCCCTGATCGGAGTCCGGGGCAGGCTTATCAAATCCGGCCAAACAATAAAGGCATTCAGTCGTTAAGGCCGTCATTCCCGCAGTCCGTAGGCGGGAATCCATTTTTCCCGAGAATGGATGCCCGACTAAAACCTCGGGCATGACGCATAAGAAACTTCAATGGATCTGTTTCAAGAAAGTTGGGCTAATAATGAGTTCATTTTCAATTCTTAGCTGATATTCAACAAAAGGATGTTGCCTTCTCTTATCCGTAGAAGCAAGAATATGGTATGCGAGTAGTTGTACTGTCATTATTTCTCTTTCTCTGTCAGGTCAATCTCGCTCATGCGGAACTTCATTCGATTCATTCAAAGGAGATGGTGGTCCTTTATGAAGGGCCGTTAACAAATGCCGCCCGCGAGGTCGCGAGGGTTTACCCGTCTGTGAAAAGTGAACTTACGGATACCGTCAAATGGAGAATTGATTTCCGTCCTGAAATGGTCCTTGTGAAAGACAGGGACAGCTTCAGGAAGATGACGGGAAGCGACATGGTCGTTGCCTTCGCAGTACCAGCCGGGAATCTTATAGTGTTCGACACATCAAGGGTATACGCCAAACCGTTTACTCTTGAAACGACTCTCAAACACGAATTGTGTCATCTTCTTCTCCACCGTAATATCGAAGAAAAAAATCTGCCGAGATGGCTTGACGAGGGGTTCTGCCAGTGGGCGAGCGGAGGCATCGCGGAATTGGCAGATTACGGCAATGATGACCTGTCAAGCGCCGTCGTGTCAGACAGGCTGATGAGCATGGAAGAACTTGAGAGTTTTCCTTCTGATGGAAGGTCTCTCAAACTCGCATATGAGGAGAGCAAGAGTTTTATCGAATACATCGTAGGTGAATACGGCAGACCGGGAATCCTGCATATGCTTGAATATCTGAAAGAGGGAGATTCAATTAACACTTCTGTGTGGAAGAGTCTCTCGGTCAGTATGCCTGAGCTTGAAGGAAACTGGCGCGGATATCTTAAAAGAAGACATACCTGGTTTTACTATCTAAGCAGCAATATTTACACAATAATCTTTTCCCTTGCCGCCATCGTTACAATTTACGGCTTTTTCCGGGTGCTGCAAAAGAAAAGGGCATACGTGGATAAGGAGGAAGAGGACGAGCATTAAGAGGAGTGAAGTGATAAACTGTTATATATTACGGTGAATACAGAATGGCTTATCTGATTCTCAGGATAATGATCAACGCGATGGCTATCGCAATAGCGGTGAAGCTTGTTGACGGAATAACCTTCGCAGGCGAGTGGTGGAAAATGATCTTCATCGGCGCGGTGTTCGGTGTCGTGAACTCGTTTATAAAACCGTTGCTGACATTCTTCACGTTACCCCTGATTATCCTGACTTTGGGCCTTTTTACTCTGATCATTAATACCCTGATGCTTTTGCTTACCGCGGGACTTTCGGGACCGTTCGAACTCGGCCTCCGGATAAACGGTTTCTGGCCGGCTTTCTGGGGGGCCTTGATTGTCAGTATTGTGAGCATGATCCTGTCATGGCTGACAGGGCTGAAAAACATCAAATTCTACGGAAAGAGAAAGGACCGGATTTAGGAGATTATGCCTGCAGGTAATTCTTTTGATTTTTTTATCCAGATGCATCTAACGGAAAGATGCAACCTCAAATGCAAACATTGTTATCAGACCGGGAGGACTGTGGATGAGATGTCGTTTCCCGAGGTGAAAGAGGCTATCGGCGAAATATCGGAAACATTGGACGAATGGAAGGAGGCATACGGCGTAGATTATTCACCCAGTTTCAATGTCACCGGAGGGGAGCCTTTCTTGCGGAATGACCTTTTCGATATCCTTTCCGAAATTGGAAACAAGGGGTTCGATATATACCTGCTCACGAACGGCATCCTCATAGACGGCAAAAAGGCAAAAGACCTGTTTAAGGTTGGAGTAAAAGGCGTGCAGGTGAGCATTGAAGGCCCTGAAGAAATACACGAGGCGATAAGGGGCGCGGGCAGTTTTGCCGGTTCCCTGAAAGGGGTAAGGAATCTTCTCGATGCCGGCCTGACTGTGACATTGAATGTTACGCTTTCGTCCGTGAATGCCGGCCATTTCATGGATATCATCGAACTCGCTTCAAGGCTCGGCGTGCACAAGGTCGGCTTTTCGCGCCTTGTCCCTTCGGGAAGGGGAGAGGCGATGGCGAAAGAGATGTTGTCCCCCGAAAAGGTGAAAGAACTCTATAAAAAGATATTTTCCACGGACACCGGCGACCTCAAGATAGTTACGGGAGACCCTGTTGCGTCGCAATCGAGAGCGGAAGACGACGGGTTAGACAGGGGGAATGTTCCTCTGGGAGGCTGCGCTGCAGGTGTATCGGGACTTACCATCCTTCCGGACGGGACGCTCGTGCCGTGCAGGAGATTATGCATTCCTATCGGTAACATAAAGAAGGACTCCTTTCGTGAGGTGTGGGCTACGTCAGAGGTCTTGGAGGCGATAAGAGACAGGAGCAGGTATAGAGGGAAATGCGGTTCCTGCAAAAGATGGGCGAACTGCAGAGGCTGCAGGGCGATAGCCTATGCCTTTTCTAAATCAAAAGGGGAAAATGATTTTCTCGCCGAAGACCCTCAGTGTCTTGGGTTTGAACATATATCGCCTTTGGGTATCTAATTTCTTATGGAGATTTAACAGGTAGAAGCTTACCAGCTCTTATAATGTCTACAGCCTGAGCAAATCGATCATGAAAAGTACTTTCGGTTAATGTCGTAGCAAAATCTGTTGTCATCTTTCTTTTAATGACAACAGTAACTCGTGTATTATCTTTATCAACCGGTTCGACCCATGCACCGACGACCGCCGTGGGAGAGACCCAGTTCATACTAGTAGATTGTAAGCTGTATTCTTTAGCCTTATGTTCTTCATCGCATCTGGTCCTTTCTTTCGAAAGTCGTCTTTGTAAAATTTCCAGCTTGGTCAAGAAATTACAGGTGAACCTTTGCAGTCCGGTATTGCGTCGCTCTTGTCCAGCATCATTCAGCGTTGCAACGGACAGTGTATGCATCTCGGCTAAAACTGCGGTGTTTCCCAGCATTAGTTATAGGGTTTCGTCAATTCAAAATCTCGGCTATGTTCAGCCAACTGGCTTCTTGGGCGTATAGTGACCATTTCGAAACGTTGCGCCAACGCAAACGCTTCGGCGGCTGGGAAATACCCGCTTCATAGAACGATGATGGATTACGCGCGTTCAGGTTGTCCTGAACCAGATACAATTTTTTAGCGGCGATCCGGATATGATGCCGCTAAGGCCTTCATAAATTCGGCGTAATCTTTCTTGGTTTTCTGTTCTGTGACATTTACAACACGACGACCTGCTAACGGTTCAACCGGCGCCATGAGCACTCACGCCCATGTTCCATTGCGCTTATAATGAATAATCCTGACGTTCGCACGCGCCCAGGCTTCATGGGGATCGGCAATCACGAACATCGCCTAGTAGCTGACAGGGACGCTGAAACAGACAACCGGATGACTCGGATCGGTACGGGACCACGTTCTATAAATGTCCAAATAACGTATTCCATACGCCAGAGATACTCTAGCAGTGATCGTCCCTATTACACCATTGTTTCTTTAAAGTGAGGTTTAAGTTCATTTTTTTTAAACGTCAATGCTCGTTTTCGAATGCCAGATGGACTCTGGACAATCTTGAGTTTGACAACGCGATCAGCCAATAAACGCAAACTCCATCGGGCCTAGCGTGGGGTAGCGGGGTCAGGTCTATTTTCTTGACACGGGAGGATGGTAGATGATATTTTTTTAGTCATGGCTCGTCCATTACGCATCGAATACTCCGGTGCCGTCTATCATGTCACCGGCAGGGGAAACGAAAAGAAACCCATATTCAAAGATGATTTGGATCGAGAAACCTTCCTTGAAACCCTCTCTCAGGTCAATAAGCGATACAACTGGTTCTGTCATGCCTACTGTCTTATGAATAATCACTACCATCTAATTATAGAAACCCCTGATGGAAATCTTTCAGGCGGCATGAGACAGCTCAATGGTGTATACACACAAGCATTCAATAAACGTCACAAGAGAGTCGGGCATCTCTTCCAGGGCAGATACAAGGCGATACTAATTCAGAAGGACAGCCATCTTCTGGAGGTCTGCAGGTATGTGGTTCTCAATCCGGTACGGGCAAGAGCAGTAGAAAAACCTGAGATGTGGAAATGGAGCAGCTATCGGGCAACCTGCGGAATAGAAAAGCCGCATTTAAGCCTTACCACTGAGTGGATTCTGGGACAGTTCGGAACCACAAGGAACATTGCCGAAAGGGCGTACCGTAAGTTCGTAAAAGAAGGCATAAGGCGCCCGACGATATGGAACACAGTCAGGGCTCAAAGCATTCTTGGAGAGGAAGAGTTTGCAGCCACACTCATGGATTACCTACATGGCAAGAGGGATATAGCCGAACTCCCGAAAAGTCAGCGATATGTTGATCGTCCGAGCCTTGATAAAATATTTTCGAAAGCTGTCCTTACAGGATATCGTCAAAAGGAATGAAAAGATTTTGGAAGCAGTGGAACAGCATGGGTATAAGCAACGTGACATAGCAGACTATCTGGGAATGCACTTCACATCAATAAGCAGGATTCTCCGTCAAGCGGGCATGCTAACTAAATAGACCTGACCCTACACGATGACAGACCCTACACGATGACACAGTTTTCGTGAAATGCATGTGCGTCTTTACCTTGTTCGCAGTGACTGAGTCCGACATGACCGTGTAACGTGTTGCGAAATACTGCGGGACTTGATAGCATTCGGGTAGATTAGAAGAAGGAGGCATGTGTCATGGCGGGTCAAATGGAAAAGAGATCGCGCAAACAGTACGCACAAAAATGGCAGAGTTCAGGCGTATGTGTGAGGGGCTTGATGAGGAAAGTTCGTCCCGGGCACCGGAGGACCGGTGGTCGCCCAAACAGATCGTCTCGCACTTATGCGGTCCGGAGGGGGTAGGACATTTGCCGGGACTTAAGGCCTTCCTCGAAAAGGATACACCACTGTTAGATGTGAAGCCTGAGAACCCCTATTGGTCGGAAGGGCGAACTCGGATGACACTTTCCGAACTGCTCTCTGAATTTGGCCGTGAGTACTCCGAAATTGCGGCATTTGTCGAAGGCCTTTCCGAAGAGCAGCTTTCGAGGAAAGCCCATATCCCCATGCTCAGGGAGTCAGCTCTTGGGGAGTGTCCGCTCTAGCCCAATGGGTGCTCGGGCTTTCCGAGTTATGGTATCGACTTTCATATTAACCACTTGCGCGAGATTATGCAGGGACTCGGGCTTCATGTCAGATCGTAGGAGAAAATGACGCATCTGATGAGGTCTGTTCGAGGCTTTGAGGGGATGAAGGAGAAGTGGACCGGTGATCATTTTTAGTGCCGGATAAATTCCCGCCGGTATAATAAGGAAATCATCAATATACCCCAGAACGGGTATGAAATCCGGAGTCAACTTCAATCGGTCTTCACGTGTAGACCACGGCTATGGCGACAAGGACCTTCGGGCATGACCACGAAATTTTTGGGTCTTTACTTATGGCCAAGTAAAGGACATATGTATCTCTCTTAAGTTGTCTTGCTTTTTCTTTTAAAGATGCTTTTTCCTTTGAACCTTTTCGCATGAACTCATTTTGGGGTCAATTTATACCAAAATTCGGACAGGTACCCTTGCGGGTCGCTTCTGAAAAGTTGTTTGACTATTTTTGGCTTCCCGTTCCGGCACCTCCATTCGTATACCGTAGCCCGCCCTGTCACGGCAGCCGGGATGTTATCCGCTGCGGGATTCCTCTTACAATAGTTTTCCATGCGGGAGGTCGGCGCTCGCGACATGTCGGCTTTTTCAAGGCAAGGGAGATTCGCTCCGAAATGGCAAACCCAAACGCTGCCGTTCATACACCGCCAAACCGCATTCTGTCGGAATTCCAGTGGCGCATTAGCCGAGACGATCCCTTGCCGGATCATGCCCTGAAT
>CAVSHJ010000028.1:0-37206 GCA_963727725.1 Thermodesulfovibrionales bacterium
GGCAGGCAGCTTCATGATTTTCGGAGTGACTCCCCAGTAAAGGCAGACCCTTTTCCGTATTTTTTCATCGGGCGTGCAGGCGATTACCGGCACCGCCGGTCTGAACTTTGACAGGAGTCTGGCGGTAAAACCCGACTGGGTGAAACCAACGAGCACTCTTGCGCCGATGTCCTCGGCTGCGCGGCAGGCCGCATCGAGCTGATTCAAATTCCGGGGACACCATACTTAATTATATACCCTTTTCTTTTTGGGACACGACAACATAATAAGGGAAGGGGCCGAGTTTCTCATTAATTAATTCCCATTGCCCATATTCTTCTCAAACAACTGAGCGAGGAGATACATTAACGTCTTCCAGTTTTCCGTGTCGCATATTATTGCAAGAGAACCGACTCCTTTTACGCATTCTTTTCTCTCCCGAAACCAATTTTGCTTCTTTTGGGTGCGGCAGGCGACATGAGCTGCCGGATTGCGTCGAAGACTACCTTGAACTGAGCGTCGTATTTCTTTTCGAGTGCTTCAAGCTTTCGTGCAAGCTCAGCATTAGAGGCAAGCATCTGGCGCAGTTGGATAAATGTCCTGACGACATGAATGCTCGCATTTATGGCAGTCGGACTATTCAATATGGTAGCTGCCATGATTGCTCCATGTTCAGTGAATGCAAAGGGCAGGGTTGGCGAAAATTTCAACCGTTGGAGGTGGTCACAGTTTGTGACCACCTCTTCTTTTTCAGTTTTTGTTAACTGAAACATAAAATCTTCAGGGAATCGTTCTTTATTACGTTTAACTGCCTGATTAAGTGCCTTGGTAGAAACTCCATAAACTTTAGAGAGGTCAGCATCCAGCATGACCTTCTCACCACGAATCAGAAGAATTTTATTCTTAATAACTTCAACGGGAATTAATGTTTTCATTCAGACCTCCGAACTTGAGATCGCAATTTGTGACCTCAACATCACCCCTCCAGCTCATCTGTCATAGGACTCCCCTTGTAAATCGCTGCTCTTTTCGGCAATTTGATTTCTTCTCTTCCTGTGCGAGAAAGGAGATGAATTACTCCCCTACCCTGTGCAGCTTCATGAAGTTCGTCTTTCCCTGCATCGACAGCGGCGAGCTTGAGGTTATCACAATGCTGTCGCCTTTTTTGACAATGTGTTCCTCCAGAAGAGCTTTCTCGACTCCGGCGATCATTTCATCCGTGGTGGCAGGCAGCTTCATGATTTTCGGAGTGACTCCCCAGTAAAGGCAGACCCTTTCCCGTATTTTTTCATCGGGGGTGCAGGCGATTACCGGCACCGCCGGTCTGAACTTTGACAGGAGTCTGGCGGTAAAACCCGACTGGGTGAAACCAACGAGCACTCTTGCGCCGATGTCCTCGGCTGCGCGGCAGGCCGCATCGGCCGTGGCCTCGGCAAATGTATTCCCCCGGACGTAGGAAGATCCACCCGCTTTCATATATTCGGTATGCCTGATGATCTTGTCCATCATCTTTACTGCCTCGACCGGATATTTCCCGCTTGCTGTTTCCGCAGAGAGCATGAGTGCGTCTGTCCCGTCGAGTACCGCATTGGCCACGTCTGCAGTCTCCGCCCTAGTCGGCCTCAGGTGCTCGGTCATAGACTCAAGCATCTGTGTTGCTGTAATGACGACCTTCCCCTTACTGTTCGCTTTATCAATCAGGCTCTTCTGTACCAACGGGACCTCTTCAGGCGGGATCTCAACGCCGAGATCACCCCTTGCTATCATAATGCCGTCGACTTCGGAAAGTATCTCCTCGATGTTACACAGCGCCTCGGGTTTCTCGATCTTTGCGATAACGGGAATATACCTCCCTCTTTCCTTAAGCCATCCTTTGACTTTTCTGATATCGTCTGCCTCACGCACAAAGGATATGGCGATATAATCAACGTCCATCTTGATCCCGAACAGAAGGTCTTCTTCGTCCTTTTCCGTAAATGATCCGGCAGATAACCTGACCCCGGGAAGATTGACACCCTTTCTGTCTTTTAGCATCCCACCTTCGACCACTCTCGCTTTCAGGGCATTCTTTGACTTCCCGACAACGGACAGTTGCAGCAGGCCGTCGTCGAGGAGTATCCTGTCTCCCGCTTTTACGTCTCTCAAAAGCCAGGGGTACGAGATGAAAATCCGGTTACGGTCTCCGATCCCTTCCCCTTCCATCAGGAGAAGGGAGTTGCCTTTCTTCAGGTTGACTGCTCCGCCCTCCATAAGCCCGACCCTGATCTTCACACCCTGCAGGTCCTGAAGGACTGAAACCGGAGTGCCGTATTTCTTTGCCATCCGGCGCACCCGTTCGATATTTTCCCTGTGGTCGTCATGGCCTCCGTGCGAAAAATTCAGCCGCGCCACGTTCATCCCGCTCCTGATTAAAAGCCCGATAACCGCTTCGCTGGATGAAGACGGCCCTATTGTACAGACTATCTTTGCCTTCCTCTGCATCCTAACTGACAAGCTCATATTTCAGCCGCTTTTTTCCCTTCCTGAAAGTTATATGCCTTTCCCATCCCTCACCCCTTTCAGGATAGTCAGACCTGTAATGGGCGCCGACGCTCCCCTTCCTCGAGATTGCGGCCTCCGTTATTAATTTCGATAATTCAAGCATATTCCTGAGTTCAAGTTCACGCCGTGTGGTAAAAGACCTGTCGAGGATGGACGACCACTCTCCGAGCCTGCTCTTTGCCTCATTCAGGGACTCTCCGCACCTTATTATCCCTACCCTTTCCCACATCAGTTTCCTCAGCAAATGCCTTGTCTCTTCCATATCAAAGTTCGGTGTCCGCAGTCGTTTAGTTCCGTGCGGAGAAGATGGTGCCGTTGTCCCTTTCCCGATATCTGATACCCATGTCTTCATACGACCGCCGGCAATCTGCAATCCGTGTCGCGCCGCCGCCCTGCCTGCCCGTGCGCCAAAGACAAGGCCTTCAAGGAGGCTGTTCGATGCAAGCCTGTTTGCGCCGTGCACACCCGAACAGGTAACTTCACCGGCTGCGAACAGGCCGCCGATGCTCGTTGCACCGTCGAGGTCCGTCTTGATACCTCCCATCATGTAATGGGCCGCAGGGGATACAGGGACCAGTTCCGTAGTAATATCCACGTCATACTGGAGACAGGTGGCATAAATCCTCGGGAATCTGTTCTTGATAAAATTGCCGTCCAGATGTGTGAGGTCAAGATAAACATGGTTACTCTTTGTCCTCACCATCTGGGATACAATCGCCCTTGAGACGATGTCCCTGGGAGCAAGTTCCGCATCATGGTGATATCTCTTTCATGAACTTCTCTCCATTGATATTCCTTAAGACCGCGCCCTCACCTCTCATCGCTTCACTTAAAAGGAACTGCGGCGCAGAAGGAGCAAAAAGGACCGTGGGGTGGAACTGAATGAACTCCAGGTCCTCGAGTACTGCGCCCGCCCTGAAAGCAATGGCCATACCGTCTCCCGTTGCAACCGCCGGGTTTGTCGTCCTCGAAAATATCTGCCCGCCTCCTCCCGTGGCGAGAACCGTTGCCTTTGCAAGCAGAGCGATAATCTCCTTTCCCGCCACTACTAACGCGCCGCGACATTCTCCGTCCGTCACTATCAGGTCTTCGGTAAAGGCGAAGGGATATTTCCTGACCGAAGAAAATGATCTCACTTTACCGAGCAATACCCTTTCAAGCTCCTTGCCCGTCGAATCGCCGTGAGCGTGGAGTATCCTCTTCCTTGAGTGGGCCGCCTCCATGGTAAAGTCAAGTTTTGTACCTTCCTTGTCAAACTCGGCTCCCCATGAAATGAGTTCGCGTATCCTTTCAGGCCCCTCTTCGACGAGTATTTTTACCGCATCCTCACGACAGAGCCCGTCCCCTGCCCTCAATGTGTCTTCGAAATGGATGCCCACTTCGTCCTCATCACTCAGGGCAACAGCGATCCCGCCCTGGGCGTATTCAGTGCTGCTCTCAGCAGGTCTGTCTTTTGTCACGACAAGGACGTTGCCGTGGGGCGCAAGCTCTATCGCGGCCCTGAGACCGGCAACACCGCTGCCGATAATGAGGAAATCGACTGTCTCTTTTTTCATATAACAGAAGGATACTGGAACAAAGACGGGAAATCAAGCACTTGATACGGAGCCTCCTGATCTTCCTATTTCAGCTTTTCGGTCCTATCAAGGATTTCGACGATCTTGTCAACAATCAATTTCAATGCCTTTTCCCCTTTTTCCGCCGACGCTTTTTTAGGGTCTCCCCAAACGCCGCCGGGCCAGTACTTTACCTTATTTTTTACGCTGAAGGGTTTGGGTATCTGCGGATACTCTTCGCCCGCCCTTCCCTTTACAAGAGAGGGCGACAAGTAGAGGACAACCGAGGTCTCAAGCTCTCCCGCATGATAATCATTCGGTGTTTCGGCGATCTCCGACAGTTCTTTCCACAAAAGGTCATAGGGTGTAAGGACTGCTATCTTTATGCCCTTCAGATGCTCAACCAGTTCTTCCGCGGTTTCTTTGAGCGCGGACATGTGGAGACTTCCGCCGTGACCGGAGATGAGGAGAAAATTCCTCAGCCCTTTCCGGTATGCCTCTGTCACAAGATCGAAGGAAAGCCGTCTGAGGGTCTCAGGTGTGATACCTATGGTCCCCGGATGATCTCTTGTAGTCGTACACACACCGTAGCAGACGACCGGAGCCAGAAAAAATCTTCTTCTCTTTGCCGCCAATTTGAGGGCTTCACGGATTATGAGAGCGTCCGTATTCAGCGGGAGGTGGCTTCCGTGTTCCTCAATGGTCCCGAACGGGAAAACAATCGTCTTCGTATTCCTCAAATATTTCTTAAATTCATTCATCGTTATGTTTTCGAGTATGTACATGGCCTCTCCTTATTTGTTTCATGACATTTTACAGGGATCAAGATCAAAATGAAACCTTAAAAATTGCTATAATTATTAACAGTCTCAAAACGGAGCATGCGCAGCATCTTTCTTAATTCGTCATGCCCGAGGTTCTTAGTCGGGCATCCATGGCTTCGAAACATGGATTCCCGCCTGAGGACTGCGGGAATGACAACCTAGAGAATGTCTATACTATTTTGAGACCTTATTAACTAATTTTTGTATCGTTGAAAGGAGGACGGTATGGCTAAAGTTTTTTTTGCATCGGCAAGAGCGCTGAAATGGAAATATGATGACAGTATGCCCGGCAAGCTCGAAAGGCTCCTCAGGGAATTTAAGTTATCGGATTATGTTGAGTCTCAGGAGTGGGTCGCGATAAAGACCCATTTCGGTTCTGAAGGCGCTCATAGAATAGTCCGGCCGTTATTCTTAAGAAAAGTTGTTGAGGCGTTGAAAAACATCGGCGCAAAACCCTTTGTTACCGACACTGTGAGGATTAAGGGCCTCGATTATCTTGAGGTAGCAAACCAGAACGGGATAAACCATCTGTCTGTAGGAGCGCCCGTTGTCCTTGCCGACGGACTCTACGGGAATGACAACATAGTAATCAAGGCCGGAGGAATACTCGGCGAGATTGCCGTTTCGAGTCTTATCCATGATGTGCCGGCTATGGTCGTGTGTTCCCACGTAAAAGGACACATACAGGCAGGGTACGCGGGTGCGATAAAGAACATTGCCATGGGAGGTGTGAGCGCAAGGCACAGGGAGTGCGGATGGAAATGCGGCAGGGGCGCCATGCATACAGTCGGCGAAGGGATGTTGGCCTGGGACAAGAACAAATGTGAACTCTGCTATCAGTGTATGGAGATCTGTCCCCTTGACGTTATAAAATTTGTAAACGAAGAACTCCAGTGGAACAGCGAAGAGTGCTGGCGGTGCGGCAGGTGTGAGCGGGTCTGCCAGTCCGGGGGGATTTCGCTTCCCGGAGACCCCGAAAGGTTCATGCGTGCCCTTGCAGAATCCGCAAAGGTGGTCCTGAGCACCTTTAAACCGAAGAAGGTCATCTACATAAATTTTCTCACCGAGATACAGCCTGAATGTGACTGCATGCCTGTTGCCGACGTGCCCGTGATACAGGACCAGGGGATACTGATTTCGGACGATATCGTTGCGGTCGAACAGGCAAGCGTGGACATGCTTTTGAAGTCGCCGCCATTGCCCCAGGCTGCGTCCGAAGACAAGAAAATGGCGAAGGGAGATGATATCCTGTTCAAGCTTTCCGAAAAGCCGTACCACCTCCAGATTGAGGAGTCGGAAAAACTCGGTCTGGGAACGAGGGAATATGAGCTGATCGAGTTATCGTAAAGATTAGAATACTGCTGCCCGTGGGAGTTGGGCAGCAGTATTAGGGGAGATAACGAGGCATTCGCTACTTTAATACCATTGACAGAAAACTTTTGTCAAGAAAAAATGTAAATTATGTGTAACCCTTCAGTGAAACGTGACGCTACGAAGCAAGAAAGATTCCCGACGCGCGGAATGACAGTTGCGCTGGAATGACAATCCAGAGTCCGCCGAACTGTCATTCCGGGCTTGATCCGGAATCTTCTTCTTCGTAAATGCCACGTTTCACTGAAGGGCCATAACTACGTCCGGTAGGCGGCATTAATTTTTATATATCCTTCGGTCATGTCACAGGTCAGAACTTTTGCAGAAGATTTTCCCGCATTGAGATCAATGACTATCCTGATCTCTTTTCCTCCTAAAACCTTACCCGCCTCCGCATCCTTTCCTGCAGCCAAACCTTTTCGGACAACTTTAACCTTTCCGAAATAGATGTCCACCTTCTCTTCTCTCATGAAAGCTCCGGAATAACCGAGGGCAGCCATAATGCGGCCCCAGTTAGCGTCATTCCCGTAAATGGCAGTCTTCACAAGGTTTGAATTCGCCACGGAAAAAGCCGCCGTTTCCGCATCGGCCCCGCTTCTTGCACCCTTGACCTCTATTTCAATAAGCCTGGTGGCTCCTTCACCGTCTTTTGCTATCAGTTTTGACAACTCATATGTGACTTCGGACAGAGAATTGCTGAAAGCGGCATAAGATCCCGATTTCTCGTCGATCACCGCGTTCCCGATCACACCGTTCGCCATCACGAGGACCGTATCGTTCGTGGACATGTCTCCATCGACAGTGATCCTGTTGAATGACTTTTCGACCGCGTCTTTCAGTGCCTTACCTAATGCCTTCTGGCTTATCGCAATATCCGTCATTATGAAACAGAGCATGGTTGCCATATGAGGACATATCATGCCGGCACCCTTGCAAATACCTGCGATGTTTCCCGTCTTATTGCCGATCCTAACCCGTTTCTCAATAATCTTGGGAAATGTGTCTGTAGTCATTATTGCCTCTGCCGCGTCCATGACAGAGGCCTTTCCCAGTTTGGCTATCAGCCCGGGGATCTTTGATCTTATCCTCTCCATGGGCATAGGCATGCCTATCACGCCGGTGGAACCGGTATAGACAAGAGATGTCTTTATCCCGAGCCCGTCAGCAACAAGCATGGTCATTTCCATGGCATCACCCATTCCCTTCTTGCCGGTGCAGGCATTCGCGTTCCCGCTGTTCACTATTATCGCCCGGCCCTTTCCCGACTTTATCCTGCGCATATCGAGTTTCACGGGCGCGGCTTTCACCTTATTTGTGGTAAACATGCCTGCCATCTGCGCTTCCACTTCAGAATAGATAAGGGCAAGGTCTTTCCTGCCGGTTTTTTTTATTGCAGCTTCTGCCGTAGAAAAAAGAAATCCTTTGGGAGAGGGGAGGTCTATCGACATCATGGAAACAGCGCCGGCGAATCAAGCGCGGTCTTTTCATCAAAACCCATCATGATATTCATGTTATGTACAGCCTGTCCCGAAGCGCCTTTCACAAGGTTATCTATCGCCGTAACCATTATCAGGGTATCTGTCCTCTCATTGATCTTGAGTCCGATCTCGCAGAAGTTGGTCCCCCTGACATTTTTAATGTTGGGATATGCGCCATATTCGAAAACCCTCACGAACGGCTCCTTCTCATACACACCACGGTAAATCTTTACCGCTTCTTCCCCGGTCACCTTTCTTACGAGAGGAGCATAGATGGTAGTTAATATGCCCCTGTCAACCGGCAGGAGATGGGGCGTGAAGTTGACCGTAATCTCCGCATGGTACAGGAGAGAAAGCTCCTGCTCTATTTCGGGGGTGTGGCGGTGTGTCCCTATGGCATATGCCTTAAACCCTTCATTTACCTCACAGAAGGAGAAAACAGCCTCGGACCTTCTCCCGGCGCCGCTCGTCCCTGATTTTGAATCTATAACGATTGATGTGACATCGATCAGTTTCTCCCTGAGAGCCGGCAGCAGTCCGAGTATCGCACCTGTCGGATAACACCCGGGGTTTGCAATCAGGCTTGACCTTTGTATCCTGCTCCGGTAAATCTCGGGAAGGCCATAAACGGCCTTTTTCAGTGTTGCCGGAAACCGGTGGGGCACCTTGTACCATTTCTCATATGTCCCTGCATCCCTTAGCCGGTAATCAGCCGAGAGGTCGATAACTTTCCTGCCTTTTTGAAAAAGGAAGTTCACAGCCTCCTGTGATTCTGCATGGGGCAGCGCCATGAAAAAAAGATCTGCCCTGTCAGCGATTTTTTCCCTGCGCAAGGGCTCGTAGCGAAGGTACGAGTATTTGTGAAGGTGGGGGAAAAGGTCCGTCACAGATTTTCCGGCGGATTTTTCGGAAGTAACGCCTGCTACCACTACCTCAGGATGCTGTGAAAGGATGCGGAGTAATTCGCCTCCCGCATATCCGCTCCCCCCGCATATAAAGACCTTAAGCATATCCTAACTCATCAAACTGAAGAATTTTGAATGACATCTGCATTCTCAGGAAGCGACGGTCAATTGTCAGATAGAGGAATACGAACTGCCCGGCGCCTATTGCATACCGACTGATTCTATCTCTTGGAGAACTGGAATCTCTTGCGTGCGCCCTTCTGACCGTATTTCTTTCTCTCTTTTTCCCTCGGATCTCTCCTGAGGAAACCTTCTTTCTTGAGTCTCAGCCGCAGGTCGCTGTTCATGTCCAGGATCGCTCTTGCTATACCGTGTTTCACAGCTCCTGCCTGGCCCGAGAGACCGCCTCCCGTGACCGTAGCATCAATATTGTACTTGCCCGTGATTCCGGCAAGCTCTATCGGCTGACGTATCACCATCCTTAAAGTTTCTCTCGGGAAGTAAAGGTCAGCAGGCTTTCTGTTCACCGTTATCTGTCCGTTCCCCGGCTTCATCGTCACCCTTGCCACAGATGTCTTTCTTCTTCCGGTCGCATTGTACTGAATGTCTGCCATTTATAACTCCTTTTTTAAACGACTGCCCGCATATTTACTCATACGGACAAGATTTCCGGTTTTTGCGCCTCGTGGGGATGTTCAGACCCCCTGTAAACCTTGAGTTTCTTTATCATTGCCCTGCCGAGCCTTCCCTTGGGGATCATTCCCCATACTGCGTCCGTGATAATCTTCTCAGGGTATCTGCCGAGACGGTGCTTTGCGGTCTCTGCCTTCAGTCCGCCCGGATAATTTGAATGGGAATAGTAGACCTTCTTATCAAGCTTCTTCCCCGTAAGCCTGATTTTGCTCGCGTTGATGACAATAATGAAATCCCCTGTATCACTGTTCGGAGTAAATATCGGCTTATTTTTGCCGGTCAGGCACCGGGCAATCTTCACCGCCAGCCTTCCAAGGACGGCATCTTTTGCATCAACGAGATACCACTTTCGTTCAACTTCGCTTTTTTTGGCAAAAAGAGTCCTCATTTAGTCACCTTCCTAAGATCTTATTAAGACTAATAAAATAATAGAATTAACAGGCAATTGTCAACTCTATACTATTCCATGCCTGCAAAAGACCCTCGTCAAATCAACGCCTATCAATTCCGCCGCTGCTTTCCAGCGCTCGTTTACCGGTGTATCGAAGATAATTCTATTGCTCGCGGGAGCGACCAGCCAGCTGTCCGTCATTATTTCATACTCGAGCTGCCCCGGAGACCAGCCTGCAAAACCGAGTGTGAAAAGGAACATGTTCGGTCCTTTACCCGCCGCGATATCAATCAATATCTCCTTTGCTGCAGTCAATGCGAGGTCGTCTTTAATCTTCATCGAAGGATAATAAATGTCCGACGAAGAATAGATTATATACCCTTTTTCGGGTTTCACGGGTCCGCCGTAAAATACCGGCAGGTCTCTCGTATATTCCTTTATGTGAAGTCCGCCATGGAGAGGGACAAAACTGTTCAGCAGGATACGGTTTACCACAAGTCCGAATGCCCCGTCTCTTGTATGGTCGCAGATCAGCACGACGGTCCTCTCAAAATTCGGATCTTTCAGACTCGGGACCGCTATGAGAAACGTACCTGTCAGATTTCTGATGTCGAGATCTCTCATGCCCGTTTCAACAACCCCTTCCTGCACTCCTTGACCGCGCCTTTTGCAAGAGCGTCGCACCGCTCATTTTCTACATGTGCGTTATGTCCCTTTATCCACTCCCATTGCACATCATGAGGGGTCGAAAGCTCGAGGAGCCGCTTCCACAAATCCTGATTCACAACCTGCTTTTTTTGACTGGTCTTCCAGTTGTTTTTCAGCCATCTGAAGATCCACAACGTCATACCCCGAACTACATAATTCGAATCAGTTGTCACCTTTACTCTGCATGGTTTCCTGAGCGCTTCGAAAGCCTTGATTACCGCTGTCAGCTCCATACGGTTGTTCGTCGTCATCGGGTCACAGCCCGAAATTTCCTTTTCACGGTTGCCCGACCTCAGGATGACGCCATAACCACCTTTGCCGGGATTGCCGCTGCAGGCCCCATCCGCAAAAACCTCCACAAACGGCCTCTCGCTCTCTTCTTTCATCAGCGCCCCACTATTTTAACTTAATTACACAGACATTGTATAAGGTTTTTTGGCCCTGTCCGCACTTTCAGGAAACATCGGAACGTGAGGTCGGAATAGTAACCCTTCAGTAAGGGGTGGCAACCAGAGATGGTGACAATAATAAGTTTCAATAAATCCCTCCTAACCTCCCTTTTCCAAAGGGAGGATTTATTCCCACCTTTGGTCCGCCTCAGGCGGAAGAGGGGTAAGGGGAGATTTTTATAATTTGATAACAATCTTTACAAAAAGGTTACCGAGAATAACTTGTCGCCTGTGATAAAATAGGGATTTATGAGGATATCCGTCATTATACCTACGCTCAATGCCGGCGCCTGTATCGGGAAACTCCTCTCCCTGCTCAAATCACAGGACACTGCCCCCTTCGAAATAATAATAATCGATTCTTCGTCGGCAGACAATACGGTAAACGTCGCGGAGGAGTTTAGGGCAAAGACAATGGTAATCCCCAAACATACATTCAACCATGGCAGAACGAGGAACATAGCGGCTGCGGAGGCACAGGGGGATATACTCATTTTTATGACGCAGGATGCACTGCCTGTGGATAATACTCTTTTGCGCAGGCTGACGAATCCGTTGAGTGAACCCGATATCGCGGTTGCATTCGGCAGGCACATTCCAGGGCCTGATGCGTCCCCCCTGGAGATATTTGCACGACGTTTCAATTACCCTGACAAAGGGTCAGTAAAAGGGATGAAAGACATAAGGGATTACGGCATAAAGACTTTTTTTTCGAGCAATGTCTGCTCTGCGATAAAAAAGGACCTTTTCTTGAAGGCCGGGATGTTCCCGGAAGGCGTCAGGGCGAATGAAGACATGCTTATCGCCGCCAGGCTGATCCTGCAAGGTTACAGAGTAGCTTATGTCCCCGATGCGAAGGTGATCCATTCCCATAATTATTCACTGCCGAAGCAGTTCAGGCGCTATTATAATATCGGCTCGTCCTTAAAGAACAACAAGTGGGTTCTAGATCATGCCAGGCCGGAAGGAGAGGGGATGAAGTTTATGAAAGAACAGGTGCGGTTTGTCCTGAAACAGGACAGATTTTTCCTGATTCCTTACATTTTCCTGGAGTCCGTGACAAAATATGCGGGATTCAGGATCGGATTGATTGCGGGATGAGAGAAATAGTTAAACTCATCAAGGGCATGCTCCGGGTTTCCTGTCTCATCGCCATCGATCTCATTTCTTTTTACTCCTCTCTCTTTATCGCATGGCTGGTGAGGGCGGAAGTTGTGCCTGCCATGCCGAACCTGCCGGTTTTTCCATTCACCCATTTCGTGTCGCTGTGGTGGATACCGGTTGTCTTCATATTCTTCGTGTTCTATGAAGGCCTTTATGACAGCAAGCTTCCATTCTGGGATGAAACACGCGGTCTGGTCAAGGCAGTTTCCCTGGCGAGTATCACACTAATGGCCATCGTCACCCTGGGGAAATTGGGAGATATCGTGTCCCGTATCATACTGCTCGGAACGTGGATTATGTCGATATTTATATTCCCCGTGTTCCGTCTCTGGGGCAAGAAGCTTCTATATAATGCGGGGATACAAAGAGAGAGGGTTCTGGTGATCGGAGCGGGGAACGCCGGCAGACTCGTAATGGAGGGCCTCGAGAGAGAAAAGCACATGGGGTATGACGTGGTCGGTTTTCTCGATGACGACGAACAGAAGATAGGCAAGACAATAAACGGCAAGAAGGTCTTCGGCAAAGTGGCGGAGTTCCCGGGGTTCATAAGAGCCCTGGGGATAAAGACCGCTATCATTGCAATGCCTTCGCTGCCGCCGGGGAAACTGTCTGCTTTGACCGCCAGCGTACAGAACAAAACGCCGGACACCATGGTAATTCCGGACCTGAAAGGTGTTGCACTGCTAAATACAGCCCTCCTCCACCTTTTCCATGAAGAGATATTTCTGATGAACATAAGGAATAACCTGAAATCCATAACAAACAGGTTTACAAAACGACTTTTCGATATCGGGGTGAGTGTACTCTCAATGCCCATACTCCTTCCCCTCATCGGCGTCATAGGAATAATCATAAGGCTGGAGACCCCCGGTTTTGCCATCTACGCGCATGACAGGATCGGAAGGCACGGGAAAACCTTCAGGTGTTACAAGTTCAGGACTATGCAGAAGGATGCCGAAGAGAAACTCAAGGAGATGCTTGGAAGCAGTGACCTGCTGCGCAATGAGTGGGAGAATACCTGGAAGCTGAAGGAAGACCCGAGAGTCACAAGGATCGGCCGTTTTCTGAGGAGAAGTTCGCTGGATGAGCTTCCGCAGATATTCAACGTTATCAAGGGAGAAATGAGCCTTGTGGGACCGAGGCCTTATCTGCCGAGGGAAAAATCGGATATCAGGGACAATATTCAGGTTATCGGCAGCGCCAAACCGGGCATTACCGGCCTGTGGCAGGTATCCGGCAGGAGCAATACCCACTATAAGTACCGCGTCAAGCTTGATGCCTGGTACGTCATGAACTGGTCGTTGTGGCTTGATATCGTGATACTGTTCAAGACAATCCGGGTGGTCATCAGGGCGGAAGGGGCATATTGAAGAAGTACCTTATGATATAATATTCTATAAGTGATTAAAGACATACCTTATCTGAACATAGAGGACCTGCCGAAAGTCCCGTTCGTCCTGAACGGTATATCTTCCCGTTTCGTACGTGAAAACAAGATCATCCCCCTCGAGTTTAAGAACAACGTCCTGAAAGTCGTTATGGCTGACGTGGATGATACCGCGACTATCGATGCGCTGAGAGTGGCGACATCAGCCGACGTCATGGTCTACACCTGTGACGGCAGAGCGCTCGAAGAGTATATAGCAAAATTCTACGAACAGGAAACCCAGAACATTAACAGGATAATCGAGGATCTGGGTGATGGGGGAATTGCATTCCTGAAGGACGAGGAAGAGGACATAGGACACCTGAAAGACCTTGCCTCCGAAGCCCCTATAATAAGGCTCGTCAATATGTTCATTACCCGTGCTGTTGAGAGCAGGGCAAGTGATATTCATATGGAACCTTTCGAGGATGAACTGAAAGTGAGGTACCGCATCGACGGTGTACTGCACGATATAGAGACTACGCCGAAAAGGCTCCAGGCGGCAATTGTGTCAAGGATAAAAATCATGGCAAAACTCAATATAGCCGAGAGGAGATTGCCGCAGGACGGGCGCATAAGACTTAAAGTGGGCGCAAGCGAAATAGACCTGAGGGTATCTACAATCCCTGTTCTTTATGGTGAAAGTGTTGTCATGAGGATCCTCCGGAAAGAAGGGATTGTAATAGACCTCGACCTTCTCGGGTTCCCGCCGGGTACTTTGTCCTCCTTTGACCAGCTCATCAAGAAACCGAACGGTATCATCCTCGTCACAGGTCCGACAGGGAGTGGAAAGACCACGACCCTCTATGGCGCACTCGACAAGATAAACTCTTCCGACAGGAAGATAATAACCGTTGAAGATCCGGTAGAGTACCAGCTGAAAGGGGTGAACCAGATACAGGTAAAACCCCAGATAGGGCTGAACTTCGCCAACACATTAAGACATATCGTGAGGCAGGACCCCGATATCATCATGATCGGTGAGATCAGAGACCTTGAGACGGCGGAGATAGCGATACAGTCGGCGCTTACGGGACATCTCGTATTTTCAACCCTGCATACGAACGATGCACCGAGCGCGCTCACAAGGCTCCTCGACATGGGTGTGGAGAATTTCCTTCTCTCTTCCACCATCAGAGGTATCCTTGCCCAGAGACTCATAAGGATCATCTGCCCTTCGTGCAAAGAAATAGACCCCTCGATTGCCGACAGAGAGGAACTCAGGCTTCTCGGCATCGACAGCAACATGCCGCTTTACAGGGGCAGGGGATGCGAGAATTGCGCCTCCACAGGCTACTACGGCAGGGCAGGTGTATTCGAATTGCTGATGGTTGAGGATGAGATCCGGAAACTCATATTGAAAAATGCAGATGCAAACCAGATGCGGAGCGCCGCAAGACAGCAGGGGATGAGGACCTTGCTCGAGGATGGCGCCAATAAGATCAAGGCCGGAATGACCACTTTGAGTGAAGTCCTCAGAGTCACACAGGAGGCATAGATGTCCGTTTTTTCTTACAGGGCAACCACAATTGAAGGTGCGATTGTGGAGGGCGTAATCGAAGCGGCTGATGAACGGTCTGCGATAGAGAGACTGAAGAACACGGGTTTTATCCCGTTAAATATCGCCGCTCCGAGAGAAGGCATCAGAAAGAAGTTCTCCCTGAAGTCGTCAAGAGCTGACCTCCTCACATTCACCACTGAACTTTCCGCCCTCCTGGGAGCGGGTCTGCCCCTGGACAGAAGTTTGAATATCCTTTCCGAGATATCGGAAAGCAGTGAGATGAAGAGGGTCATTGATTCTATCCTTAAGTCCATCAGGGAAGGGAGCTCATTCTCTGACGCCCTGCAGAAACATCCGAAGGTATTCCCCAAGCTTTACGTGAACATGATACGGGCGGGCGAAGCCGGCGGCGTGCTCGATGTTGTCCTGGACAAACTGAACGAGTTCCTCGAATCTTCAAAGGCATTGAAGGACCATGTGGTTTCGGTAATGATTTATCCGAGTCTTCTCCTTGTCACCGGAGGAGTTTCAATAATTATACTGCTGACTTTTGTGCTTCCTAAATTCTCCGTGATGTTCGCTGAACTCGGAGGCTCCTTGCCGCTTGCGACCAAGCTTCTCCTTGCATTCAGCAATACCCTTAAGTCATATTGGTGGATTATCCTTTCAGTCGTCGTTTCCGCATGGGTCATCTTCAGGAATTATGTCAAATCTGAGGCGGGCAGGTTCAAGTGGGACGGGTTCAAACTCAGGATGATCGGAGATGTAATAAAGAAACTCGAAACAGCGAGATTCTGCAGGACCCTCGGGACTCTCCTTAAGAGCGGCGTACCCCTGCTTCAGGCATTAAACAATTCAAGAGATATCATAAATAACCGGGTCATAGCCGCTGCCGTGGACAGCGTCTCCGCGGGAGCAAAGGAGGGCAAGGGTATCGCCGTCCCCTTGTCCGAGACTCATGTCTTTCCACAACTTGCCCTCTCCATGATCAAGGTCGGAGAAGAGACCGGACAGCTGGATGTCATGCTCATAAAGGTCGCCTCTACTTATGAGAAGAGCCTGAATATTGCTATTAAGAGACTTGTAAATTTTCTCGAACCGGTCATGATCCTCACTATGGGGGTAATAATCGGGTTCATTGTCATCTCAATGCTTCTCGCCATATTCAGCATTGTTGATCTGCCATTTTAACGGTGAGTTCATTATGAGGCTGCGCATTCCTGCCACTGCAACCGTTGACAACCGCAGACTGTTCCGGGGAGCGGAATAATTTTTTGGGAGTCAGCCGGCAAAGATATGCACCGTAAAGACCTGGGGTTCACGCTCCTTGAACTGATCATAGTCCTCTTTCTCATGACATTAATCCTGGGCATGGCGACGTTATTTTTTGCAAACGTCCTCCCGTCGAACAGGCTCAATGCGACAGTGAGGAGTGTCTCCGCGACAATCAGAGAGGCCAGGTCTCTCGCCCGGATCGACGGGGAAAACCAGGTTGTTACGATAGATTTTGACTCGAAGAAATACGGCATAGAAGGCCGTGGTTCAAGGGATATCCCGGATGATATCTACATTAAAGTGCTAGATCCCGTAGCAGGAGAAGTCCAACAGGGAAAATATCAATTCATTTTTCATCCTTCGGGCGGCATTGAGGGAGGAACGATCGTCTTATGGAATGCAAAGAAGGTTGTCACCATCCAGCCGGACCCGGTGGCCGGCTCCGTGGTGATAAAATAAATAAAGGGTTCAAAATGCTATGAATTTTCGAAAGAAAGACATCTGCAATTCCCGGAAGGGCTTCACACTCCTTGAAGTTATAGTTGCGATAGCCATACTGGGGATCGCGGTATCAGTCGTACTGCAACTATTCTCGGCAAACCTGAGGGCCATCTCCACGTCAGGCGATTATGTGGCCGCTGCCACAAGGGCCGAGGCGGAGATGAGAAACATACTGGATGATAAAAACCTGCAGGAAGCATCTTTCAGCGAGACGACCTCTGACGGTTACAGGATCGACGTCTCCGTGGCGGAAGCCCTGAAAGAAAGGACGGAAAATCTTCAGGTGAAACTCCTCCAGATAGACCTGACGGTCCACTGGATGAAAGGGACTAAAGAGAGGTCGCTGACCCTGAGTACGATGAAGCTGATGAATAAACAGGTTGCAGAGAAAAGTTGAAAGTCATGGGCCACAAGCTAAGAGTCAAGAATGACGAGGGGTTCACTCTCCTGGAACTGCTGATTTCCATTATGCTGATCGGCATCATCGTCCTGATTGTGGTCGGCGCAATGAGACTCGGAATACGTTCCGTGGAGTCAGGGGAAAGAAAAATAGATTCTTTTGAGAGGGCCCAGTCTTCGCTCAATATCATAGATTCGCAGATACAGTCTTTTGTCCCCCTCAGTTATGTGTCAGAGGACGGCACAAGAAAATATTATTTTAAAGGCGAAAGGGAGTCAATGCAGTTTTCGACAAACTATTCGATATGGGGAGGGGGAAGGGGCTATGTCACGGCCACATATTCGGTGAGGACCGAAGATTCAGGCAGACAGGCATTATATGCATCGGAAAATATTGTGGGCATGGAAGGGACAAGAGAGACAAGGCTCTTCGATTCTTCTGAGAGGATATATTTTGAGTATTTCTTTAAAGAGCCGACCGAGCAGGAAGGCAAGTGGGTAGACCAGTGGACAGACGACACGAGTACCCCCAAAAAGGTGAGACTCCATTTCATTGAAGGTCCGAACGACCTTTCCATGATCATCCCGTTCAGGGTCAGGGGGTCGCCGAGCGGACTGGGCGGTACAGGCCAGACTATAGAAGAAGAGGGAGATGAATGAAGAGACACCGCTGCATTTCATCCGAGAAAGGCATCGCCCTCCTCATGGTATTATGGGTGCTGATGATCCTGATGGTTATCGTTATGTCCTTTTCCTTTATGTCGAGGACCGAGACATTTGCGACGCTGTCATTTAAGAGCGGGATGGAAAAGAAATTTATAGCCGAAGCCGGAATTGAAAGGGCGATAGCGGAGATTGCGTACGCAAACTTTTATAAGAACCAGACCGCCGAACTCCAGGGGCTTGAAGTGTGGAAAACAGACGGCACTCCCTACACGGGGCAGGTGGGAGGAGGATATTACACCGTCGGCATCACGGATGAATCGGGTAAGGTGGACATAAACAACGCGTCTGAGTTAGTATTAAAAAATCTTTTGATAAATTCGGGCGTTCAGCCAAATGACGCCGACGGTATTGTGGATTCCATAATGGACTGGATAGATGACGATGACCTTGTCAGGCTTCACGGCGCCGAAAGCGATTACTATATGTCTTTGCCGAATCCCTACAAGGCAAAGAACGCCCCGATTGATACACTGGAGGAGCTCCTCCTCGTAAAGGGGGTGACGCCCGAAATCCTTTACGGCGGCGGTGACAAGACAGGCATTATACAGTTCCTCACTGTCTACTCAAGGACAGACACAATCAATATCAATGCGGCGCCCGGAGAGGTCCTTATGGCGATTCCCAACATGACGCCCGGATTTGCGGATGCGATAATAGCCTTCAGGCAGAATAAGGAGATGACCGCTCAGGACCTGCAGGGGATCGTCGGCGGAAACTATAACATAATGTCACAGTATATCTCTACAGAGGGGACCAGCGTATTTACTATCGATTCGGCCGGCTACAAACAAAATGAAAAGGGTGGTTATGCGATCAGGGCAACGGTTGCCGTTTATGAAGACGGTAAACACAAATTCCTCTATTATAAGAGCCCGGTGGATACAGGGTAATGAACAACGCTGCTGTACGCGAAAAATTGACGGCGTTTGCTTCTTTTTCATCAACAGGCTTTAAAAAGCTGTGGAAGCCGTTGTCGGGGATACTAACATTCAGCCTTGCCGATGATGCAATATATCCTGCGAAAATTATTTCCGCTTCCCTCGAAAGAGGTCTTCTGTCCGTGTCTTATGGATCGAGATTCTTCTCGCAGATCAGGGTCAGGGGGATCAGAGAATACTGCTTTGATGAAGACAAATACCCGCAGCCGGAGGTTTTTGCATCTTCCCTGTCATTAGCCATGAACGATCTCGGCGCATCGGGGTCGGATGTATCTTTCAGCATCCCGAAGGCGTGGGCCGTGATAAGGACCGTCGAGTTCCCGGCAACTGTAAAGGAGAATTTGTCGAATGTCGTCTCATATGAAATGGACAGGATCACCCCGTTCAGGTCCGAGGACGCATTCTATGACTTCAGAACGCTGGGCGAAGATGCGGGGAAACTCACTGTCCTGGTTGCGGCGGCAAAAGCTGACGTGGTGCAACCTTACATTGATGCGCTTAAAGAAAAGGGCATCGCCGTCAGGAGAGTGACCGTCAATCTCTCGGGGGTTGAAACACTGTGCCGCTACATGGACCGAAAGGCTGCCGGGACGGATTTTGTTTTTGTCGAGGTAAAGAAAGAAGGATATGAGGGTGCGCTGTTCCTCGACGGTTCGATAACCGCTTTTACCGGCAATTTTCCAGCGGAAGACGATAAGACAGAGGCGGACATGATTGTTCCGGAGATTACGAAGTCGGCTGATGCGATCAAGCAGCGCGGAAGGACACCGCAGGTAGTCCTGCTCTTGCGGGACAAGAACCCGTCATTGAAAGAGCTTTTGAAATCAAGAGTGGTCCAGCCTCTGAAGATACTGAATGAAACCGCTATGCCTGTCAGGCTGCCGGGCAAGTACAAGGAGATCCCCTATGCCGCGATCGGCGCGGCGCTGGAATCGCTGTGGAAAAAGGCGAAGGGGTTCGATCTCCTGAGTAAAGGCTTGCATGAGAAACCAAAGCCGCCGATGGCCCTGACAATAATTCTCATAATTGCAATCCTTGCGATGTGGATCCTGTATATCATTGCACCTCTCAGAGTCGAAGAAAGAAGGCTTCAGGAGATAGACCGCCAGATTTCTCTCAGAAAAGAGGAAGTCAATAAGATCGAGACGCTGAAAAAGGAGATTGATGCGCTGAGCAGCGAGATATCCACAATTAAAGGCTTTAAGGAAGACAAACCTATGGCGCTGAATATGCTCAAAGAACTCACCACCATTCTTCCCAGGAATACGTGGGTAACGAGGGTGAGGATTACCGAGACGGGTGTTGACCTTGAGGGTTATTCGTCATCCGCCACCGGACTTCTGTCGAAACTTGAGGCATCACGCTATTTCAAGAAGTCCGAGTTTTCATCTCCGACATTCAGGGACACCAGGATGAACGCGGACAGGTTCAACATAAAGATGGCGATAGAGGGTCTCAAGAAGGATGAAACCAAGAAACAAGAGGTAACAGACGGAAATGACAAAGAGTAAAACGCTGCTTGTCTCAATACCTTTAATATTTATTCTCGCCGGTCTCATGATATACCAGTACGTGTATGTAGGGATTCAGACCGGGGTTGCTTCCGTCAGGGAGAACGAGTCGATGAAGACAAAGACCCTCGAAAAGTATGTCACCCTTATATCGGAAAAACCCCAGCTGGAGAAGAAACTCGCCTCATTGAAAGAGACAAGGAAGGACGATGATTCAAAGCTCATAGAGGGTCAGACCCTTTCCCTTGCAGGCGCTTCACTTCAGGACACGGTGAAGGACATCGTGACCAGAAGCGGCGGTACAATCTCAAGTGAAAGGATCGGGAAACCGGAGGATTTAGGCAAGTTCAAGGTGATAACCGCAAGCGTAGATACCGTCCTGCCCGATCCGAGGGCGCTGAGAGATATTCTTTATTCTATAGAGACACGTACTCCCTATCTGACGGTGAAGGAACTCGACGTAAGGATCAGAAACTACAGAGACCCCAGGGAACTGGTGGTTAAACTGGATGTCTCCGCTCTCACAAGCGGCAGGTAGAAATAAAAGTCTATTGACCGTACCCGGAAATCTTTAATTTTTTCTTTATACAGTCTTTGATCTCTGCTATAAGAAAAGGTTTCCTGAAGCAGACCGCACTGCCCGCTGCTTCTTCCAATTCATGCTGTCCGACTTTCCCTGAAAAAACAATGATCGGAACCGACGGGCTGAGGCTCTCGATAATTTTCAACGCACCGAAACCATCAAGCTTCGGCATGGAGACGTCAAGCAGTACCGCATCGTAGCGGTTGTTTATAAAGTTCACCACCGCCTCGACCCCGTCGCTCACAACATCGACGTGTAAATCTTCCTCCTCCAGCTCATTCTTCATGATAGCGCCGAAGCTTCTGTCATCCTCTGCCAATAGAATATTCAACGTTTGCTCCCTTCGGATAACCTTTGAGGGACCGGCTCTTCCGCACTGTCAATCTGTTCACAAGTCCGAGCAGCCTTCCCCGGGCAGAGACATTCATGCCCGCCATCTCCGCGCAGATAGCAAACCCGTTTCCCCTGAAGAACCTCAGACAGTCTTTTCTCTGTCCCTCATCCCACAAGTCTTCGATGGACTGGAGTATAATGGCCTCTGCGAGGTGCCTCACAAAACGGGGAGCGTTTCCGATATCATTGAGATGTTTTTCCATAAAAACATAAGAGCAAAAGGAGTGCCAGGATGAAACTCTTTGATTTTCCTGCATTCAAGAGACGACGTATCGGCTCATGATCAGGCAATTTTCCCTGCGGGAAGGGCGTATTTCCCGAAGGTTATCTCGGGAGGACTATCCTGAAAGTCGTGCCGTCGCCGTCTGAAGAAACAAGAATATCACCGTCATGGTCTTTGATGATTTTGTGAGCTATGGAAAGTCCCAGACCTATTCCGCCTTTTTCCGATTTCGTGGTAAAAAAGGAGTCAAATATTTTCTGACGCAGTTCAGGGGCTATCCCCGGACCCGTATCGCTGATTTCTACAAACACATGGTTGTCCTCGACTCCGGTCCCGATTGTGAGCACCCCCCTGTCCTCCATCGCATCGAGCGAATTCAGGATAATAATCAGAAGGACCTGCCTCAGCTCGCCCTCGCTCCCGTGGGCGATCAGCATTCCATCGTACTTCTTCCTCACTTCCACATCTTTTAACCTGCCCTGAAAATTGACAAGTTCAAGCGTCTTATTAACAACAAGATTTATGTCCACATCCCTCTTTTCATAGGATGTCTTTCTCACAAAAGACAGCATGCTCGTCGTGATGGCTTTACATCTGGCGACCTCTTCGTCGATAATATTCAAGTAGTTTTCAAACAGCTCGCGGTCGGACCGTCCCTGTCTTATCCTGTTCATCAGCCCTTCCGCACAGGCGGCGACAGTGGCAAGCGGGTTGTTTATTTCATGCGCCACGCCTGACGCCATCTGCCCGAGGGCCGCAAGCCTCTCGGTCATGATGAGGCGGATTTCCTTTTCTTTTTTCTCGGTTATGTCCTGGACCGTTCCAAGCATCCGCACGGGCACTCCGCTCTCATTAAAGGTAACCCTTCCCTGTTCATTCACAAACCGGACAGTACCGTCAGGCAAAACGATACGGTGGTCAATATTGTACGGTATTCCGGACATCGCCCCGTCAACGGCTTCCCTCACCAATTCCCTGTCATCGGGATGAATGCTGCCAAGGAACGCTTCATACGACGCCCCGAATTCCCGGGACGTCGTACCAAAAATGCGATAGATTTCATCGGACCAGTGCACTTCGTTTGTCGATATATTCCATTCCCAGTTTCCAAGATGCGCTATCCGCTGCGCTTCAGCGAGACTTGCTTCGCTCCTGAACAACGCCTCCTGCGTCTTCTTCCGTTCCGCTATCTCGGCAAGCAGCGCCTCATTTGCACTTACAAGTTCCGCAGTTCTCTCCTTAACCCGCATTTCCAGTTCATCATGCGCCCTCCTCAACGCCTCTTCCGCCTGTTTCCGCTCAATGGCATAACGGACAGAGCGGACCAGGAGATTACTGTCGGCCTGCCCTTTCACAAGATAGTCCTGGGCGCCTTCGTGGAGCGCTTTGATCGCCAGTTCCACATCACCCAGGCCGCTCATTACAACAATAGGTATCGTCGGCATGGCAGCCCTCATTTTAATAACTGTCTCGAGGCCGTATGCATCGGGAAGGGAAAGATCCAGAAGAATGACGTCAAAACTCAATTCGCGCCCTATCCCCAGCACCTTGCCCAGCTTCTCGACATGCGTCAATTCGAAGAGCGTCTCGGTTTCGGCAAGCATTTCTTTTACCAGGTTGGCGTCTCCGGGATTGTCCTCGATCAGAAGAATTCTGATAGGTTCGTCTTTCATCTCTCCGGTCAGATATCTGACTTACATCATTACGCTTCCGGTCAGTTAACTTCGATGCTGATGGTCAGTCTTTTATACCGTACGTGGATAACTTCCTGTAAAGAGTCTTAGGATCGATCCCCAGTATTTCCGCTGCCTTTCTCTTTTGCCCGTCCACCTCCCTGAACACCTGCAGGATATGCTCCCTTTCGACATCCTCGAGCTTCTTTCCGGAAACGGCGTGGTCTGCGGACAGATCAAGCGGAAGGTCACCGACGTCTATAGTATTATTCTTCGAAAGGAACAGGGCTCTGTGCACAACGTTCTGAAGCTCCCTGACATTTCCCGGCCAGGGATATTCAGACAGGATTTCCAAAGCCCCCCTGGTGAATTTCTTGTTCTTAAAGGCAGCGTTCTTCTGTATTATGTAATCAACCAGGAGCGGTATGTCCTCTTTTCTCTCCTTCAGCGGGGGGACCTGAACGGTCAATGCGCTGACCCGATAGTAGAGATCGGCCCTGAAATTGCCGTTTTCGACTTCCTTCTTTATATCTTTATTCGTGGCAGAGACGCACCTTACATCAACTCTCACCTCTTTCACACCCCCGACTCTGAAAAAAATTCCTGTTTCGATGGCACGAAGAAGTTTCCCCTGCAGTTGCGAGTTCAGCTCACCAATCTCGTCCATGAATAAAGTTCCGTGGCTCGCTATTTCCATTAACCCGAGCTTCCTGGCATACGCCCCGGTAAATGCACCTTTTTCATGACCGAACAGTTCACTTTCAAGCATATTTTCCGGGATTGCTCCGCAGTTGATCGGCACGAAAGGCTCATCCGTCCTCTTTGAAGCATCATGTATTGCCTTCGCGATCAGCTCTTTGCCGACCCCGCTTTCTCCGCAGATAAGGATCGGCAGATCCGCCGAGGCAAATTTTCTCACAGTCTCCAGTGCTTCGATCATAACAGGACTCTTTGTTATAATGGTCTTTGTCTCTGACTGTCTCTTAATCTGCGACTTAAGAAGCAGATTTTCACTGAGCAGTTTCTTCTTTTCATAAGCCTTCTCGATAACCGCGACAAGTACCTCTGTCCGAAAAGGTTTCGTGATAAAATCGTATGCGCCAAGCTTCATCGCATCGACAGCCGCCGACACGGTAGCATGGGCTGTCAGTATTACCACTTCAGTCGGTATCTCGAGGTCCTTTATCTGCTTCAGGACTTCCATGCCGCTCATGCCGGGCATATTCAGGTCCAGAAGTATTACGTCATATTCATCCCTTTCCAGAAGGCTCTTCGCTCTAATGCCGTTTTCCGCCTCACTGACCTCGAACCCGGCATAAGAAAGTTCGCTCACCATGACCTTCCTCAGGTTCTTGTCATCGTCGGCAATCAATATCTTCATCGGTCTATTAACCCCGCACTACATTTTCCCATTAAAACCAAAGGTTTTATTTACCTTTTAATATTATCATACTCGGCCCCATTTCTGCTGAAAGCCATCGCCGGGATTCACGGTCAGTTGCAATCTGTCATCTCCCGCAATCCCGAATACTTTCGGGAGGTCGGGAATCCTTCTTTTACTGAAAGATTCCGGACATCTCCGCCTGAGGCGGACTGAGGCGGACGGAATGACAGAGAAGAAACGCATCCGGAGAGAATTCTTTTTGACGGCAAGTTATTTTGAAGCACAATGACATGAGCGATCCCGGAATTACCTGATCAGTTTATGGTAAAATTTTAAGAGATGCTGATCAAACCCTTCATGAGGAATATAAACCTGCTCAACGTGATCCTTCTCTCGGTAGCAGTCGTGTTTGCTCTTTACAGCCTCTCTCCGATGCTTGATGTAAGAATCAAATATGCTCTGCCCGTACCCGGGAAAACCGCAGAGGTTGCAAAGGAAACAACCGACGAGGTCCAGACGCCGTCTGTTACGGAGTATACTGTAATATCCGAAGAGAATCTGTTCCATCCCGAGAGGAAGATCCCTGTCGAAAAAAAAGGGGTTGAGCAGGCACCCCTGCCCAAGCCGGATTTCATACTGTTCGGGACATTGATAACAGACGGCACAAGGCTCGCATACCTCGAAGACCTCAAAGCGCCTCGGAGCACCGCAGGGAGGGGGAAAAGACAGCTGGCACTGAAGAAAGGCGACACCCTGAGTGGCTTCACGCTCAAAGAGATAGAGGCCGACAAAATAGTAATGGTGAGGGGGGATGAGACGATCACCATACCTGTCAATCCGAGAGACCGAAATGTGGCAACCGCTGCGACGACCACCGCGGCGACTCCTCAGAAGCCTGCCCAGCAGGCGCCGGCTGCGATGTCCAACGAACAGCGGAGACAGGAACTCCAGGCTGCGAGAGAAGAACGGAGACAACGAATGCAGACTGCTAGAGCAGCGAGAGAACAACGGAGACAGCAAATTCAGGCCGGGTCACCGTAAGTCCGTTTGCTTACCCAAACAAGATAACGGGGGAAAAGAATGAATCCTGTGACTATTGAAAGAGAAGAAGTTATCCGCGTGAAGGATTTGTGCAAGGTTTACAAGCTCTACAATAAACCCGCGGATAGGTTTAAAGAACTTCTCCTGAACAGGAAAAACCATAATGAATTTGTTGCCCTCGCCTGCGCCAATTTCTGCGTGAACAGAGGTGAGACTGTCGGCATAATCGGAGAAAACGGCGCAGGGAAAAGCACCTTGCTTCAGCTGATCGCCGGAACCCTTTCTCCAACTTCCGGCGAAATAGGGGTCAAAGGGACTGTCCTTGCTCTCTTGGAACTGGGTGTTGGTTTCCATCCGGATTTTACCGGGAAGGAAAATATATTTTTCTATGGAGAAATGCTCGGCTTCCCGAAGGACTACCTCCATGCGAGATATGATGAAGTAGTAGATTTTTCGGAACTTGGTGATTTTATAAACAGACCCCTGAGAACCTATTCTACGGGTATGCAAATGAGGCTGGCGTTTTCACTCATATCATCTCTTGAACCTGATATCCTGATCATTGACGAAGCACTTTCGGTTGGCGACATGCATTTTCAGAAAAAATGCATAGACCGCATCACAGACTTCAGGGATAAGGGGATTACGCTTTTTTTCTGTTCACACAGCACATATCAGGTCGGCATCCTGTGTAATAAAGTGATCTGGCTGAAGGATGGGAAAATGCATATGTATGGACAGGCGGAAGAGGTAATTCCCGCATATGAATTCTACCAGCTCGAAAAAGATCGGGAACAACAAGAAAGCAGAGAAGTTTTCTCCACCAGTAGTGATCACCCCGTAATCATAAAAGAATTCGAAATCATCAGCGGTTTTCCTCTGAAAAGGGGCGACGATCTAAAGTTCCGCCTCGTTACACAGTGTATGGACGATAAATTGCCTTACAATATTACCTTGTCGATAAAGATGGACAACGGGAGAGGCGTTTACGTCACGGGGACGCATCTCTCTGGTAAAGATTTTATTCGCGGAGGAAACCGCGAAATTATTGTCACCTATCCAAAAGTTGCGATGATGGGTGGAGTGTACTACGCGCATGCGAGGGCTTTCGACGATAAAGGTCTGATCGTATATCACGAGAAACTGCTGCCCCCATTCCCCATAGAGAAAGATTCATTGGAACTCGGCGTATGCTATCTAGAAAATATATGGGAAATCCACTAAAAAATATCAGCATCACCCATGGTATAGTATAAGTTACGTTTGACGGAAGCCGTTTCGAGGGGCAATCTCCAAACCATATTGGTCACTACCGCTTCGGTTTTTTGTAAGGCGTATCCTTTCAATTTTTTTCTCCAGACCTCGGGTAGCCATAATCGTATTTTTTTTCTTCCCCGGGATAGGAAAAATTTTTCCAAGGTCCTGAGTAATCTTCCACATCGTCTCTGTTCCGTTAAGAGATCAACCACAAAAACCTCCTCTTCAGTTTCTCGAATGACAGCCCATCCAATCAGCCTTTCTGAATGAGAGACACCGAGAAGCTGATAGGAAAAGTAAGGATTGTCTGGGTACCTCCATAGCAGATAATCTCTATCTCTTATAACGGATAGTTGCAGCTCCTGTGAAACGCTTCCCCACAGTTGATCTAATCTCTCATCATTCCACTTTATGGGCTCCACCCGGAAGGGCCCGCAGAAAAACAGCGTTTTGAAAGGGCTTAGAGATTTCATGCAATCAACGCCATGTTCTATCGTATCGTAAACGCCGATTCTTTCACCCAGGATATACGGCCTCCTCCCCGGAAACCCGTAGCAGAATACGTCCGGGAACTCACTTCCCAAATCCTCAAACAACATCTTTATCATCTTGCCAAACACGCTTTTCCTCCCTAAAAATCCTCTGGCCAGCGGGTGAACCATAACATCGGCTATCTGGAAAAAAGGCATGGATTTATCCCGGGACTTCCCTCTCAGTGGGACAGCACCTGCATGACCTATTACCTTATGAGACATATCTTCCACAACTTTTGAATAGATTCTCCCCTTCCCGGGAACGACATATTTCCAGTTCCATTGATCCAGTGTCATTTCTTTTCCAAATACTTCACGGAAGAGAGAGGTGATCTCATGTTCGTCGCCCTTTTCATAATCCCGGACTATATAATTTTCAGAATTTTCCAAACACCCTTTCCCTTAAAAAAGCTTTCATAGCCGTTCACCATTCTTCCTATTGAGAAATCTGCCGCTCTTGCATACCCTTTCCCGGCAACCGAATTCCTTAATTCAGCATCACGCGCAAGCATCAATAATGTATTGACCGGCTTCGCCAAGTCAGTCACAGGTATCGGGAACCCAGCTTCTCCTATTATTCCGAGTGTCTCACCTTTTTCATAGAAAAACTCATATTATTTAATGCGGCAAATCGATATGTTTTTTGTTTCTTACAAAAAATTACTTCAGTCTGTTAAAGGGATTCTCATATATACGATAAATTTTAGTCAGCTCTTTTACGATTAAAACATCTTCGATATTTTTTGCGTTGTAATCCGTCTTTTAAATTTAAAAAACAAAACTGGCAGCATTGCTTGCCATTCCATCTTTAGATAAAAATATTATATCAATTCTATCAATTCTTTTAATCCCGTTATATTTGACTGTATATTTTTTAGGTATTGGATAACAACCTACATACGTTCCCATGTGCAAACACCTCAGATAAATCCCTTCCCTCGAATCAGTGATCTTGATTTTCAACCGGTCCGGCTCCGACACAAAATTCACTTCTGGCGATGCCAGACGGTTCTTACTCTTCAGGTTTTGTGTAATAAACTCTTTGCCTTTTAGACCTGTTAGGACTTCCACAGTGCTCTCGGAAGCTACATCGGGATTAAGATCAAGGTTCTTTGCCAGTATTATTTTATTAAAATCATTAACGTCTAAATAAGGTATAGCAGCGATATCGGATATTGATCTGATAAAAGGAAAGTTTCTTCTCAGCATCTTCCTGTAAATGTCTTCAAGATTGCTGAAATAGTAAGAACAATTTCCCACTACCAATATTTTTTCGTCTTTACTATTCATTATTTCTTCAGATGCTTTTTTATAACTGTCAGACAGGCAAATTATTGCTTCCTGCCCAATCTTTGTTTTTGAAATAGTACCGAAGATGATGGGAATGAAGATAAATAAAACAATCGCAACAGATATCCGTTTATTTCTATTATATGCCGAATGCATAAGATAAGATAATGCAAAAGAAATAAGTGCCACATAGGAGAGAGCCTTATTGGCGAGCAGGAAACCGCTTTCCGGGTAAAAAATAAATGGTGAAATAACAATCTGCGTAGCTATAACCATCAGAATTAGCATCCTAAAATTAAAAAAGGCCAACAATATAAGCAGTATAAATGGTACAAAAGAAAAGCCAAACAGGCTATCAGACAAATTTACCGGCATGATAACAAGGGTTTTTAGCAAAAGGAAAGCAGATTTATCTGTAGAACCAGGATACCCACCTATGCCACCAAGCATATATATTCTCCAAAGAAGATAGATTGCTAAAACAAAAAAGAAAGGAAGGGCTTTTTGGGCTCTATCTTTGATAGATCCCGAGGACACAACAAAGATTATGGCCGGTAAAAAAGCATAGGCCTCTTTGAAAAGAAAGCAAAGAAGTGTACTTAAGAGGGATAAAAATATGATAATGGTCTTCCTATTTGTCTCCCATCGTTTAAACAGATACAGGGCAATAAGCGAAAAAAGAAACCCCCATAGGTAATGTTTTCTTGTAATCCAGCTTATGTCAAAGGATATAGGCAATGAAACTGACAATAAAATAGTTCCTAACCACGAAAAAAAAGATGGGAGATAGATTCTCTGGAACTTATAGAAAAAAAAGCAACATAAGTAAGCAGCCAGTAAATTGAGAATGTGGTATCCTGACGGGTTCATCTTAAACAAAAACCAATCCAGTTTGAAAGAAATGGGTAGAAGAGGAGTAAAAAATAGCTGATTGAAGAAAAGATAGGTTCCCCTGTCAAAGAGAAGCCTTATTGTGTCAAAACTTGAACAAAAAATGTTCGCCGTATCATCAACTATAAACCAAGTACCCAAAACCCTATAATTAATAATTACTAAAAAAATTAGGATAGAACTTAGATATAGCAGTTCTATTTTTGACTTTAAACTCAATAAAATGCGGTTCATATATTCGGTATTCCAGACTATCGGACACTACCGATTATGCACTATCTTACTGTAAAAGCTCTCATATCCACCTACCATTTTCTTTATGGAAAAATCCATAGCTCTTTCGAAACCTCTCTTGCCTATAATATCCCTCAATTCTCTATTACTGGCCAGCGTCAATAGCGCATCGAAGAGTGCATCTTCATCATTCATGGGAACCAGAAAGCCGTTTTCTCCGTGCTTTATAATATCCCTTGGGCCATAAGGGCAGTCCACAGCTACCACAGGGACGCCACATGCCATAGCTTCTAAGATTATATTGGGGAATCCCTCAAAAAGACATGTATGAACAAATATATCTGTCTTACTGATATATTTGTAAGGATTTTTCTGATAACCTATAAATATAACCTCATCCTCCACACCTAACTCAGCAGAAAGGCTTTGTAGCAAGCCCTTTTCTGAACCTTCGCCGATGATTAAAAATTTCGTTTGTGTCTTCTTCCTGACTCGAGAAAATGTCCTTAACAAAAACTGCAAATCTTTCTCCTTCTCAAGTCTTCCTGCAGCCGAGAACACTAAAAACCCACTTTTTATATTTATATCAACATCTTCGCCAGACATCTCTTTAATAGCTTGTACATCAACACTATTTCGGATAACTGAAATCCTTTTTTCTGTAACATGAAAATTCCTTATGCACTCTTCCATCATCCCGGCAGAATTTACAACAATCCCATCGGCGTATTTAAGAAATAAATAAAAAATTCCCTTAAGATACGCCTTCCTCAGCGAGTTCTGTTCAAAGTACCTCAAATATTCAATGGAAGGACCTCTGGGGCTCGCAATTACCTGCACCTTCAGATTGAATAATTTCTTAGCAAAAACCAAAAGAGAAGACGGATAGTGCATCATTCCAAATGCGAGGTCCGGTTTTTCCTTTTTCAATAACGATGCCACTCTTTTTATATCATGCATAAATCTTCCAAAACTGTTAAACCATACATCTATTCCTAAATCCTCTACGGGTAAGAAACTTTCTAAATCTATATGCTGAAAATGTTGATATACAATTCTTGATGTAACAAGGCATATCCTGAAACTTCTCTTATCTATCCCACGTAAAAGATTCAGGGAAGTCCTTTCTGCCCCTCCAAAAGTGAACGTCGGCAACAAAAATAGCAGCCTGGTTGCGTTACCTTTTCGTATCATGCTTTCTAAAGCACATCGGCAAATCCCTTCTTAAGCTTTCTGAACGTGTAAATTCCAGCCACCACCACGAATGCCGTAAAAATAACGAGGTAAAGAAAACTGCCTATTCCGGGAAATACGCCGAGGAGAATCGCACTGTGATACGACTCCACAAGAGCGGTAACGGGATTTATGATAATAAAAATTTTCAACCTGCCCGGAACAGACGTGAGCGGGTACAAAATAGTAGACAGGTAAAAAATAACCTGGAACAGAACCGTCAAAACCTGGATAATGTCACGGAGATAGACAGACAGAGAAGAGAATAGAAGAGACAGGCCCGCCGTTAGTAATATCTGGATGCATAACAGAATCATTATGAAAAAGAGCTGTTGAGCTGTAACAGCCCCTTTCCAGATAAAGAAAGAGAAAAGGAAAATAACGATGCCCACACTATGGTGGATAAACGCGGACATAACAGAGGAGAGCGGAAAGAGTTCAACCGGGAATATGACTTTTTTTATTACATGCCGCTTATCCAGTACGGCAGAAGCACCTCTCAGGACACCCTCCTGGAGCGCAAACCATGGAAGAAGTCCGGAGAGCAGAAAGGGCAGGAAAGGAATGTCACCCGTATTTATTTTTACTCTGACCCGTAAAACCTGGGAAAAAACCAGCCAGTACAGTATGATAAAGAGTACCGGATGAAGAAAGGTCCATAAGATACCGAAAGCAGAACCTGCATATCTTTCTTTTAGTTCCCTGGCGACGAGAGGCGGGAGGAGTTGATACAGTTTTCTTGCCCGCTTCCTCATGCTGTTCATATAGCTCCTTTTACCAGCGGACCCCCCTGCTCCTGAGGATCTTCTGTATATCCCTGTCACCCAATCGAGCAGCTTTTTTGAAATCGCTCATGGCCTCCTCTTCTTTCCCCCATCTATAAAATGCAGCTCCTCTGTTGTAATAGGCCGATGCATCTTTCGGCCTCAGTCCGATCGCAACAGTAAAGTCATTAACGGCATCTTCAAACCTGCCGATTTCCCCGTATGTTACTCCCCGAACAATATAGGCATCAAAAAATCCGGGATTCAGTTCAACAGCCTTCGTAAACTCGCGGATGGCCGCCGAAGGGTCGCCGTTATTCTTGACGGCAACCCCACGGAAATCGTACGTTTCATAATCCTTGGAATTGAGGGCAATTGCTCTGTCGTAATTGCGAATCGCTTCCTTATAGTTGCCAAGGGCATTATAGGAAAATCCCCGGCGTTTATACGCTTCCGCATTATCGGGATCAATTTCGATTGCCATGGAGCACTCTTTGAGCGCCTGCCGATAATTACCTGTAAAATTGTTAAGTGCGCACAAATTTACGCGGGTCATAGTGAGCTTCGGCTCACATTTGATACTTTTGTCGAGATCCTCGTACGCCTTCTGATAATTACCCATCCGCGCATACGCGTCGGCGCGATTATTGTATGCCGCTGCATCCTCCGGACTCATCTCGATTACCTTTGAGAAATCCCCGATCGCCGCCTGATAATCGCCCAACGCTTTATACGCCTGTCCCCGATTGGTATATGCCTCCTGGAAGGGCGCAGACTCGATCACATGGTCCAGATCCTGTATCGCCTCTCTGTACCTGGCAAGCATCAGATAGGTGGTGCCACGATCGTAATATGCACGTGCAAAACTCGGCGTACGCTCCAACACCGAACTCCAGAGGGCAATAGTGTTCTTCCACACCGTCGTCTGCTTTATGGTTAATACCGCAAGGACAGAGAAAGCAGCCACAAGCAGAGACGAGAAGACAACCTTTTTTTTCCCTTCCATTTTCTCCATAAGAAAGGCAGCCCCAATCCCAGCGAGGAGAAAAGGACCTATGCCCGGCATATAGGTGTAGCGATCCTGCGCAAAACTGAAAGAAAACACCTTTATAACCGACACGGGGAGAAGCATTAGAACATAATATATCCATACAGCCAGCCAGACCCTCTTCCCCCTGCGCCAGAGAAAAATGCATACAGCAGTCACAGCCGCCATGAAGAAAAGCAACGCGATATATTCAGCGGGTCGAAAACGATACATTATACGGTTCTCCGTAAATGAGGGCCAGATGAGACGGCCAGACCGTCTTAACCAGATAGAAGGCAATACTCTTGGCTGCAAGCAGCACGCGGTCGGTAAACGGAAGCTTCAATAATGGCACAAGGCACCCCGGTCCTCATGCACGCCGATATTAATCCAGGTTACCGCACCGCCGATTGCGAAGAAAGGGAGTTTCTCCGCTAACACTCTGCGCCAGATGCTCAAACCGGAATGAAAGTTCACCCTTTCAAGAGGATAAACATCTAGAAGAATCAGGACAAAGGGAAGAGCAACCGCCGTCGCCTTGCTCATCACCGCCATGATGAAAAAGACAAGCGCGAGCAGATAATGGAGATGCCTCCGCTTCATGACATAGAATGCAGAATAGTTGAGATATGATATGAGACTCAGCAGGAAAAAGAATGCATAGAGCACATCTTTCCTTTCAGAGATCCACGCAACAGATTCAACGCGGAGAGGATGAATGCCGAAAAGAAGTCCTGTGACGACCCCGGCAATAAGTGCCTTCCTCCGGAAATGCATTTCCTCCTCTCCCGATGGGGGAGGTTGCATTTTCGGCTTCACAGCTCCAAAAAGTCTGAATACAAGCACCGTCACAAGAAACGCATTGAGACTGTGGAGAATTATGCTGCTAAGGTGGTGACCGAAAGGATTCAGCTGCCATATCCAATAGTCCGCTGCATGTGAAACCCATCTCATAGGCGACCACTGGTATTCCCGATTGGTAAAGGCCCATTTAATAAAATTGAGGTTTATGGAGATGATATGTTTATTGTTGTAGACAAATATGCCGTCATCGTAGTTAACAAAGTCGTTATTGAGGGCAGGCAAAAAGACAACGAAAGTTATTCCGGCAACGAGAAGGGCCGCCACCCATTTCCCTGCGCCCGACAATAAAGCATCCCTGAAGCCCGGAACCTCAGCGGTCTTCTCCGGGTGCTTTGACTTTTCTCCCATCTCTGTCTCCGTATTTTTCATAAGATATCCCATTCGCAGGCATTTTATGAAAGCGACTTCAACTTAAAATTATAATATAGGCATTGTAGAAGGCGATAAACGCAACCAGGATTAGGAACCTAAATCCCGAAGAGATTGTCAGCCCTGATTTCTCAGGTCAGGGCGTCCTTTAAAACCCTTCTCGTCTGTTTGCAAATATAAGTGCTAATAGGAGACAACTCCTCCACCTTCGTCTGCTTTATATTCCTTGTACCAGTTGTCGCCGACAAATAGCCATGGCTCTACAAATTCTGCCGACGTCGGCGGCTTGCTGAACTCCGCTTTCTTAAACACTGACTTCGGTATTGAATACACTATCATCATCGTCACGTGTCCGACATTCCCATCTACTTTAATATCCTTAATTTCAAAGGAATGATATTTTATTACTCCGCGGGTCCCAAGGAACGAATACTTGTTTGTACTCGCCTGAAAGAAAGGGTCGAACAAATAAAAGGTCTTTTCGTACTCAGCGTTCACGGATGCAGTCCAGTATTCGTTCACCCTTTCCCTGAGGAGGGCAACCTTTGCAGGAGAACCCTGGTCCTCAACCATCTTCCTCGGAGAACCGGCACATGCCGCAAGCGAAAACCCTATCAACAACACAAGAAGTATCCTTTTCATTTCTGGTGGCCTCCCCGCTCAAGCGAAAAATCAATCAAGAGAAGATCCGCATTTCGTCCAAGAGCATCGCTCCTAAACCTATGAGCTAACAAATAGTATTTATCCTTGACTTTAACGATGTCGTCCGTATATTGAAAAAACCCGGTATTAAATTTGCCCGGCTCTTCAAGCGGAATGTCCTTTTCCTGCCACGTCTTCCCGTAATCCCTTGAATACTGCATATAGATATTGCAACGTATGTTGCGGTAATCCTGCCAGACAGCGATAACCGTACCGTCATCTTCTGCCCTGATCATGAGGTTTTCCGCCTTTGTGTCTTTCGAAGAATAGTGTCTTACCGGTACCATCTCACTCCATGTTGCACCATTGTCTTCCGACCTCACAATGTATACCGACTCGTGATCCGAGCCTTTTTTCCCCCACAAGGAAATATAGATATGTCCCTTGGAATCATGGGCAACCCTCAGAAGTCCGGTATCAAACCCCCTCGTACTTTCCAGAACCGTCGTCTTCCATGTTGATCCGTCGTCGTCCGAATACGCGCCCTCAACGACAGGAACACCTTCGTAGGCATTAAACCAGAAGACGTGCAGTCTGTTACCAACTCTCAAAGGCTCGACGAAGAGGGTAACAACGCCGATCTTTTTAATCTCCAGGGGATTACTCCACGTCTTACAGCCATCCGAGGACTTCCTGAAGACAATATATCTTTCATTTTTACTAATTGAATAAGAATAAGAGAATGCATATGTCCCCTTGTCATCCACAAGAAGTGCCGGATATATCGAGTGATCGTATCCGAGGGTGAGATTCTGCGGCTTCGAAAAAGTCTTGCCGAAATCACTCGAACAGGCAGCATAAAGGTGATATCTGCTGCCGCTTATTTTAGTTTCGCCGAGCCACTCTGCTACGATGTCGCCCTTTGTGTTTGCTCCTATCTCTATCCTCGGAAGCGGAGCCGTTGTCCCCGTCATCAAGGAGAACAGGCTCGGAAAGGGTTTTCCCATTATCGTGGCTCGCACGGAAAAAGAGCTTCTTTCCCTCGGCCTTTTGTCTCCATGCAAGAAAAAAATGTCCCTTTGCGGCATCAAAGACCAGACCGCTCAGCGACGGCTCTCCTGCCGGAAGCGACAAGCAGGTCTTTCCCGCTCTCTGCATTATGGAGATGTAAGCCATTAGTCGGATCAAAATATACGCTCCAGATTTGCCCGTCCTCGTCAGCTTTGATAAAAACCTGCATTCCTCTGTCAATCTCTGAGATGAACTTCTCTCCTCCAAACGCGGACCCTGAGAGAAGATACATTAAAATCCACCCCAGAAGAATTCCCTTCTTCCACAATCTCATATCTGATGTCCTCCTGAATTTCTTATCTTAATTATTTTACCACGAAGTGTGCGCCTCTGGAAAACGTTCCTGCCACTGCCCTGAAAATAAAGGGGAAGCTTGATAGCTTCCCCCTTATCTATCTAATATATGATTTGCGGTTATCTACTAATTAGTCGCCGAATCCGTCATCCTGTATGACGTTGTTTATCCCGTGTTTGAGTTCCCATGCCCCATCCACTTGGCTGGAGCTGTTCCTGATCCACTCGAAGTCGTTAAGCGCATTGGGAATACTGACTCCCCCGATGGAAGCAGGGTGTATTAAATCTGAATACTGGAGCTTGCCGATTATCGAATCTGACTCTGTATTCACGTTCCTTTGTCCGAGCCCTGATGGAGGGAAGAAGCTCCCCGACCATTGAGCGGACATCTCCCCACGCATTTCCTCCGGTGGGCTGCGTGCCTTCCATAGTCTCTAAATGACTGATCTGCGCTGTGGTAAGAAGCCCACCAGCAGAAGTGTCAGTGCTGAGTGAAAGGGCAGTCGTACAGACAACATCGACCGGCGCGCCCCCGTCAGAGCTGTTTCATCGTGTCATAGATGCCTATATGCCGGCATTCGCCGTCAGGATCTGTTTGGCAATTCTCACCGCTAAGAGAAATACCTCCGAATGGACTTGCACAAGTAGGTCCGATGGGAATCGCCATCAGCAGGCCTTGGATCAAGGCAGAATTCGACTCTCGAATTCGAGCACGTATCCTCGTGCCCGGTCCAGAGCCGTACTCGGTAATGCATAGTTAACCGGAGTCACGTATATCTTGGTCTGGAACGAACTAAGAGGCAGCATTATTGCAGGTGTCGTCTCAAGCTCGTCTCCATAGCAGAGCGTCATCAAAATATCTGGGAGAACGCATTACCTCACCCTGCATGTCAAACCCATCGCTAAAGAGAGCGGCCCTGGAGCCCGGTGCGAAAGGCCCTCCGCCAAAACCGTTGTAAGCAATATAACCCCATGCAGCACCTTGACTCAGCTCAATCACCATTGCCTGGCTTTAAAGGCTCGCGCTCATTCGAGATCTTTTGAAAATATCTCGCTGTCGGTTGTGTTCCACGATGGAAAATGCCCTGGCATACCGGGTTGCCG
>CAVSHJ010000029.1:0-34153 GCA_963727725.1 Thermodesulfovibrionales bacterium
ACATCTTCGAGTTGGCCGAGCACGGCCACGGCCTGGGGTTGCGCATGGTGATGGCGCCGAACGGCACGCTCGTCACCGCCGACATCGCCCGTCGGCTGGCCGCCGTCGGCATCCAGCGCGTGAGCGTCAGTCTCGACGGCGCCGGCCCCGACACCCACGACGTCTTCCGGAAGGTGACGGGCGCTTTTGCGGGTGCCATGCAGGGCATCGAGCACTTCAAGGCGGCCGGGATCCCCTTCCAGATCAATACGACCGTCACCCAGAGGGAACCTGCAGGAGCTTCCGAGCATCCTGGAACTGGCCGTGGGTCTGGGAGCGGTCGCCCACCACATCTTCCTGCTGGTCCCCACCGGACGGGAAGGAGATGGCCCATCAGGCCATCTCGCCCGAGGAATACGAGAGCACGCTGCACTGGTTTTACGACCAGCGCGAACGCGTTCCCCTTCAGCTCAAGGCCACCTGCGCCCCTCACTACTACCGCGTCTTGCGCCAGCGGGCCAGAGGCCAGGGAAAGAGCGTCACGCCGCAGAGCCACGGCCTCATGCGGCGACCCGGGGGTGTCTGGGGGGGTGTGGGTTCTGCTTCATCTCGCACGTGGGGGACGTGCAGCCCTGCGGGTACCTGGAGGTCCACTGCGGCAACGTGCGCGAGGCTCCCTTCTCGATGCTCTGGCGGACCGCGGAGGTCTTTGAGCGGCTGCGGAACTTCGATGCATACAAGGGCAAGTGCGGCCGCTGCGAGGACCCAACGTGTGCGGCGGGTGCCGGGCGCGGGCGTACGAGATCACCGGGGACTACCTGGCCGAGGAGATCATCTACAAACACAAGATCGGCGGCCTGCCGGTCGTGAAGAATGAGCGACTGGTCGGCATCATCACCGAAACGGACCTCCTGCGGGCCTTCATCGACATGATGGGCCTGCTCTGCCCTCGACCTCGCGCCTGGACGTGGCCGCCAACGACAAGCCCGAGTCCCTCAAGAAAATCCTGCACATCATCAGCGACTACGGTGGGGACGTGATCAACGTCATCATGACGTTCGCAAAGGCGCGCAAGCGGGTCTATCATTTCCGCTTGGCGGCCTGCAAAACCTCGCTGATCCGGAAGGCGTTGTCGGCGTCGGGCTTCGAGGTGCTGGCCGCGATCGACTGACCGCGCGCCCGCGAGGCTTCGGCGCAGAACTCCGGCGCCGCTTCCCGCCTTCAGCCCCCGGCCTCGCCCTCTGGACACCGCAGCCCCCCCCGCTGGTGCGCCTCTTCGGCGGTGCGTGTCCCGTCTTCAGTTCCCGCTGGGATCCTCGAACGCTATGACGGAGGCGTCGCCGGCTTTCAGATACGAGCCCACGGAGAGGCGCCGCCCGTCGGTCACGACCTGCAACGCCCCGTCCCGATCGGTGCGCCAGACGCGCGCCCCCTGCGCCCGGTAGCGCTCCAGCACCCCCGGGTGGGGCATCCCGCTGCCGGGCCGGCCGCCGCACGAGATCAACACCGCCTCCGGCGCAACGGTCTTCAGGAACTCCTCCGAGCTGGACGTCCGGCTGCCGTGGTGCGGCGCCGCCGGACGGTACTCCGCAACCGGTCTCCCGCCGCGCGCACGATCCCCTTTTCCGCCATGTGCATGATGTCACCGGGCAGCAGGATGGAATGGCCGCCGAGGCTGACCCGTGTCACGATGCTGCGGTTGTTCTCGTCGCGCCGCCGGCGTTCAGAGGCCTCTGCCGGCGGGTGCAGGATCTCCAGCCTCGCCGGCCCGAATGTCCAGTCCCGTGCCAGGTCGGCGAAGTGCGGCCGGGCGATCCCCCGCTCATCGCAGACCCGCATCAGTTCCGCGTAGCCCGGGTGTCCGAGGTCCTCGCTCGCGGCCCACAGGGCGCCGACCCGGAAGGCCTCTGCGAGGAAGATCATGCCGTTCACGTGGTCGCTGTTGGCGTGCGTGAGGACCAGGGCGTCGATCGTGCGGATCTTGTGGCGCCACAGGAAGGGGGCGACGACGGCCGCCCCCACGTCGAAGGCCGCGCGGTCCGCGGTCCCGCCGCCGTCGACCAGCAGCGTGTGCCCGCCCGGAAGTTCCACCAGCACGGCGCTGCCCTGACCGACATCGAGGGCCGTCACCCGCAGGTCGTTGTGCCAGAAGCGCTGGTGCATCCAGTACCCGACGTCCGCCGCCCCCACGATCGCACAAGCCGCGAGGGCCGCCAGCGCCAGGCGCGGGCGGGCCGGCGGCCCGGCCGTCGCGACGTCCTAAGGAACCAATGGAAGGACGGGGAGGAGACGAAGGCTCTCGTGCCTGACGGAATAGACAATGTTGTTTATGATTACCAGGGGACAGTTTACTGTCATTGTCCGGTAAGTAACGAACGATACGAGATGGCCTTTTGTGGATTTGAGAAAGATCGGAAGGCGCTTAAATACAAATGTCCGGCAGCTGCCTACGCAATCGAGTGTAAGGGATATGCGCAGTGCTCGCAGGAGACAAAGGGCAAAACAGTGAGGATACCGCTTGATACCGATAGGCGGATATTTGTGCCGATAGCCAGAAGCAGTTACAAGTGGCAGCGGAGATATAAGGGCAGGACAGCGGTTGAGAGAGTAAACAGTCGAATAGACTTATCCTTTGGATTTGAGCATCATTTTATAAGGGGCAAGGCAAAGATGACACTGAGGGTTGGCTTGGCGCTCTTGGTGATGATATCGATGGCATTGGCAAGAATAAAGAGAGACCAGGAAAAAGATATGAGGTCCCTGATAAAACAGGTCGCCTGAACGAATAGCTTTAACAGCTCCTATGCATACCAAGGGAGTAGTGTTTCCCATTGCAGGGAATTGGGGCATTGAAAATCTGTCGGGGAGACAAAAAGGTGCTTACAGATCGGGGAAACATCTTTCATCTCCACTTATATAATATCTCTGACAGCGCCCCTTCTAAAAAATGCTATTTCTCGAATGCCTCGAAATAAAGAGAACTGGATTTGGTTTGGGCTATTATTATCTAGCAGGTGCTATTGAAAATGAGTAACCCTGCTTTTATCGTCGATGGTCAGCAGGGAAAAAAGATCATCCAGCATCTTTGCCCTGGTGCTCCCGTACGAGTGCTTAATTGCAACGGGGATGACGTGGAACTTCATGCGGCGGCCAAAAGAATTGCATCGCTCATAAGACTTATGGGTAACAAGTATTACCCTTATGTCATTATTTTTGACCGCGAAAGTCGTTGGGATTCTCCTTCCACTATAAAGGTTAAACTGGAAAGCCTTATTCGGGAAGAAGGAATTGGTGATTTGCTGGTGATTGGTGTCCCTGATAGAATGATAGAAAATTGGATATTGGCTGACTGGGAGAACATTCGTGCTCAGGGACGACTGAAGCACCCGACAAGATTAAAGACATTTGAGGGCTGCAATGGCAAGAGCACCATTAGAAAGCTTCTACCAAAGGGGGGTATATATCAAGAAACCGTGCAAGGCGTGAGTTGGTTCTTGACTGCAGATGTCAAAATCATCTTCAGGCAGAGTCCTAGTTTTCAGGCTCTTGCAAAGGGGAGCCAGCAGCTTACGTGTGGATGGTTGAAACCCTGCTTGCCAGCGATATGATTTAGATAAGTCAACGAGGGTCACATTACAAAGTGCTCAAGTTGTGACTTATCGGGATATTTTTCAAAGATTGTAACCGTCCATTTCTTCCATAAATCTTTAGTCTCAACTTTTCTGAACCACTGAATAGTTGTAGGACTGGTTAAATCGACTCATGGTGCTGCTAAGTTCGCCGCATTCTTCCGGAAAATGTTCATTTCTTTTCGGATTCAATATCTCGTCAGATTCTTCCCGTGCATCATTCAAATGGAAAGGCACGCCCCTGTTTTTCTGAATCTTGTTCAGTAGAATGGAGATTAAATAGATATCGGAGATTGATACTTTTGCGTACTCCTGTGAGGAAGTGATGACAGCTTAGTCCCTTCTTTTTTGCGGATAAGTTGGTGTACCCCTGTGCTGGGTACTATGTGACACTGTCTGCCTGCCACAAGGTAACCATAAACATATAAGCGGTCTGCTGCCCGGACCCGTCCGGTATATCCACTTAAAGATTCCCTATAGGATGAAGCCTCCCCGCCGCAGAAACGGCGGGGTATCTTTAGGCAAACTTTATTAATTTTAAAAATCCCCCCTTCCCCCCCTTTTCCAAAGTGGGGTTAAATGGATAGAAAACCGTGCGGTATAAGGTTGCATGGAAGGGTTTTTAAAATATAATTTTATACAAATATGGTTATCAAAAGAGTTTCATTTATCGAAGCGGGTTCACCCGGCCTGCATATCTTCAGCAAGTTTCCTATACCGCGACTTGGCGCCGTGTTGCTTTCCACCATCCTGAAGGACAGGGGATACGAAGTAAAGGCATTTATTGAGGACGTTGCCGAACCCGATTGGTCGTTTATTGAGAGTTCTGACCTCGTCTGCATCTCGACCATAACGTCCACGGCGATAAAGGCTTACGGAATGGGTAAACGATTAAAGGCCATGGGGATACCGGTAATTATTGGTGGAGCACATCCAACTTTTCTGCCCGATGAGTCCCTGGAATATGCCGACTTTGTCATACGGGGGGAAGGAGAGTATTCCCTTGTCGAACTGCTTGAGCACCTGGAGAAGGGGACCCCGGCATTAACGGGTATCAAAGGGCTTTCGTACAGAGACAGGGACGGGAGGAATGTTCACAACCCGTCCGGAGAATTTATCGAAGACCTTGACAGCCTCCCCGAGCCTGACTTCTCCCTTGTTCATAAATGGAACCTGTCAAATACCTATCCTGTTTCAACATCGAGGGGCTGTCCCTTTGACTGCAAGTTCTGCTCCGTCATCCAGATGTTCGGAAGGAGCTACCGTTTTAAATCCGTTGAGGCAACGCTCAAGGAATTAAAATATGTAGCATCAGTATCACAGGCGACCAAGTTCATTGTTGACGATAACTTTACAGCTAACAAAAAGAGGACCAAAGAAATCCTCAGGGGATTGATCGCAGAGGGAATTAAGACGCAATGGTCTGCCCAGGTGAGGACGGATGTTGCCAGGGACCCGGAACTCCTGCGCCTGATGGCTGACTCGGGCTGCCATACTTTGTACATCGGCTTTGAATCCATCAACCCCGAGACGCTTGAGGCATATAATAAAAAACAGGGACTGGAGGATATCATTTCCTGCATCAGGGCAGTCAGAGACCATGGTATTCATATCCACGGAATGTTTGTCCTGGGGGCGGACACCGACGATGTGGAGACTATCCGCGGGACTGCTGATTTTGCGACAGGCAATGGGATAGACACTGTGCAGTTCCTGATTCTTACACCACTACCGGGAACACCGCTCTTCCACGATATGATGGAGAGCGGAAGAATGCTCCATACGGACTGGAGCAAATACGATGTCCAGCATGTAGTTTTCGAGCCTCGACTCATGTCACCGGCCATCCTGCAGATTGAGACCTTCAGCGCAATGGCTCGTTTTTATTCATGGAGGTATATTCTCAGGCATCTGGCAAGATTGGACTTCCACTACGCAGCGATCGGAATCTTTGGGAAGACAGCCGTTCATAAAACCCTGAAGGCGTCTTCGGCCTATCTGCAAGAAGCTAACGTCCAATGAAAATTCATCACTCAACTTTCTTGAGTATTGAGTCCAGCAAGAAATCAGCAATCTGCGAGATCTTGAATTTTATTGAGTACTATGTGTTATGTGTACCTTTCAGCACTGCTAAAAGTAAAAACACAGAAGAGAAAAAAGTCGAAGCGTCTCATGAGCGAGTGGAGATTTTTGGTGAATCTCAAAACATTAAGCTCATCATCCCCGCCCACTCTCCAGATGGCCGAGATAGGTGATAAACTCGTGCTCAAAATTATCACTCAATATCCCTTTACCCATAACTCCTCTGATCTCATCAAAATTCCAGAATCTTATTTCATCAATCTCTTCTCTGTCAAAAGAGAAGTTCTCTTCAATGAGACAGCGATATGTGGTAACAAGTTCCGTTTCGTATGCGTTGCTGTGAGTATACGAATAAAGATATTCGGGTTCATGACCCTCGACCCCGATCTCTTCGCACATCTCTCTCCTCGATGAGGAGACCAGGTCTTCTCCTATTCCGACATGTCCTCCGACCGATGTGTCCCATTTCCCGGGGGCAACGTCCTTGTTCTGCGAGCGCTTCTGCAAGAGGATCTCTCCTTTGCTGTTAAAGACAAGCACATGGACGACCCTGTGGATCATCGAAGGGTTTCCATGGATTTCGGACCTCGATGCATGTCCGATCACCTCACCCTTGTAATTGACTATTTCCAGACGCTCTTCAGAGTCCATGATATTATTTTACAGTAAAAAAATAATATTATTTGAGAAAGAATTGAACGTGGGGGTCATTGAGATTGCAGGTTCCGAATAAATCGGAACCTGCAATTTTTTTGGTTAGATTTTTGTTACGTTTTCAGCCTTGGGTCCTTTCGGGCCATCGACCACTTCAAAGCTGACTGCCTGGCCTTCGGCCAGCGTCTTAAACCCATTGCCCTGAATGGCAGAATAATGAACAAACACGTCTCCACCATCCTCCTTGGTAATGAATCCAAAACCTTTGGACTCGTTGAACCATTTAACGGTCCCTTTTACCATACTGCTACACCTCCTTGTGATATTGAAGATCGAAGATTACGGAATAAGGTATAAAAGCTACAAAGGCAACGTCCTTGAAGCTGTATACAACAATACTTCCGAAACTTCGGGAATAGTATTGCATACGAATATCAAAAAGGTCAAGAATTTATGCGCCAGGCCGTTGACATTAGATCCTGATTTGGGTACTCTAATTTGGGAGTACCGCATTCTGAAGAAAAATTACCGTTTCGCTAAATGAAAGACAAAATACTGAAGGCGTTCGAAGAGAGCATCCAGGTGAAGGAAAAATTCATCGATGAAAAGAATGTCGAGAAGATTTTCGAGGTTGCGAACGTCGTCGCCAACGCGTTCAACGACGGCAAGAAATTGATACTTTTCGGCAACGGCGGCAGTGCTACGGATGCTTCCCACATCGCAGCGGAGTTCATCAACAGGTTCCGGAGGGAGCGCCCCGGTCTCCCGGCCATATCTCTTAACACCGACATGGCGGTGATTACGTCCATCGCAAATGACTATGATTTCTCGGATATCTTTGCAAGACAACTCAAGGCAGTTTCCGATGAAGGGGACATTGTTATGGCGATCAGTACCAGTGGAAATTCTCCCAACATCCTCAAGGCAATGGACGTTGCGAGGAGGAAAAGGTTGACAACAATCGCGTTCACCGGGCTAAAAGGGGAGAAGTTTGCGTCAAAGGCAACATTTGCATTCATCGTCCCTTCAGATAGCACACCGCGTATTCAGGAGACACACATAACCATCGGACATGTTCTGTGCCAGATGGTGGAAGAGATACTCTTTGAAGCTCCGAGGAAGAAATAGACTCCTTGCCGGGGACATTCGCTGCGCGTTCCTGTCATGATAATACTCGGTATTGACCCGGGATTAAGTACTACCGGGTTCGGAGCAATCCAATGCAACGGCACGAGCCCCTCAATCCTTAAATGCGGGTGCATAAGGACATCGCCCGGAGAACACATGTCCGCAAGACTGTTCCAGATTCATACGGACCTCAATAGTCTTATTCATTCGTTGCATCCGGATTTATTGGCGGTCGAAAATGCCTTTTCCCTTGTCCGCTATCCGAGAGCCGGTATACTATTGGGTGGCGTTTTGGGTATCATATATTTGTCGGTATTTCAAAACGGCATTTCGATGATAGAGATTACTCCGAGAGAAGTGAAGAATTCCCTGGCAGGTTATGGAGCGGCAGATAAACGTCAGATGATGGCCACCATACAAAAACTGCTCGGTGTTTCCAGTATAAAATCCCTTCACGCATCGGACGCGCTGGCTGTGGCTTTAACTGCGTTCTACAGAAAAATCCCGAAGGCGGACCGATGATATCGTACCTGAAAGGGACCTTGAGGATTAACCGGGCTCATGATGACAGGCTGACCCTCATAGTAAACGGAATAGGTTATGAGATACTGATTCCCGCCTATGTGATGCACACCATAAAGAAAGATAACCCGGAGGGGGATGAAATGGAATTTTACGTCTCATACAACCAGACGGAAAGACAGCCGAAGCCGGTTCTTGTAGGATTTCAGTCCTCCCTTGATAAGGAATTCTTCGAGCTTTTCATATCCGTCGAGGACATAGGCCCCGCCGCTGCCGTGAAGGCCCTTTCCAGGCCTGTGAGAGAAATAGCCCGTTTTATCGAAGACAAGGATACAAAAGCTCTGAAACAACTGAAGGGCATCGGCGAAAGAAAGGCGGAAAAGATTATTGCGACACTGAAAGGTAAGGTAGCCAAATATGCGTTGATGCCGCACGTCGAAATCGCACCTGCGGCCGCGGAAGATTTCAGGAAAGAGGTCGAGGAAGTCCTGGTAATCCAGCTGGGGCATAAACACCCGGAAGCGCGGCAGATGATTGAGGAAGCAATAAAGAGAAGCCCCGGCATCAGTTCGTCCGAGGAGCTGTTTGAAGAGGTTTACAGGGGGCAACAGAAATGATACACGAAGAAGGCAATATTTCTGACATCCTCGGAGATAACAGCCCTCTGGATGAAGAAAACAGTTTATCCCTGAGGCCGAAACACCTGCCCGAGTACATAGGGCAGGAGAAAATCGTCGAGACACTCAAAATAGCGATAGAGGCGGCTCTGAACAGAAAAGAGTCGCTGGACCATATCCTGTTTAACGGTCCTCCCGGCCTCGGAAAGACCACGCTGGCCCATATCATTGCAAATGAGATGGCGACGAAGATTATCACTTCGTCCGGTCCGGCCCTCGAAAAAGGCGGCGATCTTATGGGAATCCTCACCCATCTGGAGGCAGGCGACATACTCTTCATAGATGAAATACACAGGATTCCAAAAATCGTAGAAGAATTCCTCTATCCGGCAATGGAAGACTTTGCCGTAGACTTCATTTTCGATAAGGGCGTACACGCGAGGACTCACAGATACCGACTCGAACCCTTTACCCTGATAGGTGCTACGACCAGGTCCGGCCTCCTCTCCTCTCCCCTCAGAGAAAGGTTCGGTATTACGAGAGATCTGGATTTTTATAACGAAACAGACCTGGTTCATATCGTGAAACGTTCCGCATCAATACTGAATATCCCTACAGAGCAGGACGGGGCGTATGAGATTGCGCGAAGGGCGAGAGGAACTCCGAGGGTCGCCAACAGGCTTCTTAAACGTGTTCGCGACTATGCACAGGTCAGGGCCGGGGGAAAGATAACGAGAGATGTCGCCACCGAAGCACTGGCGCTGGAAGGCGTTGATGAGTCCGGCCTCGGAGAAACAGACAGAAAATTGTTAAGGGCTGTCATCTTAAACTATAAGGGCGGCCCTGCCGGCATAGAGGCGCTTGCAGCAACACTCCAGATAGAGACGGATGTCCTTCTGGATGTTGTTGAACCTTATCTGCTGAAGACAGGGTTTATCATCCGCACATCACACGGCAGAAAGGCCACGGAAAAGGCTTACTCTCACCTCAATATTCCTCATAAGGCTGCAGCCGGTTTGTTTGAGGAAACTAAAAACAAATGACTTTCATTAAGCACTGCACGTCCGCGTTATGAAACTCCTGATGCATATCTGCTGTTCCAACTGTTGCCTCTATCCTCTCAAGTCGCTGTTTTCAAGAAACATCGACGTGAGAGGACTCTGGCTCAATCCGAATATCCATCCGTATACGGAGTACCGGATGCGGCTTGAATCCCTGCAGAAGCTCGAAAAAGAATGGGGCCTTGACATGGAGTATGTAGACCATTACGGACTGAAAGAGTTCGTGAGAACCGTGGTAAACAATGAAGACAACAGATGTGCGTTTTGCTACTCAATGCGTCTTGAGGAGACTGCGAAGACCGCTAAAAAGATGGGTCTTGACGGTTTCACAACCTCTCTGCTGGTGAGTCCTTACCAGAAACTTGATATGATCATGTCTATAGGCAACGAGATGGGGAAAAGGTATTCCATCCCATTCTATTTTGAAGACTTCAGGCCCGGGTGGAAGGAAGGTATCGGCATGTCAAAGGAGTTGGGGCTTTACAGGCAGAAGTATTGCGGATGCGTATATTCAGAGATGGAGAGGTACCAAAAGAAAGTTAAAAGTTGAAGTAAGAGTGAAGTGACGACGATACCTGAGAAAGTTAAGGGCCTCAATACTAATATAGACATTCTTTTGGGTTGTCATTCCCGCAGTCCTCAGGCGGGAATCCATGTTTCGAAGCTATGGATGCCCGACTAAGAACTTCGGGCATGACGAATAAAGAAAGACAGTGTGCAGACTGATGACAGACGGGATAGAGTATATAGGCAAATTTCTTGTCATCCTGGGCATTATTATTATCGCCCTCGGCGGTTTGCTCCTGCTTTCAGGAAAGATCCCGTGGGTCGGCAGGCTACCGGGAGACATCATAATCCATAGGAAAAATTTTACTTTTTATTTCCCCCTGGCGACAAGCATACTGCTGAGTTTGCTGTTGACCCTTATCTTCTGGCTTCTCAGGAGGAGATAGAGAGGCAGTGGAGAATGTGGCCAGGTTCCTTTTTGCAGTCTTTTCCGTCCTTATTTTCATATCGGATGTGTCTGCGTCCGACACGATAAAGGTGCTCATTTTAAATGAGACTAATCCCAGAATACCGGCAAGGAATGAGAGAATGGAGATGATCGGAAGCATGAGAGGAAACCTCCTCGTGATGGGATCGCGATACTCAGGGGATATCGACATGTGGCGGGGCGACAGCGGTCTCTATATCGTCAATGAACTCCCGCTGGAGGAATACGTAAAGGACGTGGTTGCCGCTGAAGTCGGTCATGACTGGGACATGGAAGCACTCAAGGTGCAGGCTGTTATATCCAGAACTTATGCGGTATATCAGAAAATGATGAGCACAGATTCTATATACCAGATCGCTTCTTCCGTCATCAATCAGGTTTACAAAGGGAGCAGTCCTGATGTAAGGATAGCATATGCGGTTTCGCAGACAAACGGCGAAATACTCACATTCGAGGGAAAGCCGATACAGGCATTTTATCACTCGACATGCGGCGGGAAGACAGAAGACCCGGAGGAAGTCTTCGGGAAAAGCTACCCTTACCTGAGGTCGGTGGAATCACCCTGCGATCTGTCACCCTACTCTGCATGGGAAAGAGAGATACCGAGTGAGGAGATCGAAAAGGTACTCAACATCTCCGGAATAAGAGATATTTCCATAAAGTCCTACACCTCAACGGGCAGGGTCAAACAAATCGCCATAAATACTCCCTCCGGAGTAGTTGCCGTAAATGCAACTGATTTAAGAAAGGCACTCGGTTGGAGCCGGCTGCCGAGCACAAAATTTACCTTATCCCGGGACGGGGGTTCATTCCTCTTTAAAGGCAGCGGTTACGGGCACGGTGTAGGCCTCTGTCAGTGGGGTGCTCTCCAGATGGCGCGTGAGGGAAAAGGCTACAGGGACATCCTTTCCTTCTATTATCCGGGGACGATAATACAACTGTATGAAAATCGCTGACTTCGATTTCCTTCTTCCGGAAGACCTTATTGCAAAAAGACCTCTCGAAGACCGGACAGGATCGAGACTTCTTGTTCTTCACAGAGACGGCGCAACAGAACATAAGAGCTTCTCCGACCTTCCTTCCTATCTCGATAAGGGAGATATGCTCGTCCTCAACAATACAAAGGTTTTCCCGGCCAGACTGACAGGATTTAAAAACAATGGCGGCAGGGTCGAAATCTTACTCATCCGGGACAAAGGCGACGATATCTGGGAGATCCTCTCAAGGGGAAAGTTCACCGGGACTCTGAAAGTCTCAGATGAGCTGCAGGCGGAAGTCCGGAACGGCCAGACGGCACATTTGCGATATACCGGGGATTTCAGCGATATTATCTGGAAATACGGTAAAATGCCCCTGCCCCCTTATATAAGACGGTTGCCGGACGAATCCGATAAGCTGACCTATCAGACCGTATTCGCAAAAGAAGAAGGCTCTGTCGCAGCCCCTACCGCCGGCCTGCACTTCAACAAGCATCTGCTGGGTGAGATCTCCGCCCGCGGCGTTTCGGTCAGGGAACTCACGCTGCACGTGGGAATCGGCACGTTCAAGCCTATACGGACTGAATATGTGGAAGAGCATTCGATGGATACCGAATATTTTGAGATGCACAGAGAGCTCATTTCCGCTATTAGAGAGACCAGGGCCTCCGGCAGAAAGGTCATTTCTGTCGGCACAACTACCACAAGGGCATTAGAGGGATATGCGAGCGGGCGATGTACCACAGCTTCCGAGAATGGAAGACTGAGAGGAAGGACCGATATCTTCATCTATCCGGGTTATTCTTTTAAAATCATTGATTCTCTCGTCACAAATTTTCATCTTCCCAGATCCACGCCCCTGATGCTGGCCTCCGCTCTTGCCGGCTGGGGAAATCTGGTCAATGCATATAAGGAGGCTACCGCCGGAAAGTATAGATTTCTCTCCTATGGTGATGCTATGCTTATCTTATGAAAAAGATTGATTCGAAAGGAAAATCGTCCGTCCGCTACATCGGCAAGGGGGTCATTATTGTCTCGATCATAACCACATCTTCTCTCGGCTTCCTCCTGGGCTTTTTCGTTGGAAAGAACGCGCAGCCTCCGGTCACAAATCAGACACCCGTCGTCACACTCCCCGCCGCTGGAGCACCCCAAAATACAGACCCCCTGAAACAGGAGGCGGTATCTTCACAGCCGCAGGAGCCCCGGGAGAACCATGAAAGTGTTCAACCGGGGACTCAGGCGTCACCGACGGTTCAGGAAGATCGCCAGCCCGATAAGACGCAATCAACAGATAACTCAGGACAGACGCAAGGAACAGGGCAAGGTCCAGGCTAAACGGGAAACCACCGGGTACAAAGAAGTATACTGTCCAGGCGGGCGCATTCAGGAATGCTTCTGAAGCGAACGCCTTGAAAGCAAAACTGAATAAGAAAGGGTACAAGGCATCAGTAGCCGCCGCAGAGACAAAAAAGCACCAAAAACTTTATAAAGTCCTCGTGGGTGAATTCAGCAAGAAGGCCGAAGCTGAGTTGTTGTCCGCCAGGATTAGAAAGACCGAAGGGCTGCCTGCATTCGCGACAGTCAGGAACCGGGAGGGATTACGCTAACGACAGAGATTGAACTTGACAGTGAAAAGGAGACCGACCTCCTCCATGGAAGGCTCGAGAAAAACCTTAAGGTAATAGAAGAGACCCTTGGAATCGTGGCCTCCCAGAGAGGGAACAAGATATTTCTTCAGGGCGGTGACAAGGCCGTTGAAAAGGCGGAAAGAATCATTCATGACATCCGTTCAATCAGCTCCGAAGGGTTTAACCTGAACCCTGAAGATATCCGGTACGCGCTGAGATCCACCGGTCCGGAAGAATCTGCTTCAATGAAAGAACTCTTCATGAACAGTATCCCGGTGTCCTCAAAGAGACGATTTATAATACCCAAGACAGAGACGCAAAGACAGTATATAGAAGCCATAAAGAATTACGACATCGTGATAGGCATAGGACCCGCAGGCACGGGGAAGACGTATCTGGCGATGGCAATGGCCATAAACGCATTCCTCAAGAAACAGATAAGCAGGATCGTGCTTGCGAGGCCGGCCGTAGAAGCCGGGGAGAGGCTCGGCTTCCTGCCGGGAGACATATACGAAAAAGTGAATCCTTATCTCAGACCTTTATATGACGCGCTTTTTGACATGATGGACGCTGAAAAGGTGAGCAAACTTGTTGACCGCGGTACCATCGAGGTCGCTCCCCTCGCGTTCATGAGGGGAAGGACCCTGAACGATTCTTTTGTGGTGCTCGATGAGGCCCAGAACACGACGTCCGAACAGATGAAGATGTATCTCACCAGGCTCGGTTATAATTCGAAAACAGTGATAACAGGCGATATCACACAGATAGATCTGCCCCACGGAAGAACGTCGGGTCTGATAGAGGCAGAAAGGATACTGTCCGACATTGAAGGCATCAAATTCATTTATTTTTCAGAGAAGGACGTGGTAAGGCACAAGCTGGTCCAGGAGATCGTCAGAGCCTATGAAAAATATGAAAAACGACCAACAGAAGAATAAATCCGGTAACATCATCTCCTTTCTCAAGGCTCTCGTCAGCGGAGACAAGAAAGACGGAAACGGCACTCCTTCCGGCTACGCTAAGAAGGACAAGCTCATCAGAATTTATTTTATTGTCCTGTGTGCGATGGTTGCAAACATTTCCATACAAAAGAACTTCGGTCCGGAGCAGTTGATCGGCGGGTTCTTTATCTCTTGTCTCCTGATGTTCATTTTGTACAGGGATATCATGAGATACAAGCCTGCTTACATTAAAAAATACAACATGCTTCTTCTTCTCGGCCTCCTGCTCATAGGTACGCTCCTTATGGGAAGGCTGTTTGGTTATCTGCTGCTAAGACTCTCGAAGGGACTCGAATATCAATACCTTGACAGCGCCCTGTTCGGAGTTCCCGTAGCCGCGGGCGCCATGTTAGTATCGCTCCTTTTTGACTTCCATACCGCAATCATTTTTTCCTTCACTGTCAGCCTCCTCACAGGCCTTTGGCTCCATGACGCATCATTCACCGTTTACGCCTTTGTCGGGAGTATCACCGCAGCTTTCAGTGTCATACGGTGTAAAAAGAGGTCTGCTCTGCTGAAGGCAGGCGGTTATGTGATGGCGGCGAACGTCCTGACCGTCATCATAATCTTTTTCTTCAAGGGAGAGTTTTTCACCGTCAAGTCACCGCCCTCGATAATGTTCGCCGCACTCGGAGGGTTGAGCGTTACTGCCATAGTATCGGTTTTGCTGCCGCCCATAGAGTATCTCTTTAAGGTCACTACCGACATCAGCCTCCTCGAACTCCTCGACATGAATCAGCCGCTTATGAAAAACCTGATGGTATCATCACCCGGTACATATCATCACAGCGTTATCGTAGGGAATCTCGTGGAGTCGGCCGCCGAGGCCGTGGGCGCGAACCCCCTGCTCGCCAGGGTGAGCGCATATTATCATGATATCGGCAAAGCAAAAATGCCGGACTATTTTGTCGAGAACCAGATCGGCGCGGTCAGCAGGCACGAGAAGCTTACTCCCCACATGAGCACTATGATTATTGTGAACCATGTGAAAGAAGGGGTAGAACTTGCAAAACAGTATAAACTACCCGAGCCCATTATCGATATTATAGAGCAGCACCATGGCACGATGCTGGTCAGTTACTTTTATCAGAAGGCAAAGGAAAAGAGAGGGGATATGCTGCCGGTCGTGGAAGAATATAAATACCACGGTCCAAAGCCGCAGACGCGGGTTGCCGCTCTTGTAATGATGGCAGATGCGGTTGAAGCGGCCTCAAGGGTCCTTTCGGACCCCACGCCCGCAAGAATCGCCTCGCTTGTTGACAGAATAATCAATCATATATTCCTTGAAGGCCAGCTCGACGAATGCGAGCTTACCCTTAAAGATATCCATGAAATAAAGAGGCGTTTTACTTATATCCTTACGGGCATCTTCCATAAGAGAATAGATTATCCCGGGTTCGATTTCACAGATGAAGGTCTATATAAAGAACCGTCAAAGACGAATAAAGGTAAGTCAACAGAGGATAGGAAACCTTCTCAGGAAGGCGCTCCGTCTGCTCAGGCTCCGCGAAGCTGAAGTCAGCATCCTCCTCGTAAACGACAGGAGGATGAGGCTGTTGAATCGTCAATACCGGGGTATTGACAGAACCACCGATGTCTTGTCGTTTCCGCAGTGTGAAAATCCCCCCTTACCCCCCTTTGCTAAAGGGGGGCGCGGGGGGATTACAAATTCACGATTCACTCCGCCGCAGGCGGATCACGATTCTGTTCTGGGTGATATCGTAATCAATCTTCATAAGGCGGAGAGGCAGGCAGCGGAATATGGGCTCACACTGAATGAAGAATTGAGAAGACTGCTGGTACACGGTCTCCTCCATCTCGCAGGATATGACCACGAGAAAGGCAGATACGCGGAAAGAAAGATGAAGGACAAAACTCGCGATCTTCTCACCAGGTTAGGAAAGCACTGATCATCATATATGCTTAAGAAATTGCTGATGATATCCGGCTATCTTGCGTTCCTGTGCATTGTCGTTCCGGTCCTGTTAAATCTTATTTACACAGCGGGAGTTATTGACTTCTATAAACCGGAGTTGAACTTTTTTAACTCCAAAGATGATCTGTCCGGGGGAAATAAGAAAGATACAATCCTGGTCATGGGCGATTCCTTCACTGCCGGTAACGGCAACTACCCGAACATACTGAGAAATATGTTTCCTCATTACAGAATTATTAACTCGGGCATCCCCGGTTCCGGGATAATTCAGGCAGAAATAATAGGTGAGATGCGAATAAAGCAATTCAAGCCGAAGATTTTTATATATCAGATATATACCGGGAACGACCTGTTCGATATTACTTATCCTGTCAACTGGAAGACAATATCCTTAATAAGGAACGTATACTGGTTCATTGCAAATCAGTTGCCGGTAGTGTCCTATATCAATTATCGGCTTGGTCAGATTATGGCCCCGGCAACGGGAAGTTATACAAAATATTCTGCCTCGACATCCCTTTATAAAGAGGCTGATGAATTCTCGGTAAACAAATATACAAAACACGATATAACGTGCAATGTAGCTGATGAAAGACTGATCGGCGATACGGTCCTCCTGGAAGGGAAAAGAAGAAATGATTTCAATATACTGGTTGCGAAGCTCAATAAGTTGATGAATTACCTGCCTGCGGGCTGCAGGAAGATTGTCGTTGTCGTCCCGCATATGTCGCAACTGAACGGGTTATATTTAAACAGAGCAGTCCTGTTAGGGGCAAATTTCCCTGAACCCGGCAAAGTCCTGGAAACTGAATATCCGTTTATAAGACAGCTCCGCGCCAGGTTCCCTGATGTTGTTATAATAAATCCTCTGGTTGCCTTCCGCAATGCAGTAAGAAAAGGGATAGAAGTTTATTATGTTAACGATGCACATCTTAATATTGACGGTCAGAAAATATTGGCTGACGTGATCGCATCATACTTGAAAAAATGACATTACTTAACGTAAGACTCCGCGATGCCGGGAAAGTGCGGATCCCGCATCATCAGGGTTTTGATGTCCACATCTCCGATATCATGAGTTTTCAAATACATTTTTCGGGTTAATTTCAGTTTTTGAGATATTGATGGGGAAAACACATATCCTCGGCATAGGGGCGTATTATCACGACAGTGCTGCGTGCATTGTCTCTGACGGTGAAATTATGGCCGCTTGCCAGGAAGAGAGGTTCGTAAGAAAAAAGCACTATGCAGGCTTCCCCGTCCACGCCGTCAGGCATTGCCTCAAACAGGCCGGTATCACGCATCAGGATATCAGCCACGTCGCATTTTATGAAAAACCGTTGCTAAAGTTCGAAAGGATACTTGAGACATATCTGAACTTCGCTCCAAAAGGAATTAGATCTTTTGCCATGTCCATGCCGGTATGGCTCAAGGAAAAACTCTATCTTTCCGATCTCATCAGGAAAGAACTGAACAGTACGTTCGGGCTGCGAAAACGCGGAGACAGGGTGGATTGGGTCGGGAAAATGCTTTTCCCGGAACATCACCTCTCGCATGCCGCGTCCGCCTTTTTCCCGTCGCCGTTCTCACGCGCAGCAATCCTGACCGTCGATGGTGTCGGCGAATGGGCCACTGTTACCGCAGGCGTCGGCCACGGCAATAGTATTGAACTCATCTACGAGATCCATTTCCCCCATTCACTCGGTCTTCTTTATTCGGCATTTACGTACTATACGGGCTTCAGGGTGAACTCCGGTGAATACAAGGTCATGGGCCTTGCGCCTTACGGCGAGCCTAAATATGTTGACCTTATATATGAACATCTGATCGATCTGAAAGAAGACGGTTCCTTTACCCTCAACATGGACTACTTCAATTACTGCACTGGCCTCACCATGACGAACGGAAACTTTCATGATCTCTTCGGTGGGTCTCCCCGGAGGCCTGAGTCACCGGTCACGCAGCGGGATATGGATATTGCCCGCTCCGTACAGGAAGTTACCGAGGAGGTCGTGCTGAGGATGGTCAAATTTCTGAAAAAAGAGACCGGGCTGGATAATCTCTGTCTGGCCGGAGGGGTCGCGTTGAACTGTGTTGCAAACGGGAGAATACTGACGGAAAAAATATTCAGAGACATATGGGTGCAGCCTGCGTCCGGTGACGCGGGAGGAGCCCTCGGCGCCGCTCTATCGGCGTGGCATCTGTATCTCGGTAACGAAAGGGTGACGGACGGCATAAATGATACCATGAAGGGTTCATATCTCGGGCCCTCTTACTCGGAAGCCGAGGTTGAGGAGTTCCTTTTGAAAAACAGTGTCCCTTACAAAAAGCTGCCGGATGATGAACTTTTCGACATCGTTTCAGACTATCTTCGGGAGGAAAAAGTCATCGGCTGGTTTCAGGGAAGGATGGAGTTCGGGCCAAGGGCACTGGGCGCCAGAAGCATTATCGGAGATGCGCGGAGCCGTGAGATGCAGTCAATAATGAACCTCAAAATTAAATATCGTGAGTCTTTCAGACCTTTTGCGCCCTCGGTCCTGGCTGATAAGGTTTCCGACTATTTCGACCTTGATCGTGAAAGCCCGTATATGCTGCTCGTCGCCCCGGTGAGGAAGGACCGCCGGATCGATATCGGAGAAAAGAGAAAAAGTCTCTGGGGGATTGACCTGATTAACGAACCCAGGTCTGATATCCCGGCCGTGACACACATCGACTATTCCGCAAGGATACAGACCGTTCACAAGGGGACAAACCCGCGATATTACAGGCTCATTGAGACCTTCGAGAAGAAAACAGGCTGTGGAGTCATTGTTAACACATCCTTCAATGTAAGGGGTGAGCCGATTGTCCAGAGTCCTGCTGACGCGTACCGATGTTTCATGAGGACAGAGATGGACTATCTGGTCATGGAGAACTTTCTTCTGGACAAGAAAGACCAGAAACCAAACCTGGAAGATGAATCATGGAAGGAAGAATTTGAGCTTGACTGACACGAAGACCGGTGAACTGAGAAAGTTTGGCATCATCGTCGGATCGGTTCTGATTGTTCTCGGAACATTTCCTCTCCTGAGAAGTAAAGTTTTAAACCTCTACCTCATTTTCCCGGGCGGTCTCCTTTTTATGACAGCTCTGATCCGCCCCGCTCTGCTTGGACCCATCAATAAAATATGGCTTAAAGCAGGACATTTACTGGGCAGGATCAATTCGTTTATAATACTCTCTGTAATATTCTATGTCATTTTTACGCCTATGAGATTATTGGTGGGGACATTTTCGAAGGAAAGGAAATTTGCTTTTAAGCTGTCTAAAGATTCTTACTGGACCAGGAGAAAGCAGGAAGACTTCAGGGAGACGATGAAAAGGCAGTTTTAGGGATATTGACCGTGTGGCGTTTGATTAAAGAACTCTGGAATTATATGAGCGTGAGAAAAAAATTCTGGCTTGTCCCGATAATTGTCACCCTGCTGCTGGTCGGAGCATTGATATTTTTTACACAGGGTTCCGTAATAGCTCCCTTCATCTATACTCTTTTCTAAACTATGCGCATCTCAGTCCGCTTCAGCATTCCTCACAGCATGGCAATTCTCTTGTCTCTGTAAGGCTGCGGCCATTTATATGTATCGATAAGCCAGCTGAGATGCTCCAGAAGTTTCGGCTGATTTACGGCATTCAACTCCTCATCAAATATTATGCCGATGAGACACATGTTCAGGAATTTCTTCTGCCAGTCGATTCTGCCTGTCGCCGTCTCTTCCTGCACTTTTCCGTTCTTGTCGACGAAACAGATCGTCACTTTGACTTTCTTGCCCTTGCCCACGGAAGACGTTGAATAAAGACCTAATCCCGACAGCGAGATATTCGCTATGGTAGCATTGAGCACAGTACCTTCACCCGGAAGCATAATAGAAGCACTTCCGAAAAACTGATACCTGAACCACCTGCGGACATCTTCAAAACTCTTTTTCTGCTTTCATAACCGCCCATCCCCCCTCCCCCGATTTTACACATCAAAGCGGGTACATGCATATTCCTGTGCTTAAAGCAGCCCTGCCCTCTCCATGATTACCGGCACCTTGTCCTCCATGCCGATAGCCATGATGTGCACGCCGTCACAAATCCTTTCCTCCTTCAGTTGCCGTATATGCCTTGCCGCGATGTTCAGTCCTGTGTCAAGCGCTTTCTCCTTGCCCGCTGCCTTGAGCTCATCGATAAGCTCCTGCGGGACCCTGATGCCCGGCACATTCTTATTCATAAAATTAGCCATACCGGCTGATTTCAACACGACAATGCCTGCCAGTACCTTTACGTTGAACCCCTTCGCATACTTCGCAAACTCTTTGAACTTTTCTATATCATATATGGCCTGAGTCTGGAAAAAATGAGCTCCCGCCCTCACCTTCTTCTCGAACTTCATGAGCTGCGGCTCCAGAGGGTTTGCTTCCGGAGTGACTACGGCGCCCTGGAAAAAACTCGTTGCACCCTTAAGCTCATTACCCGACATGTCCCTTCCGTTATTCAGCCCGTCGACTATCATGAGGAGCTGGACTGATTCGACGTCATACACAGGTTTAGCGTCTTTATGGTCACCTGCGGACACATAGTCTCCCGTCATGCAGAGCACATTTCTTATGCCGAGGACGTCCGCGCCGAGCAGGTCGGACTGAAGGCCTATCCTGTTCCTGTCACGGCAGGTCATCTGGAGTATCGGCTCAAGACCGTGATCGAGAGCTATCTTGCAGACCGCCATGGAGCAGATCCTCATTACAGCAGACTGATTATCTGTCACATTCGCGGCATCAATTTTTCCTTTCAGGAGCTCTATGTGGTGAATCATATCCTTAATATCCGTTCCCTTCGGAGGACCGACCTCTGCGGTAACAGCGAATTTCCCCGAATCAAGGACTTCACGAAACGTCATGGCACCCTCCTTTTCATTCCTTCCCTATGTCTTTCCTGTAACGCATTCCCTCAAAATGAACCTTCTCTATGTTTTTATACGCGACGTCAACCGCGTCTTTCAGCGTCTTTCCCCTGCCGACCACGTGAAGGACCCTTCCGCCGTCCGTCACCATCCCTTTAGCCTCCGAATTGCTCACACCTGCGAAGAATATTTTGCAGTCAGGGTCCAGGACATCCTCAATTCCGGAAATGGGATATCCTTTCCCGTATCTGGCAGGATAACCGGGATACCAGCCTTTACTTCTTACCGTGTCTGACCTGTCTCGTCCTTCCCGCCGCAGCGACGATATCACACAGGTAATCCCCGTTCCATTCCACCTTCTTTCCGCTGAGCACCCCGTTGATGATCTGGAAACTGATGTCGCTCAGCGGCGTCTTCAGGCGCGGAAGTACCACTTCGGCTTCCGGGTCACCAAGTCTCACATTCGCCTCCAGCAGGTGCGGGATTCCCTCAACCAGCATCAATCCGCAATAGAGTATCCCCTTATAGGGTACCCCCTCCTTTTTCATAAACCCCTGTATGAGAGGCATCGCAACTTTTTCGCATACCAGTTTTGTGAGATCGTCTCCTTCGAGCCGGTGAGGGGAATACGCACCCATACCGCCTGTATTCAGACCCTCATCATTATCGTAAGCCCTTTTGTAATCACGGGCGACCGGCATCGGCGCCAGCGTCTCACCGTCGGTAAAAACAAAAAAGGATATTTCCGTCCCGTAAAGCCTTTTTTCTACGACGACCTTCGATCCTGCTTCGTCAAATATCTTTTCGACCATCAGCTGGTCGACAGCACGAAAGGCCTCTTCCGTGTCCGAACAGACGATCGAACCCTTCCCCTGCGCCAGACCATCGGCCTTAACAACCACGGGGTACCCGACATGACTGATATAGTCCTTCGCCTTTTCAGGGTTATCGAAGACCTCGAACTCGGGGACAGGAACACCGATCTCTCTGCATAATAATTTTGTGTATGCCTTGCTTCCCTCAAGAATAGCCGCTCTTCTTTGCGGCCCGACAATCGGAATCCTCTCCGGCTGAAAGAGATCGACGATCCCCTTTGTTAACGGACTCTCAGGCCCGACGAAGACAAGGTCAACTCTTTCTCTTTTAGCCAGGTCCAGAATCTCTTCATTGGTCCTTGCATTCTCACATCTTATCTCCCTCGCAATACCCGCATTGCCGGGAACACATATCACTTCCTTCACATTCGCATCGTTTTTGAACTGCCAGGCAATTGCATGACCGCGGCCTCCGCTGTCGGCTACCAAGACCTTCATCCACTATCCCTCCAGGATTAGAAATAGAATTGCAAAAGGAAAATACATGCTTGTGCGGCAATAACGGCTTTTATACAGTCTCTTTCTCTTTTACGCTATACCTGCCCGGCCTTCTCTTTTTCGACCAGTCTTTTGCCGGCATCGTCTTCCTGACCTCTTTCAGTTTGCCCAGGTCCTTTGTCCTCTCATAGATCCTCACCCAGGCGCACGGCAGATCGGCGCTGACTTCGCATCTTCCGTCCTTGTTGCCGCCGCACGGTCCGTTCAGGATGCCCTTCGGGCACGTGGCCAGCGGGCAGATCCCGCCGGTAACTCCCAGGACGCAGTCCCCGCATGCCGCACAGGCTTCAGTCCATGTCCCCTCGCCTTCGGCAACACCGATAAACCTGGTATTCATTGCAGGCAATACCTGAATCTTCCCGAGACATTGAGAAACCCCCTGCACGCCCGCGCCGCATGCCATCGAGAGCACGGCGTCATACTGCGAAGCATCGTCCTTTATCTCCGCGACGAACTCGGGGTCGCACTGTCTCATTACCGTCTTTTCCCCCACAGTGATATCTTTTCCCTCTATCTTTCTCGCCATCCTGATTGCAGATGCGAGCAGTTCAACCTGCCGCTCGCCTCCGCTCAGGCAGACGGTGACACATGTGCCGCACCCGAGAACAAGTACCTTCCCGCAGTCTCCGAGCATCTCTTTTATCTCTTCAAAGGGCTTAATTTCGGCAACGATCATCCTTTCACCTTCTTTCCTCTTCTTAAAGGATTTATACTCAAGGTCCCGAGTTTCTCTCTGAAACCCGGATAATCTTCCTGATTGCGTATTATGTGAAGCCTGTCAGCGCCCATGCCGGTCACTCGCAGTATCTTCTGCGCATCCCTGACGTGCTTTTCCAGCCGGCGGCTACCGTCCCGAAAACGGCATTCTCCGTCGTCCCCGCACACATGAACTATTACGCCGTCAACCCCGAGTTCAAGGGGATACAGAAGGAGGGATTCACTTACGCGGCCCGTACAAAGTTTAGGAATCCAGTATATCTCGTCTTCTTCCAACGGGGGCCCCAGAGGAGACCCATACCTGCAATAAAATCCTATAACCAGTATTTCCGGTGCCTCTTCCCTGGCAGCATCAATGACTCTTTCCAATTCGGCCCGGCCTTCCGCTCTCGTTTCAATGTTCAACTTTATCGCCGACGCCGGACATTCCGAAGCACAAATGCCGCAGGCCTGACACTGACTGATATCGATTTCAACTGTTTCTTTGCCGGGAACCGGTATTCCATATGGACAAATACGCACGCAATTGAGACACGATGCGCAGTTGTCCGCAACGCTCGCTCCCGTGCCGCAGTTCAGACAACGAAGCGCCTCCCTTACAGCCTGTTCGCGGCTGTAGCCCAACTCCACTTCGCTGAAATTCCTCACGCGTTCTTCAACCGTCTGAAGCGGCATCTTTTGTCTCTCTGATTGAGTGATGAGACCCGATATTCTGTCGTCAAGCGACCTTAATTCCGCAGACTCTGCCGTTTCCTGATCGGGCATGTTCCGGAGATAACGGTGTATCGCATAGGCCGCCTTCCTGCCCGATGCCATCGCCTCTATTACACTCAGCGGACCGCTCACCACATCTCCGGCGGCAAAAACGCCCTTGATGTTGGTCATGCCGTTCGCGTCCTTAACAACTATGGTCCCCCTCTTTCCTATTTCCAGACCGTTATTTATCAAAGCTTCCGCATCCGCCGCGTATCCGATTGCCAGTATAACGGCATCTGCCTTCATTTCGAACTCAGAACCCTCCACAGGTACCGGACGCCGCCTGCCGGACTTGTCCGGCTCACCCAGCTCCATCCTGATTAGTTTCGCGCTCTTCACTTTCCCGTCCCCCGAGAACTCAACAGGGGCAGCCAGATATATAAACTTTATCCCTTCTTCTTCCGCCTCCTCCACCTCTTCCCGTCCTGCAGGCATTTCATCCAGCGTACGGCGATAGACGATAGTCACATCCGTGCAGCCGAGGCGGACGCAGGTCCTCGCCGTATCAATAGCAGTATGTCCGCCGCCTATAACGATAACGCTCTTTCCCGGATGCTGCGGCTTTCCCCTGCTTACCCCTTTGAGGAATTCCACGCCCGCCATAATCCCGGCCAGGTCGCTTCCCGCACACTTCGGTAACAGACTCTTCTGACTTCCTATGGCCAGGAAAACCGCCTGATAGTCCTTCAGCAGTCCTTCGAGGGTGAAGTCGCGGCCGAGTGACATGCCCGTTTTTGCGCGAACACCGAGCGATAAAATATCATCTATATCCTTATTCACCATTTTTTTCGAAAGCCTGTAATCCGGAATACCTTCGCTCAGTAATCCGCCGAGTACGTTCTGTGACTCAAACAGACTGACCTTATATCCGAGTAATGCAAGGTCATGTGCCGCCGTGAGTCCGGCCGGACCGCTCCCTATGACCGCGACCTTTTCTTCATAAGAATTCAGCGGCCTTTCGACGCACTTCATGCCTTTCGCCCGGTCCGCAGCAAAACGCTTCAGCGCCCTTATCGAAACAGACCTGTCCACCTGCGCACGCCTGCATGCCTTCTCGCACAATCTCGTGCAGATCCTGCCGCAGACTGAAGGCAGCGGGTTTACCTGACGGATGATCCTCAGCGCTTCCTCTGCATCTCCTTTTGCGATCGCCGAAACATAACCGCGTACGTCAGTATGAATCGGGCATGCCGCCTGGCAAGGTGGGATATTTACGATAGTCATGTCAAAACCCTCTCAACAGTTTCTTATACTTTATTATATATTTGTTGTAATCGGAAAAATGCACCGATGTTACGGCAAGCCTCATGGTCAGTCCGCTGTCACGCCTGCCGCCGTCTTCGCAGCCTGCACCGTAGCGTACATGAGCATCGCTATCGTCATGGGCCCGACGCCGCCCGGCACCGGCGTGATGTAGCCCGCCCGTTCCTTTGCCGCATCGAAGTCCACATCTCCCACCAGCTTGCCCTCTGCCGTCACATTAATCCCGACATCGACGACCGCCGCACCTTCCTTTATCCAGTCACCCTTTACAAACTTGGTCTTGCCGATGGCAACACACAGGATATCCGCCCTGAGGCATTCTTCCCTGAGGTCCCTCGTTTTACTATGACAGATCGTAACGGTCGCATTTTTCCTGAGAAGGAGCAACGCGAGTGGTTTTCCGACGATAACGCTCCTGCCGAGCACTACCGCATGTTTGCCCGCAGGATCGATTCCGTAAGCCTCCAGCATCTTTATAACGCCGAAAGGCGTACACGGCACGAACCCTTTTTCGTCGAGCAGGAGCCTGCCGAGCGACTGAGGTCCGAAGCCGTCCACGTCCTTTTCAGGCGCAATCCTGTTCATCACCTCTTTCTCATCAAGACCCTTCGGCAGCGGGAGCTGGACAAGAATCCCGTGGACCGTCTTGTCGCCGTTGAGCGTATCGATAAGGTTTATCAATTCCTTTTGTGAGGTCGTTTCCGGTATCTTGCGGGCCACGCTGGTTATACCAAGCTCGACGCAGGTCTTTTCCTTGGACGAAACATATTTCTGCGATGCGGGGTTTTCCCCTACGAGAACGACCGCAAGACACGGATTGATGCCTTTAGCTTTCAGGTCAGAGATTTCCTTTTTCAGTCTCTCCTTGATATCCGCCGATACCTTCTTCCCATCAATTATTTGTGCTGACATCTTTCCTCCCTTTTTTGAATGTTAGATCGTAACTGTGAGAGGGGAGACCATCTCCTGACCGGTATTCTCTGTTTTAATCCCTCTTCTTGATAAGTTCCAGTAGTTCTTCCCTCGTAGACTGTTTTGTCCTGAATATGCCCCTCACCGCTGATGTAACTGTCCTTGAGCCCGGCCTTTTCACGCCCCTCATACTGATGCATAAGTGTTCCGCATCAATGATGACCATAGCGCCCTTGGGTTTCAGTTTATGCATTATAAGATCGGCAAGCTGCGTGGTCAAACGCTCCTGCACCTGTGGTCTCTTCGAAAGGACCTCAACAGCTTTTACAAGTTCGCTCAGTCCGACAATCTTTCCGCCTGACGGGATATATGAAACGTGGACCTTTCCAATAAAAGGCAGGAGATGATGTTCGCACACCGAATAAAAGGGGATGTCTTTCAGGAGCACCATCTCGTCATGGCTTTCACCCTCGATGGCTTTCAGTATCTCTTCGGTAGGAGTCTCGAGGCCGCAGAATATCTCTTTATACATCTTTGCGACACGTTCGGGCGTCCCCTTAAGCCCCGCCCTCTCGGTATCTTCACCGATACCCTCGAGGATCAATCTCACACCCTTTTCTATCTTCTTTAAATTCATGGCCTGACACTCGGAGACTGGAATTTTCGGCATTTTAGCATTTGTTATTGCTCCATGTCAAAAAAAGGGTTGACCTGAGTACCGCTACAGGATTATTACATCACTTATCGAGGATTCCTGTAAATACTTTTTTTATTTCTTCAAGCAACTCGCCGTGAATGCCGGGGCCTCCGGCCACAATATTGCCCGTTGACAAATAGTCGCGCCCGCCGCCGAAATCCGTAACGATTCCTCCCGCCTCCTTTATCAATAACTCACCTGCAGCAATGTCCCACGGACTCAGCCCGATTTCAAAAAAACCCTCGCATCTCCCGCAGGCAAGATAGGCGAGGTCAAGGGCCGCAGAACCTGCCCTCCTGAGGTCACTCACCCGGAGGAATATATTCCTGAAGAGTACAAGGTATGAATCGATGAACTCTTTTCTCCGGAAGGGAAAACCGGTCGTAATCAGACTGTCCCTTAACGTTGTTACGTGAGAGACCCTGATTATATCTCCATTCAAAAAAGCGCCTCTTCCTTTTTGTGCAGCAAAGAGATCGCTTTTCAGCGGCTCGTAAATAACCCCTAAGATGATCTCCCTCTTATATTCGAGCGCTATGGAGACAGAAAAAACCGGATACCGGTGGATGAAATTTGTCGTTCCGTCAAGCGGGTCTATAATCCAGCGGTACCCGTCTGTCTCAATTTCTTTCACGGACTCTTCCGCAAGAAAGTGATGATCGGGGAAATTCTCCTTTATAGTTCTTATAATGTGTCCTTTCAGATTCCTTATCGACACGCGTAACAAAATCCGACGTCTGTTTAATACCGATATCTTCTTTTGAAATTCTTCCAAGATTATCGAGGATGATGCGGCCGGCGAGTTTTGCGGCCTCAACGGCAACGGTGAAAAAGTCATTTCTTTCAGCAGGATTCATGACCCACCCTGATTATTCTCTTATCCGTAACAATTATGTCCACCTTTACATCATGCTCTTCCGATGGAATAGAGTCAACGATCTGCTCCTCACAGGCAAGAGCAATTTTAGGAGTTTCCTTTCTGCTGTCTGCCAGCAGAATATCATAGTAGCCTGCCGCCGTATCCAAGCCTGTTTCCCGAAAGATCAAACCCGGCTCCCGGCATGATGACGAGATCGATGTCTTCAAGGCTTACGGATCTCTCGTCGGTCAAAGACGGTTCGGGTATTCCCATATACCCGGGAGACAATTCACTCACATCCTTTATTTCATACAATTCAAGCCGCCGTTTTTCCCTGTCCACCTTTGGCAGGACCATCCTTTTACCGCTCACGAGCGATTCCCTGATTATCCCGGCCGTCTCCACTTCTGTCCTGAATGAAGCGTAACAAAGGATTGTTTTCGCACGCCCGAACTCGGGAAGGGAGAAGAGCATTTCTTTTATAAGTGAGACTTTGATCCTTTTCACTTCCTGAGGTATTGCATCCCTTCTGCCCAGGACCTCTTTTCTGATTGTATTTTTCATGCAGGGATAGTTTACTTCTCTCCGCCATCTTTTGGAAATGTTTTGTTGGACGGGCACTGTCAGAACAATAAAAAATCATATATAATTGATTGTCATGGTTTCCTCAAATGAAATACTGATCCGTCTCTTGCTGGGTGCGCTTGTAGGCGGGATCATAGGCTATGAGAGACAGATCCATGGCAGACCGGCAGGATTGCGGACTCATATACTCGTCTGCACGGCCTCTGTACTCTTAATGATCGTCTCCGAATACTTTTACTATCCCGGCAGTCCGGATTCCACGCCTGTAAGCATCGACCCCGGAAGGATCGCGGCCGGCGCGATAACCGGCGTCGGTTTCATCGGTGCGGGGGTAGTCCTGAAGACGGGATTGACAATACAGGGTCTTACCACTGCGGCATCCATATGGGTAATTTCCGCCATCGGCCTGGCACTCGGAGCCGGACTTTACACTGCCGGTCTCGTCACGTCTCTGATAACAATTGCTACTCTCACCACATTAAGGATCGCGGAGAGGAGAATGTCGAAACTCTCGTCCAGATTTCTCACGGTGACTGTAGATGAAACGGCGAGGGAAGAAGATATTGTGTCTCTCATCAGTAAGGCCGGCCTGAGGATAGACAATATAGATTATGAAAGCTTCCCTGACGCCCGGAAAACAATCTTCCATTTCACCGTCACTCTATACCGTGGAGATTCAATCAGGTCACTTTTTGATGAACTATCGTCCATGAAGTCCGTAAAGAGAGTCAGCATAAAGAGCCGGGAAGAAAAGACAAATGAATGAACGCGAAGTTCTTCTACTTCTTATGTTTCAGCTCCTTATAATCCTCGTTTCGATTAGGGATATGGCCGACTTTTACAGTAGTTGGGGCATATAACCAAGCAGATATTTTTGTTTGCTTCACCTAATCCGCACAGTTCAACTTGTTGTAACAGTGAAGATTTTCGGGAGAAGTCCGCCGTAACGGCGGGGGAGCACCTGCTTGACAGGTGTATCCCCTGGCTCGGTCCTGTCTTCATTTTGGACGAGGCACAAAGTCCTCAGCAAATTTGTTGTAAATATTCCAGCCATGGTGTCCATAAGAATATACTTGGTACAACCATGATTTACACCTCTCTAACCAGTTAGGCCAGTACTTCCTTTTCATACTTCATACGCCATTCAAATAAAGCAGGCATGACAACCTGTCTTGCATCTCTAATAAGGTGCCTCCAAGCGATGAGATCTCCGTTCCGAGCTATCGAAAGTGCAGAATGATAAATATCATCAGCGCTTTTTCCTTCTACTGCGGTATCAGGTTCAACATTAGGTATAACTTCTGGCATTTCATTTCCTGAGGGCAACATAGCAAAAGGATTTCGGCCAATTGATGGCTTCTCAATTGCAGGAATCTGATGCAGTTCCCTCAATAAAATCTCAAACTGATCTTTGAACTTCTCTTCATTGCTCAAATCAATATAAAACCTGGTGCTAACCGATACAGGCAGCACATAAGGTTCGCCTTTTTGGCGAATAACAGGAATGAATTTGGTGGTACCTAAGTCCCTTACCAACTCACCAGTTACAATCATGGCTTCATATCCGACGCCGCCTTTACCATCGCCTACCTTATGGACATAAGGTTCCGTACAAATCATTAGGACGCGATCAGCTTTTCTGACCGATTTTTCCATAAATTTAGGGACATCGTCACCAAGGCTTAAATCCCATTGGTCTAGAATTACATCTATTCCCTTCTTCACCAGCTCAGATGCAAGTTCCGTAACCCACCTTTTGTGTTCAGAATTATCGTGAGAGTATGAAATAAAAACTTTCGGAGGTTGTTGCTTTTCTTCCATAATAAACCTTTCCCCCACAGTCAGCAGATATTTTATACCTTGCCGCTCAGATCAGTGTCAAGAGAGCTCTTTCTTACCGGTTTTACTCCGAACAAAAGAAATTGTGAAGGAAGATGTGGTATCCAGGAAGGATTTTTGCCGTGGGGTAGCCAGGCTGGCCGATTGCGTCTTTCGGCCCGCAGTCTCAATGCCCCTTTTGCGTTGTGCACCGCGCAAGGTGTGAAAAACGGAACGGCGTGAAAATTCAAAACTTCTTCATCTACTCAACACTTTTGATAGCCTCCATTAATTGCGAAGTACATTTGATAGTATTCAGAACGGGAGTTGATGCAAATTAAAGATTAATCATTTGAAAGAGTGATTACAGTGTCTATTGGGGATAGGCAATAATTAATTTCTCTATTTGTATAGATTGCCGGATTCCATGATACAGCACAGGTTATTACTGTTAGTCACTCTCCTGGACTAAAATTATAAAGTTTCGGGTCATTCGCATCCGCATAGGTAGATTGGGCGGTAGCATAGGAAATCTCAAATATCTCACGTGCTACCGTTGTTAATCTATTTGCTTTGCCTTACTGAAAAAGTCTTTTGCTTTGTCGGAGCCACGGCAAGAGAGGCGCTTATTCTGCCGGTCCTGTTCTTACCGGTTGTATTCGGATCAATGTGAAATGCTGCAGTTCCATTGCCTGTACCTGCCGAGGTATCCAAATGAATCCAACTTGAAGTGGTGGTTATATTCCATACGCAATCCTGTGAGCTCACAACCACATTGAAGCTTCCATCGCCCGTTGCGTCCGTGAGTTTCCCGGAAGAAGGGCTCAGGGCAGTCAACCTGCATGTCGCGCCATCTTCTTCGATTGTAAGTGCATTATCCCCTATTGAAACCACACTTGTCCTGCTCTGAGAAGAAGTGTTCTTCTGAATAACTATCTTTACCGTACCTGCATTTTTCTTCCAGCTAACAGCTCCGGACTGACTGAGCCAGGCATCATTAATGGTTACAAGCGGTGCCGGACAATTTTGACCTATCGCGCTAACCCTTACTGATAAACTCCCGCCATTATATTTAAAGCTTTTATAGGCAGACGAAACCGTATAGGTACAATTCGTCTGATTATTAAAACTTGCTGCAGTGGTCGTATCTTCATTCAGCGTGATATCACAACCATCGGTGCCTGTACACCCGTCCAATATTATTATGCCGTACCCTCCCACAGCGGCAAAGGCACTCTGGTTTGTGTCATACGTTACAGCCTCAAGATCATAGCTGTTGTCAAAGCTATGAAGGGGTGGAGCCCAGTTCATTCCATCAGGTGAGATGAGAATGGTTCCGGCATCTCCTACAGCGACAAAATAACCATTGGCATACGCGATACCTCTCAGCCAGTCGGTTATCCCTGAGATCTGCGGAGACCAGTTCACCCCGTCGATTGAGCTCAGGATCGTTCCCGATTCCCCCACTGCAACAAAAGTGCCGTTCCCGTATGCTACTGACATAAGGTGAAGAGAAGTTCCCGAATTTTCCGGATACCAACTGATTGCATCTGATGAGGTGAGGACTGTGCCATATGCCCCGACGCTGACAAAGGTGCCGTTACCATAGGCAGCGCCAAAAAGCCAATTCGTTGTAGGAGACCAATAAGGCCAGAACGGGTCGACCCAGGCCGCTCCGTTATCCGAGGAGGTAAGGATTCTGCCATCAGCTCCCACAACAACAAATTTGCCGTTGCCATAGGCAACCCCACAGAATTCTTCAAAAGCAGGATAGCCCTTTGGAGTTTTTCTTAATTTCCAGGTTACTCCGTTGTCCCACGAGGTGAGGATTGTGCCCAGGGCTCCCACAGCAACAAAGGTATTGTTGCCAAAACCTGCTCCATAAAGATGGTACTTATATCCGGATGTTTGCGAAGTCCAGGCAACGCCGTCAGGCGATGTTAGGATAGCGCCGAAGGCTCCCACGGTGACAAAGGTTCCATTGCCATAGGTCATTCCATAAAACCAATTATCGCTTGGCGGAGTAACCGCTACCCAATTGTCGAGCGGGTTTGCACGCGAAGAAGAAGGGGAAAAAATGGCAAAAAAGATAAAAGAAAAGATACAGATATACAGTCTGCTGGCCTTCATGTACCCCTTGAGACTACAAAGTCGTGCACTTTCAAAAGTACCGCCCTGTACGACGATTTAAATAATAAGACCTGACAACAATCTTATGCCTTTCCATAGTGTCAATCTCACATCTTTCAGTTCATTTTGTACACTTGTGCTGTATCATCTATCTCACTTCCAATACTGAAATGATCCAATCTTGTCATTGTTATAGTTAGTAATATAACTAATATAAAATAAGAATATGAAGAAACAGCGAAGGAAATATGAAAGAATCATGAAAGCAAGTTATTAAGAAATATCTATTGGTATGGCAGAAGAGACATTGCCATTACGTGATGCAGTGCCCCGGGGGCATCAAGCCTTGCTTGCCTCGGCATGGCACTGCCTTATCATATGTTGTTTAACCTGGCAACGTCCCCCTAATAATCTTTGGCATTCATGTGATCTTAAACTCTTCGAATTGTCTGACCGGAAGGACGATATCGAAGGTGGTTCCCTTTCCCAAACTTGTCTCTACCCTTATATTGCCTCCGTGCTGTTCGATGAGCCGTTTGGTAATAGGGAGTCCGAGGCCGGTGCCTTTGGGCTTCGTAGTGAAGAATGGGTCAAAAAGTTTGTCTATTAGTTTGTGATCAATTCCTTTACCGGTGTCCGAGATGCTTATGCGTATCAAATCGCTCGATGCATCATACGAGGTCTGCACCTTCAGCGAACCGCCGTTCTGCATCGCCTCGACAGCATTGAGCAAAAGATTCATGAATATCTGATGCAATTGTATCTGGTCAGCCATTGTTCTCGGAATATGGTAGTCAAACTCCTTCACCACGTCTATCGATCGCCCATGGTTTGCCAATGTCGATACGGTCTTCAATGAAAATTCCAACGCTGTATCGAGAGCGGCATTAATATTTACAAAGGCAAGCTGGGGCTTCGACGGTCGCGCAAAATTAAGGAGATCCTTCATCAGGAGCTCAATCCGTCTTGTCTCATCGATCATGTTCATGAGGACCCCCCGGTCAGCCTCAGAAAGCACAAGCTCACCCAGCAACACCTCTATGGATATCTTGATGCCCGTAAGGGAATTCTTCAGCTCATGGGCAAGCCCTGCCGCGAGTTCCCCAGCCATCTTTAATTGCTCCGCCCTCTGCAGCGCCTCCTCCGCCTGCTTGCGCTCGGTGATGTCTCGTGCGACTGACAGCACCATTGGTTTGCCTTGTAACTCAAACAACTGAATATTGATTTCAACCGGAATCCTTCTCCCATCTTTTGCAACATGGCAGCCTTCAAAGAGAGCATATCCGTCTCTGAAAAGCTTTTCATGAACAGAAGGGATTTTTTCAGCTTGCTCAGCTATATCTATATCTTTCACTTCCATCTGCAGAAATTCATCCATGGTATATCCAAGCATTCTGCATGCACTATCATTCACTGCAAAGAATTTTCCGGGCTTTTCAACAGATACTTCGTGAACATAGACTGCGTCTGTAATACCATTGAACAATAATCGGTATCGCCCCTCGCTATCCTTCAGCGCCTCCTCCGCCTGCTTACCCTCAGCTTCGGTGATTCTTAATAAATCCTCTGTCTTCTTGCGCTGTGCTTCTGATATCTCAAGCTCAGCAATTTGGTGACGCAATTCCACCAATTCATTCAATAACTGTTTTTTTGTTTTTTCTCTATCTTTCATATAAACGTTTAAAATTATTGATTACCAATAGCAATATTCATATTTTAGCAAAATTCTATAAGGGTCTCTGTCTCCATGCGCTGCAAGCGTGGGCACGGCTACATCCTTCCGGAATTGCTTTGCTTATTTCAGCTGGTTCAGGATACTGCCGAGTTCCTCAAGGGCTTTTCCTGCCTCTTCGTACTTCCCTTTACCCATAAGGCTCCGGTAGTTCTCGAAGGCCCTGGCTGCGGCGACGA
>CAVSHJ010000030.1:0-30889 GCA_963727725.1 Thermodesulfovibrionales bacterium
TTTAAAATTTTCTACTGAACATTGTTTTTCATAATCTTCAATCGTTATCTCTCTTTCAGGAAATACTTGTAGGTGCAGGAAAGAAAAAGACCGGATTACTTGGTAAAAACGAGTGGAACTCATGTTGATGTTTGAAATAAAAGAGTTAGCTGAGGATGAGAATTTCAACGCTGGCCCATTTGCGGCAAGTTCACGCAAAATTGGAGAACACATCCGCAAGAAGATACATGGTTCCCGAAGACAAATACAATTCGCGGCTAAACAAGGTTATCCATCCATACTCTTAATTTATAACAACATAGACCCAATGCATTTATTTGGAACTGAAAACCATGATTTCATTTACGCAATGTACGGCGATTATACGTTGCTCCTTAATAAGAGCACAGGTGAGATAATGGATAGTTTTCACGGGCAAAACCAATCCTTGACGGAAACGAAGAACACATCCTTCAGCGCAGTTGGCAGATTGTCTCCATATTTCGGCAGAATGAAAGTTACCTTATTCGAAAATGTATTCTCAAGACTGAAACTACAATGCGATAGATTGCCAGCATGCTTTGATGTAATAAATGTTCAAATAGAGACCGTATGAACAGCGAATCGACCTGAGGTCGGCGCTTGCAAGTAAGGAGGCAAAATAATTGACAATCAGTGGGGAATTATAATCTTTTAAGCAGATATAGAATAGTTTAAAAAGAAATGTTAGGGTCGAATTGGGAGCGTGGTATGAGCAAATATGTACTAGGATGCAACGGGAGGGGGCTGGTCCATATTCGCACCAGATCGAGGTGGTTAGGCATTATTCCCATGCCTTACACAAGCGTTTTCCCTGACCGCCGATCTGATCTCCTCCGGCTCGGTACCTTTATTCGGTGGGAGAAGAACTCTGCACCACTCCTCACCCTTCACAAAGCCGTTATTCGCTTAGTTGAAGAGAGAGGAGTCTCGGGTGTGGCAGATATCGCAAGGAGGGAGAAGAGAACTGCGCGTGTAGCTAAGACAATGGACATATCTTGGCGAGAGCTATCCGAGGAAGCCGCAAAGTCTCGCGCCCGCATCCCAGATATTGACGACGTCCTCCCGCACGTGAAGCGCTTCATATGAAGGCATCTGTGCATTCGTTTCCTAATTCTCATGCAAATCATCGCCTTTTGTCTTCCACAGCTTTTGCGGCATATAGGTGTTATGCGGTGCCACCCGATCATGGTTGGTCAAGTCGCGATTTTGATAACGTAGTCAACGCTTCAACTGACACGTCTGCCGGGTCAAGCAGTGGCAGTCACGCAGCGCCCGTATGGCAAATATTTTCTGAGGCGTCTACTGGTAAACCATTGACGCTATCTTTGCGGTCAGGTCTCCGAGCATATTTGTGTAACTTCCCATTTCGTTGTCATACCAGCCGTACATTACCGCCTGTGTGATGGGTATCTCCAGCGTTTCAGGAAGTTGTTTGCGGAGAGTAGCCGGCAGTTTTGAAAACTTGGAAAGCTCGAGAGTTGCAAAAGCGGTCCTTGTGTGTGTCTCATGCTATCTTTACGGTCAGGTCGCCGAGCATATTGGTGTAGCTTCCCATTTCGTTGTCATACCAGCCGTACATTACCGCCTGAGTGATGGGTATTTCCAGCGTTTCAGGAAGTTGTTTGCGGAGGGCAGCCGGCAGTTTTGAAAACTTGGAAAGCTCGAGAGTTGCAAAAGCGGTCCTTGTATGTGTCTCATGCCCTTCAATGATCGCAGCGGGCCCGAAATGACCTACGATGTCTGAAGAGACGTTCTGCTCGTCCGTATATTTGATATACCCTCTCTTTTCCTTCTTTTCCGCATCACGATAGATGTTGTTAAGAAGGTTCCTGTTTATAGACGGCCCTCCGACTTCGTCGGAGAAAGTCACCACCAGGATAATGAGGGAGCCCGCGGAGGTGGGAATGCGCACGGACTCGGCGCTGAAGCCTATCTGGTTCATCTCGGGGATTACGAGACCGAGCGTCTTTGCCGCACCCGTCGTAGTCAGAATGATATTATTCATGATACTCCTGTTTTTCCGTAAGTCGGTCGCGCCTGACTTCGGAAGCCTGTCCAGCACCTCCTGGGTGCCGGTCGCCGCGTGGACCGTAGCCATGGATGCGTTCAGTATCTTCTTCGTACCGAAATAATCCAGAAGGGGCTTTATCATATAGGCAAGGCAGGTGGTGGTGCAGGAAGCGGCGGAGATGATATGGTGTTTTGTGTGGTCAAACGTATCGTCATTAATGCCTATTACTATAGTCGTCGAATCGTCCGGCATGGAGAGACCCTTCTCCTTGATCTTAAAAGGCGCAGAAACAATAACCTTCTCCGCGCCGGCCTCCAGATGTCCGCGTGCAGCGCCTTCCTTCGAATCCGGGGAGGTGGTCGGGTCCTTGAACCTGCCCGTAGCTTCAACCACCACTTTTGCCCCATGTTCTCTCCAGGCGATATTCCTCGGATTGCGGGATTCGCGCAATATTGTGACGGGCACCCCGTCAATCAGCATGGTGCCTTTCTCTTCGTCGAGTTCCTGGATCACCTTTTCTGCCTTGAACCCGTGAAGATACTGATGCAACGAACCATAGGTGGAATCTTTTTCAATATACAGGGCAATGTCATCGATTCCTGTTCCGACCTTTCTGCCGATATTTACCACGATCCCGGAGAAATATTTCCTGCCTATGTGGTTCCAGAGTGTTAACTTGCCGATTCTTCCCAGACCGTTAATACCGAGGACGGGTTTGTTTTCAGAAAGCATTTTTATTTTTCCTTTTTCTGGCATTTTTCACACTCCTTTTTTAAATTGACGATTCGTGTGGCTCCGCAATCGCGGAATTGATATCTCAAATTTATAAAAATTAAGCGACTCTGTCAAATCTGCGGCAGGTTAAGCCTTCTCTTTTATCTCTTTCACCTGGTGCCTGCCGGCATAGACGGAGCCGTTTCGGCCGTCTATGCTCAGGAAATCCCCCACCTTAATGACACGTTTGTTCAGTTTGAATTTCTTCTCGTGTTCGAAAACCGCAAGATTATTACAACCCACAACACAGGTTTTCCCCAGGCGGTTGGCAATGATCGAGGCATGAGAGGTTGAGCCTCCCAGCGCGGTCAGCAAACCGTCCGCAGCAGAGATATGCCTGATATCGTCCGGAACGGTATCAGACCGTACCAGGATAAGAGGCGTAGACGGATCCTCTTCCCTGAGTTCCCGGATTTCATCCAGATCAAAGACGGCCCTCCCGCTCAGGGCGCCCCCTCCTACGCCGATTCCTCTTGAGAGATAACTGGAAGACAGCTTCTTGGAAGGTATGAAGGCCATGAAGCTTTCTTTTCTCGTGATGGCCATATCGCGTGTCTGAAGGATATAGAGGTTCTCGCTGCTCTTGCCCTCGAAAGTGAATTCGATCTCCTGGGAGCCCCAATGCTCTGTATAAATGAGGTCTTTGCTTATTTTCAGCAGCGCATTGTAAAGGTCCGGAAAAGCGTCCTCGAACGAAATCTCGGACATTCTGTCTTCGAAAGGTCTTTGTGCGTTCGATATGGGCAGGGTCCTTACCAGGCCGGAGACTATATCTTCTCCCTGTGCCCCGATCGCAAAATCGCCCCACAGCATAATCCTGTCGCCCGAATCCTGAGGATTGCGGGTGAAAAGAACGCCGGTGCCTGAATTGGTATCCAGATTTCCGTATGCCATCGCCTGCACTATGACAGCTGTTCCCCAGTTTTCGGAAATAGCCATGATCTCGCGGTATGCCTGCGCCTTTTTCGAATACCACGATTTGAAGACCTGTTCTATTGCTATCCGCATCTGGGTCCCGGGATCGTCGACTGTTTCTATCCCGCTGGCCCTTATGGTTTCCCTGTAAGCGAAGGCCAGTTCCCGCATCTGGTCAGGTGTGAACTGAATCTTTCTCATAACATTATACGTACCCTTGAAAGAGTTCATGATATCATCGAATTTGTCCCTCTCCATTCCGAATGACATCCCCCAGCCCTGAAGGAAACGGCGGTAGCAGTCCCACACGAACCAGGGCTTCGACGACCGTTTTATCAATCCGCGCGCTATAGACTCGTTCATTCCCACGTTCAGGAAAGATATCATCATGCCCGGCATCGAGATCGCCCCTCCGCTCCTCACCGATACAAGCAGGGGGTTTACCGCATCGCCGAACACTTTCCCCGTCTGCCCTTCAAGGATGGAAAGCTGTACCCTGATGCACTCATCAAGATGCTCACGCACGTACCTGAACCGGTTGATTGCTCTTTCGCAGCGGAATACCTCGGTAGTTATGGTAAAACCGGGAGGGACGGGTATCCCCAGGGACGCAAGCTTTATAAGATTGTATCCCTTATTCCCGAGATGTATCCTGTCATTTGTCGCCTTGTTGGGTGAGTGGATACAGGACAACGCCTTCTTCGGGTCGTAGCTCATCAGCAGGTCGAGGTTATGGACATCCAGCCCCTCGGCCTGTTCAAAAAGCGTCTTCAATATCCGGCTTATTAAATTATCCAGTTGCTGGAGGCCGAAAGAGCTCGCGACGCTCTCCCTTAAAAATTGCTCCGATATCTTATTGACAAACTCGGGTTCACTCTGGCCGTCGCTGTGAAGATACCTGGACAGTATATTTTCCCTGCCGAGGGTGGGGATGATATTTTTCAGGTTATTCTTGAAAATGACGCTGTAATAGGTGTTCAGAATATCCTGTACGGCTTCGGAAAACCCCCTGAATATGTCTATGTATTGAGAAAAGGAGAATCTGCGTACCTCCAATGCTACGGACAGAAGTTCCAGTGCATTTTCAAGCTTGGTTGACGATATGCCGTCCAGTTGCAGCGCCCTGAAAAAAAGGTTGGCAAACTTTTCGATCTGGAAGAGGGTAGCCCTTGTGATGAATTTCAGGTTTATGGAATTTATGAGCTCTTCGAAGAGGATATTCGCCAGATTTTCGAGGCGGAAAGTCAGGGCAAGGGCATCAAACTTTCTCTCCTGATACTTGCCGTACACTGACGGTATTCCGGCGGCAATATGTCTCTTGCGAAATATATTCTCGACCGGCTCATATCTTTCCGGAGAAAGCACAACATCTTTCAAAAGGCCGAGATAAGTCAGCACACCTTCCAGGCGCTGGGCGACAGTGCCTTCCTGAAGGAGGGCGATCAATGGATCTGTGCCCGGCAGACCCAGGCAGGGGGCATAGCTCAGCTGCTCCCTGATATCCTGGGCATCCAGATTGTATTTCTTGCTGAGCAGCCGGTAAAACCTGATCGCGAGATATGCCCTCTTCCTTTCTCTCTCGGAGACCTCAGGCATATTCTCTGTGAGCGAAAGGACTTCTTCCTCTGTAAGACGCAGGAAGTCAGTCACATCAGAAAATCCTTTTGCCCGAAAGATATCATTAAAAAGGGTATGCAATTCGTCAACATACGGCCCTGATGCCTTGACCTTCTGATACACGTCTTCCGGCAGGAAGACCTTCAGCGGAGTCTTGTCCTGTGTCAGCCAGAAATGTATGACTTGCTCGATGAAATCCACAACCCTGGAGCAGCTCTCCACATGGCTCTGTTTGCGCAGAAAATGTACAAGACCGTCAGCTCTGTGGGTAGCCTCGTCTATTTCGGTGGACACCTCGCGCAGGACCCCTTCAGCTCCTATATCGCTGAAATAGACCGGGAATATCTTGGCCAGTTGTTTGATGAGATGATAGACGGGCTTGATATCGCTGTTGAGGAGCTTTGTGATATCTTTCTGGAATATATCGGTGTCGTTCATATGTACTCCGCATAACCTGAGCTTTATGATGAGCGCCGAGATGAGCGATTTGGACCACTTCGGGTTGTTCTCTATCAGTTCAAGCCAGGTGCGGATATTTTTCAGATGCGCCCGGTTCGACCTCACCTGCCATTCGTCGGTAACTCCATGTATGCCGGGATACTGAAATCCGAGCGAAATGATCTTCTGCAGATACCACTCGACAAGATTACTGTACCCCTTGTTATAGATTTCATTGCCGATTATCTGGACGCAATACAACACAGCATCCGGGTAGAGGTCAAAGCCGTCCTTTAAGACCGCAAATATCTCGGAAAGAGTGCCCTTTATCTGCTCGGGTTCCCCTATCGCTACAATCCTCGATATTGTACGGTTAATTTCCCTCAGGGTATTCTCATGGATGCTGGCAAGACCCCTGATCCCCATGACCCTGAGCAGATACATTACCTTCAGGTTGAGATTATCGCGCACGTCACCCGTAACGGCAAGCAGTTTCCGCAAGGTCCTCATAAAATTTGACAATTTGCATGTACCCCGGGAGCTTTATGAGTTCTCTTAAAAGCTGGTGCGGATCAGTTGATTTCTTAAGACTGCCCAGGTGACGGACCAGCTCTTTCAGGTGTGCATGGGACAGAGGATAGAACAATTCCTCCAGCTTTTTCCTGACCTCTTCGTCGAAAGAACGTGTGAGCTGTCTCAGCGAACGCAAGGGGTCCTCTTCGCCGAGCCAATACTCATATGCCGCGGAGAGATACCTGCGAAGGAGATCGTTAAAGACCTTGATATTGAAGTCCTGGGGCATTTTCCCGAGAAAGATCTGTCCCAGTCTTCTCAACTGATGCGGGTTTGTGACGAGGAGAAAAAAATGTTCTTCCGGCAATTGATTAAGACGGATGAAGGTGTGCTGGAATATAGGTTCATACTTATCGAGACCGTTGCCGCCGTCTATAAGGATCTTTTCGATATAGAATATGAGACCCTCAACAGCAGCCTGCCGGACCTGTATATCGGGGTTATCGACAGCCGCTAAAAAGACATCGATGACCGTCCTCATTACATCTGTGCCCTTTTCGTTATGGTCATGCAGATAGAAGTTTTTCAGCGCATATGTCCTCATCTCCTTCACAATGAAACCCCAATTTCCGGAATCACTGTCCAGTTCACGCAACAGGGGCTCCGTGGCACTCAGAATGCCGGGATAGTCTTTCACTACCTCCCGCAATATTTCATATTTTGAAGAAGTTGAAGTTTGCATAACCGCAGCCATTCTCAATCGCTCTTTATCATTATATAATAGAACAGTAGATTCCTGCTTTTTCGTGCGAATGTTATTCCCGGACTAAACCTATGTTGCAAAAAGTAAGGCGTCATTCCCGCAGTCTTTAGGCGGGAATCCATTTAGAAAGCCCATGGATGCCCGACTGAGAACTTCGGGCATGACGGAAAAGGCAGTGGACTGAAATGGAAAGAAGATAGAAAATGAGGGTCTGTGAGATTTTTACAAGCATTCAGGGTGAATCAGGTTACGCGGGTATTCCATGCACGTTTGTGAGGATGACCGGGTGTAATCTCAGATGTTCTTACTGTGATACCCAGTTTGCTTACACGGAAGGCAGAGAGCGTCCGGAGGGAGATATCCTCCGGGAAGTCAGCCGTGCCGGTATAAAGCTTGTAGAGATAACGGGCGGCGAGCCGCTCCTCCAGAGAGATGTCTATCCGCTGATAGAGAAATTGGCGGAGACCGGCTGCAAAGTCCTCGTCGAAACGAACGGCTCACTGAGTATAAAGGAGGTCGACAAGAGGGCTGTCGTGATACTTGACATAAAAACACCGGGAAGCGGTATGAGCGAAAAAATGGACCTGTCTAACCTGGATATTGTGAAACAGACCGATGAGGTGAAGTTTGTCATAACAGACGGCGCAGATTATGAATGGGCAAAGGAATTGATTTACAGACATAATCTATTGGAAAAGTGCCGGATACTGCTTTCGCCTGCATACGGGCTTCTCTACCCGGAAGACCTTGCGAGATGGATGATAGCGGACCGGCTCCAGGCGCGGCTGAACCTGCAGCTGCAGAAATACATTTTCGGACCTGAGAGGAGAGGGGTATGAGAGAAGGATTTGCCGGGGTTCCGGAGAGGTTATCCGAGCTTGCGGAACTTGCTTATAACTTATGGTGGAGTTGGCATCCCGCAGCCAGAATGCTGTTTAAGATGCTGGACAGGGTTGCGTGGAAAGAAAGCGGTCATAACCCGGTGGCGATGATGAAGGACCTGCCAAGGGATGTCCTGAAGTCTTTTGCGAATGATCCCGATTACCTCAGGCATTATGATACCGTTTTTTCGAAGTTCCGCAGTGATATCGAAACCAGGGAATGCTGGTTCTCGGAATACATCGGTGGCCCCGGCTGCGAGCCGATCGCCTATTTTTCCGCGGAGTACGGACTCCAGCATTCGCTTCCGTTTTATGCGGGCGGATTGGGGTTTCTGGCCGGTGATTATATCAAGGAATGCAGCGACCTCGGCGTGCCGATGGTGGCGGTAGGTTTTATGTATCCGGAAGGTTACCTGCGTCAAAGGATACGGATGGACGGGTGGCAGGAAGATGTCGCTGAAGCGGTCGAGAGAGACGCCGCCCCGATCGAAAGAGTGCTGAATGAAAAAGGCGAGCATCTCACAGTAAAGGTCCCTTTTGTTGACCCGCCTGTTTTTATCGCCGTATGGAAGGTGGACGTCGGACGCGTTCCGCTGTATCTGATGGATACGGATATTGAAATGAATGACCCGTGGAACAGGAGAGTCGCCTACCACCTTTATATTGGCGACATCGAACAGCGCCTTCGGCAGGAGATAATCCTTGGCATCGGAGGCATTGCGATGCTGAAAACCCTCGGCATCAGTTATTCTATCCTGCATCTGAACGAGGGCCACTCCGCCTTTTCGATACTGGAACGGATAAGAGAGCGGAGGGAGGGAGGTATGTCCTTTGAAGACGCGGTAAAACAGGTGCGTGATACAACTATTTTTACTACCCACACGTCCGTTCCCGCAGGACATGATGTCTTCCCCTTTCATCTTATGGACAAGTATTTCAGGATCTGCTATCCCTATCTCGGTCTCGACCGTGATGCTTTTTTCCATCTCGGTATTGATCCGAATGAACCGTCCAGGGGCTTCAATATGACCGCATTTTCTCTCAGACTGTCCGGATACCATAACGGCGTCAGCAGGAAGCACGGCGAAGTCACACGCCGCATGTGGCGGTCGCTGTGGCCGGATAAGAAAGAAGAGGAAGTGCCCATTGATTCGATAACCAACGGTATCCATGTCCCTACCTGGATAGAGCCGAAGATTGAGCTTCTCTTCAACAAATATCTCGGCAAGGACTGGCTGAAAGAGCACGATAATGAAGTCATGTGGAAGTCGGTTGACGACATACCCGACGAGGAATTATGGAAAGTCCACAACTGGCTCAAGATAAAGCTGATCAATTTCATTCAGGAGCAGGCCCGTAGGAGGTGGGTGGAAGACAGGGTGAATCCGATCAATCTGATAACAAGCGGCATATTGCTCGATACCACGGCGCTTACGATAGGATGTGCGCGTCGTGTAACCGCATACAAGAGGGCCGACCTGGTATTCAGCAACCCGGAACGGCTGAGGAAAATTCTGAACAATCGCTGGAGGCCCGTCCAGATAATATTTGCAGGGAAGGCGCACCCGGCAGACGATGACGGCAAGAGGATACTTCAGCGCATATTCAATTTCGCGCACGACCCGGCGCTTGGAGGCAGAATTGCATTCGTCGAAAATTACGACGAGCAGCTGGCGCAGTACATGGTGCACGGCGTTGACGTCTGGCTTAATAATCCGATACCTCCGCTGGAGGCTTGCGGCACGAGTGGAATGAAGGCCTCATTGAACGGCGTTCCGCACCTGAGCATTCTGGACGGGTGGTGGATAGAGGGGTTCAACGGCAGGAACGGATGGGCTTTCGAAGGGAAAGGTGATAACACGGACGCGGAGGCGATTTATGATATCATCGAGAGAGAAATTATTCCCTTATATTATAAGGTGGATGAATTCGGAATTCCGAATGACTGGGTCAATGTCATGAAGGAAGCGATAAAAAGCATCGGGCCCTTCTTCAGTGCACGCAGGATGGCAAAAGAATACGCAACGAAATTTTATCAAGGCGCATTGAAATCGGCTTAGGCAGTTCGACACATTTCATACATGTCTTTTTCAAACTTTGTGCAACAGTTTCCCTATGCGGGACTTTTCATTCTTCTCATCCTGGGAGGGATCGGGTTTCCATTCCCCGAGGATACTACTCTCATCTTGTGCGGATTCCTGATATCCCATGATGTCGTGAGGCCCATCCCTGCGCTTGCTGTGGTATATTCCGGGATTCTCATGACGGATTTTTCCCTGTACCTTGTCGGTAAGAAATATGGAAGAGCGGTCATAACTCACAAGAGATTCAGGAAATTTCTCTCTCCCGGGAAGATCGCCAGGCTTGAAGACAAGTTCAGGAAGAGAGGGATACTCGTGATTCTTCTCGGCAGACAGCTTGTCGGGTTTAGGGCCCAGATATTCATTGTTGCCGGTATCACGGGGATGTCTGCCCTGAGATTTCTTGTTGTTGACGGTGTTACCGCGATATTCACGATCGGCTTGATGGCCGGAGCCGGATATATGGGAGGGCAAAGTCTCGAGATTATAAAGAATGATATTACGAGGGTGAAGCATGTTGCGATTTTCATTTTTGTCGTAGCTCTTGCAATCTATCTGCTTTTCAGATATTTTAGGGCAAGAAGGGGATAACCCAAATCCGGCGATAAAGATTGTCATTGCGAGTGAAACGCAGAGCAATCTCAGCCTCTTTTGAGGTAGATTGCCACGCACCCTTCAGGTGCTCGCAATGACGGGTAGATCAGGCAATTGAGTTGCCTATCGCCGGGTTCGGGAATAAATATAAAGTGGAAACGAAAGGGAGGGTTTATGATTTCAAAGATTCTTGTTCCAACGGACGGTTCGAAGGCAGCGAAAAAATCTGTTGAATATGCTGCGGAGTTTGCGAAGCAGACGGGCGCAACCATTACGATCATGACTGTCATAGATAAGGGCTCACTTGTCCCGCTCTCGATTTCGGGCGCGGCAACACCTACACACCTCATAGAACCGATAGAAGACTATATAAGACAGGCCGCTGAGGCATATATCGACGAAGCGGAAGGAATCTGCGCGAAGAACAAAGTGCGCGCAAGTCGCGTTATCAGGACAGGTCATCCCGTCGAAGAGATTATAAAGGAGGCCGAGAAATCAAAGTTTGATCTGATCATAATAGGATCCCGGGGCAAGAGTGCATTGAAGGCAGCGGTCCTGGGAAGCGTCACCTTCGGGGTAATCAATAAGGAGACAAAGGTGCCTGTGCTCGTGGTGAGAAAATGAAGGGATGCCTGCACCCAAAAGACTGAATGCTTTTTGGAGGTTAACGGTTCATGGAGAAAAAGAGACGAAGTTGTACTATAATAGTCGTGTATTAATACAAAACATTGAAGGAGGTCATGGTGGTCAAGATTTACTACGATAAGGATGCAGACAAGAAGATTCTTCGGGGGAAAAAAGTAGCCGTAATGGGCTATGGAAGCCAGGGACATGCCCATGCGAATAATCTCAAGGAAAGCGGCACAGACGTTATCATCGGCGTTAAAAAAGGCGGAGCAGGCTGGCAGAAGGCGGAAAAAGCCGGTTTCGATGTCTTCACGCCCGCAGAGGCGGCGAAAAAGGCGGATGTCATCATGATGCTTGTGCCGGACGAATATATGGCGGATATATACAGGGCGGAAATCGCTCCACATATCAAGAAAGGCGCGTATCTTGGGTTTGCTCATGGCTTCAACATCCACTTCGGGCAGATAATTGCCCCGTCAAATGTGAATGTCTTCATGGTTGCCCCGAAAGGTCCCGGCCATCTTGTGAGATCCGAGTATATAAAAGGCAGCGGGGTACCGTGCCTTATCGCTGTGGAGCAGGACCCCTCAAGGGACGCCAAAAAGCTTGCGCTCGCCTATGCGTCTGCAATCGGCGGGGGGAGGGCAGGTGTGATAGAAACCACTTTCCGGGAGGAGACCGAGACCGATTTGTTCGGAGAACAGGTGGTGTTGTGCGGCGGCCTCACATCCCTCATCACCGCAGGATATGAGACCCTCGTCGAAGCGGGATACTCGCCGGAGATGGCCTACTTTGAATGCCTCCATGAAGTGAAGCTGATTGTTGATCTCATATATGAAGGCGGAATCTCCAATATGAGGTATTCCATAAGTAATACCGCCCAGTACGGGGACCTCACAAGGGGACCGCGCATTATCACGGAACAGACAAAGGATGAGATGCGAAAGATACTGAATGAGATACAGTCCGGGCAGTTTGCGAAAGAGTGGATCCTTGAATGCAGAGCGCACAAACCGGTGTTCAACGCCCTTACGAGAAAAGGTGAGGAGCATCCTGTCGAGAAAGTCGGTGAAAAGCTCAGGGCTATGATGCCGTGGCTTAAAAAGGGAAAACTCGTTGACAAATCGAAGGCGTGATTAAATTCGCCCCTGAAGGGTATCCTTTTATCTTCGTATCCCTTCTCGTATCAGTCATAGCGTCGGTGTTCCTGCTCTGGAGTTCGAAATCGGGCAGTGCCGTTTTCTATTATTCTTCATTGCTTGCTGCCTGCTTCTTTATCGGTCTGACGCTTTTTATGGCTTTTTTCTTCAGGGATCCGGACAGGAAGATCCCGTCGGGAGAGGGTCTTTTTGTCTCTCCTGCCGACGGGAAAGTTATCCTTGTTAAGGATGTATACGAAAGGGATTACCTGAAATCAGACGCAAAAGAGATAAGTATTTTCATGTCTCCTCTTGATGTGCATATCAATCGCTCCCCCTGTGAAGGAAAGGTGAGCCTCATAAAACATTCACCCGGCATGTTCCTGGCAGCTTACAGGGATGAGTCGTCAATGAAGAATGAAAATATCGTGATGGTCCTTGATGGAGGGAGCGGAAGGGTGCTTGTGAGGCAGGTCGCCGGTTTTCTTGCGAGGAGGGCCGTGTGCAGGGTTAAAGTCGGCGACGTACTCGGTCGCGGAGAGAGATACGGCATGATAAAATTCGGGTCAAGACTCGATGTCTATCTTCCGAAAGATGTAGGAGTTACGGTCAAACTGGGTGATAAGGTCAAGGCAGGGGAGACGGTGATAGCAAGAACCGTGAAACCGTAAAGTGTGAAGAGTAATCTGCAAAAAGTGAAAACATAAAACTTGAGGAGTTGTTTATGAGTGAAGGACCAAGAGGCGCCATTCTCCAGAGGGACAAGAAGACATATGCGATTGTGCCGAGGATTCCGATGGGAGTCCTCACTCCGGAGATCCTTGAAAAACTGGCACAGGTTGCACGCAAGTATAATGTCCGGATAGTCAAGATCACATCGGGTCAGCGTATTGCGCTGGTCGGCATGAAACCCGAGGACGTTGAAAATGCCTGGAATGACCTTGGAATGGAAGTCGGACCTGCCGAAGGCTTATGTGTTCATTATGTGCAGGCCTGTCCCGGTATCGAAACCTGTAAATTCGGTCAGGGAGATTCCCTCGGGCTCGCGGGAAAGATCGAGAAGATGTACGTGGGCAAGAAAGGCTATCTTTCAGCCAAGACGAAGCTCGGCATCTCCGGCTGCAGACTTTGCTGCGCTGAGAGCTACCTCAGAGATATCGGGGCGTTTGCGGCTCCTGACGGCTGGACAGTTATTGTCGGCGGGAATTCAGGAGGAAGGCCGCGCATCGGGGACGTCATTGCGGAAAAGCTCTCCGATGACGAAGCCCTTGCGCTTATAGAGAAATGCCTTGATTATTACTCAAAGAATGCCAGACCAAGGGAAAGGATGCCGCGCTTTATCCAGCGCATCGGCATAGAGGAATTCAAGAAGGCAGTCCTCTGATTTAGAGGACATGCTCTACACATGCTTGCACGAGAAAAACTGAAATGCATTTTTGCGGACGATCGTCATTTAATTACACGGTGATATTTATAGAAGCGCCTTATTCGGGGGTCCGTAAGTATCGGGCCGTGGATTTGCATGACCGGCATACCCGACCAGGGATTCCCCTCTATAACGGAAAACCCCGTATGAGTCACGGCGATGTCCCAGGCGATGAGGGGGACAAACGCAATCCTGCTTGCGCACTCAAGAATGCTGCTCCGGATTTCGCTCCATGCAGGAACAACAACTCCTTCGATCCTTGCATCGGTCTCGGGGTGGCGGGCATGCCATGTCACACGGCCTTTCGCGTCCGCCATCGCTGCGGGACCCAGGTTACCGTTATCAGGATCAACAAGGACACTTAGTCCCCCGCTTCCCCCTTTGAAATTGTCGACGGGCTGAGATCGGGAAGTTCCGATACGTTGCACAACCCTGGCAATGAACGGCGTCGCGGTTTTCGGGTCAACCAATGTCAGCATGCGTATAGTATTTGTGGTATGCGGGTACAACCCGGCAGCGTATTCTCCCTGATTTATAAATTCGGTGACTATGTAATTGTTGAGTTCGCTCGCCATGTCGGTTACATCTTTTACTGTGGCGTCCTCCCCGTTCACGCGGTATCCATTGTTGCTTTGTTCTACCATGAGGTAACCAAAGCCGTGCCAACCCGACAGAGGTTTTAAAACGATGCGGTCTCCCGGTCTGCGCAATTCTTTCAGGAATCCCGCAGGCTCCGCTCTCCCCGTTCGGTGCAGTGGAGAAAAGATGCCGTTCCGAACAACTCCGTAGATTTCAGGCGTCGGCATTCCGCACTGCTTCATCAACAGAGAAAAAGACAATTTGTCTGTGACCATCTCTGCGAACCGGCTGTTAATATGTTCCTGCCTCAGAGCTTTGTAATCCGAGAGGAATTCGCCCGGATTGCCTGACCGGGCCAGCCCGTAAATGCGATAATTGAAGCGGGTGAAGCCGCGACTCCACGCCCTTACGCTGTGCCGGAGGGACAAGTCGACACGCGATCTCAACTCACCCACAATCAGGCCGGCAACATTTATCGGGTGAATCAGCAGGTACTTCGCAATATTATTCTTGAATTCCCTTCTTTCGAGTATCCGCTGTTCCCCGGCCAGCTTCTTTCTCAATTTATCTGTCGGTTCATCCGGCCCACAACTGATCCGGAGATATCATCTGATAATCCTCTGAAAATTCGTATAAATATTCAGACGGTCCTGCCTCACAAATCCCACCAGTGTGACGCCGTATTTTTCGGCCATGTCGGCTGCGAGGCCGGTCGGCGCAGCCACGCTCGCAAGGACAGGTATGCCGCAGCTCAGGCATTTCGATACAATCTCCGAGGAGATCCTGCAGCTTACCAGCAGTAGTTTCCCTGCAAACGGCATGTTATTGAGGATACAGGATCCGATGACCTTATCAACGGCGTTATGCCTGCCTATGTCCTCTGCGAACGACCAGGATTTTATTTCCATCAGATATCGCGGCGCTGTGGAAACAACCCGTGAGCCTGAAGAGTTCAGACTTTTTTTGAAATTCAGCAAAAATAGTCTTAAACGCCTGAGCGGGAAGAGAAAAGTCATCCGTGACTTTTTCGAATTCTCTCTTCCTCTCCAGGCTGATTCCGCCGAGATACCGTATCAGTATCCCTTTTTCCCGAATAACCCGGGTATTCACGATATCAGCCCTTATCTCATCTCCGTAAGTTATATCTATGTCACCCGCAGAGAGTCTGTCCTGTAACAGTCCCTGCGTGAAGAAGAAGCCTATGAGGAGTTCCATTATCATTGACGGCGTGCAGTAAAGACTTATCAGTTCCTCTCCGCTCAGAGAAACGCTGAGTCTCTTCTCGACAGCAAGGACATCTTCAGTTTCCTGAAAAGAGGTATTGTGCTTCCTGATTATCTTTCTCTTACTGTACAGATTCATTTCCCGGCACCGTCCTCACAGCGTAATTATACTGATTTGATGACGCAATTCACAAACGACCGCGTAATGCGGGAATGAAGAGTATATAATAGAACAATGCAAAAGAAACCTTCTCACCTGAAAAAAATAAAATTCATCTCTTCGCTCTTCTTTATTTTCGTTGCGATTTTCTATCTGGCGCATGAGAGATTTTCTCTCTCCGGGCAGGACACCACAGATTCTTTTGTGCCTGTAATATCCGTATCGGACGGGGATACCGTGAGCGTGATTCTTGACAAGAGGAAGGAGAAAGTCAGGCTTATAGGGATAGATGCGCCCGAACTTGGCCAGAAACCCTGGGGTACCGAGGCGAAGAAATACCTTGAGACCCTGCTGGGTTCTTCCGGCTGGAAGGTCGAACTGGAATTTGACGTCGACAAGAGGGATAAGTATGGCCGTGTCCTCGCGTATCTGAAGACGGCAGACGGGAAATTTATCAACCTGTCAATGGTGAGGAACGGCTATGCGATGCTTTTTACGATTCCACCAAACGTCAGATATGCCGGCGAACTGCGGTCCGCCCAGCGTAAGGCGAGGGAAGAGCGGCTCGGTATCTGGAGCGGCGAAGGACTCAGGGAAAGGCCGGGGGATTACAGGAGAGAACACCCCAGAATATAATTCCTCCGCAAGGGCACCGTCAGCCCTGTTCTTTGTTGCATTCAGGCATTGCAATCTCAAAAGTCCTTTTATATTCCATGAGTATCTCACATGCCTCATGTATGTCATCGACAATTGAAAGGAGGTCCAGATCCTCCGGTGCTATGGCATTATTCGGTACGAGTGTCGACTTGAACCAGTCGATGAGACCTTTCCAGTAGTCCCTGCCGAAAAGCACGATCGGGAATACACCGATCCTCTTCGTCTGCGAAAGTGTGAGCGCTTCGAACAATTCGTCCATCGTGCCGAAGCCGCCCGGAAAGATGATGAACGCAATCGAGTATTTTACGAACATCAATTTTCTTATAAAGAAATATCTGAATGACAGAGACAGGTCCTGGTATTCATTCGGCTGCTGTTCCAGGGGTATCTCTATGTTGAGCCCGACCGATCTCCCTTTCCCTTCGTGGGCTCCCCTGTTCGCCCCCTCCATAATCCCGGGCCCTCCGCCTGTGATGACCGAAAATCCCGCATTTGAGAGCCTTCTGCCGAGTTCGACAGCCTTTTCATAGTAAGGGGAACCGGCTTTCATCCTTGAGCTGCCGAATACGGCAACAGCAGGTCCGAGGTCATTGAGGGTCTCGAAACCCTCCACAAGCTCCGACTGTATCCTGAAAACCCTCCACGTTTCCGAGTGTTTTAGATCTTCCATTCAGACGTCTCCTTTTTTTCTTTGATTTTAAAGGAAGTACGGCGAAAAAGTCATTATCAACCAAATACGTTTTTGCTATAATTCGTATGAAACGGAGAATTCGAAGAGAACCGGAGGAGGAGTCATGCGTACTGTATTTTTACGGACTATCGCTGTTATGACCGCAGTGGTTGTTATTCTGTTTGCAGGTTTGGTTTTTGCTCAGGAGTGTGTTGATTGCCACAGGAAGGTTACCCCCAATATCGTTTCCGACTGGGAACTGAGTAAACACAGTCAGAAGGGTGTGGACTGTGCGGTATGTCATGGAGACCTGCACAAGTCTGCCGAAGACGCCGCAAAGGCAAGAAGACCGCTGCCGGACACCTGCGCGCCATGCCATGAAAAGCAGGTCGAACAGTTCAAGAAAGGCAAACATGCATTTGCATGGGCCGCACAATGGGCGATGCCGACTGCCCACTGGCAGCCGATGGCGTTAATGGAAGGGAAAAAGGGGTGCGGCGGATGTCACAGGATCGGTCTGAAGACGGAAGCGGAATTGAAAGCATTGCAGCAAAAGGGAGCGGATTTCGGTCTCGCATCCTGCGACGTATGTCACACCCGCCATCGTATTCTCCGTCACGGAGGCCCGCCAGCCCCAGGCCTGTGAAACATGCCACATGGGATTTGACCATCCTCAGTGGGAAATGTTCTCGTCGTCAAAGCACGGCGTAAGATTTTTGTTAAAGCAGACTTGGTCTTCTTCCTGCGGCGGCTGCGGCGCCAACGTGCCAGACCTGCCACATGCAGGACGGCAGCCACACAAATATGACGGCATGGGGCTTCCTTGCAGTCCGTCTTCCCATGCCGGAGGACAAACAGTGGGCAGCGGACCGCACAACAATACTCGAAGCGCTCGGCGTACTTGACCCCGGCGGCAAGCCGACAGCCAGGCTGGGGGTAGTCAAATCGGCCGAGGTTGCGAGATTGACCCAGGAGGACTGGCAGAGAGAACGTGACAAGATGGTGAAGACCTGCAGCCAGTGTCACTCCGTCAATTTCGCAAAAGGTGAACTCGCAAAGAGCGATGAAATGATCAGGAATGCAGACCATCTGATGGCCGAGGGGATACGCACTGTTGCCGCTTTGTATAAAGACGGGATACTCAAGAAACCTCTGAAGTATGTCCATGCGTATCCGGATTTACTCACCTTCTCCGATGCTCCGACCGTGATAGAACAGAAGCTTTTTGTGATGTTCCTCGAACACCGGATGAGGACTTTCCAGGGCGCATTCCACGCAAACCCCGATTATACGTTCTGGTATGGCTGGAGCGAAATGCAGAGGGACTTGACGGATATCAGGAGGCTGGCCGCGGAGATGAGGGAGAGAACGCAAAAGAGGAAATGATCTGATATAATAAGACATTAGTGGAAAACGCGCTTTCTGTAATCCCTCTCGGCGGCGTTGAGGAGATCGGCCTCAATATGACCGTCTTTGAATTCGGAAATGATATCATCGTTGTCGATGCCGGTCTCATGTTCCCTGATGAGGACACCCTCGGAGTAGATTTTATTATCCCTGATTTTTCCTATCTGATCAATAACAGGGAGAAAGTCAGGGCGGTCGTTCTCACCCATGGCCATGAGGACCATACCGGCGCCCTCCCTTTTCTGTTAAAGGAGATCACTGTCCCGGTATACGGAACTCCCCTTACGCTCGGTCTCGTGAAAGAAAAACTCCGCGAGCATAACCTTGAGAACGCCGAACTTGTCCCTGTGATGCCGAGGGACGTCGTTCATCTCGGCGTCTTTTCGGTGGAGTTTGTGAGGGTAACTCACAGCATCGTCGACGGTGTCGGCCTCGGTATCAAAACGCCTGTGGGACTGGTAGTGCATACGGGAGACTTCAAGCTCGACCCGACCCCTGTTGACGGCCAGCTCATGGATTTTCACAAATTTGCCGAATATGGAGAAAACGGTACGCTTCTCCTTATGTCGGACAGCACAAATGCTGAAAAAGGCGGGTTCACATTTTCTGAAAAAGAGGTCAGGCGGGCCTTCGAGGACATATTCTCAAAAACAGACGGAAGGATCGTCATTGCGACGTTCGCGTCAAATATCCACAGGATTCAGCAGGCCATAGATGTGGCGGTGAAATTTGAGAGGAAAGTGATCCTCTGCGGCAAGAGCATCGTATCGAATGCGCAGATAGCGCTTAGCCTGGGGTACCTGAGGATACCCAGCGAAACCTGGCTCAGGCTGGAGGACCTTAAGAACCTCGATGACGATAAAGTTGTAATTATCACAACAGGCAGTCAGGGAGAGCCGATGAGCGTGCTTTCAAGGATTGCGACGGACGAGCACAAGCATATCAAGATCAAGGACGGAGATACGGTCATACTTTCCGCGAAGATGATCCCGGGGAATGAGCGGTCAATAGGGAAGATCATAAATCATCTTTTCAGGCGGGGTGCGAATGTCATCTATGAGAAGGTATCGGAGGTGCACGTCTCCGGACATGCCTCAAAAGAAGAGTTGAAACTCATGCTCAACCTTATCAAACCGAAATACTTCATGCCTGTTCACGGCGAGTACAGGCACCTTGTCTACCATTCAATGCTCGCAAAAAAGCAGGACATCCCCAAAGAAAATATTTTTATCCTGAAAAACGGCGATGTCCTTGAGATCACAGACCAGGGAGCTGGAAGGAACGGGAGCGTGAATTCAGGGCGGATGTTCATTGACGGCAAGGGCATGGGGGACGTGGAAGAGATGGTGCTCCGCGACCGTCTGAGACTCGCCCATGACGGAATAGTCCTTATACTCCTCGCGATAGAAAAACTGACGGGGAATATCGTCTCGGGTCCGGAGGTCATATCGAGGGGGTTCGTATTCGAGGACGCCTCCCAGGAGATCATCAGCAATGTGAAGGACCTCCTTGCGAATACCATAAAGGGCCTCGATAAAGAATTGTTGTCCGATTCCTCGCTCCTCAAGGCGAAGCTGAGAAGCACGCTGAAGAAGTACCTCAGGGATAAGATGGACAGAAGGCCGATGATCATGCCGATTATCATCGAGGTTTAGGGTTTTATCTGCTTTGACGATGAATGCTGCAGTTCTGTGCCTTCTGCTTCGTAATCTATGATAAGACGAAGAACAACATTTCCGATTGCCAATACAGGTTAGTCATCATATAATTGAAAAAGATGGGTAATAAGGATGAAAAAGAGCGCAGGAAATACGAGAGAATACCTTTGAGGGAAGACATCCTGATAGACGGGATGATGCACTCTACCAGCATTGATATAAGCGAGGGTGGCCTTTTTTTGTGCGCAGTGCAACCATTTAATATCGATAGTGTGCTTGAGGTGAGTATTCCTCTTAAAGGCAAGATGTTAACAGTCAAAGCAAAGGTGCAGTATTGTGAGCCGGGGATTGGAATGGGCCTCATATTTATCAACTTGAATGAAGAACAAAGAACGGATATCCGGGGCTTCATTGAAAGCATTACAACTAAAACTGTCCAAACGGAGCCGAAAAGAAGATCCTTCTGATTGAAGACAGCGACACATACCGGCAAGAACTCAAAAGCAGCCTCGTTCAGGAAGGTTTCTCTATTATCGAAGCAAGTGACGGGGTTGAAGCGGTGAAATATCTCGCAGAACTCTCACCCGACCTTATAATTCTCGATTTATATATGAAAAAAATGGATGGTTTCAAGGTGCTGTCGATATTAAAACTACATCCAAACTGGAAAGAAATCCCCGTGATAGTCTGTTCCGCAGGTGGCACACAGGATGTCATGCAGAAGGTTATTGATGCCGGTGCGGACGAGTTTCTCAATAAAATGGTCGCCTCTCCGGCGAAATTAGTCGAAGTGGTTAAAGCCGTTTTAAATCGAGATTTCAAGAGATGAAAAGGTGAAGACTTCAATTACACCTCGCCGTTCTTTTCTCCTGTTTTAACCGTGGTCTAAGGCTTAAAATCTCCTTCACTTCGTACTCGCAGTTGAAATGTAAAGTTCTTATTGTCTGAGGAGCCGGTTGTGTAATGCCCTGAGCTCTTGGGGACGTTGTTACTGCAATTGCATTATCTACCACTCTTAATCAACTCTATCGATAGCTCTCGTAATACTCGATGTTGCCACGCCCATATGACGAGCTATTTCCGCTGCCGATAATCCAAGTTTCTCCCTGCTCCGGTATGCTATTTTGGCCCGGAGTCTGCTCACTGGTCCTCTGCGACTGCCTGCCTTCACCTCTTTGACGCTGATTCCCGTTTTTGAGCACTCTTCCTCTATTATTGTTTCTATCGTTATTCCTCGTCGCTGTATCTTCAGCTGCCTTATCTGTCTGTCTTCCGTTTCCTTCAGTACCTCTTGCACAAAATTCACCCCTCCGAGTATCCGCTCGTCGAATTCTTCTTTCTGCCCTTTTCTTCTCGTGGCCACTACCCCTGACCAGCCTCCCCCACGCCTGACAAGTCCGCCTCCCGTAAGTTCAGAGATTCGCCCCGTCGTCATGCCTTCTTCTACGAATTTACTATATGCATTCGCGGCGGCCCTCTTCTTCATACCAAACTGCGAAAGCACATAATCGATGTCCATCCATGACCGACTGACCTTTCCAATTATCGCACTGTGACCGCTCCAGGGATACTCATCTAATTCTTCCAAGGTTCCGACTATCCCGGCCCGCATCGGATTCAGGTGAATATAGCGGATTAAAGCAAGAAGGTATGTCTCTTCCTCACATAGTATGGATTTGTAGCGGTTCTCGAAAAGATGTCCGCTCCGCTTATGGAGACGGTTATAATACTGGGCATACCATGTCAGAAGTTTTCGCATTGTATCGGATATGCCTCGTTTTCCGCTTTTGATAAGAAGATGCAGATGATTGTCCATGACCACCCAGGCATATACGAAACCTTGCCCGTCAACAAGATTTATCCCAAGCCGTTGAAGTAGCTGTTCTTTGTCCTCCTCGTCACTGAAAACAGCCTCCTTGTTTATCCCCCGCACCATAATATGGTGCAATGCTCCCGGCATATCCAATCTGGCTTGTCGCGGCATGGCAGTATTTTATTGATCAATTGTTTCTTTGTCAATAGTTTTGCAACTTAAGTAACAACGTCCCAATAAGCTTCGTTTTGCCTGAAGAAGAGTTATTGCATCTAATGCTGACAAGAAATAGCGGCAGAACAATTCAAACACTTGCTCAACATCAGCCACATTTCTCGCATTAACCCGAAGAATACGGATATTGCTTCCGGTTCTGCAGATCTACCGGCGTAACGCCCGGCTTTTCATGAATTAATGTCCGCAGCAGACCTGCAGAATATTTAACATTTCCCATCCCGCGTCGCCCGTGTCATTCATATATGTTTCATGTTACAGTAATAAGCGCATATGTTAGAGGCAATAGTATTGGGTATCGTCCAGGGTTTCACGGAATTCCTTCCGGTGAGCAGTACCGCCCATCTGATCCTGTTCCCATGGTTTTTTAACTGGAGCGGAGAGGTGAACACTCTCACTTTTGATATCGCCCTCCATGCAGGCACTCTGCTCGCCCTTCTCTTATGCTTCTGGAAAGACTGGATAGACCTTATTCTGAGAAAGCAAAGGATTTTCCTTTTGATTGTTGTGGCGTCAATCCCCGCAGGGATTGCAGGATTTTTCCTTAATGATCTCGCAGAACATACGCTGAGAAGCCCGCTCCTGATAAGTCTGATGTTGATCGTCGTGGGGGTTGTGATGCTCATCGCCGAAAAGGCGTACAAATACAAAAATGTGGAAAATACGGGGCTCGTAGACGCAGTCATTATCGGCATTGCGCAGGCTATCGCCATCATCCCCGGCGTATCCCGCTCCGGCATCACCATTTCGGCAGCTCTCTTCAGCGGGTTTGAGAGGGAGGCTGCGGCAAGATTTTCATTCCTGCTTTCCACCCCGATAATCGCGGGCGCCGCCGTCCTTCACTTCCGGAAAGCGATAGCTCAGGGCAGCCATGATCTCCAGCTCTTTGCGGTGGGACTTATCACTTCCTTTGTGACCGGTTTTATTGCGATAAAATTCCTGCTCCATTTTCTCAGGAGGCACCCGCTGAATCTCTTCGCTTACTACCGGTTTATACTCGCTGTTGTTATAATAGCGGCGATATGGCTGAAAGGCTGAAGAGGATAAAGGAAGAGATTGCCGGAGTCCTCTCTGTAATGGGGAGTCTTTATCTTGTTCTGAGCCTGTTCACCTATTACATAGGGGACCCGGTCCCCCTGTTCAGGACTACAGAGCCCCCCGAACCGCTGATGAACCGGGGCGGGATCACGGGGGCATATATTTCGGGATGGCTGATTATATTTTTCGGTTTTGCCGCCTACATTATTCCCGTCCTGATAATTGTTTACGGCGTCAAGCGCCTTCTGGGCAAAGAGCGGCACAGGATCTATCTTCTTGGGGGATGTCTGTTCGTTATATCCTGCTCGGTGCTTTTTTCATTGTTTTCGGAGACCTTCCATGTTTCGCTGCAGGCTTATCCCGACGGGATCGGCGGTCTTACGGGCGGAGGCATAGCTGCTGTCGCCGACCGCCTTCTCTCCCTGCCCGGCGCATACATCTTTTCGCTTTCCATGTTTCTGTCGTCAATCATACTTATCAGTCCTGTTTCGGTGACCGAATTAGCCCTGAGGAGAAAAGGGGAGAAAAGAAAAACCGAAGAAGAAGTGGAGGAGATCATCCCCGAAGAACAGGAGATACTCATCACCGAACCTGAACCTTTGCCGGTGTCTCAGGACGTATCCCGACCGGAACGGCCGGAACCGGTCAGACGGAGAAAGACAGGGGGATATGAAATTCCGTCTTTGGACCTGCTGAGTATGCCGGATGCGGCTGCAGCCAGACCTTCGAAAGATGAACTTCTCACAGATTCTTCGCTGATAGAGAAAAAGCTTGATGATTTTGGCGTCGAAGGCAAGATTACCTCTGTGCATCCGGGCCCTATCGTCACCATGTATGAGTTCGAGCCTGCGCCGGGCGTGAAGATAAACAGGATCGTCTCTCTCTCCGAGGACCTTGCGCTTGCGCTCAAGGCCCAGAGCGTCAGGGTTTCACCGATATCGGGAAGGGCGGTCATAGGCATCGAAGTCCCTAATAAACAGAGGGAGACAGTATCCCTTCGGGAGATACTTTCATCCGAGGGTTTCAAGAGGAGCAAGTCAAAGCTGACTCTCGGACTCGGCAAGGACATATCAGGTGCGCCCGTCCTGGCGGACCTCTCAAAGATGCCTCATCTTCTTGTGGCCGGCGCAACGGGCTCCGGGAAGAGCGTGTCGATAAATTCGATGGTCATGAGCATCCTGTATAAGGCTACACCTTCAGAGGTGAAAATGCTTATGGTGGACCCCAAGCTGCTCGAGCTGTCTGCGTACGAGGATATCCCGCATCTCATTTCACCCGTCATAACAAACCCGAAGGAGGCTTCGGAGGCATTGAAAAAGATGGTGATAGAGATGGAAAGGAGATACAGGGTACTCGCGGAAAAGGCTGCCAGGAACATCGAAAGCTATAACCTTCAGGTAAAGGATGAAGAACAGCTCGCTTACATAGTCATTGTGATAGACGAACTTGCCGATCTGATGTTTACCGCGCCGAACGACGTCGAGGACTCGATAACCCGGCTTGCACAGATGGGAAGGGCATCGGGTATACACCTTATCCTTGCGACACAGAGGCCTTCTGTCGATGTGATCACGGGGATCATAAAGGCAAACTTCCCGGCCAGGCTTTCGTTTCAGGTCTCTTCAAAGATCGATTCGAGGACGATCCTGGACTCGCAGGGCGCCGAACAGCTTCTCGGCAAAGGAGACATGCTCCTGATGCTGCCGGGTACCAGGGTCATGCGCGTTCACGGGGCATTGATTACGGAGGAGGAGATAAGGGGTGTTACCGAATTTGTGAGGACTCAGGGAAGGCCTGATTATACGATACTGGAGAGCATACAGACTGTTCAGGAGGAGGATGATGAGGAGAGGGCCGGGGAAAGAGATGAAATGTATCTGAAGGCGGTCGAACTAGGGGAGATTGCCGGAGAGGTATCTATTTCCTCTGTCCAGAGGAGGCTCAAGATAGGATATAACAGGGCGGCGAGAATAATGGAACTGATGGAAGAAGACGGGCTGGTCGGCCCGCCCAAGGGCGCAGGGAAACCAAGGGATTTTCTGCGGAGGAGGAGATAGAGGAATCCAACTTTCCAACCTTGTTTAGAACCACAAAATGCACCGGGAGCGCTGAGGCTATCGTGTCCGATTCCAGCGTATTAGTTAGGCTCAACTGAGAACTCGATGCGATATTTAGTCAATCAATAATTAGGCTATGTATATCCAGAAACGGTTCTTTACTAAAGTCAGTTGAAAAGAACTGCCGATTGCGCCTGATTTTATCTTCAGGCCAATCCCACCATCTTGATTCTCAGTAATTGTTCAATAATTTTGTCGCTAAATCTCTTCTTAATAACTCTTGCAGGATTGCCGACAGCAATAGAATATGGAGGTATATCTCTGGTCACAATCGAACCTGCACCTAGTGACCGCTCCGTCACCAACTGTTACACCGGACAATATCAAGACATTGTCCCCTATCCAGACATTGATTTCCGATAATTACAGGTCCTTTGATTGAATCCAGTCGAGGAAGTTGATATCTGCGTCGAAATCTGTCTTGCAGATTGGCATAACCAGTGTAATGGTTTCTATGGTCTAATCAGTAGCTTAAATTCCATAAGCTATGGCACAGCTATAATTTTTGATTGTCCCAGTTTTGAACGGGATGTATTCCGCTATCCGATCTCAATAACAAGAAGATTTTTAAACCTATGCGTTTACACTGGGCACAACTTCGCTGAATTTGATACCACTAACCCAAAAGCCATTATCGCTGATCTGAATTACATTCCAGAATAGGATGTAATCTGATACGAATTTCTTCGCAATCTCGAAATATTAGCATCTATCGAGTCTATCTGACACATTCTAACACAAATTGCATGGTTGATCAATGACACCATGATCAGGTTTTCGGTTTGATAATCTGGCGACTTATGAAGGCAGATTCAGAAGGTGGAGGCTCTCGAGGGAAATAATGACCAATGGATTTTCGAGGAGGAGATAGGCCGCGCTTGAAAAGTAGCTTCGCCGGCTGACATGACAGCTGCCTCCAAAAGAGCTTGTCCCGATAATCGGATATATTGTAAAATGTTGTCCTTAAATAAATTATCTGGAGGTGCTGGAATGATAATCGGGAGAAAGAACGGGAACCACAGGAAGCTTTTACTGGCCGCGGCAGTTGCCCTGATATTTACCGCTTTATTCTTGAACCCCGCAGTATATGCGGCTGAATCAGAAGAGGGGCATGAACAGAACGAGGTGGGACTTTTTCTCGGAGGCAGCCATCACAGCGAGGAGAATGGCTTTTCCGTCGGACTGGATTATGAGCACCGTATAAGTGACATCTTGGGCGTGGGTGCGCTGGTTGAATATACAACGGAAGACTTTGACTCATGGGTTTTTGCTGCTCCGGTGTTTATCCATCCGTATATGGGCCTGCGTCTGCTCGCGGCCCCGGGATTCGAGAACAGAGAGAGTGAGAATAAATTCCTTGTGCGTGCCGGCATAGCATATCAGATACCGGTCGCCAGGGGCGTATCGATTACTCCGGAATATAATGTCGACTTTATTACGAATGGCGAAAAAGTCCATGTTTACGGGGTCTCGGTAGGTGTCGGTTTTTAAGGTACCGGTGATCTGCGGGTATTCGATTTGTCCGGAGGCTGAAATAGGATAATCTCTGAAGATAATGAGTACAGGAAAGGCGCATCGGCAACAATTCCGCTACGCCTTTTCTGTTTAAATTATTTTCAGACAGTGTCAGATAAAAGTTCTTAGTCCTATCAGGCCAACTAATCTGCGGGCTTTATTGCCTGTATGTATGCCGAAAAGACCATCTTTTCGACGCCTTCGCCGAAATTCCAGCTCCTGATAATCTCGTCGGTATTGTCTTTTTCCTGAATAACAATATCTTCGAACCCGGCTTTGCCGAGAAACTTCTTCAGTTCCCCCACGGGAACAGATCCGGTGATTCACCCGGTGTACGCGTTTTCATTCTTTCTCATGGCTTCGGAGAATTCGCCTTTCTTCAGGATGTCCGAGACGGCGAGCCTCCCTCCCGGCTTCAGTACCCTGAAAGCCTCATTGAAGACGGCCTGTTTATCAGGTGAGAGATTTATCACGCAATTGGATATGATCACATCGACAGAAGAGGCTTCTACCGGGAGATGTTCGATCTCGCCCAGTCTGAATTCCACATTCTTCAATCCCGAGTTTCTGCGCATTTTCTTTTGCCTTTGCCACCATCTCAGGCGTCATATCTATTCCTGTCACGCGACCACTTTGACCGACTTTCATGGATGAAAGGAAGGCGTCGAAGCCCGCGCCGCTTCCGAGATCGAGGACTGTCTCGCCTTCCTTGAGGTCTGCAATCGCATGAGGGTTGCCGCAACCGAGTCCGAGGTTCGCTTCTCCAAGACCCGTCTTCAATTCCTCATCCGAATATCCGAGGCGTCTGCCTGTTTCAAGAAGGCTTGTGTTGCTTGTCCCCGGCGCACAGCAGGTTGAGGGTGCAGCGCAGCATGATGCATTGGCAGCCGCAGCCGAATAAGTCTTTATCACGAGTTGTTTGATACCGGCTTTATCTTTGTCCATATACAAAAATAAAACTTCTCTTAATTAAATTTTAGCAGATTCTCATCTATTCTAAAGATCCAGGACGACTTTCACCGAATCTTCATCCGACGGGACCCGCTTAAAGCCCATCTTCTCCGCCCTGCTCAGCATTCTCGAATTGGCCTGCAGGATTTCCATGAACATCTTTTTTATCCCCAGTTCTTTCGCTATTTTCATGCAGTGCAAACAGAGTGCGTTGCCGATGCCCTGCCCCTGCCATTGGTCTCCGACCACGACGGCCATTTCCGCACTCTCGAGGTCGGGAAGCCTGCTCATCCTTACTTCACCTATCATCCTCTCGCGTCCGCCGTCTCTCATGATGGCGATAAAGGAAATCTCCCTGTCGTAATCAACATGACAAAACCTCGTCAACTCGTCGTGTGACATTTCAGAGATCTTCCGGAAGAACCTCATCGTCAGGGTATGCTCCGAAGAAGTCCTCAATAATTCTTCCATGAGGGGCTCATCTTCCGGACGGATGGGTCTTATGACCGCGGCAGGGCCTTCCCTTAATTTGAAGATGTCGATATATTGATCGGGGTAGGGGCAGATGGAGAGGTGGGGAGGACAGAAATCTCCTCTCACCGGCACAAACCCGTCAAGCACGTCAGCCTCGAGCAGTATATTGGCGTCCAGCACGAAGCCTTCGTCTTTAGAGATAAAGAAAGGATTTATATCAATCTCCTTGATTTGCGGAAAATGGATGATCAGGTGAGAAAACCTCACCAGCACTTCTTCAACGTATCTCAAAATGCTCTCAAATGACTTTTGCGAGAGGAGATGTTTATAGATCTTTGTCTTGTTCATCATGCGTCTCGCAAGGGTCTGGTTAAGGGGTGGAAGTCCTATGGCATAATCCTCTACAGCTTCGAGGAGCATCCCGCCTGTCCCGAAGACTATTACCGACCCGAAGGTAGGGTCTTTCTTGGCGCCGATCACCATTTCAAATCCACGTTCCAGGACCATAGGCTGAATGATCACATGGGCTTTCGGATCTTTCAGCGACGCGGCAAGCTCTCCCAGTTGCCTGAATGCTTCTCTTACAGATTTCTGGTCTCTGAGATTCAGATGGACGCCGCCCATTTCAGTCTTGTGGAAGATCTTCTGCGAATCGATCTTCAGTACGACGGGATACCCTATAAAATCTGCAATTTCGACCGCTTCGTCACCGCTCTGAACTACCTTGGTCGGAATGACCGGTATCCCGTATGACAGAAGTATGTCCTTCACTTCGTTCAGATTCAGAAGGAGCCTCTTTTCCTCTGCCGCTTTTCTTATGACCTCCTCGGCCTTGTACTCATCCGGTTCGAAGTCTTTGAGGATAACCTCGGGAGTCTCAAGGAGAAGCCTGAGGTTATAATCGTACCGGTACATGTACATAAAACTCTTGACCGCCTGCTCGGTGGAAACGGAAGTCGGTATCCCCTGGCCGCTCAGGAATTCTCTCGAGGCAAGCACACGCTGTTCACCCATCCATGTGGTGAATATGGGTTTGTGCGGATTTACCTTTACCGCGGAAACCACCGCCTCTGCTATCTCCTTTGAATTGGACAGGCAGAAGGGTGTGTGGATCACGAGGACACCATCAACTTCTTTATCCTTCAAACAGCTGCTCACTGCCACTTCATAATCATGGGGAGATGCCTCGATAAAGAGGTCCACAGGGTTTTGCACGTGCCTTAAGTATGGAAAATGGGCCTGCAGATTATCCATGGTTTCTTTGCTCAGATTCGCCAGTTCGCCATCCAGTTGAAGCAGTGTATCGACCGCGATTATCGCGGGACCACCTGAGTTTGTAACAATTGCAAGCCGCTTTCCTTTCGGACGCCGCTGTTTGGAAAGGGACTCGGCCAGATAGAAGAGGTCAAGGGTCTCGTGAACTCTGATGGCGCCTGCCCTTTCGAATGCCGCATCGTAGACTTTGTCTTCGCCCGCCATATATCCGGAGTGTGTCAGCGCCACATGGGCGGAGACATCGAACTTCCCTGATTTGATTACCATTATCGGTTTGCTGGAGGCAAAACTTCTCACGGCGGTCATGAACCCGCGTCCGTTTGTTATGGATTCAATGTAGAGGATGATGGCCCTTGTCTCCGGATCCACACCCAGAAAATCAATGAGGTCAGCGAATCTGATATCGATCTTTGTGCCTATAGAAATAAAATGACTGATGCCGATGTTCTTGTCCATGGCCCAATCAAGCAGGGCGGTGGAGAGCGTTGCACTCTGCGCAATCAGGGCGATATTGCCCTTTGGCGGCAGTTGAGGAAAAAGACTGGCGTTAAGGTCTATGCCGGGCTTTATGAATCCGAGGGAATCAGGGCCCAGTACCCGGAACCCATACTTTTGTGAGATCTGACTTATTGTCGTCTGCAGCAGCGATGAGTTTTCGACCCGGTGTTTGAAATCAAAACAGAGTATCGTTACCCCTTTCACGCCTTTGAGTCCGCATTCCTCAAGGACCCCGGGGATTTCCCGGCAGGATACCGCCAATATGGCGAGATCTATTTCACGCTGGATGTCCGTAATCTTTGGATACGCCTCAACCCCCTGTACAGCTTCCATAGATGGATTTACGGGATACACCGAACCCCTGAAACCTTTCCCCAGATAGATTCTTAAATATACAATAACCAATGGAAGTTTTATCTTCATTTGCACCTATAACCGCAATTCTTCGGGGGTTGAAGAAATATTCAAGGTTTTTTACGGACATGGGAAAGCCGATCTCCTTTTTTTATCCGGTTCTTCAGAGAACCTTGTGGATAGGTAATCGTTCATTCGTTCAGTTTTAGCGTTTGTGATTACTCCGAGGTTGACAGCCCGACAACTGAACGCTTTATTGTTTGTCATGCCGTCCGCCTAGGGATGATCCGGCATCCAGCGACTTAAAACAACGTCACTGGATTCCGGCTCAACACACTGCCGGAATGACGACCCCGCACTAAACTCTGAAGAACCACTTATTACATATTCTAACGTTTAATAAAACAAGAAGGGTAGATTGTCCTACCCTTCTTGTTCATGAACAAAAAACAATGTGCAAAATCTC
>CAVSHJ010000031.1:0-84360 GCA_963727725.1 Thermodesulfovibrionales bacterium
TCTGATGCTTATTCTCGGTATAGATACATCCTGTGATGACACATCAGCCGCAATTGTCGGGGACGGTACAAGAATCGTGTCTAATGTTGTCTCCAGTCAGACGGAGATACACAAGAAATACGGGGGTATCGTCCCGGAACTTGCGTCCCGCAGGCATGTCGAAATGATATGGCCCGTTGTGGATGAGGCATTGAAAACTGCCGGGTGATGCTTTGGGGACCTGTCGGGGATAGCGGTATGCCACGGTCCGGGCCTGATAGGTTCTCTGCTTGTGGGCTGTTCTTTTGCAAAGGCGGTCTGCTATACAAAGGGGATACCGCTCGTCGCTGTCAACCACCTGGAGGGTCATGTGTTCTCTTCCTTTCTGGAAGGACCGAGGACCGTCGTTCCCTTTTATCGCACTCATCGTCTCCGGCGGACATACGTGCCTTTACAGGGTTGATGGTTTTGGCAAATACAGAGAACTCGGAAGGACACGTGACGACGCGGCAGGTGAGGCATATGACAAGGTGTCAAAGCTTCTCGGCCTCGGCTACCCCGGGGGGCCGGTGATTGACAAGCTTGCGCACGAAGGAGACCCGAAGTTTGTTGACTTCCCGAGGGCGTATCTTCCGGAAAGCCTTGATTTCAGTTTCAGCGGACTGAAGACCGCGGTATTGCATTATTTAAAAGGCAATCCCCCGATCCGTACTTCAGGGAAGGGTGGTAAGGGTGGCTTTGAAGATATCGCCGCTTCTTTTCAGGCGGCCGTTGTCGATGTGCTCGTAAGAAAGACGGAGTGGGCGATAGACAAGGAAGGCGTCAGGCGCGTTATTCTATCAGGGGGTGTCGCCGCAAACAGTGAATTGAGGAAGAGGATGAAAGATATGGGAGAAGGAAAGAGATATTGAAGTGCTGATTCCGTCCGTTTCTCTCTGCACGGACAATGCGGCCATGATCGCTGCGGCCGGATATCATCATCTTATGGCAGGAAATATCGCGGGACTTGACCTGAACCCGAAGGCATATCTGCCTCTCTAACTGGTTCTCTCCTTCCATCTGAGAACACCCAGTCCTATAACTCCCGTTAAGAAGATCGCAATGCTGATTCCCTGCGATACGGAGAGGTTCTGAAAGATGAATCCCCGCTCAACATCCCCCCTGAAAAATTCCACCGTAAACCTGAGGACTGAATAAAGGACCAGATATGACATAAATAGCTGGCCGTTGAAGGTCTTGTATCTCCTTAAGGATATGAGTATGAGGAAATTAATGAACTCTCCTGCGGATTCATAGAGCTGGGTCGGGTGGAGGGCCACGTTCGTCGGCGCAAGACAGTCAGGGTCTGTGAATATAACACCCCACGGCAGGGCTGCTGCCGCTTTTCCGTAACAGCAGCCTGCGGCGAAACATCCAAGCCTTCCGAAAGCGTGACCTATTGCTATCGAAGGGGCGAATATGTCAGCGGTATTCCAGAGCCCAAGTCTATTCTTCGTCACATACCATATCGCGGTCGGTACGGCGAGTAATATTCCGCCATAAAAGACAAGACCGCCTTCCCATATCTTAAAGATATCAAGCGGATTTGCGACGTAGTGGCCGATATTTACAAGGATGAAAAGGAGTCTCGAACCAATGATCGCCGCAAGTATTATGTAGAAGCCCAGGTCTATTATTTTATCCGAAGGTATGCCTTCCTTCTTTGCCTGTCTTACCGCAAAGGCGATACCGGTAAGAAAGCCGGCAGCGACCAGAAAGCCGTACGTGTGCAGGGTTAAAGGCCCGAGTCTGAACAGGATAGGGTGCATGATATTTATAATAGCACAGGTCGCAGAGGCGCTACCCGACTGCGGCTACCAGCTGACGATCCCCAAGAAGCCTTCAGTCGAACAAGCAGCGCTCGATGTTTGATCTCCTCTTTGACATGAAAGCAACCTGATCTTTCAGGGACCACTTGCTTCCTGTTACAAACGCCCTGCGAGGTCCTGACAGAGGGCACCAGTTCACATAGCGATCATCTTTTTAGAAGTTACCTCAACCAGTGATTACTGAAAATAATTAACAGCTCGCAACAACTGGCTTGACTTTCTTAACATGTTCTAGTTAAATAGAAACGGTTTCTATTTAAAATTGCAGATCAGGAAAGAAAAAATATTTATTTAACAAGGATAGATAAATGAGAACTCCTAAGATACAAGATGACGCCGTAAATACTAATTTCCCGAACATTTTGAGAAGCTTAAATCTCAAAAACACGCCGAAAAGACTTGCCCTTCTCAATATCCTTATGAATGAATCGTCGTACTTGAGCCCGGAGGAAATATGGACAAAAATGAAAGAACAATTTGGGAGGATAGGCCTCCCGACAATTTACCGTAATTTAGAGGAGCTCTCAGAAAGAAATATCATTTCAAAGGTCACCCATCCGAACCGGCAGCTCTATTATTATTTTTGTCCGAACAGGTCTCACCACCACCACTTTGTTTGTCTTTCATGCCGCAACGTTGAAGATATCAATTTTTGCTCACTCGAGGAACTACAGAAAGAAGTAAAAAGGAAACTTAAAGGAAAGATAATTTCACATATCCTTCAGGTGAACGGTTACTGCCGGAATTGCCTGGACAAGAAGGAAGTGAAAAATGAAATTTAAACAGCTGGTTGTATTGTTCATTTTTATCATTCTGGCAGGTTCCTTTTTCGCATGCGCAAAAAGGGGTGAGGAACAAGCACGGGTGAAGAGGCTCAAGGTCATAACAACGCTCTTCCCTCTTTATGATATGGCAAAAAATATCGGAGCGGACAAAGCGGAAGTGTCTTTGCTTTTACCACCGGGAGTGGAAGCCCATTCGTTTGAACCTAAGCCCAGTGACGTTGTCAAAATCAATGAAGCTGATGTTTTTGTGTACACCGGCAAATTTATGGAACCATGGGCTGAAGACGTCATCAAGGGAGCTGTTAATAAGAACCTGATCGTCGTAGACGCGAGCCGTGGCACAAAAATGATTCCGGGAGTATTCCACGATGCCGACGAGCCGGCAGGGTCGCTTGATCCGCACATCTGGCTTGATTTCGACAATGCCAAAATAATGGTTAAAAACATCACGCAGGCATTCCAATTAAAAGACGATGCCAATAAGGATTTTTACGAGCAGAAAGCAAACAATTACAGCAATGAGTTGACCGGGTTGGATACCTTATATAAAACTACCCTTGCTACCTGCAAGGACAGAGAAATCGTCTACGGCGGCCACTATGCTTTCGGTTACCTCGCTAAGCGCTACGGCTTGAAGTATCTGGCAGCTCAGGGAGTATCGCCGGATGCCGAACCGACAGCAAATGATTTGATCAAGCTCGTGGAGCAGATAAAGAAGGACAAGATCAAATATGTTTTTTACGAGGAGTTAACCAGTCCCAAAATCGCCGAGACTATCGCCGGTGAAACCAAAACTAAAATGCTGCTTCTCAATGCCGCTCACAATTTGTCCAGGGATCAGTTTGATCAAGGTCTCTCTTTCTTCGACGTACTCAAAAAGGACCTTGAAAACATGAGGGTCGGCCTTGAATGCAAATAATACGAGCCCAATTTTATCTGTGGCAGATTTATGTTTTAGCTACGGGCCGCTCGAAGCGCTGTGCGAAGTGACTTTTGCTGTGGAAAAAGGCGATTACGTTGGACTCGTTGGGCCGAACGGCTCGGGCAAAACCACTGTCATCAAGATCATCCTTGGTCTTATACCGCCCGGGAATGGTACGGTCAGTCTGTTTGGGACAGACCCGTCTGCATTCGGAGGCCGGCATAAAATTGGTTATCTGCCTCAGAAATTGACAAATTTCAATCCCTATTTCCCGGCAACCGTAAGGGAGATTGTTTCATTGGGATTACTTTCAAGAAAGAGATTCCCAAAACGTATTTTGAAGGATGATGCGGAACTGATAGATGAAGCCATGACTTTGACTCGTGTGATCGATATCAGGGATGCATTGATCGGTGAGCTTTCGGGCGGCCAGCAGCAAAGGGTCCTCGTTGCAAGGGCAATTGTAAATAAGCCGGAACTGCTGATCCTTGATGAGCCGACAACAGCTCTTGATCCTGAAGCGAGAGAAAACTTCTTCCAGGTCCTTCGGGAGCTTAACCGCAGCAAAAATGTGACAATTATTCTTGTTACCCATGACATCGCAAGCATAGGGGAATATGCTTCCAAACTCCTGTACCTCGATAAGAAGATAATCTTTTATGGAAGCTTCGAAAACTTCTGCTTATCAGAGAATATGACACACTATTTCGGTGAATTTGCCCAGCACCTGATATGCCACAGGCATAACTGATATGGATATATTCGCTGCACTTCAGTATTCATTCATCAGAAGAGCTTTTATCGCAGGTTCGTTAATCGCGCTCGTGTGCTCAATTCTGGGTGTGCTCCTTGTACTGCGGAGGCTTTCTTTGATCGGTGACGGTCTCGCGCACGTGACCTTCGGAAGCGTCGCTATCGGCTTGCTTCTGAGACAGCAGCCTTCTCTTGTTGCGATTCCGATCGTTATGGCAAGCTCACTGGGTATCATGAAGCTGATGCAAAAGGCGAGGCTCTATGGAGATGCGGCAATAGGCATTGTATCTTCCTTAGGTATCGCGGGAGGGGTTATCATTGCCAGTCTGTCGGGCGGCTTTAACGTCGACCTCTTCAGCTTTCTGTTCGGCAATATTCTGTCGATCAGCAGTGCGGAAGTCGTCACATCAATAATCCTTTCCGTTATTGTTCTTTCCGTAGTATTCCTTTTCTATAATGAATATTTCTCGACCACTTTTGACGAGGAATTTGCGAGGATATCCGGAATCAATGTAAGGAAGATCAATTCCCTCCTTGTTCTTCTGACAGGCATAACCGTTGTCCTCACTATGAAGGTCGTCGGAATTATGCTGACCTCTGCCTTGCTGATACTGCCTGCTGTAACAGCCCTCCAGATCGCAAAGAGCTTTAGAAATACGATGATACTTTCTTCTATTTCCGGAATATTATCGGTGATTACCGGAATTTACTCATCCTTTCTGCTGAACCTTCCGACGGGTGCGACAATCGTTATGGTGAATTTCCTCTTTTTTATAACCGCTTTTTTGTCACGACGTGCTATGCACATCAGATGATGATGACGCTAACAATACCGATGAAACCGAGCTTCGTGCCGCTGATGAACCGGGCGGACCTGATGATCGTGGTGGGGCTGACACTACCAAAATTCGCCAGTTCTTGATTTGCATGTAATATTTCTGTAATCATTTATCAGTAGTGTAGAAATAGCGAAAGAACTTGCTTATGAAATTTGTAAAATATGGCAGTTGAAAAATTAGACACAACGCATCTTCATCGGACAAGTGCAATTTTGAAAATCGCAGGAAAATTAATCTCCATGAAAAAAGGAGACATACTTGAAGTGATCGGCTCATCCTTAACATTTACAAGTGATGTTGAAGAATGGTGCAAAAGATATAACAAAGAATATTCTTTCCATTTGGACGCAGAAAACAGTGCAATCAAATGTCGTATACATATATGAGGAAGTATTGTTGTTTTCTTCCCCTGTAAGTGGCTAATGAGAGTACTATTGAGTATTTGCCTTATCAATTACCAGTTAAAAGTTCGGTATTTTGCGTATATAATTAATGTATCACTATTTCAAAATACTCTTTAAACGAGGAGATTAAATCAAATGATAGGAACAGATGAAGGAAAAAGAAAAGAATTGCTGAAATTTCTTAATCAAAAAGTATTTGACCCCATTCTGCGGGCCTTACCTGAAGATTATAAAAGTGAAGATCTTAAATGGAAGCTTAGTAATGTGAAAAGACGTACCGAGAGTGAGAAACATCTGTTTCATGACTTTCAAACCGCGGACGAGATTAAACAAAATTATCTTACTGACTTGGACTTTAGAACAGCTAAAAAGATAGATCACGAATTAGATGAACTCAAATTGCCGTCTTTAACGAAAGTAAAAGAAGAATTTCTTAGATTATGCGAAGAGTTGAGTGTATAGTGAGGAATCCCTCTGCCGGAATGAATGCAGGAAGTGTTTTACGAGATCAACAAAAGCAGAAGTGGGGGGGTAACTATAATCGGTTTCTTCCCTCAAAAAAGTGCCACCTCTGATCAGAATGTCGCTTTGCGCATTTCGACTGTAAATCTTCAATAGTATCTACATGTGAGAACTATATAGCAGTAGATGTAACAACTAAAATGGTACATCGAATCGCAAGCAAACACTTCTTTCGTTGACTTCTTCACGAACTTTATGTATCGTTATTTAAAAAATAGGAGGTGTAATATGAAAAAGTTAGTTGCTGTGGCGGCCATTTCATTACTTCTTGCACTCGTCGCGATTGCTTATGCTCAAGGACCTGGAATGATGGGTGCTGGCATGATGGGTGAAGGTTCTGAAATGGATCCATGTATGATGGGGAGAGGTGATGCGATGGGTCCGGGCATGATGGGTGAACACCCTATATTGAACAAGCTTGTGGGCCTTGGCCTTGACGCGAAGCAGAAAGAGGCAGTAAAGGAAATCGTAAGAACGAACATGAAAGAGACCATAAAAAAGAGAGCGGATTTATCTATCGCCAGAATTGATCTGAAGGACTTGCTTGACAAAGATTCTGTAAACATGAAGGCGGTTGAATCAAAACTAAAACAGATTGGATCATTGGAGACCGACATCCGTCTATTGCATATAAAAGCAGTCGAGGCAATTAAATCAAAATTGACACCTGATCAGAGAATGAAACTGAAGGAGACGATAGAACAAGGGATGATGACGGGAAGGATGAGCATGATGCAGGGCAAGGGCTGCGGAATGATGGGTGGAATGATGCAACATGGCAATATGGAAACAGCAACCCCGCCTGCTGAGAAGAGTGAGGAAATGCCGGGAATGGAGCATAGTCATTAATAGAAAATTAATTAAGCCATGAATTTATAAAAAAAAGTACTCTTATACATAGAGTCATAAATTATTGTGCGTGTCATTCCTGCAATCCGCCGGAGGTCCGCCTGAGGCGGGTCGGGAATCTTTCTTCTAAAGCAGGAAAGATTCCGTACAAGCCGGAATGACATCCTATAGATGCGTTTACGGTATCTGATATACCACAGCAAAAGAATAGGTTGCGCCCGCCGCAGTGTTCTTGCCGTAGAGTTCGGGGGTATACTCAACTTCCAGTCCCCATCTTTTGGCTATCTTGTAACCAGCCGTGATGAAAAGTTTTCCCAGATCAAAATTATTCGTGATTGTTGGATTTCCACTGGTATCAAAGTGCGCACCGTTGTTCATACTGCATATTCCGTCCAGCTTGACCCTGCCATAAAATCGCTTGGTGAAATCCATACCGAATTCAGCCAGATATCTCAGTTCGTCCGAAGGATCTCCAAATCTGAATCGGTAAGCAAGCTCAAAGTTGACATAACCGGGGATGTGCGGATATAACGACCTGCCGTAAAGCAATCTGGCCTCAAGGTCCCATTGTTTATTGCCGAGCGGAAGTGAGATGTCTCCGTCATAAGGTCCGGGTATTTTCACGAGTCCCTGCCCGGACAGAACGCCCCACGGACCTTCGGCGATTTTATATTTTGCCGCAACATCTACATCTCCAAGCCCCCATGTGTGTTGTTTAACTTCGTCATCTTCTTTCCTTATTGTTTTATAGTAGAGAGAATTTATGAGAGTTATTCTGTCAGTGAGACCATATTCTATGTAGTTACCAATATGGAAATCCTTGAACTCTCCGTTCAGGGGGAAATCGGTCCTGCCGCCGCTGTCAAATTCATCATCCGCATAGTAGTAGTTCAGAGAAACGCGGTCATACAACTTACCCTTTGATTGTGTCCATGCGCCCGCAAAACAAATACCGGCACGACAGGAGTATAAAGACACCCGTCGCCGACATAGCAACGAGAATTCTCTTGATGCCTGATTTCACTATTACTCCCCCTCTCTATGCAAACGGATTCAAAAAAAGACAGATGCTATGTAAATTACTATCGGTACACACTCAAGTCAAATAGATAATGAAGATGATTCTTCACTTATTCATTCGAATTTTCAATGGATGAAATGCATGGAAATTATGTTATAGATATATTCATCGTGTTTTCAGGTTCCGGTTATATTTGGGCGGCAATTCATTTCGCAGCCCTGTCAGGCCTGGCACTTTATGGAATCCACAGGTTATGGCTTCTGTTCTGCTGGCATCGGAAGTGCGAGACGGAAGTCTCAATGTCGACCGAAGCGGTCTGTTTTCATAACCAACGATTGCCTTTTGTCACGGTTCAATTACCGCTCTATAACGAGAGGTTCGTGGCGTGGCGTCTCATAGATGCAGTTGCACAACTCAGATGGCCAAAAGACAAATTGGAAGTTCAGATACTGGATGATTCCGTAGATGACACCAGGGACATTGTCGATGCAAGGATAAGCTATTGGCGCAAAGAAGGAATAGATGTTAAAGCGCTTCGGCGCGGGCGTCGTGAAGGGTATAAGGCTGGAGCGTTGAATTACGGGCTCGCGCAGGCAAAAGGTGAATTCATCGCAATCTTTGACGCGGACTTTCTCCCTACCCGGGAATTCTTGCTTCGCACGATGCCCTGTTTCTCCGATCGACAAGTCGGCATGGTACAGGCACGATGGGGGTTTTTGAATAGCGAGCATTCCTGGCTGACGGGTATTCAGTCACTGCTTCTGAGTCCTCATTTCGATATAGAACACCGGGTCAGATTCAGACGCGGACTCTTTTTTAATTTCAACGGCACTGCCGGTATCTGGCGCAGGAAGGCGATCGAAACAACGGGGGGATGGGAGGCGGATACCGTAACTGAAGACCTGGACTTGAGTTACCGGGCTCAACTTGCCGGGTGGCGTTTTATCTATCTTGATGACCTTACCGTTCCCTCCGAACTTCCTTTGACCATGGCTTCATTTCGCGGTCAACAGCAGAGGTGGGCGAAAGGCTCAATTCAGACCGCAAGAAAGGTCCTCCCCCGCCTTCTTTCTTCACCTCTTCCGGTGGCTGTGAAGGTCGAGTCTTTGGCACATCTTCTCGCAAACTTCGGCTGGCTCCTGGGAGCTGTCGTGACACTCACTCTTTTTCCGACAATCACGTGGCGCGTAGGTGTCGGGCCTTATCAGCTAATGCGCGTTGATCTGCCCCTGTTCATAGGTACGAGCTTTGCCATATTTCTTTATTTCTTTATCTACAGGATCAAACAGAACAGACAGACTCCCCTTGTCTGGCTCCTTCTTTTGCCGGTCTTAAGCATTGGTATGGCACCGAGCATTGCGTTATCTGTCCTGAAAGGAATTTTCAGCCGGGGCGGAGTTTTTGAGCGCACACCAAAATTCGGGATAAGAGGACGCAATGCGTTGCCGGGCCTGGCATCTCTTTATCGTCAACAGTCGGCACCTTACCTGGTCATGAACGTTATGCTTTTTGCTTACAGTATAATGCCAATTATTTTTGCCTGGCAGAGAGAGACATGGCTGGCGGTCCCGTTCTTAGCCATATTTCCCGCAGGTTTCTGTTTTGTGATCTTTAAGGACTTATCGGAACTGAAACATTAGACATCAGAGACATGGAAGGCCGGAGGAAGAGCGCCGGCCTCCCTTTATCTCTTTCAAATCCTATAAATCCTATCTCGGATGCAATGGTCGGCAACGAGTTGCGTACTCTACCGCGGAAAACAAATAGCATATCGCGAATGATATGGCTAATTGCCGGATAGCCTCGTCCACGCCTCAAATCCGCCTTCGTAATTTCGAGCAGTGTTCAACCCGGAAAGTTGGTGGACCATCCATGCATAAGCGGATCTGATCCCCCCTGTACAGTAATAGACCATCGGCCTGTTGGTGTCTATTCCCGCTTTTCTGAGAAGTTTCTTGAATTCATCCGGCGAAAGAGGGCGGCGGTCCCTGCCGGAATACAAGTCTGTCCAGTTTATATGTACTGCACCCGGAATATGGCCGCGTATCCATTCCAGAAATGAGCGGGTGTCAATAACGGTCAGATGGTCCTTTTGTTTCTTGAGTTCTGCTGTGCTGATATCGAGTTGTGGATTAACAGACATATTCATATCGAACGGATCTTGGTTGTCTCTTATCATTACCGGAAGTTATTGTGAAATTATTACTTCTCCATGCTTGAATTCCCCCGTTCAGAAGGCGGATCGGTCCCTTGTGCCCGAGCCATGAGAGAACCCAGCAGTCCCATCCCTCTCCACCCCAGCTTTTATCGGCATCACCGTAAACGACTACAGGAGTATTCTCGTCTATTCCCATTTTCCCGAGTGCCGAAGCCAATAATTGAGGAGGCCAGACACGGTAGGGAACACCATTTTCATCTGTTCTGGTATAATCTTCCCAGGAAAAAGACAGGGCGCCGGGGATGTGTCCGGATGCCCACTCCGATCTGGGTCGCGCATCAAGGATGACCCAACTCTTTGCATTTTGCTTCAGCGAGTAAGGCTCTATAAGACCGATATCGCTCGCCAGGCCGGTGCCGGACAATAGTATGCAGCCGAGAATCAGAGAAGAGGAAAATAATAAGACTGTTCTCGAAAACTTCCCGCAAAAATTTCTTGTATGGGTATTACCTTTATCCATTATAACCTCCTACGTTTTTTTAGCTGCTCAGACGGATTTACGCCGCGCTATCCCGATTTTGGTGGGGATCACAGCTCTTCTTATACTGACGCTTGCCTTCATTTCCTATATTGAAGAAAGAACACCCATCGTTTGGTCTCCAACAGTTATTATTGCTGTTGCTGTTTTTATACGGCTCCTCTTTTTATTTCGTCCCCCCGAACTCTCTGACGATATTTACCGCTACTTGTGGGACGGACTCCAGATACTGAAGGCCCATAACCCATATTCGGCTGCGCCCTCTGATATCCGGAGACACGGCGAAATCTATACCCATCTGCTTACACATATTAACCATCCCGATCTGATTACCATCTATCCTCCCGCTGCGCAACTTGTATTTGCGATCGGGGCATACTTTGGAAGGACTATCCTCGGGATCAAAGCCCTGCTCTTAGTAATAGATATCGCAACGTGTTACCTCCTCCTGAAACTTCTCTCTTCTTTGAATTTGCCTTCGTGGCGTTCCGTCCTATACGCATGGCATCCTTTACCTGTGATTGAAATAAGCTTCTTCCGGTCATATTGACGGAGTCGGCACATTTTTTCTTCTGCTCGTCATTTTTCTTCTATTGAGAGAATCCCATGCGGACACTCCGTATATGGAGCAAAGCAGGATGCCGCCTTTTTCCAGGAAGGCTGTGCTCGCCTTACTGGCGGGCGTTTCCTTCGCTTTCGCGGTACTGGTAAAATTGTTCCCGTTCATCTTTCTACCCGGCTTTCTGATGCTTGTGAAGAAACGTGTCAGAACAATATTTACCATTGGATTCATTTTAGGATTCACGGTCTTAATACTCCCATTCTTGCCGGAGATAACAAATTTATTTGGTACCCTCAACCGCTACTGTACAGGACTGGGAGTTTTCCGGTTTTCTCTTCCGTCTATCAAGAAAGCTGACTTCTTCCGGAAGTTTGCACGGTTAATGCTCCTTTTCTTTTTCCTTTGCGGCACGTTGTTCTTATATTTCAATCTCTGGAATAAGAGGTTTCGTGTCCATCATGATGAGAATACCGATGATTTCCTGCACGTCATCAAGACCTTTTATTTCGTGACCATCACATTTCTTTTGCTTACCACAACTCTCTATCCGTGGTATGTTCTCACTCTCGTTGCATTTCTTCCCTTCACTGTGGGAGCAGCAGGAATAGTACTTAGTTGGGCTGTCTTCCTTTCTTATCGGGTTCTTATCGCGTATACCTATTCGGGCCGGTGGATAGAAGATGACTTTACCCCGGCTTTAATATTCCTGGCACCGGTCGCAAGCTTTCTTCTTGTCGCGGCAGCAAGAAAGCTGACGAGACAAAAGTCACGGCATAAGTTCCTCAATTTTGACTATTTTTTAGACACGTATCAGTACCGCCCACTAACTCACTGCCGATCACCCACAAGATCTTAATTCCGGCCCGAATTGTGCCCTTTAGATTGCGGCTTACCTTGGAAACACCGGCTATCCTTCTCCGGTACGGCAAAGGATGTTCCATTACCTTAAGACCTTTTTTTAACGCTCTTATCTGCATCTGAACAGTCCAGCCATAATTTGCATCGTTCATTTGCAGCTTCTTAAGGGAATCCCACCGGATCGCACGCATGGGACCGAGATCTTCATATCCGTGACGCCATAACAGGCGGACTAGGGCTGTGGCCAGCCAGTTGCCGAATCTCTGCTGAAGACTCAGGGCTCCGGATTCTGACGGGATACGTCTCTCCAGGACAAGGTCAGCTTCTCCGCTGATTACAGGATCCAGTAATTCATTCAGACGCGAAAGATCATCGCTTCCGTCCGCATCCGCGAAGGCAACGATATCCGGTGGATCTCCTTCCAGCGCTGCCAGGCCCGCAAGACAGGCCATTCCGTACCCTGCCCGCCGCTCTGAGACTACCCGTGCCCCATATTGCCGTGCAATCTCCGCAGTGCTGTCGGTTGAGCCGTTATCTACTACCAATAATTGATCTACTTCCCGGGGGACTGTACTTAAGACAACCGGCAGTGCCGAAGCCTCATCTTTGGCCGGCATAATCAGAGCAATTCTTTTACCGCTCAACATGGTTACTATTCAATGAGGCATTCCAAGCCTGATTTTTTATTTAGCATTTTGTTCATATGCCACAGCACGTACTAAGGAGTTCATAAGTAAGATCACATCACTCGTCATTCCCGCGAAGGCGGGAATCCATTTGAGGAACCAAATTCCTGTTTTCATGTGAAACCCTGGATGCCCGACTGAGGCCTTCGGGCATGACGAATAGAATTTTACGTGTCTTTACTGGTGACCTTATTAGTTATTAATAAATTGCAATTATGAGTGAGAACATGTCAAATAGCTATTACCTATAACTTATCGGCATGTGATTCGCAAAAGCTATCCGACCCAGCTTGTCGCCTTGGCGTTGCTAACACTCTTGCTATACTCGCTTTCTGCTGAAATGAATAACGGCGAGTTTATATGCCAGCCTTTGTTACTAAACAGCCAGGACATTTCAGTGGAACCATTGATTCCCGATCCTTACATGCACGGATCCATCCTCCAGAAAAGGCACAGGAGGTATCGCCTTATCTCTATAGCACGTATGCAGAACGATTGCTTTCATAGACTGCTTCAGCTTTTTATGAATTAGCGTTATTCTTTGATAATTGTCACCCTTATTTTTATCGGCTGTCCTTTGCCGGGAAGGATATTCGTTCTCGGATAGTAGCGGCCTGCATAGTAGTTTCTCGGGTTGTCTGTAGTGTCATAGGTCCCGCCGTCTGCAAACCATACGTCGTCATTGGCCTTCGCATTGCTCGTGATACCGCAAACACAGGAATAGAAACAGAAAATGCAGCCGGGGTTCCAGTTGATGTTTGATTCCCTTGTACCACCTATTCGCGGCTCCACGCCAAGTAACTGAAAAGGAGGCGCAGGCGGCTGAAAAGCGGAGGCCTTTTCTTCAAATAGTTCGTCCAGCGCGTAATATCTGGAAGCTGAAGGCCATGTAACTTCGTATTGTACCCTCTGACCGTTAACAAACTTGCTTGCATAGTCTCCGAAGAAAATGCCATCAGCCATGTTCCCCTGAGGGCTTGCCCCGAGAAATGTGAGGAGTTCCTGGAAGGGGAAAGGCGCCATATCCGACTGAAGAAGTCCATAATCATGAAGGCCGCCACCCTTGTACACGATGCCGTGATGGGTCCCATAGGTTGTAACATTCTCATAATTGGTGTTGTTGATGAATCCTGTCATGACGAAAGAGCCGTTCAGAATATCAACAGACTCAACCCCTGTATAATATTGCTCTGTCAGACCGCCATAGGAGCTCTCCCATGTTGAAAAATCTGCGTCGAGAGCGGAAACATTTTTATAGCCGATTTTTTTTGCAGTGGCTGCGGCCTTACGACCCTCTTCTTTTGTTGAACCGTAAAAGATAATCCTGGAATTTTCATAGGTGCTGACGAAGTCATTCGTCAGCTGGTTGATAAGCATATGAGCGAGCCAGGAATCCTGCAGCGCCGTTGATGCAGTGGTGTTCAGCTGATCGTAGCCGTTCGTGTATATCGCTTTACCCTTATCGGCTATCATCTCAAGCGGAATCGATAAACTATCCTTAATGTGACTGTTGATATAATCCTGGCTGTTTCTAACGTCTGCGACAATAACACGATCTGCCTGGTCAGGCGCCGTACTGCCACTGTCAATTAATGACTTCAATTCTGTGGAACTTGTCGAAGAGACGTTACTTGAGGATGATGAAGAACTTCCACAACCTGCGATCACGGAAATAAGAGCAATCAACAGGAGCAATGATAACCACCGAAACTTTTTCACTTCGTTTCCTCCTTGCTTGGATGTAGTTGGTCGTTTGCGGACTGCGAGAGACCTTTTAAAGTTACAGAAAATACAAAGAATAAGTCTAATCGATTTTGTATATAACTTAAGCCTCTCTTATTGAAAATATTTAGATGATCGTTCAATAGCGATTGAGTTTTGAAACAATACTATCAACGATACCGACAATTCTGATAATGTCTCCAAATTCGGTACGTGGCATGGCATTGTTTATAAAGGGGGGTCTGAAAAAGATCATTGTATGCTTCTGTCGGATCCTGCACCATTTGATCTGATAGAACTTCTCACTCATTTAGGGGCTGAGTTCTGCCCCACTTTTTTAGCATTCAGCACTCTTCGTACAGGTCTGTTCGTATAGTTATTGTCAATAGATAGAAATTACATTTATCTGTTAAATCAATTGGACATTCCTTTCTTAGTTATGACACATTTTATCATCTAATAATTCAAGGAGGGGGGAATATGTCATGAGAAAACGAAGTTCGTTATTGCTGACGTTCATTCTAAGTGTAACCTTATCATTATTGGGCGGTTATGAAAGCTCTTTTGCTAAACTGGCTGCCTCTCAGCCCGACTTCCCAAATGCAAAGCTTCTTGTGTCAGCGGCATCAGTTCAGAAAAATCTCCACGGTATTGTACTGATCGATGCCCGAACATCAGGGTATGAGACATCACACATACCCGGGGCGATAAACCTGAACTATAACGACTATTTGACGCCGGGGAACGGCCTTAAAGATTTGGCGACTCTGCAGAGCAAACTGACCGCCGCCGGCCTAAAAAGTAACTCCACGATAGTAATATATGATAATACAACAGCGTCATTTGGGGCTGCGGGACGCGTCTTCTGGATGCTGGAGTATCTTGGCTGTAAGGACGTGCATATCCTTGACGGCGGATGGGACAAGTGGGTTGCGGACAAAAGAAAGACAAAGAGCGGCATCCAAACTCTTCGTTCAAAAAAAGCTTTCGTCGCCTCGGTGAACGCTAGTCTGCTGGCGACCAGCAGCCACATTATGGACAGGCTTACATCTCTTGACGCAACCAACTCCACCGATGATTTTGCCGTTGTAGATGCCCGGACGAATGAAGAATACATAGGTTGGCAGTTTTATGGAGAAGCACGCGGCGGACACATTCCTAAAGCTGTCAATATTCCCTATGAGTGGTTCTTCAACGACGATAAGACGGTTTTGGATTATCAGGACCTCAGAAAACTTTTTGAAGATCGTGGGGTGACAGCAGATAAAGAAGTTACATCTTACTGTACGGTCGGGTATACGCAGCGGCTATGTCTATTTTCTCTTGCGGCTGATGGGGTATTCGCGAGTATCGAATTACGACGCCTCAATTCTTGAATGGAGCGCAGATTCTTCCCTTCCCATGACCAAGCTGCCAAAGTACCAGGTGATCGTGAACGCAGCCTGGGTGAACGATCTTATCTCCGGCAAGAATCCTCAGACGTATCCGGGCAATGGCTATGTAATTCTCGAACTGGTATCGGACAATACAGGCGATCCGATCGACTCATATAACGCCGGTCATATACCGGGCGCTCTGCACCTCAATATACGAAGCTGGAACAAGGACTATCCGATTGAGCAATGTACCATCGATAATGGAAAGCTCTTGTACGGCGCCGATTTACAAGCGAAGATCGAGGATATGGGTATCACAAAGGACACGACGGTCGTCTTATATGAATATTGGGACGCCACATGGGCCGCGCGAGTGGCATGGGAATTATTGTATGCAGGCGTGAAGGACGTCCGCATTCTTAATGGGGCATGGACCGCATGGGTTCAGGGCGGTTATCCTATTGAAACCACGCCGAATACCCGGCATCATGTTGACTTCGGCGCCGTTGTTCCGGTCCACCCCGAGTACCGATGCGAAACCTCCGACGTACAAACAATGATGTCCGATCCTTTATCCGTGCTCGGAGACACCCGTTCCTGGGATGAATATATTGGCCTCATTACCGGCTATCCGAATGATCAATGTTACACTTTCAAGGGCCGTATCCCCAACGCTGTCTGGGACCATGATTGGGACTGGTACTTTCATTGGAAGGACTATAATGCATGGGTACAGGATGAAGGTAATGATAGCTTACGAGATTATACCGAAGTAGCAGAGATGTTTAAAGAAGCCGGAATCACGCCTGACAAGAAGAAGATAGCGTTCTACTGAGGGGGCGGCTACAGGGCAAGTTTGCCCTTCATTTATGCATACATGATGGACTATACCAATATGTGCGATTATGACGGTTCATTCTATGAATGGGACTTCAACGGTACGAACCCTATCGAGACGGGCTTTCCCCCGAACTCGCCACAGTTTCGCAAGCAAATTTCCTCCTTCGATCCTGCGAATGCTATGACGATGCAAGGTAATTTTGTCAGATTGAAATAAAGTCAGACTTGATGAGAAATAAAGGGAGACCGTTTTTAGAGGTGGTCTCCCTTTGCCATTTTCTTCTGCAAATCATCAACGGATAACATCCTTCCCTCAATTGAAAATACAATCATTTATTTCATACAAGTTATAGTCTATATCTATAACAATAAGTGAAAACATATTTCGAATCAATTGGACATCCGCTAATTTGATCTCACAGAATAACAAGAAAGAATTCTCAATCATACAAGAAAGGAAGGGACAATGAAAGGAAGATATTTGTTAATACTCTCGTTGATGCTCATTTTGATGGTCGCAGGTTCGGGCGTCGGTTTTGCAAAAATAAAACTGGTGGCATCTCAACCTGACTTTCCCAAAGCAAATCTCCTGGTATCGGCTGATTCTGTCCAGAACAATATCGGTGCAAAGAATTTCGTCGTTATTGATGCGCGAACAGCGGGGTATGAGACTTCACACGTACCCGGTGCTATCAATATCAAATTCGGCGATTATCTTACTGCGGGAGTCGGACTTGCTGCCCATTGCTGATTTGAACAGCAAGCTGAGCGCTGCCGGTCTCAAAAGAAATATGACCTTTGTTATATATGACAATACGACAGCTTCATTTGGAGCAGGCGGACGTATATTCTGGATGCTCGAATATCTGGGCTGCAATGATGTTCATATGCTGGATGGCGGATGGGACAAATGGTCTGCCGACGGAAGACCTACAGAGACCACTATCAATACACTTCCGGCAGCTAAATTCAAGGCTGCCGTGAAAAAATCCAGAATAGCGACAAAAGAGCGCATTCAGAAGAAGCTCGGTACCAAGAATTTTGCCGTAGTCGATTCCCGCACTGACGAGGAATACATGGGCTGGCAGCTTTACGGAGAGGCCCGTGGCGGACATATGACGGGCGCTGTGCAGATCCCCTATGCGTGGTTCTTTAATTCCGACAAGACCGTTTTGGACTATAGTGATCTCAAGACGATGTTTGAATCACGGGGAATTACCAGGAAGAAAGAAGTCACGGCATACTGTACCATCGGTATCCGCAGTGGTTTTGTATACTTTCTATATCGACTGATGGGATATCCCAAGGCATCGAATTATGACGGCTCCATAGCCGAATGGGCGGCAGATGCTTCTCTTCCCATGGAAAAGGCGCCCCGCTTTTCTGAAATCGTTTATCCTTCCTGGGTCAAGGCGCTTATTGACTATCACAAACCCGGCAGCACGACTCCGGCCCCGCCTGAATATCCCTATGACAGGAGCCATAAGTACCTGATTTTCGAGACCCAGTGGGGTAGCTTTGATGACATGGCGCAAGGATGGGCGGACAATTCTTACCTCGTCGGGCATATCCCCGGCGCCATCCATTCCAACTCGGATACTTATGAAAACGGCGCTCCGAGATGGTTTCTCATTCCGGATGACGAACTGAAGGCTGCGATAGGCAGTATGGGAATCACGGCTGATACTACGGTTGTTGTTTACAGCGATAGCCGTATTTTCGCTGCCCGTCTCTGGTGGATACTGAAATATGCGGGTGTCAGCGATGTGCGTTTCATGAATGGTGGAATCTCAGCAGTGGCTCGCAAACGGATATGACACTGAAACCACGATTAATTACCCGGTGCCGACAACCTTCAGCGGTACAACGCATCCTGAATATCTTGCAACTACTGACTATGTGTTCTCGCAATATACAAACACAGGCGCCACGCTCATTGCCGATGTCCGGTCAAAAGACGAGTATGACGGGCTGATCAGCGGGTATAGTTACGTGAACGCCAAAGGAAGAATCCCCAACAGCGTATGGGCATACGACGGTGATGACAGTTCACCTGTTTATAATGACAGTGACGGAACACTTCGCAGCTACACAGAAGTCAGGGACGTCTGGAAAGGTGTTGGTATAACCTCTACCGGCGCATCAAATCTTTTTGACAAAGAGGTGATCTTCCAGTGTGGCAGCGGATACCGCTCGGCGCTTGCTTTTCTCTATGCTTATCTGATGGGTTACGACAATATCCGTAATTACTCTGACGGTTGGGAGGGCTGGAGCACCACGTATACGCAGGACCCTTCCTGCAATGACGGGGCTCCCGGCTGGTGCCAGACGCCTTCAGGAAGGCCAATCATAATCGGAACGCCTTAAATTTTATATGCTAACGGATTGTTGACATGATAAAAAGGCCGCAGATATGCGGCCTTTTTATTCAGGGGTTATTTTCAGACATTATCCGTTTAATCAACTGGTGACTCGCAAAAATGTAGAGATTCGCAAATCAGAGGTTATTGAAAATCCAGGAGTAATGCTCTGTTTTTAAAGTCAATCCGGATTCCCGATTACTGCCCGGAATCTGTCTGCAGAAGGACTTCCCTAAAAATCCGCCTCGGGCGGAGGATCCACACCGACTGCACGAGGAATTGCATAGATGCCTGGATGTCTGCAAGAATCAATAGTAGATTATGAATATGATGAAGGAGGTTGTCATGACTGAATATTACAGAGACGAGGACCTGGACAGGTTTGGTGAAATAGGGAAATACAAGCCGGAGCTGTTCAGGAAGTTTATGGATTGGTACAATTCCGCTTTGGAGCCCGGCATGCTGACAAAAAGGGAAAAGGTACTTATAGGACTGGCAGTTGCACACGTTGTTCAGTGTCCGTATTGTATCGATGCGTATTCCAAAAGTTGTCTTGAAGAAGGAATGAGCCTTGACCATATCACTGAGGCCGTGCATGTGGCTTCTGCCGTGAAGGGCGGGGCTTCACTTATACACGGCATCCAGGCCCACAATGCAGTTGATAAAATATCTCTCTGATTTTTGAGGCTATGAGTTTCAGAGACAAGATATTGACAATACAGTCGGAACCATTAATTTCCAATCGGGTGGAAATTCTTCAGGTTAACGTTGGCTACAAGTGTAATATGTACTGTAAACACTGCCATATTGAAGCGGGACCTCACAGAAGCGAAGAAATGCCCAAGGATACTATCGACATCATACTCAGGGTGCTAAGAGAAAACGATATTGGCACCCTGGACATTACAGGCGGTGCTCCTGAACTGAATCCTCATTTCAAATATCTTGTCGAAGAAGCAAGAAACATTGGCCGTCACGTCATTGTCCGTACTAATCTAACTATTTTCTTTGAAACAGGGATGGAAGATCTACCCGAGTTTTACAGTGAAAACGCAGTCGAGGTCGTTGCTTCTCTCCCTCATTATGTTGAAAACGATGCAGACAGAGTCAGAGGGAGCGGCGCCTTTCAGAAAAGCATAAAGGCGATTGAAAGGTTGAACCGGCTCGGGTATGGAACCGGATCGAATAACGGCAAACTCAACCTCGTGTATAACCCTCCGGGGGCATTTTTGGCGCCTCCACAGAAAACACTGGAGGAAGACTATAGAAGAGAACTCCAATTTAAGTTCGGCATATCCTTTGATAACTTGTTCGCTTTTGTAAATATGCCGATTGGCCGCTTCAGGGAGTATCTCGTCAGGAGTAAGAACCTCGAAAAATATCAGGAAAAATTGATCAGCGCCTTTAATCCCGAAACCCTCGATGGTTTGATGTGCAGATACCTGATAAGCGTCCGCTGGGACGGGATGATCTACGACTGCGATTTCAATCAAATACTCGGCATAAATATCGATGGCGAATCTCCGCGGCATATCAGAGACTTCAGCTACTCGCGGCTTTCCCGAAGGAAGATAACCGTGCGTGATCACTGCTATGGTTGTACCGCAGGACAGGGTTCAACCTGAGGCGGTGCGATACATGACAGGCGGTTCGCCTGTGCGGGGAAAGTTACTTCTTCATGAGAGAGGTCAGCAGAATGACCGCGATGCCGATCGTGAGGGACGAGTCGGCCACATTGAATGCGGGCCAGTGGAAGCTGCCGACGGAGAAATCTATAAAATCCACCACCTTCCCGTACAATACCCGGTCGATCAGATTTCCTATCGCACCTCCGAGCACGAGGGAGAGGCCGACATAATTATATGTTCTTTTAACGAGCAGGGTTATCACAAAGATTATAGCTATCACAGATATGACGACAAAGAAGCTGCTTCCCACGTTCCTGAAGCTTCCGAAGGCGGCGCCTGTATTCCTCACATTTACGATATGAAGGAAGGGAAATATTTCAACAGAATCGAAAGGGGACAGATACGTTGCGATAAGATACTTTGTTATCTGGTCCAGGACAATGATGGATACGACAATAAGGATGACATATGCGGCCCTTTTCATTATTTGCCGAAGATGACCTTATGACACCTTTCGCATATATCAGGCGCCTCCGAAAATTCACCCACGTGTCTGCTCCAGTTCCAGCACCGCTGACATTTTGAACCCGCCGCCCTCTCGACTTCGATCTCAAGACCTTCTATCTCCCCGCCGGCATATGCGCCTTCAAGTGCTTTATCCGAAATCTCAACTGCGGAGACGATAAAAAACGCCGGCAGGAAATCTCTGTCTTCTGCGAGAAGGGCGGCATATCTTTCCGGGAGGCGGAGTATTATCTTTGCTTCGAGGGAATTCCCGAGAAATCTCTCTGCCCTCTTTATCTCGATTGCTTTATTCACCTCGTTCCTCAATAAAAAAAGGTCATCCCACTTTTTTTCGAGATCGATATCATGATAACGTTCATCGACCTCGGGGAAGTCGGCAAGAAAAACAGAATCCGCGATGTCCGGACCGCCGTGTTCAAGGTGCTTTGCTCCCTGCTTCATATTCTGCCAGATCTCTTCGGCGGTAAAAGACAGGACCGGCGCCATCAGCCGCGTTATGGCAGAGAGTATCCGGGAGAGGACCCACTGCGCGGCGTGCCTTGCTTCCGAATCTTTCCTGAAGGTGTAGAGCCTGTCTTTCAGCACATCGAGATAGAAAGAGCTCATATCGACAATGCAAAAATTGTAGATGCTGTGGAAGACTTCATGGAAATCGAAATTCTCATAGGCCGATGTGACTTTCGCCGTAAACGTCTGCAGCCTGCTCATGGCCCAGCGGTCTATATCGAGCAGATGATTGCTGTAATCCCCGCCGTCAAAATCGTGGACGTTCCCGAGCAGAAACCTGCAGGTGTTACGTATCTTCCTGTAAGCTTCCGTAAGCCTGTCGAGTATCTCTTTCGATATCCTTATATCGTCCCTGTAATCCTCTGCGGAAACCCATAATCTCAGTATCTCCGCGCCGTTATTCTTTATGACCTCCTGGGGTGCGACAACGTTTCCGAGGGACTTGGACATCTTCTTGCCCTGGCCGTCAACCACAAAACCGTGAGTGAGGACCGTCCTGTAAGGGGCCTTCCCCCTTGTGCCCACAGACGTCAGAAGCGAACTCTGGAACCATCCCCTGTGCTGGTCACTGCCTTCGAGATACATATCGGCGGGCCAGGAAAGTCTGTCGTCCGCCTCCATGACGGCGGCATGACTCACACCGGAATCAAACCAGACATCGAGGATGTCGGTCTCCTTGGAAAACGAAGTCCCTCCGCACTTGCACTTATACCCGGCGGCAGGAATTCCTCCGCTTTCTTCATGAACCATATATCTGAACTGTGGTTTTCGACCAGCTTGACTATGCCCGAAAGGATATCGGGATCTGTCACAAACTCTTCACAGTTTTCACATCTGAGAATCGTGATCGGTACACCCCAGGACCTCTGTCTTGAAATACACCAGTCCGGCCTGCTTGTGACCATGCCGTGAATTCTGTCCCTGCCCCATTTGGGAACCCATGCGACGTTCTCAATCTCTGAAAGGGCCTTTTCCCTCAGCCCGTTCCTTGCCATTGAGATGAACCACTGTTCTGTTGCGCGGAAGATGACGGGTTTTTTGCAGCGCCAGCAATGAGGATAGGAATGTGTGATCTTCTCTTCTTTTATCAGAGCGCCGCTGTTTTTCAGGATATCTATGATCTCCGCGTTCGCCTTGAATACAAACTTGCCCTGCAGGGGAGACGCCTGTTCAGCTCCCGTGAATTTGAATTTCCCCCGGTCATCCACCGGCGCATAAATATCGAGACCGTATTTCAGGCCGATCTCATAATCGTCTTCTCCATGGCCGGGCGCAATATGCACAATCCCCGTACCTTCTTCAAGGGACACAAATTCACCCATAACCGCGACCGATTCTCTTTTGACAAAAGGATGAAGTGCGTGCAAACCTTCGAGACTTTTTCCGGTCACCTTTGCGACAATATTTCCCATGAGGCCGATCTTTTCCCTGAGTGCGCCGACCCTTCCTTCGGCGACAATGTAAACTCCGTCGTCCTGTTCAACGCCGACGTAATCAAAATCAGGATGAAAAGCGATCGCGAGGTTTGCGGGAAGTGTCCACGGGGTCGTAGTCCATATTACGACAAATACTTTTTTGCCTTTGAGGCCGGGAAAAAATTTGTTCACATTTTCATCGTCGAGTGCAAATTTCACGAATACCGAGGGTGATTCCTTGTCGGCATACTCGACCTCCGCCTCTGCGAGGGCGGTAACGCATGACGGGCACCAGTGCACAGGCTTCTTGCCTTTGTATACCGACCCGGACTCAACGAATTTGCCGAATTCCCTCACAATCGTCGCTTCATATGAACGGGACATGGTGAGGTAAGGATTCTGCCAGTCACCAAACACGCCAAGCCTCTTAAACTCATCCCTCTGGATATCAACGAATTCAGCCGCATATTCTTTGCAGAGCTTCCTCTTTTGCAGGATGTCAAGTTTGTCTTTTTTGTCTCCGAGATTCTTGTCGACCTGAAGTTCTATCGGCAGGCCATGACAGTCCCACCCGGGAATATACGGCGAATAGTATCCTTTCATTGATCTTATATTTTACGATGATGTCCTTCAGTATCTTGTTCAGAGCATGGCCGATATGTATGTGTCCGTTCGCATAGGGAGGACCGTCATGGAGGATGTAGTGGCGGCTGTTTTTTTTCTTCTCCTGGATCTGCCCGTAAATCTTCTTTTCTTCCCAGAACCTCATTATGTCAGGCTCTCTCTGGCTGAGATTGGCCTTCATGGGGAAGTCGGTCTGCGGCAGGTTCAGTGTATCTTTATAATCGTTTGACATAGGCTGAATTATTTCTCTTCCGCCTTCTCCTTCTTCTGGGCTTCACGTTCTGCGATTATCTTCTGCGTCAAGTGGCTTGGCAGTTCCTCATAGTGGGAAAATTCCATCGAATACAGTCCCCTGCCGGAAGTCAGACTGGTCAACTGGTTTGCGTAGGTCAGCATCTCGGCCATCGGGACGAGGGCGTTTATTTTCTGGTTGCCGCCGGCCTGCGGTTCGACGCCCTGCACTCTGCCCCTCCTGGAATTCAGGTCTCCTATCACAGCGCCAAGGGTATCATCGGGCGTGATAACTTCTATCTTCATGATCGGTTCAAGCAATATCGGTTTAGCGTCCTGCACCGCTTTTCTCAGCGCCATGGAACCCGCGATTTTGAAGGCCATTTCAGACGAGTCTACTGAATGGTAAGAACCGTCATACAAAGCAACTTTTACATCAACGAGAGGATATCCGGCGATAATCCCTTCTTTCATGGTCTCGACAACACCTTTTTCGACGGCGGGTCTGTATTGCTGGGGGATTACGCCGCCCACAATCTTGTCTGCGAATTCATATCCGCTCGCCCCTGGGCAGGGGCTCCACTTCCAGGTAACAGTCGCCGTACTGCCCGCGGCCACCGGACTGTTTCTTATATTTGCCCTGTGCCCGTGCAGACACCTTGATTGTCTCCCTATAGGGCACTTTTGGGGTCTTCATTACGACTTCGACCCCGAATTTCCTCTTCAGTCTTTCAAGGGTAACTTCGAGGTGGACCTGTCCCATGCCGGAGAGAAGCATCTCCTTTGTCTCCTCATCCCTCTGGAATTTCAGAGTGGGATCCTCTTCGAGAATCCTGTGAAGCCCGGTGCCGACTTTATCTTCATCACCTTTGCTCTTGGGCGCGATTGCATAAGAAATGATCGGGTCAGCGAATTTCACCTTGTCGAAGACAACGGCGTGATGCTCATCACACAACGTATCTCCTGTAACTGTTTCTTTGAGTTTCGCCACAACGCCTATTTCCCCGGGACCGATCGTCTGAGCTGATATCTGCTTTTTCCCGAGGAGGTAGAAGACCTGGCCGATCCTTTCCTTTGCCCCGTTCGTCGCGTTCAGGACATTGGAATCAGCCTTCAGCGAGCCGGAATACACCCTGAAAATCGAAAGCCTGCCTGCAAACGGATCGGCGATAGTCTTAAAGACGTATGCCGACATCGGCTCTGACTGCAGAGGCTTTCTCTCAATCTCTTTTCCGTCCTTCGGGTTCTTCCCTTTGACGGGTGATATCCTTGCCATCTCAGCGGGTGACGGAAGGCAGAGAACAGCGGTGTCAAGCAGTTGCGGTATCGCTATCGTCCTGAGTGCCGAGCCGCACGTGACAGGTATGAACCTTCTTGTCAACGACCCTTCTCTGACTCCCTTGATGATCTCCTCGTCCGTTAAAGACCCTCCTTCGAGGTATTTCTCGAGAAGGGCGTCGTCAGACTCTGCGATCTTTTCTATCAGTTTCTTTCTGTACTCCCCGACCTCGGGGAGCATGTCGGAAGGTATGTCGGATTCCTGACTCTTTCCATCCTGAAACTCGAATGCCTTCATCTTTATGAGGTCTACAATCCCCCTGAAACTTTCGCCTGAGCCTATCGGAAGCTGCAACGGTATCGCCTCTGCCTCAAACGCCTTTTCGAGTTCCCCGACTGCCCTCGAGAAATTTGCGGTATCTTTGTCCATTTTGTTTACGAAGACAATCCTCGGCAACTCAAATTCGGACGCATATTTCCATATCTTCTGTGTTTCGGCCTTCACACCCGAGATGGCGCTCACGATTACAATCGCCCCGTCGACCGCTCTCAGGCACCCCCTCGTATCCTCCAGAAAATTAATAAACCCCGGCGTGTCGACCAGGTTTATCCTGTTGCCGTTCCAGTTGCCGAATGCAAGCGAAGAAGTGATCGTTATTTTCCGTGCTATCTCTTCCGGTTCGTAATCTGTCGTTGTGGTCCCGTCATCAACCCTGCCGAGCCTGTCTATCGAACCGGTCTCGAAAAGCATCGCCTCGACGAGCGACGTCTTTCCTGCGCCGCCATGTGCAATGACGGCGATATTCCGAATTTTGTCCACCTCAAAGTTTGCCATAAAGCCCCCCTTTTAAAAAAATGAATTATCTATTCCAGGATTTCCTTAATAACCGGTTTCATGTCTTGCTTCTTCGCTGCCTTCGTGCTCCAGATCTTTATGAACAGAAAAGAGAGCGCGAATGCGATGAATCCGGTGATCGCGGAAAGGATATCAGGATCCATGCGGACAAGGTAGCGGCTGAGAACCTCTTTGCCGAGAACGGCCCCTGCGACCAGGGCAACAGCAGGGATGCCGTAAACAATCGCCGAGCCCTTCAGGTAAGTATAGGGTTTCATTACTATTTTTACCTTCTGGCCTACCCTGGCATTGACCGGGTTTAAAGCTTCTATGAGCATGCCCTCTTCTCCGGCCTTGCATGCGCTGAAAGAACAACCCTCGCACGCACTTTTCCTCGGTATCGAAACAGTCGCAGTCATACCATCGATATTCTTAATAATACCAACCTCTTCCACAATTTTGAATTTTACCATATCAGGTCTTCAAATGTCCCGAACCGTGCCGATAGAACATCCCTGACAGGGCTCTCTGCTTTGACGGGATAGGGTTAAGGAGAAGAGGGCGACATATCAACGAGAGAACTACTCGGCTCCACCTGGTTCAGGGAAAAATACGTGGGTGGGCCTTATATGGCAGACTGCGCATAAAACCTGCAAAATGTGGAAATGGATTCTGCCGGATGCTTTTATTGGGCGATTATCATCATCTGCTCAATTCAATCTGTTATTACAGCGCTATTTAATTTTTTTATGTCTGTATCATCTGTGTATTGATATAACGTAACAGTCTCAGTGATGGCCTCATCGTCTTTTTGCGGTATTATTACGACAAAAGTACATGAGGGGTTGCCATTGTCAACCCATGTCCCGGTGTTTGCATATATTGACCACCGGAGCTGATAATTCAAAGTGCTGAACATGTCCGCATGATGCGTATGACCGAATATAACGATTCTCCTGCCTGAAGTTGGATTTAAAAAATACTGAACCCCGGACTGGGCGTCCAGGACCGGATTGAGGACTCCGGCAGCAATAGCTGTGTCCACCGATATCGGCACAGGCACATTATTTTGTGACTGTCTGTCATACCACGTATCCTCTATCTCCTTGTAAAGATTTACATCAAGCGGACCGTTGTTTGCCTGATAGTAAGGGACCAGATCGTTTATTGCATAAGTTTCAATATAGCCGTCTATCCCCGTCTTTATTATTTTGTCATCCCAGCTTTCTTTTACGGGTTTTTGAGCCATAATCAGCTCCCATGCCGTCCAGTACGATAAATAATAATACTGGTACTGATCTCCTAAGACATCAGTCAGTTGTTGTCTGTAAAAAGTTGATTTACCACTTTCAAGGTCGGAGGTGGTTGCGATCCTGGCAACAAAAAAACCCGGCGGTGTGATTGAATCGGTCTCTGTTATTGACCTGTTTGAGATCGGGTCAGGCGCATTAAAGAAATCGTATCTGTGTCCGTGTTCTATAATAATTTCCGGATGATCCAGAGGAGTATACGCGCCTAATCCCTGAACATTGTCCCTGGCTTCAGATATTCCGGGGAAAATTCCTTTGTATGTCTCTTGATTCTACAAGCATATCGTGGTTGCCGGGGATATAGGTTACCTTGATGTTACCGTCTCTGATGATATTATTTATCGCGTCCACCACAGGTTTATTTGCCGCAACAATCATATCTACAAATTCCGACTGGGATACTCCATTGAACGTATCGGAATCCATCGGCGCAACCCACTCATCAAACATATCTCCGTTGATTACGAGTTCCCTAACATTGGGCATTTGCCTGACAAGATTCAGAAAACTCATGAGTTTTGTGCTATTTTTATTGAACCAGCCATAACCACCCGTTATGCTCCTTAGATCTCCCATATGTATGTCACTGATAATAATTATCATTATCCTGTCATTTCCCAGTTCGGGGATGTTATCCGCTCCGTAACCTAATGTATAGTCCGTTGCAAAATATCTGACAAAATCTTGCCTTATGCTATTGCCGTGTACCGATTGAATATCCCTGCTTACTACAAGTTTATATTCCTCGCCGGAGAGAAAATTTGCATCATTCTTTGTCTTGATCACTATTTGGTTTGGCTTTTGAGAGTCGGATATAATTTCAATTGGGGGATATGTAGATACCAACAGTCCGTTGGCTTTAACAGTGTGTAGACTTATTTTTCCTTCAACTGTATTCATGTCCAAAGGCTCGCTGAACTCAAGAATGATTAAATTTGTAGGGTCAACGGCTGAAGGATTCTCTGCAGAATCAGATGTTTGAATGCTTGTTTTTACCGTCAACGGTTGCGAATGAGAAGAAGAGTCTGAGGAGCATCCGCAGATTGATAAAATACTTGCGCATATCACTAGAAGCAATAGTTTTTTCATTTTTTCCCTCCATCAATTAACGAAAGGCTTTGCAGTATGCCCCGTCCCCTGGGGAGAGGAGTTTCACTTATATTGTTGAAATTTAACCACAGAAAACATATAGAAAAGTCAAATATCAACTTGTTAAAATCACATTCACCTTATTTCTGTTCTTTTCCGGCTGCACTGCATACAATTATATCAGGTTTAAATGGAGAGTGTTTCAGGAAGAAAGAGGTGCAAGGTCTTTCCATTTAATTTCATTTGTGACACCTACAACTGCGTGTTTCTGACAAAGGGGAAAAAGTGTTGATTAACATTAAAGGTAAACGGGTAACGCGTAACGAAAATAATGATGCGCAGGGGCAACTAGCCTTTGCAATAAACCATAGAGGCTATTCCCTGTCACCTCGATTCAATTGAAATGTTATGTGTTACTCTTTCACTTGCTGACATCTGCATTGATGGGCTTACCTGACGCTTCAGTTTTTATGCTGGTATAGTCCCTATCGTCAAAAGGCATGTCCTTATTCGGTTCTATTGCTTTCATTACGCCCATAACAGTTTGTTTCAGTGCTTCAAAGTCATTACTTACAGCTTGCCATCTTAAAGCATCAACATCATTATTAGGACCACTAAGCCCTTTGTAGTATTGTTGTACTTGAAAATAATAAACAGCTTTAGCATGGCAAGTTTTTAATATACCCTGAAGGTTCATGAAGAAGGGCATAAGGTTATTTTTTTACGTTCATAAATGAAGAGAGAGATAGAAACTGCTGCAACAATCCAAGATATTATTTCGTGAAATGCCAGGCTAATTTGCATGATGTGTAACCCTCCTATTTTCTGATGCCTATTTCTTCTTATCCATACACATAACACTTTTTTTTGAAGCGTGTCCTAATAAATTTTGACAGCGCTTCAAATCCTTTTAATAATCTTTTTGTAAACGTCTTTTCGGTTAATAATAGCAAATATCCAGACTTCATTGCCCTCAACTTTGTAAACTACCCTATAATCACCGACTCTCAGTTTCCAATATCCTTTGAGGGTTTTTCTGAGCGGCTCTCCATATTGATGGGGTGAGATTAAAAGACGTTCTTCTATAGCTTTCTTAATGCGCTTTTTTAGAGTTTCATTCAACTGGAGAATGTCGATGTCTCGAACATCCGGATGATATCGAAGCTCAAAGGTCAACTCTGCCAGACCTCATCATGTTTAAGCGATTTCTTCCTGTTAAAAGTTTTTTCTCTGGTTTCAGCGTGTTGAGCAAGGCCAATATCCTCCTCAATTTCTAATGCTTCCTTCACAAGATCACGAACCTTCAAAGATAAGGAAACTCCGTCTCGTTCGGCAAGACTCTCGACAGTATTATATAAAGGCTTTTCAAGGACCACATTGATTCTGGGATTTTTTGTTGGCATAGAGCTTCACCTCCTTAGTGATACACTTATGATACACTATGGCGTTCTTTTTTACAATTACCTGAAATCGAAATGCTCTGGCCGATAATAATTATCAATTGAAGTCAGTAGTTTTATTAACTATATCAAGTCTGCGGCTAACAGGAAGAAGGTCGAACAAAGGCTACACTGTTTGGGGGTTCACATTTGAAGCAGTAATTAACAGAAGGAGAGAAAAGATTTTATATTCATGTGGACTTCATTTCACTCCTCGTTCGATGTAATTGGGCCTTCGGAAAAAAGTACCTTCTTTGCGGGTTCAAGTTACAAACTTGAACCCGCGAGAGGTGCACCTTAGAGATCCATCCGAACCGCGATTTTGTATCCGATCCAAATGCCGGCAAAGCCGCCGACCGCGCCCAGGAACAATGATGACATCGAAAGCAAACTGCCTCCCCAAAGCACGGGGATGTAACTTCCGGCACATGAGCCGACGAAGGCTCCAAAAAAGATAAGTGTTTTCACACTTCATGTAGCAACTTATTGCTCATCAAGTTGTCCTCTTTTTTCTGTGCAGACCACAGAAAGGAGTCGCACAAAGGCTGTACCGTTTTGGGGGTCACACTTGAAGCGGTAATTAACAGAAAGAGAGAAAAGATTTTATGTTCATGCGGCTTCAGTTCACTCCTCGTTCCTCGATGTAATTGGCCCTTCGGAAAAAATTATCTTATCGAATTTACGTTTGAGGGTCTTACTCTGAAAATTTACCATCTCAATACCGGGTTTGAAAGACATATTCTGCCCCACAATTACTTTCATTTTTGGGACCGCTAACCATATTTTGTTACCGCTCTTCTCAAGACACACATAAGTGTATCCGCCACTGTCCATTGTTTCAACTACCTTACCGGATAATGAAGATGTGGCATTCATATTTTCTTTCGGCTGATCAGCAAAGATGCTTTTTCCAGTGGTTGAAAACACGAGACTTAAAACCATAATTGATAATATTGCTAAACGTTTCATGTTACACTCCTTTGCCGGTTGTCTTAAGGAATACTAGTCCTTCCCTATATTTTCACTCTCATGGGCGTAGCTTTTTCACTTCAATAACAGATTACTCACTCGCAAACAACAGACCGCTTTCATAATGAGAAGTCAGATACGAGCTCCTATTTGACTTCAAGGATTTATATTTAAGTATAACAAATCGCAGGGAGCGTTTGCATTTTGCAAAAACCATTAAAGGAGTAAAGCAGCGGAAGAATACAATCCAAGTTACATTTTAGCTGAATTAATATTAATACCGCAGGAGTGCCGCTATCTGTCCTGCATCTGTCAGGGTCTGAATAGTATCGGAAAAGGCTACATCAGCCCCTGTGAGTTCGAGCATCTCAATTATTTCATTGACTACACCGGCTGTATAAAATGATTTTGAGCCACAAACTGAACATACTTCAACTTTTCCGGCATATAGATTATTGCACTCACGGCAACGCTTGCCTTCCGGTCTGAATGCGCGATCAACAATCATTTTTTCCACTCTCCCTTCTTTTGCAGCATCCAATACCTCATCAAGCCCGACAGCAGCTAAACCGCCTTTGAGATACTCGGTTTTGATTCTTTCCCAAAGTTCCTTCTCAGACTCACGTTCCTGTTCAAAGAATAATTCCATAATGTCTTTATGAATTTCACCTTCTTTTCTCCCTAAATACAGAGTTTTTTCGACAACTTTTTTCTGTAATTCCGGAGGAAGAGATTCATGTACCTGTTGCAATATTTCCTTACTGCCCACAAGCAAAATACGCCTGAAGTTCTTCTTCCCGGTCAAGCTTTAAAATGGCCCCGATAATTTCATCAGCGTATAAGTGCAATTGTTTGTCCCGTCTGCGCTCGTATCGCTGCTGCGACCATCCTCCTTTCTTGACGTGATTCTTCACATTGCCCTTGACGACCTCTTCAGAACCCGCCACTGCCGACGAGACAAGGAAGATACGAGCCTTTTTGTTGTCTGCAACAACAACAGCCACATTCTCGTACTCATCCTGAAGCTCTGCAAGAGGCCTTATATACGGAGAAGAATTAATCCATATAAGATCTTTTACGGGTGCTGTCAATGGTATAACTTTTAAGAAATCAAGAGCCCGGCAAGAAAAGATGCAAAGTGATCCGGACTCTAAAGGATTTTGTCCAAGATATCTCATTACTGCATTAACATTTTCGTCAAAATATTCCCTTTCATCTTTTTCTATACCGCCACCCTTCAGCATATTACGCACTCTATGTAATCTTTTTTCTAGATTTACCAGGGAATGCCTGCCGGCGATATAAACACTTAAAAAAGCCCTTCCCGGAGCTTTAATATCGGCAAGTTCTCTCAAATTAATATCTGCGAACATAGTATGCGGCCGGGATCGTAAAGTAGAATGTCGAGCCCTTTCCGGGCTCTGACTCGACCCAGATATGCCCCCCGTGGTGTTCCACAATCTTCTTGCATATCGCAAGGCCTATGCCGGTACCCGGATATTCCTGCCTCGCGTGGAGACGCTGAAAGACAACGAAAATGCGGTCTGCAAATTGCACATCAAATCCTATACCGTTATCCTTCACGGAAAAAACCCAGTTATTCTCCTTCCGCTCCGCAGAAATATGAATCCTTGGTCTCTCTTTGCCCCCGAACTTTATGGCGTTACCTATAAGGTTCTGAAACAACCTCTTCAATTGCGGGGCATCGGCCATCACGGTCGGCAACAGATCGTATGTGATATCGGCTGCGGTTTCTTCGATAACTGAACGGAGATTGTAAAATGCTTCTTCGAGGGCAACCGAGCAATTCGTAGCCCTGAAAACCTTGCCTTTCGCTTCTATCCGTGAGTATTCAAGCAAGTCGTTGATGAGGGCCTGCATCCTTTTAACGTCATCGATAATATAATCGATAAACTCATCGGCCTTCGTGTCAAATTTACCCTTATAACGTTTTTCGAGGAGCCTCGCAAAGCCCGCGATACCGCGCAGGGGTTCCTGCAGGTCATGAGATGCCGCATAGGCAAATTGCTGGAGGTCGCTATTTGAACGGCGCACTTCTTCTTCGGCCCGTGCATGGGCCGCCCGCAGCCGCAGCGTCATGACGCCGTGGGCAATATCATTGGCCAGTTCCATTAACAATTCTATCTCGTCTTCGGAGAAAGAATCCGGTTGTATTGAATAAATGGTTATTGCACCGAAGGCCTTTCCGTCCGCCAGCAGAGGAAGAACGGCGGACGAGGCATAGCCTCTCTTGATAGCCTGCTCGCGCCAGGGTTCGAAGCTCGGATCGGTAAGCATATTGCGGCAAACGGTCGGTTTGCCCGTGCGAATGGCTGTTCCGGTGGGCCCGCGGCCGCGTTCGGTATCAGCCCAGGTGATCCTGAGCGTCTCGAGATATCCCTCCTCAAAACCTTCATGGGCCACAGGGCGAACGGTCCTGTCTTCGTCCTCTTCGGCAAAGCCGATCCATACCATTGCATGGCCGCAGTGTTTGACTATGGTCTTGCAGATCTCATGCAGATATGTCGGTTCATCCGTGACGTGCGTCAGTACAAAATTGCTGTCGCTGCGGGCCTTGAATATGCCATTGAGCTTGTAGAGGTGTTCCTCCTCGATCCTGCGCACGGTGATGTCGCAAGCATATATACGGAGGGAAGCGAATGCCGGCACAAGATGGATATGCTCCTCAAATATCCTCTCATTTATTTTAACCTCTCTGTAGATCAGGTTGTCTCTTCCTTGTTCCAGAGATTTCAGGAGCGCGCCTATGTCATCAGGCAGGAAAAGGCCGGGGTCTTCTGTCCGGTTTGATTCCTTCAGGATTCTCGTAGCAGCCTCGTTGCAAAATATGATCTCTCCCGAAGAATTAACCTCCAATACCGGGTTCGGGTTTAACTGCGGGAAAGAGGCGACACGCTGCAACTCTTCGTTCTTCATTTCAAGTTCACTTTGATAGGCGGCCAGTTCCCGGACAAGCTGTTTGAGGTCCTTCGCAGAAAGATGATCAAGCTTCTCAGACCTCTCTTTCAGGGTCTTGTGCGCTTTTTTACTGAGAGATGAAAGGTTATTCGACATGGATTTCGATGATTGAGTCATGCTCATCCCCTGTTTATAATCGACACTGATTATGCTATCACGGGCAGAAAGCAGTCCGCAACAGCAAACAAGGCCGTTCTTTCTATCCGCCGGTGTTTCCCTTATGACCAGTCAAAGTTTTCACCAAGCATCTCATAGAGCGTCTGATTGTGCGGGCGAAAGAAATCGTTGAGGTAGTTGTAGACTTCCGCGTCCACCCGCGTTTTCCCCCAAGCGACATTTCTCGGTTTTATATCGGCGACCTCAAAATTCTCATCTACTGCGAGAAATTTGAATACCCGTCTGAGGACATTTCGCGGCTCTTTGAAAAATTCCTCACTCTTTAAAACAAGCAGCTGCCCTCGCGGAAAAGACTGTAAATACCGCGCCAGCTGCTCCCGGTAGATACCGCGCTTTTTATACGAAGCATGAATATAGGCGCTATCTGTAAAAGCGCGGCTGCGCAAGGCTTGCTCCAATCTGTTCTCCTCTTCCTGAAAAGCTTCCATAACGGGCAGTCGCTCCCTTCCCGCTCTCACCTCCATAAAGTAGTGAGAGATAGCCCTTTCGACCGGGTTTCTCAGAATGGCGATCAATTTAACATCGGGGAGGAGGCGGGAAATCCGCTCCGGTACAAGCGGATTAAGTATATATAAGGGGGATGCTTCTCCCGTTATGCGTCCTTTACAAACTTTTTTTGCGAGAGGGAAATGTGCGCGATACCATTTTGTCCCCTTTTCGAAATTATTGTCGAAAAAATGCACTTCCTTTCTGAAACACTTCAGGACTTGCGGGTGTTGCACCAGGCAGGAAAACAGGCTTGTCGTGCCGGATTTCATCGCGCCAATTATTATGAAATCGGGGAGAGAGCGAAGCTCCGCCGTCGCATATCTCATCCTGAAGCGGTACTTTCTTATCGCTTTATTTACGCTTGCTCTCACCGGATGCGGAACGATACGTTTAAGGGCACTCATTTTGTAAATAAGTACCACATTCCATTCAAAATAGCAATTAGATGGCCCGCAGTCCCGAAAGCTTTCGGGACGAGGTATCCTAAATCTACCCTCCCTTGATCCGCCTCAGGCGGAGAAGGGAATATGCAGAAATCCCGATGTATGGCATCTGGAATTCTTTTGCTTAAACCATCGGCGCGGCCGACTTATTTCTTCTCCGAAAATTCTGTAGTATAATTTGAGCAAAGGGAGGGCATATTTATAAATTAAAGGAAACTGTTGCACATCTATATCTAACAAGACAGACGCTTTATCGTATGTGAGACAGTGAGAATGTGAGGAGAAGCTACTATGAGTTCTGCAGAATTTTGTCCTGTAGCAAGACTTGAGAAGCTGCTTTTGGCAACGGACCGTTCCGCATTCAGCGAAGCTGCGGTAAATGAAGCAATCAATTTTGCAAAGAAGTGTTCGAGTAAGCTCTATGTGTTTTCGGTGATCGAGGCAAACCCCGAATATGAGACCATCGGGGCGGATTTTTTTCAAAAGGAAGAAGAGGAGGCACGAAGGGATCTTGAATCCATAAAGCAGAGGGCTCGGCAACAGGGAGTGGAATGTGAGACCATCCTTCGTGAAGGCGAAGAGCCTTACCGGCTGATAGTGGATGAGGCTGCCGGGAAAAAAGTTGACATGATAATTATCGGCAGGCATGGCCGTACGGGATTGCTAAAGCTGTTAATGGGGAAGGTTGCGGCAAATGTGATAGGTCATGCGCCCTGCAAGGTTCTGGTTGTGCCTAAAGCAGCAAAGATAGAATATCGGAAGATATTGTTTGCTACGGACGGATCAGAGCACAGCATTGAAGCTGCCTCAGAGGCGATTGGCGTCGTAAAGCGAACAGGGAGCAGTATTCTTGTGATTTCCGTGGCGCACTCCGAATTGGAACTGGGAGAAGCGAAAGATAATGTCGCGAAAATCGTGGAAATGGCGCAAAAGGAAGGTGTCCATGTTGAAGAGGCATTGACTCCCATCGGCAAGCCTCACGACGTCATAGTCGAGACGGCGGGCGGCAGAGGTGTTGACTTAATAGTCATGGGGACTTACGGGAAGACGGGGGTAAAGCAACTTCTTATGGGAAGCACGACCGAGAAGGTCATCGGGTTATCGGGTTGCGCTGTGCTGGTTGCCAGGCGGATGTGAAATGGCAGGTCTCCCGGTACATTTTAGCGCTGCGCTTTAATAGAGCAGATATCTTGACCTCAGCTTCTTGAACCGGTCAAGGTCATTCTGCCATTGACGGGCTATGATCTTCGGGTCGAGTCCGTCCTTTATCGACTGTACTGCTTTCCGGGAGCCTATCATGTGGAGGGTTTGATCGAGATGGAAATCTTCCGGATAGAGCCGGTAGAGTGCGCTCACGATTTCGATACCGAGCAAAGCGCTATTCAGGGAATTACGGTCTTCCAGGATAATTCGCACACCATGACATGTGCGATTTTTAAAAATATCGCTATGCGGAGTGAAATCCAGCCTGTACGAATCTCACGCCCTTGATCTTGCGATGGTCCAGATACGACGCGAACTCCGGAGCACGGACCCATGGAGCGCCGAGAAGTTCGAAGGGCGTACCGGTTCCCCGACCTACGCTCACATCGGAACCCTCGACCATCGCCACTCCGGGGTAAAGGACCGCTTCCGTGATATTATGGATATTCGGTGACGGGTTCACCCATGCAAGACCTGTCTCGTCATACCAGTAGTCACGCCGGTAACCTTTCATCTTTATGACATGCAGCTCTGCTCCGATCCTGTTTTCATCATTAAACATCCGCGCGAGTTCTCCTACGGTCATACCGTGGCGGACAGGCAGAGGGAAGTATCCCGTAAAGCATTTGAGATCCCTGTCCATAGGAGGGCCCTCCACCGACAAGCCGGTGAGCGGATTTGGACGATCAAGCACATAAAAAGGGATTCCTTTCCGGGCCGCCGCTTCCATGGCATATGCCATCGTGGTGATGTACGTATAGAAGCGGGCCCCTATATCCTGCACATCAAAGACAAGGGCGTCGATGCCGTCAAGCATCTTTTCCGTCGGACGCAGGGTATTACCATACAGGCTGTAAACAGGGAGACCGAGTGAAGGGTCAGTGGCGGACGATATTTTTTCGTCCGAGGTGCCCGATATGCCATGTTCGGGACTGAAAAGCGCAACCAGTTGCAGATGAGGCGCCCTACGGAGAAGGTCAATAGTACGTCTTCCGGCGGAGTCGAGACCGGAATGATTTGTAATGAGTCCCAGGCGCAGCCCGGCAAGTGGAGCAAACTTTTCGGATTCAAGGACATCGACGCCGGACTGAAGTTTTCGCACGTGATTCTTCGCGAGCCCGTAATAGCTTTTCAGGGAAGGTCTGCGTGCAAGCACCCGGCTTTCCGAAATCGGACCAAGGGCCTTTGAGACTATGGTCAGTATATTCTCGCGCAGAGGTTCTGCATCTCCTTTACCGTAAGGATGGACGCGGTTGGTCAAAACAATGACGTAAGTGCCTGAGACGGGATCAATCCAGATGAAGGTTCCGGTATAACCTTTGTGGCCGAATGAACCGGCCGGAAATAACGCGTCGCGGTTAGTACTCAGAGGTGCGTCGAGGCTCCAGCCCAGGCCGCGCGGAGGTATTCCGTCAGCCGGCGTCTGAGGGAGAGTCATCATTTCAACGCTGGTGGTGTCGAGGATGTGAATGCCCCTGATGCTGCCACCGCGAAGAATCATCTTCGCAAATACCGACAGATCGGAAGCCGTCGAAAACAGGCCGGCATGACCCGCAACCCCTCCCATTCTGCGTGCGGTCGGATCGTGGACCTCTCCCCAGAGGAGTTTCCCGGATCTTCCGTGTTCGTACTGCGTGGGAGCGATGCGTTTCCGGAGAGACTTCGGAGGCCTGAAGAAAGTGTTCTTCATGCCGAGCGGCCTGAAAATATTCTCCGAGCAATATATGTCGAGCGGCTTTCCTGAAACTCTGCGGACGATCTCTCCCAGTATTTCAAAATTAATATCGCTGTAAACAAAACGCGTGCCGGGTTGACAGGTGAGGCGTCTCACCGCAGATTTTAAGAAGAGCTGTTTTATAACCAAGCCAGTCGGAGTCAAGTTCCAGGTCAGGTTTAAGGCCCGAATAATGCGTGAGGAGTTCCCGGATGGTAATATGTTCTTTGCCGTTCGAATCGAACTCAGGCCAGTATCTCGACACAGGGTCATCCAGGCCGAGTTTCCCCTTTTCCACCAGCTGCATCACTGCGGTCGTTGTTGCAATTACCTTTGTGAGAGAAGCCAGATCAAAGATCGTATTTACTGTCATGGGCAGTTTTTTCGGTTTGATCGCCCGGTAGCCGAATGCCTTCAGGTAGAGCACCTTTTCCTTATCCCCGATGAGGACAACCGCTCCCGGAATCCTTCCTGCCCGGATCTCTTTCCGGACGGCCTTTGCAATCGGCTTAAGGCCTTCATTTGCGATGCACGCTCCGGACATCGGTGAGGCATGTAACATCAGCACGGCGGCGGCGATACACAAAGTCGATTTTAGAAAATTTCCGTATCGGGTATTCATTCCTTTTCTCTTTTCAACCCGTCGGTGGTATAGATATTACGGGGATTCCAGAGCATCCAGCCGTTGGAACCGAATTTTTCCGCAGCGCTTATCTGTTCCCTGATTTCCTGTCCGTTGAATTGCCGTCTGTCGAAGGCGTAATCTCTGAAGGCCTGAAGCCAGGGCCTGAAGCGAAGCGGCGGCAAGTGTGTACGGTTCTGTGCTTTCTTAAGAGAGAGGTAAACTATTTCATAGGAGTGTGCAACAGGGACCCTGTATCCCGGTATCCCGAATTTAAAACCTGAAGGGTAAAGCATCGGGGACATATAGTCGAGTACAGGCGTTACTTCTTCAAGCTTCTGTCCGATCTTTGTGTCGTCGGTATTCCACGAAACGTATCCGAATAGATCCGCGGCGAGAAAGACATTATAAGGGAGGAGTCTCCTCCTTGCCTCCGCAAGAAACCCTGCTACGGCGCCCACCCTGTTTTCCTCCGTATAGGGGACCGAAAATTTGAGTCCCGGCGCGTCCGGAAAGCGTACGTAATCAAACTGTATCTCATCAAAGCCGCTCTCGGCGGCTTCTTTGGCAAGGCTGATGTTGTAATCCCATGCCTCCTTTTTTGACGGATCAATCCAGGCAAGATTTTCTCTGTCATGCCAGATCTGTCCGCCTGCGGTTTTCACCGCCAGGTCCGGTCTCGCGCGGGCAAGAAGGTCATCTTTGAATACTACAATACGGGCAATAGTGTAGATACCTTTTTCCCGCAGGGATTTTATCAGGCCCTTTATGTCTTTTACGGTTATTATCCTTTGAGCCCCGATTTTGGCAGGCGAGGGGTGTCGAACTCCTGAAACATACCATGCCGCGGTCGCCTTTAACATCTATGACAAGGGAATTGATCTCGGTTTCCCCTATGATCCTGAGCGCCGATTCCCGTATTATTCTGGACCCTATGCCATAAAAGGAGAGATATAAAGCCTTTGGAGTAAAAGGCACCAGTCTTATTATGAGCGGACAGCTTGTGAAAGACGATGACGCGAGAGAAGAGGACATGTCCGGCTCTGCCCTCAGATACCCGTAAGCCCGGACGGCTATCTGACATCCGTCCGTTTTCGCAAAGAACATACCGCTCTCGTCTGTGAGCACAACGTCGTTGTTCACCGTTACGATCGCTCCCTTTATCGGTTTCCCGGTAAAGAAATCTACGACCCTCCCTGTCATGCCCGGAGGTGCAGACGCTTCTGCAGGCCCGGGCAGAAACAGGATGAATATCATAAGGGAAAAAATGAATGGACCCGTATGCGTATTATTTGTCAAGCAACAACCTCCCGAAGACTCTTCCCCTGTCCCCGTCGGTCATCAGATACCGGGGCAATGTCATGATGTTATCAGATATCCGCGAACGGCGCCTCTCCATTGTGAATGCAGCGATATATCCGTCCGCAGCGGCCTCTTTTTTCAGATCTTCGTCGTAAATTCCAAAGGGCCATGCCAGCATGTCCACCCTTGTCCCGAGTTCCTTCTCCAGTTTTTCTTTTGATTTCTTCAGCTGCATATCCACAGACTTGCGATAGGCGGAAGGGCTCAATCTTCTTTTATCTCTCTTGAAATTGGGATGCCAGTAAGTGTGTGACTCTATTTCGATAAGGCCGCTCTTTCTCATCTCTCTCAGTTGGTCCCATGTCATTGCATACGATGCGTTTGAGATAGCCGAGGGATAAATGAAGAGTGTCACCGGGATGTGATACTTTTTGATCAAAGGAAACATGTCAGTATAGACCGACTTGTGACCGTCATCAGCCGTCACCACAACCGACCTGGGCGGGGGAGGCTGTCCGTGGCCCAGGTAATAATTGACAAGCTGCCTCAAAGGTATGACGGTATATCCGTTTTCCCCGAGATACTTCAGATGTGATTCAAAGACAGGCGTGGTAACCGTCATGCTGTCGGCGACTACAGGACCGAAGCGATGATACAGAAGAATGGGCACCCCTGCAACGGGAGGACTCTTCCTGCTGTTAATTGATCCGCCCTCTGACGGAAGGCACCAAAAAAAGACGAGGAGGAAAAGAAGGGGAACGAATTTGCAATGATTGATTAAAGACCGCATGCAGCGGCTATTTCTCTGTCCATTCTTTTTGTTATCTGTAGTTGATAAACTCAACGTGAAAGTCAAAATCTCTGCCCTTGAGCATTGTTATAACGGACTGGAGGTCATCGATCTTTTTTGCCCTTACCCGTACCTGGTCTTTCTGTATTTCAGACTGGACTTTGAGTTTCGTATCTTTTATCAGTTTCACGATATCCTTCGCCCTTTCGGCAGATAAGCCCTGCTGCAGTGTTACCATCTGTCTTACGGTGTCGCCCGCAGCCTTCTCGACCTGGCCGAAGGTCAAAGCCTTCAGAGAGACGTTGCGTTTTACGAGTTTGCTCTTGAGGATTTCCGCGAGGCTTTTGAGTTTATAATCGTCATCCGCAATGAGAAGGATCTCTGCCTTGTCCTTATTAAGCTCAATATTGCTCTTGCTCCCCTTGAAATCGAACCGCTGAGATATCTCTTTCAGTGCCTGCTGAACAGCGTTGGAAACTTCCTGCATATCGACTCTGCTCACGATATCGAATGAATGTTCGTCTGCCATGCCGGTCTCCTTAATGAATCCAGATTACTCTAGATTACCACTCTTTCATCATATCCCGTCAAGTTTTTATGTCAAAATCTCCGTCGCTACGACAATAAATTAGGGATAATCTGTGTAAGACCGCGCGATCAGGAGCGGGCGGACCTGCTGCATTGTAAGCGGCCGGGTCCCTTTGCGATGCCGAGGAGCAGATCGACCGCCGAAGAAGACAGACCGTAACTGTCGATCTCGGCCAGCAGGTCTTTCGAAGTGCCGCAGCCCGCAAGGTAGCCATTCACCCTCGCTGCGGCAGTGGAAGCCACAAATCTTTCAAATGACGGATACATAATCCTGAACTCCCTCATCAGATCGGGATTGTGCTGGAGAGCGTACTTCTGGTGGTAGTCCTCGGCGATATAGAATTCCGTGAAAGGGACGATTTCGGTAAAGACTTGCCGCTTCAGTATCGATGCCTCGCGGTCCATCGTCTCAACGGCAAGTCTCTTCTGCTCTTCATTATGAAAAAAAATTGCGGACATGTATTGCCTCGACCATGACCTGATTGCAGGATCGTGGCTTTCCCGGAAGATGCCCAGCAGCTCTTTAAACGATATCCCGGAAGGATCGAACTCAATCTGCACTGTTTCGGCATGGTCTCCGAGGCTGTGATAGGTGGGGTTCTTCTTCTTCCCCCCGGCGTATCCCACGCTGGTCCTTACGACACCCGGGATGACCCCGAACCGGGAGTCAGGCCCCCAGAATCAGCCGAGGGCGAAGGTAGCGGTTTCCACCAGAGACGGCGCATCTGCATCTATCGGCGGGATATGTCCGTAAGTGTCAATCATACCTGTAATTATACATCACTCCCCACAGGGTTCCTGACATGGTTTAGCAAATTATCATCATTTTTATTATAATTACTTCATGAGAAAGGGGATATACGTTCTTCCGAATACTCTTACGCTCTGCGGAATGTTTGCGGGATTTTATTCGATCCTCTCATCTCTCAAGGGAAATTATGTCCTTGCGGCGTGGGCCATTATCATCGCCATGGTCTTTGACGGGCTCGACGGCTGGGTTGCACGGCTGACACACAGTACAACACGGTTCGGCATAGAACTGGACTCTCTTTCAGACCTCGTTGCCTTTGGCGTTGCGCCGGCGGTGATGCTCTATAAATGGGCACTCTTGCCCTTCGGCAGAATAGGGTGGGCGGCGGCTTTTCTGTTCACGGCATGTGGCGCGCTCAGACTTGCCAGGTACAATGTTCAGATGGGTTCGGCTGAATCCAAGTCGTTCACCGGCATGCCCATTCCGGCTGCCGCGACGATTGCGGCAACCCTTGTGATGTTTTATCACGAGAGTTGGGAGACTATGCCCGGGAGGAATGTCTATATCTTATTGTTGACATTTCTTCTTGCTGTGCTCATGGTCAGCACATTGAGGTTTCATGGCGCAAAGGAGATAGATTTCCGCAAGAGGAAGCCTTTCTGGATCCTTGTCGCGATAGTAGTGGTCTTCGTGCTCATAATCACGCATCCGCCCATCACACTTTTTGTATTTGCAATGATCTACCTGATTGGCGGTATAATTGAGAACGTAATTCTTTACTACCGGAAAAGAAAGCAGAGGAGGCATATTTAGCGTTATGAGGATGATCAGGATATTTGATACGACCCTTCGGGACGGCGAACAGTCGCCAGGGGCCTCCATGAATATTCAGGAGAAGCTCATGGTGGCAAAGCAGCTTGCAAAACTCGGCGTGGACGTCATTGAGGCCGGGTTTGCATTCAGTTCACCCGGTGATTTTGAGGCGATAAAGACCATAGGCAATGAAGTGGAAGGCCCGGTTATTTGCAGTCTTGCAAGGGCGAAGGAAGAAGATATAAGGAGCGCTTGGGGGGCCGTGAAGGATGCACCCAGGAAGAGAATCCACACGTTCCATTCCACCTCGGATATCCATCTTAAATATCAGTTCCGGGTGAGCAGGGAAGAGGCGATGAAACGGTCCGTCGAGATGGTGAAGCTTGCGCGAAGTCTTGTTGAAGACGTCGAGTTTTCACCCATGGATGCAACGAGGACCGATATCAATTATCTCTGTGAAGTTGTGGAGGCGGTCATCAATGCGGGCGCTTCAACGGTGAATATTCCGGATACGGTGGGCTACAGCATCCCCGAAGAATTCGGCTCTATGATAAAAACAATCCGTGAGAGGGTCGGGAATATCGGGCAGGCAGTGATCTCCGTGCACTGCCATAACGACCTCGGACTCGCGACTGCGAATTCCCTGGCGGCAGTGATGAACGGCGCCGGCCAGATCGAATGCACCATTAACGGCATCGGAGAGCGTGCAGGCAATTGTTCGATGGAAGAGGTTGTGATGTCGTTGAGGACGAGGCGGGATTTCTTTCAGGCCGACACAGGGATAAATTCCGAGGAGATAATGCGCTCCAGCAGGCTCGTTACCAAAATAACCGGCATGTATGTGCAGCCCAACAAGGCGATCGTGGGGTCGAATGCCTTCGCGCATGAATCGGGCATTCACCAGGACGGACTTCTGAAAGAGAAATCTACTTACGAGATTATCAAACCGGAGAGTATAGGGCTCTATTCGGCAAAACTTGTCCTCGGGAAGCACTCGGGACGTCATGCCTTCAAGACGAGACTTAAGGACCTGGGACATGTTCTGAGCGATGAGGAACTCAACAAGGCATTCGAGCGTTTCAAGAAGCTTGCGGACCAGAAGAAGGATATATTTGACGAGGATATTGAGGCGCTGATTTCCGAAGGGGTCGCGAAAGTACCTGAGGTTTACAGCCTCGTCGATCTCTATATGGTGAGCGGAATCAACCAGAAACCTACCGCTGCGGTCAAGCTGAAGGTCGGCGAAAATGTCGTGGACAGACTTGAACACGGTGACGGACCGGTCGATGCGATATACAGGGCAATTGCAGGAATTACGGATACGAAAAGCCATCTGCTGAAGTTCGAAGTGAAAGGTATCACGGGCGGCACGGACGCTCTCGGAGAGGTCGTAGTTTCTCTCGAAGAGGGAGGGGTGACGGTCCGCGGTCATGGCTCCGATACGGACATTATAGTCGCCTCTGCAAAGGCTTACATCAACGCGCTGAACAAGCTGGCTGCGAGAAAGAGGCCGTAAAGACATAACTTTCTTCTGACACACTCTTTTGTGATCTTTTAGTCTGTTGTCCTTGAACTGAAAATAGGTTCTGCAATATGTCATTCCCGCAATCTGTAGGCGGGAATCCACTTTAAGACACATGGATGCCCGACTAAAACCTCGGGCATGACGAAAGAAGCACATTTTCATTCTTTGTTGTGACTCCCTGGTTGCCGGAGTGATAATCGCAATTTAGGCCGACTGCCCGTGAATTCTTGACTGCCCCCCGTGTGTCTGATATACTTTGTTCATGGAACTGACCGACAATGCCCTGAGGGTTCTCGAGGCGAGATATCTCCTTAAAGACGAGGCGGGCAAGGTTGTTGAGACCCCCGATGAGATGTTCAGAAGGGTGGCGAAAACCATCGCTTCGGCAGAAAGTCTCCATAACGGGAATCCTGCGGAATGGGAAGATAAATTCTATTCATTGCTGACGGACCTTAAATTCCTGCCCAATTCTCCCACGCTCATGAACGCGGGGAAAGATATCGGTCAACTCGCAGCATGTTTTGTCCTCCCCGTGGGTGATTCGATGAACTCCATATTCGACACATTGAAGAATGCTGCGTTAATTCTCCAGAGCGGCGGGGGCACCGGCTTCTCATTCTCGAAGCTGAGGCCGAAGTCGGATGTAGTTCGCTCGACAGGAGGCATAGCGAGCGGCCCGGTTTCCTTCATGAAGATCTATAACACTGCTACAGAGGTGATAAAACAGGGAGGGGCGAGACGGGGGGCGAACATGGGAATGCTCCGCGCAGACCATCCGGACATCCTGGAATTTATAAGGATAAAAAGGTCAGCAGGCGAACTGACCAATTTCAATATCTCCGTTGCGGTGACCGACGCCTTCATGGATGCGCTGAAGAGCGACAGTGAGTATGATCTCATTAACCCGAGGAGCGGCAAAGCAGCGGGAAAAGTCAGGGCAAAGACCGTATTCGGCGAGATGGTCAGGAGCGCCTGGGAGACCGGCGATCCCGGGCTTGTTTTTATAGACAGGATTAACAGATCGAATCCAACTCCCCGGATCGGTGCCATGGAATCAACGAACCCCTGCGGAGAGCAGCCGTTGCTGCCTTATGAAGCTTGTGTTCTTGGGTCAATAAACCTTTCAAAGTACGTGAAGCAGCCGGCACCCGGGGGCCGGACTCCGGAAACCCGGGATATAAAACAACGCATTGACTTTGATGATCTCTCCGGAGATGTGAAAACCGCAGTCAGGTTTCTTGATAATACGATAGATGTCAATAAGTATCCCGTTCCTGAAATAGAAAAGATGCACAGAGGCAACAGGAAGATCGGCCTCGGTGTCATGGGTTGGGCCGATATGCTTATACTGCTCGGGATCCCTTATAATCACGCCAGGGCATTCGGTCTCGGAAACGAAGTAATGAAGTTTGTGAGAGACACGGCCAGGACGGCATCCGTCGAACTTGCAGTTACGAGGGGAGTTTTTCCCAACTTCAGCGGCTCTATTTATGACAGTCCGGGCATGCCGCGTGTGAGGAATGCGACGACGACGACAATAGCTCCGACCGGTACGCTCTCTATCATCGCCGACTGCTCAAGCGGTATTGAGCCGCTTTTTGCCCTTGCATACAAGAGGCTCATACTCGATACGGAACTCCACGAGATAAACAAATACTTTTTTGAAGTGGCTGAGAAAAGGGGATTTTACAGTGAAGAACTGAAGAAGAAAGTGGTTGAAAAGGGGAATCTGAAGGGGATTAAGGAGGTCCCGGCTGAAATCAGAAGGTTGTTTAAGACCGCCCATGAGATCCCGCCGGAAGACCACATCGAGATGCAGGCATGCTTTCAGGAGTATACCGATAACGCCGTGTCAAAGACCATCAACATGCCTTACCGGTCAAAGGAAAAGGATGTTGCAAAGGCGTTTCTCCTCGCTTATGAAAAGGGCTGCAAGGGGGTCACGATTTTCAGGTACGGGACGGCGAAGAGGGGCACGCTGGTGAGGTTCACCGATACAGATTAGGGAAGATTAACTGCTGGAAAGCTCATCTAAAAAATTCTCTCTTGTCAAATGACGGAGGATAAATTATTATCTTTTTGAGTTTGTTTGATAAGGGAGCATGTATGGAAAGGGGGAGAAATGGACTTTTTATTATCAAAGGACCTCCTGGCGCAATGGGGCGGTTACAACAGAGGCTACGGAGGCTATGGCCCCGGAATGATGGGATGGGGATATGGAGGCGGCTGGTTTTCGAGTATTATCGGTATCGTTTTCCTGATCGCGGTTGTAGCAGGAGTTTTTTTTCTCATACGGTGGATAATAACTGCATCTTCAAAACAGGGCGGTCATGAGTCCGGGGCGGGAGAGTCGGCCCTGGAAATACTCAGGAAACGGTATGCGAAGGGAGAAATAAACAAGGAAGAATTCGAGGAGAAGAAGAAAGACCTGGAGAAGCAATAGAAGATGGAGTCCGGAGATATCGTTTGGGAGAAAAGAGGGAAGTGAGCCCGGCGCCCGGGGCGCTGCGTAATGATATTCGTATAGTGTCCGGCGTGGATGCGATCAGACAATCAGTGCTGGATAATCTTCTTTTTCGCCTGGGAAAGGTCCCGGACGCTGCAACCCGGAACGACTGGTACATGGCACTGGCAAATACTGTCCGGGACAGGATGATGCAGCGGTGGATCACGACGATCCGGAATTTTACGGAAGATGTGACAGTCGTTGCATACCTGTCTTCCGAGTTTCTCACGGGGCCCTGGCTGGGCATCAACCTTATAAACCTCGGCATCCATGATCAGGTCTCTCAGGCCGTGAAAGGGCTTGGCCTTGACCTGCATCAACTTGTAGAGCAGGAGGAGGAGCCGGGGCTTGGTAACGGCAGTCTTGGCAGGTTCGCGGCATGCTGTATGGATTCACTTGCAACGCTCGGGATTCCGTCGATCGGATACGGCGTGCGTTATGAATTTGGTGCCTTTGCCCAGGAGATCCGGGACGGCTGGCAGGCAGAGATGACCGACAAGTGGCTCCGCCCCGGAAACCCATGGGAGATACCGCGACCCGAGATCATTTATAGTGTGAAACTCGGCGGACGGACCGAGTCGTATTATGACGAGCAGGACTGTTTCCGTGTGCGCTGGATCCCGAAATTTGCGATCAAAGGGATTGCGCATGACACCCCCGTATCCGGATACAGAGCCGGCACAACAAACCTGCTCCGTCTCTGGAAGGCCGAGGCGACCGAATCGTTTGATTTCGAGGCGTTCAACACCGGCGATTACTTCGGGGCTGTTAACGAGAAGATCGCTTCGGAAGCGATCAGCAAGATCCTCTATCCTGATGACGAGCCATATGCCGGTAAACATTTGCGGCTCGCTCAGCAGTATTTCTTTGTTTCATGTGCTCTCCAGGACATGATCCGTTTGCACCTCCTGCGCTGGAAAAGCATCCATAACTTCTCTGAATCCTTTGCGGTGCAGCTGAATGACACGCATTCTGCAATCGCCGTAGCGGAGTTGATGAGACTCCTCGTGGACGAACATCTGGTGAACTGGGACAAAGCATGGTACATCACGCAAAACGCTTTTTCCTATACAAACCATACAATTCTGACCGAGGCCCTTGAAAAGTGGCCGTTGCCTTTGTTCGCGGGTATCCTTCCGAGACACCTTGAAATCATCTACGAGATCAACCGGCGCTTCCTTGATGAGATATGGTTGAAGTATCCTGATAATAACGACAAGCCGGCCCGCCTCTCCATCATTGATGAAAGCGATCAGAAATATGTGCGCATGGAACAGCTTGCAGGATTGGGAAGCCATGTCATCAACGGGGTTTCAAAAACCCATTCGGAACTGCTCAAGACGACCATATACCCCGACCTTTATGAACTGTATCCTGAAAGGTTTCTCAATATAACCAACGGGGTGACACCGAGGCGCTGGATTGTGCTCGGTAATCCGCTGCTCGCTGAACTCATCACGAACACTATCGGAGACCGCTGGATCGGCCAACTGGAGGAAATAGAACAGCTCGAATCTTTTGCCAATGATCCGAACCTTATAAAGAAATGGCAGCAGGTAAAGTACGAGAACAAGCGCTCTCTCGCCGGGATCATTCATGACCGGGCCGGGATTTCTGTTCAGCCCGACACGCTCTTCGACGTTCAGATGAAGCGGATCCATGAATGCAACCGGCATCACCTCAACGTCCTTCATATAATCACGCTCTATAACAGAATTAAAAAAAATCCACGGTTAGATATAACACCCCGCACATTCATCTTCGGAGGCAAATCGTCTCCCGGTTATTTCATAGCGCGGCTCATCATAAAATTGATCAATTCAGTTGCGGAAGTGGTGAACGATGATCCGGACATGACAGGACGCCTCAGAATCGTCTTCCTCCCGGACTTTAATGTGAAGAACGGGCAAAAGGTTTATCCCGGCGCCGACCTCTCCGAACAGCTATCCACAGCCGGTAGAGAGGCATCGGGGACGGGGAACATGAAATTCTCCATGAACGGCGCACTGACAGCAGGGACGTTGAACGGAGCGAACGTCGAAATCCGTGAAGAGGTGGGCGCAGAAAATTTGTTTCTCTTCGGATTGACCGCTGAAGAGGTGCGAAATATGAAGTCCCGGGGCTATGACCCGATGGTTTACTATAATGGGAATCCGGACCTTAAGGAAGCGCTCGATCTTATCAGTTCAGGGTTCTTTTCCCGGAAAGACGCAGACCTGTTCAAGCCTTTAACAGACTCACTGCTCAGCAGGGATGAGCACATGGTCCTCGCGGATTATCAGCCGTATATCGAATGCCAGGAGCGTATAAGCGCCGCGTTTAAGGACCGGAAAAAGTGGACTGGCATGTCGATCCGCACCGTTGCGCGGATGGGAAGATTTTCGTCGGACCGGGCAATTCATGAGTACAACGAGAAAATATGGCATGCCTCGCCCCTGAAGGTCGACCCTGAGAATACATAGTCGGGACGTTGTCAAAAAGAGCGTTCGTGAAAAAGATCCCATGTATAGTTTTGATCCCTTGTTGCTTTCTTCCTGGAGTATTGCTCTGTAAGATTAGAAACTGTAACGCATATTTCGGTTAATAATCGATAGTCTAATGCACGACTGCCGATGGAATTCTTGTGGTGGACACAGAGGGCAAGATAGTTACTTTTAATCAAACATTCATAGAAATGTGGCATATACCCAAGCAAATCGAGGAGTCTCGTGGTGACGATCAAGCACTATCGTTTGTTCTTGGTCAACTTAAAGACCCTGAAGGGTTTCTCAAGAAAGTTAGGAAATTGTATGCCACTCCTGAAGCTGTAAGCCATGATGAATTAAGATTCAAAGATGGAAGAGTCTTTGAACGGTACTCACAACCTCAGCGAATAGGACAAGAGGTTGTCGGGCGGGTATGGAGCTTCCGTGATGTTACAGATCGCAAGCGGGCTGAACGAGAAATCGAAAAGAGGGTTAAAGAACTTGAAGATTTTTATGATATGGCTGTCGGAAGAGAACTGAAGATGAAAGAGTTGAAAGAAGAAATTGAAGAACTGAAAGAACAATTGACAAAACGTAAGGCACAATAGAAAATCAATCCTCCATTCTATTTTGTCCTCCGCAGCGTATTTCATCCACGACCAGTCAGCAACTTTGGGAGAGCATAGCTTTTGCACAGTAGAGGTGGCGTTGAGACGAATAGCATCTTCCCTTCGGGGCGATGTCACACTGCATTATTGCAAATCTTGAGAGACAACCTTTCTTCCTGAAGCAAACAGTCCAGAGGTTCCAGCTTCACATGACAGTTTAACTGGAGATCAATAGACGGTGCTTTTCGGCGACTGATTTACAGACGCGTGAGCAGTAGTTACTATATGCTTGAGAACTGTCAACGACCAAAAGGAGGAGGAGGAAATATGAAGACAAGAACAAGCACTTTTTTGCTGATTTGGTTTTTTTATACTTTATTCTGCACTTGTAGTGCATAGCAGTTGATAAAACTCCTGAGAGGTGTGTACAGGAGGCTATTCACTGCAATACAAGAGGCGTCTACTGATGAAGTCAAGAAAATGATTGATAACAAGGAAGCAATAAGATTACTGGATGTGAGAAATAGCGAACGCACTAGGAGAGGGCGCATTCTAGGTGCAATCCACGTAGCTCGTGGAAGTTTGGATTTGCAAAGAGAATTCAATGGAACCTGACAAGAACAAGGAAGATCTACCGTCTATAGTGGTCTTGACCGAGAAGTCCATAGCCAAATAGATGAGATAAGAGCAGACATCGATGATTGGCTTGAAAGCACTGACGATCAAGACAATGCCGAAGAGGTTAAAGGCTACTGATAACAAAGACGTCCAGCAGAACGCGAGTAAGCGTGACACGGTCTGTCATTTTGGAGTCTGTGGCGCGTCGGCTGATGACGGTCGTTAGATTGAAAAAAGATCGTAACTCATGTTGAAAGTAACAGTAATACTGAGACGTCCCACTGTTCAGAGAAAAGGATGACAGATTATATTTCTTGTCAAATGAACAGGAGAGGATACGTATCCATGTGACAGCGATGAGCAAAAGGGTCAGGTCTTGAAATATAATATTTAATCTGCTAATATTCTTTATGGCTCGGCCATTGCGAATAGAATATCCAGGAGCGGTTTATCATATTACCACGAGGGGAAACGCCCGAAAGATGATTTTTAAAGACGCCGATGACAGAAAGACTTTCCTTGAAGTCCTGGGTATGGTGGTAAAGAAATATAATTGGCTCTGCCATGCATACTGCCTGATGGACAATCATTTTCACCTGATCGTTGAGACGCCGGAAGGAAACTTGTCGAGAGGTATGAGACAGCTTAACGGGATGTACACTCAGGCTTATAACAGGCAGCATAAAAGCGTGGGCCATATTTTCCAGGGGAGATTCAAGGCGATATTGGTGGAGAAAGAAAGCTATCTTTTGGAACTCTGTAGGTATGTCGTTTTGAATCCCGTACGGGCCGGGACGGTGGAAAGACCTGCAGAATGGAAATGGAGCAGTTATAGGGCAACGGCTGGGATAAGCAAGCAGCTTTCTTTACTAACGGTTGATTGGATACTGGGGCAATTCGGTGATAACATAGGACAGTCCGTGCGCCGTTATAAAGAATTTATCGTTGCGGGGCTGAAGGAGAAGTCACCATGGAAGGACCTCAAAGGACAACTTCTTCTTGGAGAAGAAGGTTTTCTCAGCAAATTCAAAGAACTCCTTGCGAATAAAGAATCAATAAGTGAAATTCCCAAATATCAGAGATATCTCGGCAGGCCTGCGCTATCAGCACTTTTTGCAGGGAAAGATATGTTGAAACGAAAGAAGATGATGCACCAGGGCCATGTGAAGTACGGATACACATTGAAGGAGATTGGCGATTATCTTGGGATTCATTATACTACTGTGAGCAAAGCCGTGAGAGCATTAGAAGAATGAAATATAATCTTTCAAGACCTGACCCCATGACCGACCCCATGACCTGACCCCATGACCGCCCCTGACCCCATGACCGGACCCCTGGACCCCATGACCAGACCCAATTCTGAGTCGAACCTCCACGAAAAGTCAGCTAATTTGGGTGTGGTTATCTGGACTGAGAGGGCCTCTGAAGAAAATGCTCTGCATATGGCGGATTTCGCAGTCTGGCAAGCTTCTGGTTTCTTTCCACAATCCACAGGATCTTACAGGACTTACAGGGAACCATCTACCTTTGTGGCTGCCTCCGGACAAAGGTTGGCAGCAATCCTCCGAGTCGTGGGGATCACTTCGGAGGAGCCGCAAGAGTCCTTCCTGTTACAAACGGACCTCAAGGTTCCAATAGAATGCAAGCGTTCACATAGAAACATTTTAAAAAATTCCTAATCTGTCAATTATCATTTCAAATACTCACAAGTCATTAATATAATCCCGATCTTTATAAGGGGCTTGACCAACAGTAATTAATACTATATAGTTATAAATATGGGAAAAAGATTAATGAATAATTCAGGACTTGATTTCTTTTATAGCAGATCCAAGGAAAATGGGCTGAAAATAACTCCTCAACGTACAGCTATCTATCAAGAACTTCTTAAGGCAAAGGACCATCCGTCAGCGGATGACATTTATAACAGGATAGTGAAGAAGATTCCAAATATATCATTTGATACTGTCAACAGGACTCTTTTGACTTTCTCTAAAATTGGTATTACAAATGTAGTTGAGGGGTACGGGCAGCCGAAGCGGTATGATCCTGATATGAACACCCATCATCATTTCAGATGCATTCAGTGTAACAGCATAATTGATTTTAACAATAAGGAGTATGACAACATAACTGTCCCTGAGGAGCTGAACAGACAGTTTTCGGTGATAAGAAAGAAGGTAGTGCTTGAAGGTCTTTGCAGCAAGTGCAGAAAAGGCTGATTTTTTTCTTCTTTAATAGTATTTATTACTACATAGTAATTTATCCAAATATTGAGGAGGTGATAACAAAGCGTTCGATGGGCAGCGAAAAACCACATTATTCAGTTCAACAATTCACACAACGAAAGGAGTAAAAATTATGAATGAAGACAGCAAGGGCCCGGTAACGGGCAGGGCACACAAACACACGGCTGGCGGCGGCATGACGAACCAAGGCTGGTGGCCGAACCAGTTGAAGCTCGACATCCTGCACCAGCATTCCTCCAAGTCCAATCCGATGGGCGAGGGGTTCAACTACGCTAAAGAGTTCAAGAGTCTCGACTTGGAGGCCGTGAAGAAGGACCTCCGTGAACTGATGACGAAGTCGCAGGACTGGTGGCCAGCGGACTTCGGCCACTACGGTCCTTTGTTCATCCGTATGGCGTGGCACAGCGCCGGCACCTACCGCATCGGCGACGGCCGTGGCGGCGCAGGCAACGGCAGCCAGCGCTTTGCACCCCTCAACAGCTGGCCCGACAATGTGAACCTCGACAAGGCGCGCCGACTGCTCTGGCCGATCAAGCAGAAGTACGGCCGGAAAATTTCCTGGGCGGACCTGATGATCCTCACCGGCAACGTTGCCTTGGAATCGATGGGTTTCAAGACCTTCGGTTTCGCCGGCGGGCGTAAGGACATCTGGGAACCGGAAAAGGACATCTACTGGGGCTCCGAGGACAAGTGGCTGGGTGACAAGCGTTACGCCGGCGACCGGGATCTCGAAAATCCGCTCGCTGCCGTGCAGATGGGCCTGATTTACGTCAACCCGGAAGGCCCGAACGGCAACCCGGATCCGATCGCTGCGGCGCGGGATATCCGCGAGATCTTCGCTCGCATGGCGATGAACGACGAGGAGACGGTGGCCCTCATCGCGGGCGGCCACGCGTTCGGCAAGACCCACGGCGCCGGTGCTGCGAAACATGTTGGGCCTGAGCCCGAAGCGGCTGGCATCGAGGAGCAGGGCCTGGGCTGGAAGAGCAGCTTTGGTACGGGCAAAGGCGGCGACACGATCACCAGCGGCCTGGAAGTCACCTGGACCACCACGCCGACGAAGTGGAGCAACAACTTCTTCGAGAACCTGTTCGGCTACGAATGGGAACTGACGAAGAGTCCGGCCGGTGCGCATCAGTGGATAGCGAAGGGTGGCGCAGGCGGCGGTACCGTGCCGGATGCCCACGACCCGTCCAAGCGTCACGCGCCGACCATGTTGACCACGGACCTCTCCCTGCGGTTCGACCCTGTTTACGAAAAGATTTCGAGGCGCTTCTACGAGAATCCGGATCAGTTCGCAGACGCGTTCGCCCGGGCGTGGTTCAAGCTGACGCACCGCGACATGGGCCCGCGCGCGCGCTATCTCGGCCCGGAGGTGCCGGCCGAAGAGCTCATCTGGCAAGACCCCATTCCCGCGGTCAATCACAAACTGATTGATGAAAAGGACATCGCCTCCCTCAAGGGGAAGATCCTGGCTTCAGGGCTGTCTGTCTCGGAGCTGGTTTCGACCGCCTGGGCGTCGGCGTCCACCTTCCGTGGCTCCGACAAGCGCGGCGGTGCGAACGGTGCCCGCATTCGTCTGGTACCGCAGAAGGATTGGGAAGTCAACCAGCCCGCTCAGCTGGCGAAGGTGCTCAAAACCTTGGAGGGCATCCAGAGCGCATTCAACAGCGCACAGTCCGGCGGCAAGAAAGTATCACTGGCTGACCTGATCGTTCTGGCCGGTTGCACGGGGGTCGAGCAGGCTGCGAGGAATGCCGGTCACGAGGTGATCGTTCCTTTCACACCGGGACGCATGGACGCCTCGCAGGAGCAAACCGATGCAGCTTCCTTCGCCGTGCTCGAGCCGATCGCGGACGGCTTCCGCAACTACCTTAAAACCAAATACGCCGTATCGGCAGAGGAGCTGCTGGTTGACAAGGCGCAATTGCTGACGTTGACCGCACCTGAGATGACCGTTCTCGTTGGCGGCATGCGTGTCCTGAATGCCAACGTCGGACAGTCCCGGCACGGCGTCTTCACCAAGCGGCCTGAGGCGCTCACCAATGACTTCTTCGTGAATCTGCTTGACATGAGCACGACGTGGAAGGCGACTGCGGAAGACGATGACGTGTTCGAGGGGCGTGATCGCGCAACGGGCGAACTCAAGTGGACCGGCACCCGTGTCGACCTAATCTTCGGTTCGAACTCCCAACTCCGGGCCTTGGCGGAAGTCTACGGATGTGAGGACTCCCAGGAGAAGTTCCTGCACGACTTTGTAGCGGTGTGGAACAAGGTAATGAACCTTGACCGCTTCGACCTCGCCTGATCATAGCATAAACGTCTTCGAAGGCTTCTGACAGGGCGACGAAGAAACGGTCAGCTAACAACCGGTTCCAGCGGTCGGCTTACCACCGCCGCTGAACCGGAACGGTAGACATCTCTTTGATATCCCTCAGGCTTTTGGTGATCATAAAACCGTTTACTTGTATTAGAGACACCATATGGAAGCCTTGCATAACGCGTGTTTGTAAGAGGTAAAGCGTAGACCCCGAAAAGTCTAAGAGCATCAGTTCACGTTTTTTCGTCTTTACAACGTGTCAGTTCCATTCACTTCCATTTGTATGTCTCACCTGTCGAAAAGTATTGATGGGGTTCAGTTGATGAAGAATTGAATGAAAAATTAACCCCCTCGCTTTTGCGCATGTGTAGGTGAAACAAACAAAAAGGCGGGGAATAGTACGGGGCGAAAGACGCATTGTGAAAAAAGATGAAGCTATGTATAGGATAACGCATAAGCTGAAAATATCGCGAAAACAATTTATGTAAGAATCAAGCTTTTACGTACCCTGTTTTACATAAACCAAAGCCAGATGTCAGACATAAAGTGAAGTTATCCGCGCTTTGTACTTAATAAAATGAATTTTTCATTTTCCACACCCCAAACCGTTCAGTTCTATTTTTACACGATTGACAAAACATAGTTAAGACCTTACTATGTAAGTAAGGAGAATATTCCTTACAGGAGGTACGCATGCTGACGGCGAAGGTGACATCCAAGGGACAAGTTACTATTCCGAAACAGGTGAGGGATAAATTAGGAGTACAACCAGGTGAAGGGATAGGGTTCGAAGAGAAAGGCGGTATTTTTATTATCAAGAAGGCCGTGAAGAAGTCTCCTTTCGATAAATGGATCGGGAAACTTAATAGGCTCAAGGGCAAGAGATCCGATGCAGTATTAGACGAATTGAGGGGGAAATGATAACAGCGGTAGATACGAACATCCTTCTTGATATCCTGATTCCTGATGAAGTCTTTCTAAAATCCTCGAAAGAATTACTCGACCAGCATATTTCCAAGGGTCAGCTGATAATCTGTGAGCTTGTATATGCAGAACTATCTTCTCAGTTTTTGGACGAACAGGAATTGCGTTCTTTTATTGCAGGCACCGGTATACGGCTCGTGCCGTCTGACCAGCGCGTCTTGGATCTTGCGGGAAGAACTTGGAGGGAATATAGACGAAATAGGAAAGCTCTATTGCAGTGCCCCTCCTGCGGGAAATCTATACCCGTTGCTTGTCCATCATGCAAATCTGCGCTTAAAATAAGGCAGCATATCATTAGTGATTTTATGATAGGCGCCCATGCCCTTCACAACGCAGAAATTCTCCTCACCAGAGATCGTGGTTTCTATAAGGCATACTTCAAAGGGTTGAGAATTAAGTAATTACCTCTGAAGAGAAACCGTCAAGTACTCCCGTAAATCTTCACATTTGCACTTTCTCGAACCGCGTTTAGCAGGTGTACCATGCACAAGAGTATCTTACTTCTGAACCCCGAAATATTTGTAAAGCTGTTTTCAATACGCTGGATTATAATAGAGTTTAAATCGCATTAGTTCACAAGGAGCGTGGTATGAATTACAAGGGGTTGTCGGAAATCATAGAGTCCTCTTCGCTGCTCGGTCAGGTGGTTGGCGCGGAGAAACTGTTTCTCTCCGGCCGCCGGAAGCGGGGCGAAGACCTTGAGAGTGCGGTAAGGTTTTTTCTAGAGTTCCTCCATGGCTTCGAGAGCTTCGATTTTGAGGGTCCGTGCGTGACGGTTTTCGGGTCTGCCCGCTTTCCGGAAAGGCACCGGTACTATGAGCTGGCCCGCGAGGTCGGACGCGCACTCGCCAATGCGGGCTATGCGGTCATGACAGGAGGCGGTCCCGGGATCATGGAGGCGGCAAACCGGGGAGCCAAAGAGGGAGGTGGCTTGAGCCTCGCCTGCAATATCAAACTTCCTATGGAGCAGAAACCGAATCCGTACCTGGATAAATTCATCGAATTTGAGCACTTTTTCGTGCGCAAGGTCATGCTCGTCAAGTACTCCACGGCCTTTATCGTGATGCCGGGTGGCTTCGGTACACTGGATGAGGCTTTTGAAGTGATTACGCTTGCTCAGACGGGAAAGCTCGAGCGTTTCCCCGTTGTAAGTATGGCAAGGGACTTCTGGGACCATCTCCGCCGCTTCATGCGCGACACCATGCTCGCCGAGGGGACTATCAGCAGTGAGGATATGGACTTCATCCAGGGGGCGAACACGGTTGAAGACGCTATCCGGATCATCCGGGGTCTTTCGCGCGGGAACTTTTAACAGTCAGACCTGTTTCTCCGGCATTTCCGGTTCTTCGCGCCCGGCATCTGCAATATCCTTTATCAACTCTTTGACCTTCTCTTTGATTTCGTCTCTCGCGCGTCTGAATTCGTTCATTATATAGTCTTCAGATCCGATTGTTCCGACAGGGTCCTTGATGGGCCAGTGGATGCGTGTTATACCGGGAGGCGTCCAGGGACAATATTCTTCCGCATGTCCGCAAAGGGTGATGACGATATCCATCTGTCTCATCAATTTCTCATCGATCTCTTTTGATTTCTGTTCGGAAATATCTATTCCGGCTTCTTTCATTACGGCAATTGCCCTTTTGTGAACGCCTGCCGCCATGAGGCCGGCACTGTAAACTTCAACAATACCTCTGCCGAATGCTCGCGCAAAACCCTCAGCCATCTGGCTCCGGCACGAGTTTGCTGTACACAGGAACATGATCTTCTTCATCAGTTTGTCACCGGGGAAGGCTGAGGAAATCTCTTTCCTGAAGACAATCCAGCACTTTCGCAACCGCCTCTTCAATGCCCATCTCCCGCGTATCAATGACGAGGTCGGGTTTCAGGGGTTCTTCGAAGGGAGAAGAGACGCCTGTATAGTTCTCGATAATGCCGGCCCTTGCTTTTTCATAGAGTCCCTTGGGGTCCCTCCTCACGCACTCTTCAATGTCACACTTGACATATACTTCCATAAATTTCATGTCTCCGAAGCTCTTTCTAATAAATTCTCTCTGTTCTCCAAGGGGCGTTATGAACGCGGCGAGAACGACCATCCCCGCATCGGCAAAAAGCCTGGCAACTTCGACGATTCTCCGGATATTCTCTTTTCTGTCAAAATCGCTGAACCCAAGGTCCGAATTAAGGCCGTGCCGCACGTTGTCACCGTCAAAAACATACGCTCTGATTCCGCTTTGAAAAAGCTCCTTTTCGACACGATGTGCTATCGTTGACTTACCGGAAGCCGATAATCCGGTAAACCAGATAACCCCTGTGTCATGCTTGTTAAGGCGGCTCCTGTCTCTCTTTGTTATATGTCCATCATGCCATACGGTATTATTATTTTTCTTCTTCATGAATCTGATCGGCGGGTCAAATTGTTTTCTTCTCCGACAGCACGGAATCCGTCATTCGCTTTCACTATTCTGCCCAATACTTCCCGTTCTGCGGAATCCAGATCCTCAGGAATTCTCGCGGGACGATTCAGATGAGGTCTTACGTTAATTCTGCTGTCTTTTATCTGTAGATACTCCGCCCATTTTGGGCCGTCCGGTTTTTGCAGGTCCAGCCCGAGCAATAATTTTTCGAAGCCGGACAAAGTACTGATTTCCTCCAATGATACCCGGACTACGTGAGCCCCCAGTCCTGAAAATAATTCCTGATACTTTGACATCCTTCGCTCTATCTCCAGACAATACCAATAACACAACTGATAGTCGTCCATCTGCAGCCAATCCGGCAGGGAAAGCACCCCGGGGTCGGCCGGTCCGACCAGATATTTCAAGCCTTGAGCCGTGCGTCCCGGAATGGTCCCGAACCGGCAGAAACTCAGCGCAACCTGACGATATGGACGCGTCAGCAGAACCAGGTCCGGGACGATGCCAAGATCAAGGAGGGGTTCTGCAAATCCTTTACAGAACAGATGGCTTGTCTCGACATAAATCGGGGCGGGGTCCCTTGCTATGGCCGGCAACTTTTCCTTAATCCAGAACTTATAGGCCAGCTGCCCGTTTTGCTGTACGGGACGCAGGGCCTTTGAAAATTTTGGCTTTGCCTCATGGTGACTTGAGATACCCGGAACACAGCCGAGAATCTGCGCCAGATAGGCCGTTCCGCTACGCCCCGTCGAAACCGAAAATATCAACCGCTTCCCGCTCAATAATTGTTTGAGTTTGAAAGATAAATCCATAAGACATTAAAATAAAGCTGCATTCAACTAATTGTTGTCACGAATATTATAACAGACTTGTCCGTTGAAAGTACCGCAGAAATCGGCAGGTCATTTAAGGATACTTTTGATTAAAAGTGAAGCGTTTCGCCGGGATAATAAATAAAAACTTGAATTAATCAGTTTAGTTTTCTATTATTAAAGAAAAATATGGAGGTCATATGGTCCGGGAGGATGTCGAAAAGGTTCTCGAAAAGGTAAAGGTCGGTCTCCAAAGAGACGGAGGAGATATAGAGCTTGTAGAGATAAAAGACAGTGTGGTCTACGTCAAACTCAAGGGTGCCTGCGGCACATGTCCTATGGCCACGCTTACTCTGAAAAATTGGGTTGAGACGAACCTGAAGAGAGAGATACCCGAGATAAAGGCTGTCGAAGCAGTTTGATTAAACAATAAGGGGTTTGGAGAACAAGAATTGTTTTTGAACCTCGAAATGTGTTTTAAAAAAATTGTGCAATACTTCGCACTGGTTCTGGTGCTTCTCTCGCCTTCGCTCTCGATGGCTTCCGATAGCGTGAGCATTAAGGATATCAGGTACTGGTCGGGCCCGGATTATACGAGAGTTGTCATTGACCTGTCGCAGTCTGTCGAGTTCAGGAAAAACCGTCTGGCAAACCCTGAAAGACTTTATTTCGACCTTCTGAATTCGAACATAGCGAAAGAAATAAAGACGAACCTTCCTGTCGGAGACGGGATACTGAAGACAGTGAGGGCATCCCAGTTTAACCTTACTACGGTACGGGTAGTTCTGGATCTGGAGGAGATATCGAATTTCGACACCTTTCTGATCGACAACCCCGCGCGCATGGTTATTGACATATACGGAAAAGGCAAGAGGACGGAAAAGCATGACAGAAGTTCAACGAAAAGAAGAATTGTGATCGATGCGGGACATGGCGGCCATGACCCCGGGGCGATAGGTCCGGACGGGCTTTACGAGAAAGATGTGGTGCTTGACATAGCCCTCAGGCTGAGGAAGGTTCTTGCCGCTAATCCTGCGAACGAAGTTTTCCTGACAAGGGACAGGGACGTATTCATACCCCTTGAGGAGAGGACGGCCATCGCAAACAGGAAAAATGCGGACCTGTTCGTATCGATACATGCCAATGCCAGTCCGAGGAGACAGACGAAGGGGATCGAGACGTATCTTCTTAATTGGACCGACGACGAAGAAGCAAACAGGGTTGCAGCGCGGGAGAACCAGATATCGCTGAAGCAGATGAAGGCGATGAACAGGAAGATGGATATTGTTGACGTTATAAAGAGCGACCTATTCAGGGAGAACAAACGGGATGAATCTATCAAGCTGGCAAATTATATCCAGAGGTGCATGGTGTCCGGCCTCGACGAAGACCAGAGGCACGAGCATGACCTCGGCGTCAAACAGGCGCTTTTTTACGTCCTTTTCGGCGCACGGATGCCTTCCGTCCTTGTGGAAGTCTCCTTCATCAGTAATCCTGAAGAGGAACACCTGTTATCCGAGGACTCCTACAGAACAAGAATAGCAAAGGCGATTGCCGAGGGTCTCGATACATATATCTCTTCGGCCCCGATAATCCAGAAAGCAGAATTCAGAGCCACAAATTCCGATTGACCCGAAAAAGGCAGTTCATTGAAAAAGACACGAGGAGATATGGGCAGCAAAAGCTTGATGGCGGCACCTTTGTGGGCGGCGGTATATCGGATTGAACTTGCACGCTTTAATGTAACACGCAGCTATGCCGGAAAAACGACAATCCCGCATCATCAAGGTTTTGATGTCCATATCTCCGATAGCATGAGTTTTTCAAGTGCATTTTTCGAATTGAGGTAATCTGTTGATCCCTGAAATCAAAATTTTCCTCTACATGTTCTTTGTCATCTGCCTGTTCTTTATTAAAGACCTTGCTGTTTATGCGATTATCTTTGCTGTAATTCTGGTGCTTCCTTTTCAGGATACCCTTCAGATCTCTGAAAAGCGGATGGATCCCGATAAGTCTCTTTCTGCTGTTCACCTTTATCAGCAATGCCCTCTTTCAGCAAGGAAGAATACTCTTTGGATCAGGGCCTCTTGTTATCACTGCGGAGGGCCTCAATATTGCGTCCGTGAGGACCTTGAGGGTTTTCTTTATGATAGCCGGCGCCAAAATACTTACTTCTACAACGGGGATCGGCCTGCTCGTAAATGCCCTTGAAAGAATCTTCGGACCCCTCGAACGCCTGGGCGTCCCCGTACATGAATTCTTCTCTGCAATGGGGCTCACCATGAGATCTCTTCCGGTACTCAAAGAGCAGATGGTCAGGGAATACAGAGAGAAAGTGAAGGATGAGGATATAAGGGGGTTTCTGAACAGGGCCAGAGTAATCTCAACGTTTTTGATACCATTGTTTGTAAAGAGTATGCAGTCTCCGGAAAGTTTTTTTGAGGACGAAACAGGACATGAGAGAAAAAATTGATATATTGATAAAGAATGGCCTGGTCTTCGACGGTACCGGATCGAAACCCTTTGAGGCAGACGTCGCTATTTCAGGTGACAGAATTGCATTCATCGGAGAGAAGACTGTTGCAGGCCGGAAAGCGGGGATAAAACCGCACAGCACCATTGATGCAAAAGGTATGGCGGTTACGCCGGGATTTATTGATACGCACGCGCATTCCGAATTTACCCTCCTCGCTGATTCGCGGGCGGAGGGCAAGATACATCAGGGGATAACAACCGAAATAAACGGAAATTGCGGCCTTTCTGCGGCCCCCCTCTATGGTGAGGCATTAAAACAGAGGGAAGAGGATTTCAGGGATCTCGGCATCCGGGAACGATGGTCGACCTTCACCGAATATTTTCAGATCCTGGGGAAGAGGCGCATCCCATATAATTTTGTTACCCTTGCGGGGCACGGCAATATCAGGGCGTGTGTCGCAGGATATGAAGACAGAAGACTCACCGCGGGGGAAGGGAAGAAGATGAAAGCTCTTCTCAGGAAAGCGGTGAGAGAAGGTGCGATCGGACTTTCTACAGGTCTCATATATCCGCCCGGCGTGTACTCGGATGAGGCAGAGTTGATTGCACTGGCGGGATGCGCAAAAAATCTTATCTACACATCCCACATGAGAAGTGAGGGAGACAGATTGATTGAAGCTGTTCATGAGGTAATAACGATAGCAAAGAAGTCCGGGATTAAGGCCCATATATCTCATATAAAGACAAGCGGCGAAAAGAACTGGAAGAAGATAGATGATGTTGTATGGATGATACAGAAAGCTCGAAAAGAAAATGTGCGCATCACGTGCGACAGATATCCTTATACCTCTTCATCGACCGACCTTGATACACTGCTGCCGTCCTGGGCATATGAAGGAGGCGCAGGTGAAGAACTGGTGAAGTTGAAAAATCCCGCGTTGAGGGAAAAGATAAAGAAACAGGTACGCAGCGAACACGCCGGGGCGGATTACTGGGAAAACGTATATGTATCCTCCGTCTCTTCTGAAAAAAACAGATGGATGGAAGGGAAAAGCCTTGCTTACATAGCTAACCGGAGGAATTCCGGGCCTGTTGAGATGCTTATGGGAATCCTCATTGAAGAAAAACTCAGGGCAGGTGCGATATTTTCGTCAATGAGCGAGGAGAACCTTTTAAGATTTCTTTCACTCCCTTACGTCATGATAGGAACAGACAGTTCTGCGCGTTCCACGAGCGGTGTTACATGCAGGGGAAAGCCGCATCCGAGGGGGTTCGGGAGTTTCCCGAGGTTCCTGGGAAGATATGTGAGGGACCGGTCGTTACTCGGCATGAGCGAAGCGATTCATAAGATAACAATGCTTCCGGCTGAAACATTCGGCATCCATAAGAGAGGGGTCCTGAAAAAGGGTGCGTTTGCCGATATAGTGATCTTTGACCCTGAGAAGGTTGCGGACAGGGCGACATTTGAGGAGCCATTTTTGAAACCCGAAGGGATTTACTGCGTGATAGTCAACGGCCTGCGCGCGGTATGGGAAGGAGAAATGACGGGAAATATGGCCGGCAGAATTCTGAGGCATGGACGATAAAGACAAGTCACTCTGGTCGTCATTCCCGCGAAGGCGGGAATCCATTTTAGGAATCAAGTTTCCCTGGATGCCCGACTAAGGACTTCGGGCATGACGAAGAATATTTGATGTGTCTTTACTTATGACCCTATTCGTAAAAGTGTAGGCCAAAAGCTAAGAACGAAGGAACTATGGGCTAATGAAAGGACCGCTTATTGGCATAACAACGGATCTGGACGGTGAATATCTGAGGGTGAAGCACTACTATTGCGGCGCGATAACGGGGGCGGGCGGGGTTCCGGTATTGATTCCGCCTGCGGGTAAATCTTTACCTTATGCCCGGAAAATTGACGGACTCCTCATCCCTGGAGGGGCCGATCTGAACCCGCGTTATTACGATGAGGAGATGTCATCAGACGTGAGACCTGTTTCGGAAAAGAGAAGCGATTTCGAGATTTCTCTTCTCAAAGAAGCGATACATCTGTCGTAAACCGGTCCTCGGGATATGTTACGGCATGCAGCTTATAAATGTCGTGTTCGGCGGGACGTTGTATCAGGATATCGACTCGGACGCGAAAGTAGAAATTAGTCACAAAAAGGACTATCATATGATAGTGATAACAGAAAACAGGTTCCTGAAAGAAGGCAGGTTTTCTGTGAACAGCACACACCATCAGGCAATAAAAAAACTTGGCAAGCACCTTTCAGCTTTTGCTTATTCAACGGATAATTTGATTGAAGGGTTCTATAAAGAGGATTATCCTTTTCTTATGGGAATACAGTGGCACCCGGAGCGTCTTCCGGGGAATGAACTTTCGACAGCTCTGTTCAAGTCTTTCATAAAGGCGGCGCGTGGCGGTAAATAGGTTCTCTGCGGCAACGTCCATTTTCCTCACAATTCTTCTGGGGTATCTCACGTACCAGATATTCCAGCCGTTCCTCCGTGCGATTGCATGGGCGTTGGTATTTTCGATCGTTTTTTATCCCGTGTATATATTTTTGCTGAGATACCTGCGTCTCAGGAGTCTCGCTTCGGCGGTCACTCTCCTTATCCTGATCGTTATCATCCTGGGACCGGTCACCTACCTGTCGTTTATCCTGGTTGATGAAATAGGAAATTTTGTGGACGGTTTGAACAAAGACACTCTTCAGTCCATAAGAGATTTCTTTGTTAATTCAAGGCCTGCAGGATTAATCCAGAAGATCCAGTCACATTTCGGTATGGAAGGTATAGGCGGCAGCGCTACGATAGCTGAGAACATTAAGAGCCTGGGTAAGAGCGTTACCAGCAGCCTGACTGCCGGGATCACCAATGTTGCAGCGGTGCTCGTAGATTTTATTCTCATGCTGTTTGCAGTTTTCTTTTTTCTGAAGGACGGAGCCGGATTTCTCTCGAGGATAAGAGAGTATTTACCTTTTTCTGAGGAAGACAAGAACAGGCTCTTTTCGAGGGTGAAGGATATGGTGATATCAACCGTCTACGGGGGCGTTCTCATCGCCGTCATACAGGGAATACTGGGTGGAACCGCGTTCTTTTTTCTCGGCATCAAGGCGCCCGTGCTCTGGGGATGTGCAATGACTGTAATGTCTTTCCTGCCGTTAATCGGCACATTTGCCGTCTGGGGACCCGCATCCGCATATCTGTTTGTCCAGGGCAGCTATGGAAAGGGGATTATACTCCTCTTATACGGTCTTTTTGTAATCAGTATGGTCGATAACATCCTGAGACCGATAATAATAAGCGGTCGTACAAAAATGCCGACCCTTGCCGTTTTTTTCAGCGTGCTGGGTGGCATCAAACTCTTCGGACTGATAGGCTTTATTATGGGGCCTTTGGTGCTCGCTCTTTTCGTATCTATCTTTGAAATATTCAGACACACACAAGGAGGAGAGAATGCTTACTAGAGAAGAACTCAGAGAAATAGCAAAAATGCGCGGCGACGGCGCCTATTTTGTCAGTTTCTATCTAAATGTGAATCCCATGACGAATGTAAAGGACAACTATGTGATCCATGTGAAAAGCATGGTCAAGCAGACGTCCGAAAAAATGGACAAGGCTGTTTTGAAAAAGATCGGCGGCGATCTCGAAAAAATCGAATCATACATACTTTCGAACAAGAGGGTATTGAAGAAGGGCCTTGCTCTCCTCAGTTCACAGGAAAAGAAATTCTGGAAGGAAATTCACCTGGCGGTCCCCGTAAAAAATGAGATTATTGTCGACACTACGCCGTATATAAAACCCCTCCTTGATATCCTCGATAACTACCAGCGATATGCCATTCTGCTTGTGGGCAAGGAATCGGCCCGCCTGTTCCTCATGCACCTGGGCGAAATAGAAGAATATGCGGAAGTCCATTCTGAAGATGTACCCGGGAAGCATAAGAAGGGAGGATGGTATGCACTTTCGGAGAAAAGTTACGAAAGGCATACCGATTATCACGTGGGTCTTCACCTGAAGGACGTGGTCAAGGAACTGGATTCGTTCCTGTCGGGGGAATATGTCGGGCGACTTATCATAGGAGGGACGGAAGAGGCCGTATCAAAGGTGCGGACTATGCTTCCCCAGGCTGTTGCGGATAAGGTCATAGACACTTTTCAGGCAGAGATGTTCGCAAACAGCAAGGAGATACTCGAAAAGGTCGAGCCGATACTCAAGGCTTTTGCAAAGAAGGAGGAGGTCGAGACTATTGACAGCCTGATGACAAAGGCCATGAAGAATGAAAATGCGGTCCTCGGTATAGAAAACGTGTTGAATGCATTACAGGAGGGGCGCATTATGAAACTTGTGTTTATGAAGGATTACAAACAATCAGGTCTTTCGTGCAGCAAGTGCGGTAATATGACCGTCCAGAACATCTCATCATGTCCTTACTGTAAAGGAGATATGGAAAAGGTCAATTACATAGCAGACTTTGTCGCACAAAAAGCTGTCGAGCAGGGAGCGTTTGTTGAAGTCGTATCCGAGAATAAAAAGTTTCTGGAAGCTGGAAGTGTCGGCGCCTTTCTAAGGTTCTGAGACGAGCAAGGGGAACCCGGTAAACGGAATATGGCCAGATAGAATTTTCCTGAGGCGGATTCTGCTCTGTTTCCTCTGCTCCCTGTTCTGCATTCTGTTTACGGCTTCCTGTTCATCGCAGAACCGTCTCGAGGGCCACGTCTATTACAGGCTTAATACAAATCCAACCACCCTCGATCCTGCGCTGATAGTTGATGTAACAGGAGGTTCCATCTCTGCAAAGTTGTTCAACGGTCTCGTCAGGATAGGCGACGGCCTCCGCATTCAACCCGATGTTGCAAAAGACTGGTCGCTATCCGCAGACGGGTTGACCTATACGTTCAGATTGAGAAAGGGTGTCCTTTTCTCGAACAAGAGGGAAGTGAAGGCCGGCGACTTCAAATATTCATTTGAAAGGATATTGGATCCGGCCAACAGGTCTCCGAATACCTGGGTGTTCGAAAAGATCTCCGGCGCAGAAGATTTCATGAAGGGCAGGGCCGGCGACATTGACGGTATAAGAGTCATAGACGATTACACCATTCAGTTATGCCTGAAAAGGCCGTTTTCTCCTTTCCTCAGCCTTCTTGCGATGACCGCCGCTTATGTCGTTCCACGGGAGGAAGTCGGGAGATGGGGTCCTGATTTTTCGTCGCACCCGGTCGGTACGGGTCCGTTTGTCCTCAAAGAGTGGCGGCCCAACAGGGAGATAATACTCGAAAAGAGAGAAGATTATTTCTCTGCTGCTGCAAAGGTCAAAGGCATAATCTACAGGATAATCCCCGAAGACCTCACTGCGGTCACAGAGTTTGATCTCGGCAACATCGACATCCTTACAATACCCGCCTCGGAATATGCGAGATACAAAAGAGACCCGGTCAGGAAGGACCTTATTTCTTCCATTAAGGGGCTGGACACTTACTACATAGGACTTAATTGCTCAAGACCTCCCTTCAATAATATTGCGGCAAGGAAAGCGATGAACTTTGCTATTGACAGGGAAAAGATATTGAATACGGTCTATGAAGGACGCGGGAGACTGGCGGACGGGTCCTCTGCCGGATGCCTTAAGAAAATGGGACATAAAGACCCGGTATGACTATAACCCCGGTAGGGCGAGGGAACTGATAAGGAAAGAAGGGCTTGAGGGCAGGACAATACATTTCTACATAACGGCCGACCAGGAGATCATTGATATGGCTGAAGTGCTGCAGTCCTACATCAGGGCGGCAGGTCTGAACGTTGAGATAAAACAGCTTGAATGGAGCGCCTACAAGGAGGCTATTAACAGAGGAGAGGCCGATATGTTTTATCTCAGCTGGTGGGCTGATTACCCCGACCCCGAGAATTTTCTCTTTCCCCTGTTCCATTCCTCAAATCATGGCGCAGCCGGCAACAGGACGAGATATACGAATAAGACTGTTGATTCACTGATAGAGAAGGGGCAGCAGACAATGGATGAAAAGAAGAGGGACTCGTTTTACAGGCAGGCGGAGGAGATGATAGTCGCGGACGCGCCATGGGTTTTCCTCTGGCATAAGACAGACTTTACCATCCGTCAGCCGTGGATAAAAAATTATAGGATATATCCTATCTACAGCATGGATAAAGGGACCGATATATTTATCGATAAAACTCCTAAAAATAATTAATAGTAAGTCCTGAGCAGAGCTGTTGACCATTCGGACAGCGCGATGTTTCTCAGGAAAGAAACGTTTTCCCCCACGCAAAAGATAGAGTTTGTTTCCTCAGAAAATTACGACTCATATAATCTGCCTGCAGAGGCGACTTTCACCTACACACACGCAAAATCGAGACGTTTATACTTTCATTGAATTCTTCGTCTACTACGCGCTCTTGATGCTGGCCGTTGAGAGATGATTATAATTGGTAATTCACGGGCTTGAGGTTTAGCTGAGGCTGCGCAGTTTACTCTAAATTCTCAGAATCAAGTTTATGCATAACCTAACAATTACCGGGATCTACATGAGCGAAGGAAGAGGCCCCGGGAATTTTTGTACCATAGTTCACGACAAAGGTTCTTGTCTATCAGGGATCGTAAAGTAAAATGTCGAGCCCTTTCCATGCTCTGACTCCACCCAAATTCTGCCCACCATGACGTCTCCACGATCTTCTTGCAGATCGCAAGTCCTATGCCCGTACCGGAATACTCTTCCCTGGTGTGTAGACGCTGGAAGATAACAAAAATACGCTCAGCTTGTTCTGGATCAATTCCTATACCGGTGTCCCGGATTGAAAAAATCCATTCATCTTCTTTTCGATGGGCTGAAATGTGAATCTTTAGTGGCTCCTGGCCGCGGAACTTGATGGCATTGCTGATTAAGTTCTGGAACAATCTGCTCAATTGGGCTTCATCACCCATTACAGTTGGCAGGAGATCATATGTCAGTTCTGCACCGCTTTCCTCAATAGCTGAACGAAGATTATAGATAGCTTGCTCCAAGGCTACCGAGCAATTTGTAGGTCTGAAAACTATGCCCTGTGCACTTACCCGTGAATATTCCAGTAAGTCTTTAATGAGCATCTGCATTCTCTTGGTATCATCAATGATATAATCGATAAACTCATCAGCCTTTTCATCGAGTTTGCCTTTGTAACGCTTCTCCAAAAGCTTTGCGAAGCCTGCAATTCCACGTAAAGGCTCCTGCAGGTCATGCGAAGCTGCATAGGCAAACTGCTGCAAATCTTCATTGGAACGTTTCAGTTCATCCGTAAGCTTATGCAGTTTTTCTTCAGCCTGTTTGCGAGCGGTGATGACATCGAATACGGCCACGAAGAATTCTTTCTCTGGACTGTACACGGAGATGGAGAACCACATCTTCAGCGCCTCGACGAACAGTTCGAATCTCTCGGGCTTGCCAGTGAGGGACACTCTGCCGTAAATCTCAAAAAGCTCCGGATCGGTCTCCCGGATACCGGGTATAACTTCTGTGACTCTCTTCCCCACGACATTTTTCAATCCCGTCAGCGTCTCGAAAGCATGATTGACCGAGAGATAGATGAAGTCCTGCGGTTTTCCATTCTCAAAGACCATCTTGCAGTAAGCAAAACCATCGATCATATTCTCGAATAATTCGCGGTACTGTTTCTCGTTTCTGCGAAGCGTCTCCTCAGCCCGCTTGCGCTTAGTAATCTCCCATGCGACATCTGCAATGAATAACACGAGATCGGCATCCTTCTCCGTGTAGTCTGTGGGTTTGTTCCCAATGCCAAGGATAGCGACAACGTGGTCCTCACGCATGACCGGGACAACCAGTTCACGGATAACGGCTGCGTGTCCTTCAGGCAGCCCTTTTCTGTGCGGCAGAGAGAGGTAATCATTGTGGATCACAGGTCTTCTCTCATGAACACAGTCCACCCATACCCCTGCCTTGTCGATCCGCGTAGTGCATCCCTTTCCCCTTTGCAGTACAGAACTCTTTCTCCGTTCTCGTTGACCATGCCTGAAGCGATAGCGTTTTCTGGTCTGGCTCGACGAAATGATAAAAACCGATGGGGCTGTTGGTCAGCGCTCCAATCTCGTCCAACGTCTTCTGGAGGAGCTCTTCAAGGGAGTGTGTTCCCGCATACTCCACAAGATCATATCGCAGTTTCATCAAAGCTTCCGCCTGCTTGCGTTCTGTGATGTCGCGCACGAACACCAATGCTCCATCATCACCACCGAAGGTTATGGGTACTGCTGACACCTCAACGTGAACCTGACTGCCATCAATCCTCAGATATATCTGCTCCGAATTCGGCACTGCCTTTTTCTCTTCATTTAGTAGACGGATGCGTTCCGACACCTGTTTGTGGTAGTCAGTATGGATGCGGTCCATCACTGGTTGGCCAAGCAATTGTTCAGGCGATTCAGCACCGAAGAGTGGAAGGGCAGCAGGATTCAGGTAAACAAAGCGTCCCCTTGTTTGAACAAAAATGGCGTCTGGTGCATTTTCTACCAGGAAGCGGAACTTTTTTTCGATATCAAGTAAAGCTTCCGCCGCCTTGCCGCGCTCATCATTCTGCATTTCCAGTTCAATCTGATGAACCTGAAGTTCATGGATTAATTGCTTGGTTTCTTTATCAGACATTACCTTGGATTGAGTTGTTTTAGACTTTAATTTTTCCTCTGCTCTTTTACGAAATTTGGAAGGCTTGTTCACTTTGGCAATAGATTTTGCAGCAGATGATTTGGCCTTCGATCGATCAGATGGTTTCTCACCTTTTGGAGGAATGACTTTTGCAGATTTCTTATCAGGCAAAACTCGCTTGGAGACAGAAGCTCTCTGTTTGATCAGACCAGTTTTCTTTGTGCCCATCGTTAGTCTTCTTATTATTAAAAAATTGTATCAAAACTTCAGCTATATTTTAAATATATTTCTTATTTATCGGTTTATGTTTGAACTGTTGCATTGCGACGTGAACTTCACAAACTTATATTCGAAACACCTCACACCCCGTAACTGGAAGCATTGTGTTGTGAGTTTCTCTTGGTAATCAGCAGGAGACAGAATTATTCGATGTATTATCTACTATGTGAAGGCTTGCGTCTTCAAGGGACCCCGAGCCGCGTTGACTCCAGGAAGAACGTTTTCCTCGGGGCCTCTCCGGAAGACCCGCGCATCTTTCGCCCCGAACTAAACACACCATTTTCGAGGGGATGCACCTACTACTAAATGTTGTTCAAGATAATGCGAAAGTGAAGATTTTCGGGGCAAGTCTCCAATAGCAATGAGTTAAGTGGGTTCCCCATTTTAAAGACTGGTTGGGCTCTCAGTCGCACGCCTCTATCACCTCAGATTTCGAGCTTACTTTCTAACCATAAAAAGTCTTCCTCTTTAAGAGTGGGGTATTTACCACTTGATGATCGGAAAGTTTCCCATACGTGCATCATTAATTCCATATATTCTTGCTGGGAGTACTATTGATATTAATTTCACGTCCAATCTCTACATCGTTAGTGTCAGGCGCCCTAAAGCTTTCAAACGATGGCTGGAAATATATGCCATCGGTTAATAGGAGACCATTCTGTAAATTAAATAAACGTATTCTAACACTCATGGTGGACACACCGAGATTGTGCGCTAACTTTCTATAAAAAAGAAATAATTTGACGCATTCCTCGTTAATTTCGCGGGCATGTATGTGGTTTATTGTTGGTCCACTACTGCCCGGTTCCCAATGAAAATGACGCGCCCAATATGTGACAGTAACAGAGTTTGACTTAACAAATATAGCTTGTCTGACTTCATTTGCGGCAATAGACTGGGCCTCGGCATTTAACATTTGTACGTCATTACCAATGGGCTTATAGCCTTTTGCACCAAAGTTTGGATAATCGTGTCTGAAGTACGATTCAGTACTTTTTACGACTATTTTGGACGACTGCATAACTTCCATCAAACGCTGCAATGGAATGCCGTGCGACAAAGGGAAATGGGCTTCAATCACGTACTGAACAGGCATTACCTCATTTGGAGCAATTAACTGAAAGTCAATTACTTCCTCAATCCTTTCTTTCACGTCATCCTTAATGATGGACTCCAAAGTGTTACAAAATCCTTTCAGTTTATTTAACTCGTCCATAGTTAACGAGCAATCCGAGCACTCAATTCTTGTCACCTGGGCCAATCGAGCTATTAAATTTTGCATCTCATCTTTATCTTCAACGTTCTTACCTTGAAATATTTTCATTGGTTCTCTAAATTCTTGAGGTGTAATGCCAGCCCAAATCGGAATTAATATACTACTTCCAAAGCCAGCACCAGACTCAAACCACAACCATTGTGAAGTAACTGAACGCTTCGTACAGATAGCGAGGACTACAGAACTGTCAGACAGATTATCATGTAGCATCGTCTTAAAAGCGTCATCACCTGCCTTAATGTCACGCTTGGCAATAAATGTTCTTATTTTGTCACCAAAGACCCTTTTCAAGATACCATCAATAGCGGTTACTAGTACATTGTCAACTTAATTATTGATAGTTATGGCTTTTCATGGTACTCTTTTCTAAAAGGAGGTGTCCATGAGCCAGAAACAATTTCGGGTCCAACTGAGCGAACAGGAACGTCTACGATTGCAAAAGATCGTACGGTCAGGGAAGGACAAAGCGCGCAAAATCACGCGATGCCGAATCCTATTACTGGCCGATAAACCCAACGGCAAGACAGATGAAGAAATCTCCGATGCATTGAATGTCTGCTTGGCCACCATATTTAATGTCAGACGGCGCTATTGCCAGGAGGGATTGGAACGTTCCATAGGTGAAGGGATACGTTCCGGTCAGCCTCCGAAGTTCAAAGGAAGAGCTGCAGCTAAGATCACAGCGATCGCCTGCAGCACTCCGCCGGAAGGTCAGGCCCGATGGAGTTTGCGTTTATTGGCTGATCGCGTTGTAGAACTCAAGATTGTCGAGTCCATCTCGCATCAAAGCGTAAGTAACATTCTAAAAAAAATGAACTTAAACCTCACTTAAAGAAACAATGGTGCATAGGGACGATCACTGCTGAGTATCTCTGGCGTATGGAATACGTTTTGGACATTTATGAACGTCCGTACGATCCGAGTCATCCGGTTGTCTGTTTTGATGAGCGTCCCTGTCAGCTACTGGGCGATGTTCTGATGCCGATCCCCATGAAGCCTGGGCGCGTGGAACGTCAGGATTATCATTATAAGCGCAATGGAACATGCGTGGTGCTCATGGCCGTTGAACCGTTAGCAGGTCGTCGTGTTGTAAATGTCACAGAACAGAAAACCAAGAAAGATTACGCCGAATTTATGAAGGCCTTAGCGGCATCATATCCGGATGCCGCTAAAATTGTTCTGGTTCAGGACAACCTGAACACGCATAATCCGTCATCGTTCTATGAAGCCTTTCCGGCCGCCGAAGCGTTTGCGTTGGCGCAACGTTTTGAAATGGTCTATACGCCCAAGAAAGCCAGTTGGCTGAACATAGCCGAGATTGAATTGTCAGCCCTATCCAAACAATGCTTGGATAGACGCATTGCCGAGATGCATACACTATCCGTACAAGTGGATAGCTGGACAAGGCGACGCAATCGGCTCAAAGTCACCATTTGCTGGAATTTTACAAAGAACGACGCTCGAAATAAATTGACCAGATTCTATGAGACTATTAAGAATTAAGTTTACAATGTACTAGTACATTGTGCGAGTGCATGTGGGGTCAGGTCTTTAATCTTGCTCTTAAAGGTAACCATATGATATAAATACTGCATGGCGAGACCGCTACGGATAGAATATGATGGAGCTTTGTATCATGTGACCTCACGGGGGAATGCACGAAAACCCATATGTAAGGATGAAGAAGACCGTAAGCAGTTTCTCGATATTCTTGGGAATGTGAATAAACGCTACAATTGGTTATGTCATGCATACTGCTTGATGAACAACCACTATCATATCGTAATCGAAACTTCGGATGGGAACCTGTCCCAGGGGATGAGACAATTAAACGGAGTGTATACGCAGCGCTTCAACAGGAAATACCGAAGGGTTGGGCACATCTTTCAGGGGAGATATAGAGCAATACTGATAGAGAAGGAAAGCCATCTTCTTGAAGTCTGCCGCTATGTGGTTTTGAATCCTGTGAGAGCGAAGGCGGTTAAGAAAGTCGAGGACTGGAAATGGAGCAGCTACAGGGCAACAGTGGGGATAGAACCCTTGCCCCGGTATCTGACAACAGAATGGATATTGGGACAGTTTGGCGCAAAGAAGGCAGTGGCAGAGAAGAAATACAGGGAATTCGTAGATGCAGGGATCGGGCAGGAATCTATCTGGAAGAAAATTAGGGGACAGATTCTGCTTGGACAAGATGGATTTGTGGAGAAGTTCGCTCCATATTTAAAGGAGCACGAGGATATTAGGGAGATACCGAAGAGCCAACGGTATATAACCAGGCCGGCTTTGAGACACTTATTTGAAGGGATGGCCGAAAAGGTCAAGGCGCGCAGAGACAGATTGATAGTAAAGGCGGTGGAGAAACATGGTTACAGTCAGAAGGAGATCGCCGATCATCTTAGGATGCATTATTCTACGATTAGTAGGATAATGAAGAATTACTCTATATCAAAAGGCAAGACCTGACCCCATGACCCTCTTTTACTTACTACTCAAAGTAAAGAGATCATCCAGACACTCACCGCCTGTTATCATACTGATCATCAGCGCCAGGATTGCTTCGGACTCTTTATATCCCCTCTCACGTTCTTTGACTTTTACCGTAGTATCAATAATCTGTGGAAGAGAAAGTTTATGAATGAATTCATCAATGAGGATTCCTCCGCCATAACTGACAAGGTTATCTCCCTCTTCAATGATGATTGTTCTTCTCTTGATTTTCTTCATCTTCACCCTCCCGGTGATTGTGATGAAGATAGTTTATATCGTAAGGAACACCTTGTCCATGGCCGCTTTGAGGATTCTTATGAATATTTTATCCCGTCCTTATCGCTGGATTTGGGTATTAGTAAGTCCCGAGCGGAGCTGTTGAGCATTCGGACAACAGCGCGATGTTCTAATCAGGCCAATGCTGCGGAGTACAAGAGGTATTTGCTACAAAAACCGAACGACGAAGATAGAACTTCGACAGCAAGAATAAAGACCTGCCCGCATGCATGGCTCTTCACTGGTTGAGGGATTTGTTTTAGCGACTCTTCTTCTCTGCCCTTGCATGACGCTTTTGATATGCTTTACTCATATAGACAGAAAAATCGTCCCCGAACTCATTACCGAGGACATTGCGCGTGAGCCCGACGTGAGTGAAATAAACGCCCTTCTTAACACGTTCCTCTGTTGTCCCTATTAGTTCCTTTCCTTCCGCAAGAGCTTTTTGACGATCAGCGACGATTCCGCGCTCCTCCGCTATTGCAGCCTCATGATGTTTATTGATTAGCGTCCGCAAACTGGTAGATGTCTTGACATCAAATTTCCTCAAGTCTTCCAAAAGTTCGGAGTAGGGATCATCGTCCTTTCGGTTATCAAGAGGCCACAGGTCATTCAAAAGAAGCTTTAGGGAGTCTGTATTCAATACTTGATCTCCCGCCAAAGGGCCACTGACGATATAATGATCTCGCTCAGATAGTACGCGTTCGAATTCCAAATCAACAATCTCAAGTAATGCGGCTGCCCTATTGATAGCACGTCTAAGTGGTGGTGGCACATCACTTTCTCGCTTATACTGTAGAATGTGAGAAGCTGTAGCCCAGATGTGTTGAGATGCAGTACGAACTTGAATTTCCCCTTTTAATCCTTTCAGCCCCTTTAATGTTGGAACTTCTAACCAGCGACCAGGCGGGGTTACTTCGTAATGAATGGACCCGTAACCGAACTCACCTATACCTAATCTCTCACGAGTGTCTTCCTTGTGTAACACTTGAAGGTTCTTTTCAATGATGCGTGTGACAACATTAAGGTCGCGTTCAAATAAAAGAACAATGCGGAGGCCTGCTATGTCAGGAATTCCAGCAAGATTTGAAGGCACATTTCCATATCGTCCGCATTTTGTCTCTATCGATTCCCAACTTTTTACGCGATGTTGAATAGGTAGTGCAGGTATTACACTTTCGATGCGGAGTAGTTCATTTAGTTGGGTAATCAGTTCTGAACAAAATCGTTCAAACATCCCAACGGCATTTTGGTATTCAGATTTTAAAAACTGTAGATTTTCTTCGCTCACCCTTTCGGGCATAATACCCTCCAATGGATAAACCTAACACCATCATCAGCCGTCAGGCTGCGACATTGGGAAACGCCACCAACCTAATCTCGATAGACTGGATGATGATGAAGATACAATCAATCTAATAAGAAAAACCATGTTTCGTAAGGATACTTCAGGCTATAGAAGAAGGTCAAGGGTTTGACAATTTTTGGATGAAATCTTCATATATTTCCCAAATCCAGCGATAAGGACGGGATAAAATATTCATAAGAATCCTCAAAGCGGCCATGGACAAGGTGTTCCTTACGATATAAACTATCTTCATCACAATCACCGGGAGGGTGAAGATGAAGAAAATCAAGAGAAGAACAATCATCATTGAAGAGGGAGATAACCTTGTCAGTTATGGCGGAGGAATCCTCATTGATGAATTCATTCATAAACTTTCTCTTCCACAGATTATTGATACTACGGTAAAAGTCAAAGAACGTGAGAGGGGATATAAAGAGTCCGAAGCAATCCTGGCGCTGATGATCAGTATGATAACAGGCGGTGAGTGTCTGGATGATCTCTTTACTTTGAGAGAAGAAGAGGCTTTTAAAACAATATGGAGACACGGAGATATTCCCCATCCGACTACGATGGGCGACTTCCTCAGGAGATTCGATCTTGGGCACATCAGACAGCTTGATAGTGTCAATGCACAGGCATTCAGCAAAGTGTATTCCGTTTCCGAAAAACCGTTCGCTCTTACGATGGATATCGATTCCACTTTGGATGAGGTCTATGGGACCAAGAAAGAGGGTGCAAAGTGGGCATATACCGGCATTCGCGCTTTGAATCCCCTTATGTGCTTCATCAGGGAAAACGGTGACTGGCTCCATAACAGGCTTCGTTCCGGTAATACCTATACGTCTGACGGAGCTGTCAGTTTTATCCGGGAGAGCTATCATAAGATCAAAGACCTTGCCGAGCACATCAATGCATGTATGGACTCGGGCTTTTACTCCAAAGAGATTGTTGCCGAATGTGAACGGCTGAACATAGGGTTCAGTATCACTGCCGACCAGACAGGCGCTCTGATGAGAGCAGTCCATGCCATCGCAGAGGATGCATGGAGACAGATTGCAGAAAAAGTATGGGTTACAGAGATCACCTATCAACCCGTCGGGTGGCCAAAACCATATCGTTTTCTGGTCAGACGCGAAGAACTTCCCGCAAAGACACAGATGTCCCTTCTTGACAGCACTGAGTATCGGTATCATGTCATAGTCACCAACAGAATTGAGATGGCAGAAGACCTTGTCCCCTTCCATCTGCAGAGGGCGACCATGGAGAACTTTATAAGGGAAACAAAATATGGTCTTTCCCTCGACAGGTTCCCCTGTCAGGAGTTCCATGCCAATTGGGCATATCTGACCATTGGAATGCTCTCCTATAACATTGTCAACTGGATCAAAAGGCTGGCATTGCCCGGCATATATAAGAAGAAGTTCATCAAGGCATTGAGATACCGGTTCTTTAATATTGCCGCACGGGTTGTCAGACACGGCAGATACGTCGTGTTGAAGATAGCTCAAGGAATCCATCGGTTTATTGATATTCTTCATGCCTATGAGCGCATACTCAGCCTGCAGTTCCAATGAATTTGAAATAGTATTCCCATCGTCGCAAGAAAAAGAAAAGGGAGAAGTATGTCTATTTCCGGTCTTTTTACAACGGATATCGTATCCTGGACATAGTAAATGCCCTTCATGTATATAGCCATCTGATATTCTTGTCTCAACCAACATAATTTCTCCGTTTTTCGTCCTGATTTGTCAGCTATAATGTCTTACCGCTGGATTTGGGTATTTGGTAAGCCGCGTGTGCGGGTTCAAGTTTGTAACTTGAACCAAATATTTTTGCAGTTCATAGCACTATCGGCTCAATTATAATGTCATTATCCGGATTAGCGGATGACCACATCCAGTCTTCCGGATTTTTTACGTATTGCCTCCGGACCGGATTTGTATGAATATAATTTATTTTTTGAATGAGGTATTCCTCACCTTCGATCATCTTCGGCATATTTGTCCTTGACCAGAATTCGTATTTGCCGTTTCCCGCATCAAATAATTTTAATACCGCTGCCTCTGTTGCAGCGATATTATTTTGCACTTCCTTTGAAGTGTGTCTTTTAAAGTCTCTGGCAAAGCCGATCATGTCATTGCAGGAAGCGATCAAGTGGAGATGATTAATCATAAAAACGTAGGCATATATTTTGACCCCTTTATTCTCCCGGCAGTATTTTAATGAATTTGCAAGAATTTGGAATCTATTGTGCCTGTCGAATATGTAATACCAGTTTCTCACGGTAAGGGTAAGATAATAAATGCCCGAAGTCATGTCCTTTGCAATCCTTATCGACGGCATGATGGTTGTATTGTATCAAAATGCAGGGTTCAAGTTACAAACTTGAACCCGCGAGAAAGCAGCATATTCAATACACGCGAGAATATGCTTTCGTTTAAGCGATGGATATTCTCTAAGCAATTCTTCGACAATATCGCCATTCGCAAGCATATGCAGAATTTGATAGACGGGGATGCGCGTTCCCTCCTCCCTGGAATAAAATGATAAGATAATGTTCAGCACGGATAAAGGAACGGAGATATCATTCTAAACAGTTGTAGAGAAAAAGGCAGGAAGTACAATTAAAGCGTTCCTCATAAAAAGGCTTCTCTTGCTCGTTCCTCTCCTCTTCGGGATTTCTCTTTTTACCTTCGCCTTTACCAAGGCGCTGCCGGGCGACCCTGTTCTCAGCATGGTAGGGGAGAGGGCGCAGCCGGAAGTTATCGAGAACATAAGAAAGGAAATCGGCGCCGACAAAGGTGTATTGAGCCAGTATCTGGGATATGTGAAACTGCTGACAAAGGGAGAATTCGGGCGGTCATATTACACGAACAGGAAAGTATTCGATGACCTCTTACTGAAATTTCCGAATACCCTGAAACTGGCCCTGGGTGCCATGGTTATCGCCATTCCGGTCGGTTTATTCTTCGGGCTGATTTCGGCGCTGAAAAAAGACACCTTTACCGACAGGCTCATATCATCTATTTCCGTAACGGGCCTGAGCGTCCCTGTTTTCTGGAGCGGCCTCCTGATCATGCTCCTATTCAGTCTGAGACTCAAATGGCTCCCGCCTTCGGGAACAGGTGACATAAGGTTTCTCATATTGCCGGCGATAACGCTTTCACTTCCATCACTTGGCACATTATCGAGAGTGGCGAGAACGACGATTATCGAAGTTTTACATATGCCGTTTATCACCACGGCGAGGGCGAAGGGGATAAAGGAAATGAAAATAAATCTCGTCCACTTGCTGAAGAACGCACTCATCCCTATAGTGACTGTGATAGGACTTGATTTCGGGAGTTATCTGAACGGTGCGGTCCTTACGGAGACGATATTCGGGTGGGACGGGATCGGAAGATTTACGATGGAAGGGATAATGAAGAGGGACTACCCTGTAATCATGGGATGCGTGCTGTTCGGAACAATAATCTTTGTAGTTGTTAATCTGGTTGTCGATATCGCCTACCATTACCTTGATCCGAGGATACGACTGCATGAAAACAGCCGGTAAGATTGTACTGTGCACACTGGTAATGATATCGCTGATTTCTCTCTTTGCGCCTTTACTGTCAAAATATGACCCGGACAGAATAGACCTCGGCAGTCTTAAACAACCGCCGAGTCTGAAGCATTTACTGGGAACGGACAGCAAGGGGAGGGACATCCTGACGAGAATACTTTACGGAGGCAGGATCTCCATAAGCATAGCTGTCTTTTCGGCGTTCCTGTCTATGGCGGTGGGGCTGGCTGTCGGTTTATGTTCCGGTTATTTCGGAGGAAGGATCGACACCGCAATCATGGCGTTTGTCGACCTTATCCTTTCCTTTCCAGCCCTGCTTCTCGCAATAGGCATATCTGTCATATTCCCGCCGGGGGTTTATACCGTGCTGATAGCGATTGCTGCAGTGGGATGGGCCTCCTTTGCGCGGATTATCAGGGGATATGTCCTGACGTTGAGAGAAGCAAGTTTCGTCGAAGCGGCAAGGTCGGTAGGATGCGGCAACACCAGAATCCTACTGGTACACCTGCTGCCCCAATGCCTTCCTCTTTTGCTTGTGGTAGCGGGCATGAAAATAGGCGGATATATATTGACCGAGGCATCACTGAGTTTTCTGGGACTGGGCGCCCAGCCTCCGACAGCGACATGGGGCTCAATGATAAGCGCAAACAGGGTTTATATTTCGTCCGCCCCCTGGATGGTTTTTCCTCCGGGGTTCATGATCGCGCTCACCGCGCTCTGCTTCAATATCCTCGGAGATACGCTAAGAGAGAAATACGGCCTCAGGATAAGGGGATAGGAGCATTATCCTTCCCTGAGTTTTTCCTCTTCTTCCTGCAGTATCTTGCACTCTATGCACATGGTCGTAACGGGACGGGCTTCGAGTCTCTTTATATTTATCTCCAGTCCGCATTTGTCACATATTCCGAATACGCCCTGATCTATTCTCTCGATGGCCTCTTCGATCTTCTTCAGGAGTTTACGCTCCCTGCCCCTCAACCTGAGCATGAAGTTTCTGTCTGATTTCAGCAGTCGCCTGGTCTCCGAGATCGGGGAACACGGTCGGTCCCGGAAGCTCATTCAGCGCTTCCAGAGCGCCTGCCAGCAATGTCTTCTTCTGGGAAATGAGATTTTTCTTTATATCCCGGATCTTCTTTTCTCTCGGAGTTACCTTTGCTCCCTTCTTCACTTTTGGCGTAGCATCTGTCCTGGATGCCGGTTTCGCTGTTTTTGGAGCTACCTTCCTGGTCGTCGTCACTTTTGTTTTTGGCGTCCCCTTCTTTTTTGGTGTCACTTTCGCTTTTGGTGTCACTTTCTTTTTCGGCGTAACTTTAGCTTTCTGTGCCACTTTCCTTTTTTTCGTCATCTTTTTTCCCGATGTTACCTTTGTCACCCTTCTTTTGATTTTTGAGTCTTTTCCCTGGGCATAAAAACTCCTCAAAATAGAAAGTAATGTTTACGTTAACAAAAAAATACAGTCTTAGTCAAATGGCGCGAACAGCACATTCCGTTCCGGGTAATCGGACGTGAGTCTGCATCGGTGCCGACGACAAATTTGGGTTACAATAAAAAGATGAGCGATACGGAGAAGGCTATCACAGCCGCATCTGCCGGAGGCGAGGAGGAATTGAGGCCGCTTGCATATCACCCTTCTCCCGGGATCCTTTTGAAGGTCCTGTCCAACAGGAATGTTTCGGAAGACGTTGTACTTATTATCGCGGGCAGGAGGAATATCACCCCGGGGGTACTCGAAGCTCTTTACAACGATATTCGGTGGCGGGAGAGTTACCGCGTCATGCTTGCTCTCTGCAAAAACGCGAAGACCCCGCAGAAGATCTCTCTTTCTCTCCTGAAATCTTTGAGAATTTTCGACCAGGCTGAGCTGACGAGAAATCAGCAGGTGCCCGTTAACGTCAGGATGAGAGCCGAGGCCGCCCTTAGCGAGAAAATGCTGTCGATGCCGCTTGGCATCAAGATGTCGCTTGCGAGAAAGGCAAGCTGCAACGTGGTCATGAAGCTTATGGAGGATGGAATGAAAGAGGTTGTCCCTCTTTGCCTCGAAAACCCTTATATGACCGAGCGTGTAATATGCAAAATTATCAACACGAAAAGAATCGCATCACATGTGATACGCAGGATAGCCGATCATCCGAAATGGTCGTTGAGGTACGACGTTCAGTGGTCGCTTATCAGGAATAATGATGCCCCCCTGACCAGAGTAGTGCAATTTCTCAAGAATATCAAGACAAAAGACCTCAGGGAACTCTACTCCGCGCCTGAGGTTCCTGCGAGCACAAAACCCTTTATCTTCAGAGAACTGGCGGACAGAGGAGCATCTGACTTCAAATGAAATGATAACGAATCTTGAAAGAGGAGGGAACTATCTTTAAGCGGGTTCTTTTGCCGATAGTCGAACACGTTGTAGACATAGAGAGGCAAAAGCCTCGGAGGTCTCCCGACATATATCGCGAGACCGAGAATGAGCGAAAAGATAGTTGCCTTCTCTTTCAATGAATTTCATCACACTTCACACATTAAACCTGAAATCGATGATGTCTCCGTCCTTTACTATATAGGTTTTTCCTTCGAGTCTTAAAAGTCCTTTCTCCCTTGCGGCATGCATCCCGCCCGCAGCGATAAAATCATTAAATGATATAACTTCTGCCCTTATGAACCCTCTTTCGATATCCGAGTGGACCTTGCCGGCTGCCTTCTGTGCGGGTGTCCCTTTTCTAATAGTCCATGCCCTCACTTCGTCTTCTCCTACGGTGAGAAATGAGATAAGACCGAGCATTGCATAACAAGTATGAATCAATTTGTTGGATGCGGGTTCATCAATCCCGAGTTGATCGAGGAAGGGTCTCTTCTCGTCCGCCGGGAGCTGAGCGATTTCCATTTCTATCTTTCCACAGAGCGTGATGACCGAAAGTGACGGATAACGGGCAGATACCCCGCTTTGAAGGTTTCTTGCAAAATCTGTGTTCAAGTCTCTTTCACCAATGTTCAATACAACGACTTGAGGTTTTGTTGAAAGGAACTGGAGAGGTTTGGTCGGGTCCTGTTCTTCCTGACTGAACTCGACATCCCTAAGTGCAACTTCTTTTTCGAGGTATTCCCTGCATTTGATCAGCAGCCTTTTCTCAGCCTCATTCGGTTTCTTTCCGCGTTTCTTTCCCGTCCTCCATCCGTTCGAGCCGTTTCTCAACAAGTTCGAGGTCTCCAAAGATCAGTTCGAGCTCAATCGTCTCTATATCGCGGAAAAGGTCTGTTTCCCCCGCGGGATTAACTACTGCCTCATCCTGAAAGGCCCTTACGACGTGAACTGTCGCATCGACGTCTTTTATCAGATCGAAGATCTTCCTGTTCTGCTCCATATTACCCCTGGTAAGCCCTATGAAATCCACGTATTCGACTACGGCGTGCGTGGTCTTCTTCGGCCGAAAAATTCCGGAAAGCTCATCAAGTCTCGGGTCGGGGAACTTTGACGACACCGATGTGAGGCTCTCCGGAAATTGTCGGGTAAGTTGTGGTCTCAATGTTCTGGCCGGTGAGCGCATTGAAAATAGTCGTCTTCCCGGTATTCGACAGTCCGATAATGGAAACTTTCAATTCTTCCCTCCTCTATTGTTTTTATTACTTTTATAAAGAGAAAGATTCATGAATCATTAGAATCTCCCTCTCCCCCTTTACCAAAGAGGGGTATTTCCGGATCAGGGACATAAAATTTATGTCGTATATGTATCATAAAGACAGGCTGAGGATAGTTTCGCGCCTGTTCGGCTACGGTTTTGGAGCCGACTCTTCCAAATTATTGATAAATGTATAATAAGTGGTATATTAAAATATATACAAATTTTAATGCCAATACGGGAGGTACAATGGTTTCAGAGAGAAAAGTAGTGTGCAGGTTGTTCAATTTCTTCAGGCTCTGGCTCATGGCCGGAATTGTGGTCTCATTCAGTTTGGGCGCATGGTCATATGCGTACGCCGGTGACACGAAGATATCGCAGCAGTCAATTGATCTCCTCACGAAAATAGATCAGGCTACAGCGGAGATCGTGGAAGTAGTGAGACCCTCGGTAGTGAACATATCAACAACGCGGACCGTGAAGGTGCAGGGAAACGTGAACCCTTTCTCTGAAGATCCGTTCTTCAAGAAGTTCTTCGGAGGACCAGTTCAGGGCGCCGAAAGAACGCGAATCCTTCAGCCTTGGATCAGGTGTGATCGTTGACCCGAAAGGATTTATCCTGACGGCAAACCATGTCATTCAGGGCGCTGATGAAATAAAGGTCACCCTTAACGACAAAAGGGAGTTCAAGGGAAAGATTGTCGGTACGGACGCGATGACCGATATAGGGGTCATCAAGATCGATGCCGATAACCTCCCGCCGATAAAAATGGGTGATTCAAGTGAATTGAGGGTCGGCGCTTCGGTCCTCGCAATCGGTATCCCTTATGGACTGAGCCAGACAGTGACAAGGGGAATAGTCAGCGCGGTAGGCAGAGCAAACGTGGGGATTGCCGATTATGAGGATTTTATACAGACGGATGCGGCGATAAACCCCGGCAATTCGGGAGGGGCCCTGGTGAATGTCAGGGGAGAACTCGTGGGTATAAATACCGCTATCTTCAGCACGAGCGGAGGCTATCAGGGTATCGGTTTTGCCGTTCCGACGAGCATGGCAAAATCCGTTATGGAAAGTCTTATGACGAAAGGAAAGGTTATCGGGGGATGGCTCGGTGTGACAATTCAGAG
>CAVSHJ010000032.1:0-23035 GCA_963727725.1 Thermodesulfovibrionales bacterium
CCAAAGAACAGGTATGAGGGAGAAATACTCTTTCAGGGCGAAAACATACTTTCGGCGGAGACGGACCTCATCAACCTGAGAAGCCGCATAGGTATGGTCTTTCAAAAACCGACGCCGTTTCCGATGAGCATATTCGACAATATCGCCTACGGACTTAAACTGAAGGGAATTAAGAAGAGGTCTGACCTTTCGGAAAGAGTGGAAAAAGCACTGAAGCACGCGGCCCTGTGGGATGAGGCGAAGGACAAGCTCAATGCAAGCGCGTATGACCTTTCCGGAGGACAACAGCAGAGACTTGTTATTGCGAGGGCGCTGGCTGTTAATCCGGAGGTGCTGCTCTTTGACGAGCCGACATCTGCACTTGATCCGATATCGGCTGCAAAGATAGAAGAGCTTATGGAAATGCTTAAAAAAGAGATTACAATTATAATAGTAACTCACAATATGCAGCAGGCGGCGAGGATATCGGACTATACCGCTCTGATGTATCTGGGAGAGTTGATCGAGTTCGGGGATACGGATACAATATTTGTGAATCCCCAGAATAAACTTACGGAAGAATATATTACGGGGAGATTCGGATAATGGCAATCTTTGATGAAGAGTTAAAGTCACTGAGAGAAAAAGTCTTGAAACTCGGGGTCATGGTCGAAAATGCGATACGCGACTCTGTAAGGGCTCTCATCGAGAGGGACAGTGAACTGGCGAAGGAGGTCATCAAGAGAGACCATCTGATCAATGCTCTCGATGTCGGCATAGACGAGGAATGCGTCAGACTCATAGCCCTGAGACAGCCGATGGCAAGAGACCTCAGGTTCATAACCACTACAATGAAGATAACGACAGATCTCGAAAGAATGGGAGACTTCGCGGTTAATATCGCCGAGAGGGCGATCGAGTTGAATGAAGAGCCTCTTTTGAAACCTTTTGTTAACATACCGAAGATGGCGGAAGTTGCCCAATCGATGGTAAAGGATACCCTCGATTCGTTTGTTACGGGATGTTCACGATTGCCTTACGAAGTGATAAAAAGGGACGATGAAGTGGACGAACTGACCGTAAGGAATTTTGAAGAACTCCTTTCCTTCATGATCCAGGACCCGAAGATTATTCCGTTGGCTGTCAAAAGGACATATATCGCAAAATACCTTGAAAGAATTGCGGATCATGCAACCAATATTGCCGAGATGGTTATTTATATGTGCAAGGGGAAGATAATAAGACACACGGAGATGCCTGAAGAATAAATGGGTTGACCGTTTCCGAAGTATGGAAGGACATTATGAGTCAGGGGAACCGGAGCCTGTTGAACTCCCGGTCGACGGTACGCTCGACCTGCACACCTTTCAACCCGCACAGGTAAAAGATTTACTTTCCGACTATCTTGCTGCCTGCAGAGAAAAGGGAATTCTCGAAGTGCGTGTTATCCATGGAAAAGGTACCGGCATTCTCCGGGAAACTGTCCATTCCGTCCTTAGACGTTTGCCCTCGGTCTCTTCTTTCAGACTGGCGGGAGAAGACGCGGGAGGCTGGGGTGCAACAATTGTAATGTTGATACCGATGGAGAAACAAATTCAAGAATAGTGGAGGAAGCAATGGACGCGATTGAATGCATCAGGACGAGGATGAGCATCAGGAAATTCAAACCGGACCCTGTGCCTCAAGAGACACTTATAAGTGTAATCGACGCGGCAAAATGGAGTCCCTCATACAAGAACAGTCAGCCCTGGGAAACGGTAATTATTTCGGGCGGGAAGAAGGAAGAGTTGACAAAGCTTCTCGTGGAGCTTTTCGAAAAGGGAGTCAAACCGAGTCCTGATATTCCCCAACCTCTCTCATGGCCTCCTTCCATAGAAGCAAGGATAAACGCCCTTATGAAAAAAAGGAGTGAACTTACGGGTAAGGACATGAATTCTTCTGAGGTCAGGAAAAAATCCAAGATAGCGAATTTCGGATTCTATGGAGCGCCGCACGGCATATTCCTGTTTCAGGATTCATCTCTTACACCGTGGTCTGTTTTTGACATGGGTCTTTTTGCACAGAGTCTGATGCTCGCTGCACATGCGCACGGACTCGGGACGGTACCGCAGGCATTTCTTACAGATTATGCGCAGCAGACAAAGCATTTTTTGGGAATTCCGGAATCGAAAAGGCTCGTCCTCGGCATATCCATAGGATATCCCGATCTGGAATCACCCGTGAACAGCTTCAGGCCTGACAGAGTGGACACGGATAAGATCGTAAGAATAGTTCAATAGTTGGCATTGCGTTCCGATAGTCTGAATTATCCACAGAGGACTATGTTCCACTGGTTGCTGTCTTAGTTGTCATTCCCGCTTGTCGGGAATCCTTCTGCAAGCAAAGAGAGATTCTGGACAAGCCAGAATGACAGACAAAAAACTTAAACAACTTTTGATGATCCTCTATAATCTATAATCAAAGGCCTGAAACAGGACAGCAAAATCCCGGCCTCAGTTTGCCTTCACCTCGAGTTGCTCCCGCCGCTCCATGACTAAATTTATGATCTCTTTCAGCCTGCTTTCATCGGAGACTCTTGTGAATTTCATGCCTGCGGTGTATACCGGAACAATGTCGCCTGCGGAATCTTTTTGACTTTCACTCAGCACGGAAGAGACAACCGAACCTTCCATCGTCAGCACCTGATCCTTATTTTCGAGCTTAACGGTATAGTTTCTTCCGATATTCAGTCTCCTGTCTGCCTTGAATGAGATACCGCCCATGCTGATGTTGACAACTTTTACATTACGGGCAAACATCATCTTTCCGTTCATGCCCAGAATATTCACGCTGAATCTCTCAAACTGTCTCCTGTCCGACATATTCGTCCTTCTCAAATGTAATAGATCTCTGTTTCTTCTCTGTTCCCGCCTGTATTTTTCAGGAAAAGGAATTTTCGTGCCCAGGGTATAGTCTTTTCGCTCTCCGCCTCAGAGGAGGAAATCGAGGCATTTGCATCTTTGCCGTTATGCGAGCAAATTATAACAAATTTGATTTAGATTATGCAGAAGCTAAATATTGTGTTTCCACATCAAGAAGGCAGCCAGAAGGAGAACTGACTGCCTTCACAAGGATAGTGATAGGGGCAGCCGGAGGAGGGTCCGGCTGTCCCGAGGGGATGTGAAGCCATCTTAAACTTTAATAAACCGCGCCACCAAATTTAAAATAAAACAAATTTATGAAGAAATGATGAAGGGAATATGAAAAATCAGTGAAGATAAAGATGAAGATGTTGCCTTTTCACAATGACCGGGATTTATCGATGTCATTGAGCAAACGGATGAATTCATGCAGTATACTCTTGTTCCTCTCCGATATATCAAGGAATTCTACTCCGATGTCGTAATGCGCCTCCTTCCCGTGTTCTTTCGGAAGGCATGATGCGATCCTTCCAACGAACTTCATCGATTTTTCATCGGTTAACGTGATCTCCATAGGAAACGTATCATCGATATCCAGCGCATGTTTGCTCTCTATCAGCATCCCGCCCAGACCGATTTTCTTCACTTTATAATTTTCGTAGAAATTCAGAACCACTTTTTCCGGGTGTTCTATCTTGAACCTGACATGCAGCCTCGTGCCGCCGACTCTGGTTAGATCTAACTCCCTGCCGAGTTCTCTCTTGTGGTCTTCTATGAAACTTTCAATTTCGCTTACCTGCTCTTGCGAGAGATCGACAAACTTCAGTCCCGCCTTGTAAACCGGAACAACATTACCGTGAGCGTCCATCAGGCTTTCACTTAATAAAGACCATACCACAACTCCCCTGAGAGACAGAGCCCTTCCTTTCCCCTCTATTTTCAGTGTATATTCGCCGCCCAGATCCAATCTTTTGTCTACTGTCACCGCAACGCCGCCAACACTTATATCGTGAATTTTTACATCTCTGGCAAAGGTCATCGTACCAGTGATTTCGAGGATACCTACGATAAACCTCTCATGTCGTCTTCTTTCCCGCATTTGATACTAACATAGTATATTTGGAACGAATAATAAAGTTTAATCTTTCACTTCCCGTAGCCCCCTCCGCCCGGGGTCTCTATGATAATCGAATCTCCCTCGTCTGCTTCGAGTAATTCCCGGTGTCCCAACACATTTACTCTTCCATCAGCCTTTTTATGGAGATTTCGGCCCCTCTTCCCGGGTTCACCGCCCTTTGCACCATAGGGCGCGTATACCCGTCTTTCAGAAAGTATCGAGACCGTCGCTGGCTTCAGAAATTTTATCTCCCGTATGATACCGTCCCCGCCGGGGAACTTTCCTTTTCCTCCTGAATTCTTCCGCAGGCTGAAGCGCTCAAGTCTTATCCCGGGATGCCTGAATTCAAGTATTTCCGGATCTGTTATCCTTGTATTTGTCATATGGACCTGGACTCCCGAAGCACCCGGACATCCGTCAATAGCACCCGAGCCGCCTGCGATGGTCTCATAGTAAGTTGATTCACCTTCAACTCCGAAGAGGAGGTTGTTCATCGTTCCCTGGGATGCTCCGGCAATCCCGAACGCGCCGAGAAGAACGTCCACAATCCTCTGGGAAGTTTCGACGTTACCTGACGCGACAGGGACCGGATAAGCAGGATTCAACAATGTCCCCTCAGGAATAATGATTGTAACCGGTTTGAGACAGCCGCCGTTAAGCGGAATATCTTCAGCTATCAGGGCTCTGAGCACGTACATCACCGCCGAGCGTGTAACAGAGGAAGGCGCATTCAGGTTATCCGCCGTATGTTGTGGCCCCGTCCCCGCGAAGTCTATCACTGTCTTCAGTGTATCGGGAGGATTTGAACCTCCGTCAACCGTTAACATAACCTTTATGGGAGAACCGTCATCAAGGTGGTCTTCAAAAGCTGAATGGAAGCGGCCGCTCCCGATAAACTTATACAACGCCTTTTTTACAGAATATTCGGCATTCTCCTGAATATAACGCATGTAGGTACTGACTGTGCCGGAACCGTATCTTCTGATAGCCCGAAACAGTTCTCTCATCCCTTTATGGCAGGCCGCGATCTGTGCCCTGAGATCGGAAATCCGTTCCGGGATATTTCTGACAGGAAATGCATGATCCGCGAAAGCTTCTCTCACCGCGTCCTCCCGGAATATGCCGTCACGGACAAGGATGAGGTTGTCCACCAGCACCCCCTCTTCATCAATGCTGGAAGCGGAAGCCGGCATAGAGCCGGGCGTTATCCCCCCTACATCTGCATGATGTCCGCGGGAAGCAGTAAAAAAGATAAGTTTTCCCTGCTCCGAAAACACCGGGCAAATAACAGTCATATCAGGCAGATGAGAACCTCCGCGGTAGGGATTATTGGTAAGATACAGATCTCCGGGTTTCATGGTAGCACGGTTATCCTCAAGCAGCGCCTTCACAGTATCGGCCATTGAGCCAAGATGAACAGGTATATGGGGAGCATTCGCGACGAGATCCCCTTTAGCATCAAAGACCGCACAGGAGAAATCAAGCCTTTCTTTGATGTTTACGGAATGTGCCGTGTTCCTGAGAGTGATTCCCATCTCGGTAGCAACACCCATGAAAAAATTATTAAAGACCTCAAGAAAAACAGGATCCGGCTTTCCGGGAGACGGTACGGTAGAACTCCTTTTTACCGGCAGTCTCTTCACGGTGACGATTCCTGTTTCATCCATTCCTCCCTCAAAGTCCGGGTCGATCACCACTGTCGAGTTACTGTCGACAATAAATGCAGGACCTTTAATTTTTTCATGCGGAGAAAGCGCTTGCCTCAAATATACCGGCGCTTCTTCAAAACATTTCCCGTATGAGACTTTCTGATAAGATGACGGCTCAGGCACGGTTTCGCCGGCAACATGTTTTTCTTTATAAGAACTAAAAAATTCAGCGGACGCCTGTATTTCAAGTCTCAGGTTCACCACTTCAAGTTCCGTATCCGGCGGACTGAAACCGAAAAGCCTCCGGTAATTCTTCTGAAATGTTTCGACTGTCTCTTTGAATGTCGTATATTTTACGGTCAGGAATGTATCTGCACCTTCCGGACGCAAATCTACCTCCTTTCCGGCCTGATATCCCTTGCCTGCCCCGGTTGACGATGCAAACATCTTTCCGGTTAATCGTTCTTCCATTTCCCCGAATATATCTGCAAGACCTTCGTGTGACATCGCTGTCGTAGCGCATTAGGACAGTCTTTGCGGTCTTCCATGCAGACGGCGCAATTCCGATACCGTATGCCGACATGACACTTCCCAGAGGATGGATGATAATCGTATCGATATCGAGGAGAGAAGCCAGAGAGCATGCGTGTTGTCCCCCTGCTCCACCGAAACAGACAAGTGCATAATCCCTCACATCAAATCCCCTTGCTACGGAAATCTCCTTTATAGCCATCGCCATCTTCTCATTGGCCACCCTTATAAAACCTGCGGCAACTTCATGCGGGGTAAAGGAAGTTCCGAGGGCAGCATCTATCTCTCGCGTAAGAAGAAGGAATTTCTCTTCAACTATGCCGGTATCGAGGGGGGCATTTCTTTCGGGACCAAAGGTCTTCGGGAAGTGGGCCGGTATCAGTCTTCCGGTGAGAAGATTGCCATCGGTCAGTGTTAACGGACCGCCGAATCCATAACAAGCAGGTCCCGGATACGAGCCTGCTGACTCAGGCCCTACCATCATTTTCTGTCCGTCAAAATGCAGTATGGAACCGCCGCCTGCTGCGACGGTCACTATATCAAGCATTTCAGTCTGGATCGGTATCCCTCCAATGACCTTTTCATATATACGCCCGAAGTCCCCTTCAAAACGCGATACGTCCGTCGAAGTACCGCCCATATCGAACCCTATGACCTTCGTTCCGGCGGTATCTTCAGCTATCCTCACTACAGCTCTGACGCCACCGGCCGGTCCGGAGAACAGCGCACTCTTGCCGGTGAAGGTCAACGGCGGACTCAGCACGCCGCTGCTCTGTATAAACTCAACCGGAATGTTCCCTGTCTCCTCTTTTATCTCCCCCACATACTCTGCAAGCACCGGCCTAAGATAGGCATCTATCAATGTACTCTGTCCGCGACTCACTATCTTGATGAGGTTCGCGGTTTTGTGGGAAACCATAATATTCGGAAAACCGAGTTTCCTCGCTATCCTTTCACAGAGGAGTTCATGGACCGGGTTTTTCCAGGAATGCATCAGAACAACAGCCAGCGCATCAAACCCGGCATTGATGAGTCCGGCCATATCATGCGACAGTTTCTCAGCGTCGAGCTCTCTTATGACCCGACCGTGAGAGTCGATCCGTTCATCCACTTCAATTACTGCCGAGTAGAGAGGCAGAGATTTTGTTATGCAGAGCTTAAAGATATCAGGCCTGTCCTGGTAACCGATGTCAAGGAGATCGGCAAAACCACTTGTAATGAGCAGTGCCACCTTCCCGCCTTTTCGTTCGAGCAATGCGTTCGTGGCTATGGTAGTGCCGAGTCTTATACCTCCGATTCTGTCTTCGGGAAGAGGCTCATCAGCACCTAATCCGAGCATCCTGCCTGATTCCCTCGATGGAGGCATCTTTATAATCAGGGGACTCCGAGAGAAGTTTTAGGGTATGGAAACTGCCTTCAGGGTCGAGCGCGACGACATCGGTAAAGGTCCCGCCTCTGTCGATAGCAAACCGCCATTTTGAGAAAGGTTCATGCACGGCGGTGAGAAATCAGCGGGAAGAGCGCAAGATAATCGCTCTCCTTCCCTATCCCTGGCCCAGCCATTCCTTAAGAATATTCATGGCCTGTTCGCTTCAAGTCCAGGGTCGGGTATTTCTCCGTCCCCCGAAAGTTGAGCCATTACCTTCCACATCTGAGTTCTCACAATTCCGTGGGTGTCCGCAAAGCTCTGAAGATTCGCTTCCATTTGCGGGATGACCGCCGTCATATCTTTTGAAGCCTCGTCTAATTTTTCGAGTCTCGCATATGAAACTGCCCGTGCAAACTTTGCCATGGCATAGTCAGTCTTGAATTCCAGAGCCTTTGTAAAATCTCCTGCGGCGTTCTCAAATTCCTCTTTCATCATATGCACCAATCCCCGGTAGAAATATGCCCTGGCGCTCTCACTGTTCGCATCGAGCGCTCTGGTAAAATCATCGAGGGCCTTATCGGCCTCCTTGATTTTCACGTAGGCCACACCCCGGCTTAAATGGGCAATGTAGGGATCTGCTCCGGCTTCGATAGCATTCGTGTAAGCTTCAATACTTTCTCTGTCCTTCCCCTCAACGAATAAAAGTTGTCCCTGTCTCAATAGTTCCTGCGGCTCCATCACAACCTCCTTTACATTTATAACTATAACCGATTTCCCCGGAGCAGGAAAAGAGTCCCCGGTTAATGTTAAAGGCTACTTGAACATATGTTATCCGACTTCACATGAATTTCTTGACTTACCCGGGCATAAAGTATTTGAGCGGTTTCTTTTGCCGATAGTCGAATAATTTGTTTCATTATGGTAGTAGAGAGGCAAAAGCCTCGGAGTTCGTCCGCCTGAGGCGGACGAGCGAGAATGAGCAAAAATACTTTATGCCCGGGCATCCCCTTCAGTTCACGAATAATGCGGGTATGGTGTAGAATAGTATTAGTAATCGATAAGGATGGTGTTTGCGAGGAAGGACGGCATGAATGTTGATTTCAAAATAGAGGGTACTTCTTGTATCCACCTTGAAAAAAGAGTCGTGGAACGGATCAGCAGAGGAAATCCTCTAGACAGAAGACCTGACCTTGTACTCTGGATCTGCCACTTTCCTCTGTCTTCTTCGTCCGGTTTCCAGTGTTCCGTAGCAGCAGAAGGAACCCGATGCCCGCATAGCGGCCCTTACTGCAACAACTGATTCTTCCCAGGCATTCAGATTACACATGCAGAACCCTTCAACTGTTTCCTGAGGACTCTCTGGCGGCTCGCAGCCCTTCCTTTATGACCAGTATGAACACGACGGTAAAACCGATAAGGACACCCACAAAGTTTATCAATTTGAGCAATGCGAGGACGATGAGTATAAGAGCGATCATGAAAAACCTGAAGAGACTGAGGAAAATAACTTTTCCTCCCGGTCTGTTTGAAGCCGCAAAATCCTTTCAATCCCCAGGCGAGACCTTTCAGGTTTGCGAGTCCGAGTGCTCCGCCGACAAGAATACTCAGTGGAAGTTTTCTCCACTCATAGAACGCTGATAGGGCGGCGAGAACAATGAGTGTGATTGTTCCGTGTCTATGAATTCTTTTTACCAGATCCATTGCCCGGTTGCTTCGCCATCTTAAGGAGATCCCGAAATCCTGCTATGATGCCGAATATCGTAAAAATAAAGAGAAGCCAGGGATAGGTTCTGACGTGAAACCATTTCTCCGCAAGGTGATCAAGTCCATACCCGATCAGACCGCCGATCACGGTGGCAATAACAAGATTCAGTCCTACCGCGCTTGCCTCAAGGAGCTGCTTGAATAAAGGTTTTTCTGCCATATCTATCACCGGATAACTAAATTGTAGCATACAACAGGGATAAAATAATCCACAATGCCTTACTATTGCAAAACATACTACGGGGCCATTAAACAAGGCTTTATTGGATGTCATTCCCGCTTGTCGGGAATCTCTCCGAAAAAGAAGGATTGCGGACAAGCCGCAATGACAAAATCGTCAAGGGACTGCCGTTTTACTTATGAACTTGTCAGTACCCCGTGTTCCATTTTAGAAAAGATGAATCTTCTTTACTAAGATGGATTAAGAATGGAGAGTTACCTGACTGTGCCGGATTATTTATTGGCAGTCCGTTATCGGATTTCTGTCAGAGATTTATATGCCGCTCTCACAGTCTTTTCCACATCTTTTTCTGTATGCGCGAGAGATATAAATCCGGCCTCAAACTGCGAAGGAGCTATATTTATTCCCCGGTTGAGCATGGCCGCAAAGAATCCAGAAAATCTTGCCGTATCTGAAGTCTTTGCGCTCGTGTAATCAACGACATCAGTGTCGGTAAAATAACAGCAGAACATACTGCCTGCCCTGTAAAATCTTGTCTTCACACCGGCTGATCTTGCCGCATCTGTCAGTCCCTGCTCCAGTGCGGATGCCCTCTTTTCAAGTCTCTCATAGGTCCCTTTCTTTGAAAGAATTTTCAGGGTCTCTATGCCTGCCGTCATTGCAAGGGGATTACCTGATAAGGTGCCCGCCTGATAAACAGGGCCTTCGGGTGAGACCATTGACATGATTTCCTTTTTCCCGCCGTAGGCGCCGACAGGCAGGCCTCCGCCGATAACTTTGCCCAGGCAGGTCATATCGGGCGTAATTCCATAGCGTGCCTGCGCACCGCCGTAAGCAACCCTGAAGCCGGTCATCACTTCATCAAAGATAAGTACAATCCCGTATTTTTTCGTGACCTTCCTTAATGTCTCCAGAAAACCAGGCTTGGGCAGGACACATCCGATGTTGCCCACAACCGGTTCGATAATAACGCATGCGAGAGATCTCCACTCTTTTGTAATGACTGTCTTTAGTGCAGCGGTGTCGTTGAAAGGGAGTGTTATTGTGTTTTCCGCATATGACTTCGGCACCCCCGGGCTGTCCGGGACCCCAAAGGTCGTTGCTCCGGAACCGGCCTTCACAAGAAGCCCGTCAGCATGCCCGTGGTAACATCCTTCAAACTTGATGATCTTGTCTCTTCCCGTAAAACCGCGTGCTACCCTGATTGCGCTCATGGTAGCCTCTGTGCCGGAATTCACCATCCTCACCTTATCCATCGACGGATAGGCTCTCAGGACAAGCTCTGCAAGTTCGATCTCGAGGCGCGTGGGCGCGCCATAACTCGTGCCCTTCTCAACCGCTTTCTTAAGGGAATTCACTACCTTCGGATGGGCATGTCCCAGTATCAGTGGTCCCCATGAAAGCACATAGTCTATATAGACATTGCCGTCGACATCATAAATCTTCGAGCCGGCCGCTCTTTCTATGAATATCGGGTTTCCGCCGACGGCCTTGAATGCCCGCACGGGACTGTTCACACCGCCGGGGATGAGTTTACATGCCCTTTGAAATAAGATGTGCGATTTCTTCCAGTGCATTAGAATAGCCCCAAAACTGAGTTACTCTATCACAAAAATTTTTATGTGTCAAAAAGGACGTCTGTTATGCTATAAAAGTAAAATTCATTTTTTCAGGAGGGTCTGATGAAAAGGTTTGCCGTTTTTATGATAATCATATCTTTCCTTTTGGTATTTTTTGCGTGCGCAAAAAAGGAAGGGGAGAAGGGTCCGTATCTCGCAAAAGTCGGTAATGCTGTAATCACGCAGGCCGATTTTGAAAGAGAGTTCAAAAACCTGCCTCAGTTTGCACAGGCTCTTTTCCAGGGCAGTGCCGGTAAGGAGCGGTTTCTCGACGAGCTCATAAAAAAGGAGATGCTCTACCAGGAGGCATTAAAGAAAGGCTTTGATAAGGATCCAAAATATCTTGCAAAGGTTGAAGACTTCAAGAAGCTCACCCTTGTGAGCATGCTCCTCGAAAAAGAAATAGAATCCAAGGGTAAGGTAACAGAACAGGATGCAAGAAATTACTATGAAAAACATAAGGAAGATTTTGCTGCCGTCAGTCAGATCAGGGTAAGCCACATCCTCGTGAAGACGGAAGACGAAGCAAATAAAATATTAGACAGTCTCAGGAAGGGCGAGGATTTTGCGAAACTTGCAAGGGAAAAATCCATTGATACCCGCACCGCAAAGAATGGAGGAGACCTTGGCTACATGTCAAAAGGTCAGATGATGCCCGAGATTGAAGCGGTAGCTGTAAGACTGAAAATAGGGGAAGTGAGCGAACCGATAAAGACAAGGGCCGGGTACGAAATCATAAAGGTTACTGATAAGAAATTTGGAAAGCCGATTGAATTTGATAAAGTGCAGCGCGTAATCATGCAGCGCCTCGCTGCAGAACAACAGAAAGAGGCTTTTGATTCTTATGTTGAGCAACTCAAGAAGAGCTACAAGGTGGAGATAAATAAAGAGGCCCTCTCTAAACTTTCCGGCGGTGAAGAGCAAAGAGAGGGACTGCAGGAAAAACCGGAACAATCCGGAGAGACAAAAGAGGCTCCGCAGAAGGCAACAGAGGAAAAGCGGAAAAGGGATTAACCCTGCCGGCTCCGGTTTGATTGTATTCTTCTTAGAGATACAGGCAGATGGGCAGGACAGGCGATCTCTAAGCCTGTCCTGCTGACAACATCCGGCCGCCGATCCTTTGCATGGAGAAATTTAAAGTCCTCGACGTATCAGGAGACATTGGCCTCGAGGCTTACGGAGCAACAGCACCGGAGGCATTTGTAAATGCTGCAGCAGGAATGTACAGCCTCATCACAAATCTCGGAGCAGTCCGGGAAAAGAAAACCATCACCGTCACGGCTGAAAGCATTTCCCTTGAGGGCCTCCTTGTTGCGTGGCTGAATGAACTCATCTTTCATTTCGATACCTATGGCTTCATAGGGAAAAGAATCACGGTTGATGAATTCACCCCGTCTCTCGCCCTGCCCCCTGAAGGGAGGGGCGGAGAGGAGTCTTGCAGGATAAGCGCCACCGTCTCCGGAGAAGGATTTGATTCCGGACGCCACGAAGGCAAGCTCCTTATTAAGGCTGCAACATACCACCGCCTCAAGGTAGAAAAGAAAGATGACCGGTGGCAAATCGATATTATATTTGATATATGAATTGAAGAGCTTTCCGGCTAAAGCTTAGAGGGGAATGATATGGCCTTTGAGAAACTGAAGAGGATCGATTCAACAAAGATAGAAGTTCCGGTTGATTATAAACCGGGGATGAGGGTCAGAGGCATTATTTATGTCGATGAGCTTCTCGAAAAAGATCTTGAAACACAATCGATAGATCAGGTGGCGAATGTGGCAACCCTGCCCGGTATCATTAAATCATCAATGGCTATGCCTGATGTGCATACCGGTTATGGATTTGCTATCGGTGGAGTTGCAGCTTTTGATCTCAACAAAGGAATCGTCTCACCGGGCGGAGTCGGTTACGATATAAACTGCGGCGTCCGCCTCCTCAGGAGCAACCTCACAAGAGAAGAGGTTATACCCAGGGTTAAGGACCTCGTCGGTATGCTCTCCAGTGAAATACCATCGGGAGTCGGCTCTAAAGGAAAGATCCGCCTCGATCCGCAAAATGAAAAAAAGATCCTTCTCAGAGGTGCACGATGGGCTGTCGAGCAGGGTTTTGGAGACGCCGAAGATCTCGAAAAAATTGAGTCCGGGGGGTGTATTGACGGGGCCGACCCATCTCTCATAAGCGATAAGGCATATGAACGGGGCAGGGCCCAGCAAGGCACTCTCGGTTCCGGCAATCACTTTCTTGAGGTGCAGTATGTTGATGAGATCTACGACGAAAAGGCAGCGAACATCCTCGGGCTCTTTAAGAACCAGATTACAGTCATGATACATACGGGTTCGCGCGGGTTCGGGCACCAGGTATGCACTGACTTCCTTGAAGTAATGGAAAGGGCTGTCAGCAAATACAAGATAGAATTGCCTGACAGGGAACTCGCCTGTGCGCCTTTTGAGAGCCAGGAGGCGCAGAGATTATCTTGCTGCGATGAGAGCCGCCGCAAACTATGCATGGGCAAACAGGCAGTGTATTATGCACTGGGCAAGAGAGGTTTTTTTGAAAATTTTTCACGCCTCTCCGCAGAAACTCGCTATGAAACTTGTCTATGACGTCGCGCATAATATTGCAAAGATTGAGGAGCATGAAGTCAATGGGCTGAAGACAAAACTGGTTGTCCACCGAAAGGGGGCCACAAGAGCATTTCCTCCCGGCCACCCGGAACTGCCGGACATTTATAAATCACTGGGACAACCCGTTTTGATCCCCGGAGATATGGGAAGGGCATCATTTGTTCTTCTGGGTACTCAAAAGGCGATGGAAGAGACTTTCGGTTCAACCTGTCACGGTGCAGGCAGGGTGATGTCCAGGCATCAGGCGATAAGGAAGGCGAAGGGCCGATCTATCTGGAAAGAGATGGAAGACAAGGGCATTATAGTCAGGTCCGCCGGCAGGGAGACACTGGCAGAAGAGATGTCCGAGGCATACAAAGACATATCGAATGTTGTGGATGTGGTGCATAATGCCGGCATCTCGACAAAGGTCGCGAGACTCCGGCCGATCGGGGTGATAAAGGGATAACAAAAGTTAAGGTTTTTCAAGTTAGTGTGGTGCGTCATTACGGCCTTGTATCAAGTACGGGTAAACTCCAGCCGGTATCCGGTGATGTTGCCTATTAAAAGTCGCTGGATGCCGGATCAATCCGCCACGACGGAGACAGCAGAAGAGCATTCGGTTGTCAAGGCCGTCATTCCGGCGGAAGACCGGAATCCAGTGACTTTGTTTAAAATACATTATACCGTTCTCTGAACAACTTATTGTTGATTATTTCAGTATCAGGTACTCCACAATCGCTCCGAAGAAAATAATAACGCTGCCGGGTATCATCATCTTGTAGATCCCCCACAAATCAGCCTTGAAATACTCCCTCGTGAGGATAAGGCATATATGTGTGGGAGAAAGAAGGACGCCCAAAAATCCGGAGGCGAAAGCAAATGATATTGCACCGATTGACGCGTTGCCGGCCAGGCTTATTATCAGGGGGAATGTGCTTCCGACAAAACCTACTGTGAGACCCGTAAGCATCCCTGTGATAAACGGAAGCAGAAAAAGTACCGGAGATACCGGGATGCCTTCTCTCATAAAAAACCGGCTCAGATTATTGACAGCCCCTGAATTCTCCATCGCCTCTTTGAAAAACATGACGCCGACTATCAGGATTATCACCTCAAGGGAAAATCCATGTCTGAGCGCGGCAAGAATCGACTTGAATTTGTATTTGTAGAATAAGAAAAGGATTGCGACCATGGCGATCAATGCATAATGCAGTTCTATATGCAACACAAGGACGAGGAAGAGAACGGTGAATATGGGAACGAAACTCCATAAGCCCTTTTTCGAGAAATGTTCCGTCTGTACCACTCCCTTGAGGCGGTGCATGGAAAACATAAAACCCGTTAGAACCAAAAGGGCTGCATAGCTGAGATTTACCGTAATAAGGGTGTGGAGTTCAATCTTTGAAACGGCAGATGCGAGTAGAATCCCCGGATAGAGCGGCAATACGTATTCCCATGGATGTCTGAACCAGTAGTTGATGAATCCTTTTTCTTCCGGGGTAATTTTCATATCCCGGGTTGTTTCTGCCACCATCGGCGCAGAAAAATATGCACCTCCGACCGAAGGGATAAGACCTATCAGGAGAGGCATTGATATGGTGACTATCTTTCTGTTCCTGAATATCGCTTTTACCCCGTTCATCATTCCTGTAAGTACGGCATGCTCTCTGAGGATCATCTCGAAGATCCTGATGAACGACAACGCAAGAATAAGTTTTATGGTGACGGAGTTGAGCACGGCCCCGCTGCCCGTCTCAAGTATCGAAGCCGGACGACATGCGGTATAGCAGAAACAACAGGGCAGCAGCAATCAGCATCACAAAGCCGATGTTCAGCTTCTTTTTCAGAAGAAAGAGTATTACGGCAAATACGGCGGTAAGTCTTAACAGGTCGGTCATTCAACATTTTATCACAACCATTCGCAGTCATGGTCAAGCCTGCGAACCTTTGAAACAGATAATCTACACCACTGTTGTAAAAAATGCACAAATCAGCGCAGGTGCTTAGTTGAGAGCGCTCTGTCGGGAGTTCCGGTGCGGAGCCATTTTAATAACAATTTCAAAATGTTGCAACCATAGCACACCTTTTGTGTCTTCCTTCGAAAATCTGGCCCTATTTTTGCTTTTTAGAAGCTTTGAATGATTGACAAATTTGTCGCGGTTCGTATAATTCATATAAATTGCTTGACAAAGCAATATAAGTAATGATATAAATTTGGGCAGATTTATTTGAAGGAACAGACAGTTATAAGTGCATAAAGGAGCGTGCAATTGGAAGAGACCTTCGTTGGAGGTCTATACCTTTTGAAGGGGAGGTGATAGAAAAGGAGTTAAGAAAGTAAAGGAGAAAATAAAAGTATGCAAAGCCGCCATTGGCGGATAGAAAGAGTGCTAAGAAACTCTGAAATGCAAAGAAGGAGGGTTAGCAAGTGAAAAAATATTTAGCAGTGTTATTCGGCGTTCTTTTCATACTAAGTTTTTCTGCTACCGCCTTTGCAATCCATGAGGAGATGCCTCCGGAAGAGGCAGTGGTTGCACAGGGACCTGCAAAGATCACTCTCGGCGGTAAGATTATAGTGAGGGGCTGGTATTTCGATGATGTCGATCAGAATGCGCTGCCCCAGAAGTCTACAGTTGGATCACAGTCCGAGGCGATTTACACCTACAATGCTTATTTAACAGTGAATGCCAAGATCAGCGACAATATCCAGGGCTTCATGGAACTCGAGACGTCAAACAATGACGGCAACAACAGCGGCGTGTTGTATCCGGGCGTTGGTAAACCGGGCGGCCCTGAGGGCACTTATGACACAAAACTGAACGGTGATCTGCGCTTCCGCCAGTTATGGATAATGTATACAGGCTCCGGTCTCTCGGGATTCCGGCAGGTATCAAGACAGGTCACATGCCGATTACACTCGGTGAGAAACAGTTCCTGAACAACGAGAGATTCGGCGACGACGCCATCCTCGTATGGGTTGACCCGACAAAAGAGATGCACATTGTTGCCGGTACGGTCAAACTCGTCGATCAGGCAGACGGCAACCCCAATATCGGATTTATAAACCATACCGACGACCTGGACGGTTATGTCCTTCTCGCAACTTACATGCTCGACAAAGACAATACAATCGGAGCCAACTGGACATGGGCCCACAGCGACGGTAATCTGCCTTCCTTGCCAACTCCACCTAATTGTGATCGCCTGAACTTCCATAACCTCGAGGTGCATGCACATGGAAACGTTGCAGGACTGACCTACGCAATAGAGGGCGACTGGCAGCTTGGTAAAGTAACAGGCGCTCCTCAGACGATAGCACTTTAAATCCGAAGTTTCAGGGCTGGGCAGCCTTTTTGAAAGTTGGGCTACATGCTCGACCCCGTGAACCTGAGAGCATCAGCTGCGATGGGTAGCGGTGGTGGTACAAGAAGACCCCTCGGCAGCGCAGGCAACATCAATGAATTCCAGACACTGCAGGGAACGGATCAGACCGGCGCTATCGCAAGGTTCCCTCATTACACCTTGATCTATGAGCGCCTGGTAAGGACAACTGCTGCTGAGGCAGTAGTGACCACCAACCCGGGAGGTAACATCAGAACAACAGGTATCGCGAATACCACATATTTGAACCTCGGCTTTGATGTGAACCCCGTGAAAGAGCTCGGCATATCTGTTGACGGTTACTGGCTCAGGGCGACAAAAGTCGGTTTATGGGAGAAACTATTGGAAGATGCCGGTGGGTCCGGTGGTGTTTCGAAGAACGCCGGTTGGGAACTTGATGCAAAGCTCAACTACAAGATCGCAAAGAACCTCACCTACTTTGTAGAAGGCGGAGTGTTCTGGCCCGGCAAATTCTATAGTGAAGCCCCTCTGCAATTTGACAGCAGCGGTTATTGCAGTCCCAGTCGACAAAAAGACTGTTGGTATGGCAGTTCACGGGTTACTACTCGAATTCTAATTCAGACACATAAAGTTGTTAAAAAGGGCAGCCCTTTGGCTGCCCTTTTTATTTGTCTTTCAGAACCTGCTTTTGCTAAACTTAATCTGATATTTTGATGCTTGGCGTACTGCCGTTCCATGATTTACAAAAAGATCCTGAAAGAATTCAAGAAGAGGAAAATCCTCGTCATTGGAGATCTGATACTTGACCGCTATATCTGGGGTAAGGTGAACAGAATATCTCCGGAAGCGCCTGTCCCTATTGTTGAGGTGACTAATGAGAATTTCCTCCTGGGAGGCGCATCGAATGTCGCACACAATATCGCTGCCCTCGGCGGGCACGTAACTCTCGTGGGTGTCGCCGGCAACGACAGGGGAGGAGAAATTCTCAGGAAGATGCTGACTGAAAAGGGCATAGAGTACGGCGGTATCTTCTGGATCTCACGCCCGACGACTGTCAAGACACGTGTGATCGCACATAGCCAGCAGATGGTGAGATTTGACAGGGAGGACAGGGCGAGAGTTGAAGGAAAGGTGCTGAGGGACCTCGTGGATTACATACACGGAGAAATACCGAAACACAATGCGGTGATCATATCTGACTATAGAAAGGGTGTCATATCATCCGACCTTGTGAGAGAGGTCCTCAGAAAGACAAGACCGAAGGATATTTTTGTGGCTGTTGATCCGAAGGTTGGTCATTTCCACTGTTATAAGAACGTCTCGCTTATAACACCTAACGTTTCCGAGGCGTCGATCGCATCGGGTATTGAAATCAGGGACGACAAATCACTTTTACGCGCGGGAAAAGCACTTTTAAGAAAAATACCGTGCGACGCGGTATTGATCACGCGCGGGGAACACGGCATGAGTCTTTTCACAAAAGACAAGGTAGTACATATCCCTACCGTGGCAAAAAATGTGTATGATGTCACCGGAGCAGGAGATACGGTAATAGCCACCTTCACTCTCTCGCATGCCGCGGGTGCGGACATGATAGAATCTGCGGTCATCGCAAACCATGCAGCAGGCATCGTCGTCGGAGAAGTCGGCACTGCAGTTGTGACACCTGAGAAACTTTACAACTCGCTGGAGACAAACAGCGGGCGAAAATAAAGGAATCTTCCTGTAGGTGCAGACATTGTTCAAAAAATTATTTAACTCGATGATTTATTGTAAGTATCTCTCTTCGTTTGTTGCCTAAAGATATTCCATAAACCATCAGTTTGATGTACATTAGGGTATCGAAAAATAATTTCACAACATCTGCACTTTTTCCAATGCATTTTCAAGATAACATACAGAAAAGGGAAAATCATGCATGCCGTATAGGGCAGTGGCATTATTTTCAGGCGGTCTTGACAGCACACTCGCAATCCTGGCGGTACTCAGGCAGGGTGTTTCTGTGAAGGCCATAAAGTTTCAGACACCCTTTGATTGCAGTGCGTCAAAGGATCCGGCGTCTGTCGCAGAGAGGTTCGGTTTCGGCATCGAAATCAGAAATCTCGGTGAAAAGTTTCTGGAGGTCGTAAAAGACCCGGAACATGGCTATGGAAAAAATATGAACCCGTGTATCGACTGCAGGATAATGATGCTCAGGGAGGCCAGGGCATTCCTGGATAGCGTGGAAGCGGACTTCATCATAACAGGTGAGGTGCTCGGTCAGAGGCCGATGAGCCAGAGAAAAGATATGCTCTACCATATCGACAGAAAGGCCGGGGTTACGAACCGTGTCGTAAGGCCGCTCAGCGCTAAACTGCTGAGAGTCACGGATGCCGAAGCCAGAGGAATTGTGAGCAGGGAAATGCTTTACGGCTTTAGCGGCCGTTCCAGGAAGCCGCAAATGGACCTCGCGGAAGAATTCGGACTGACAGATTATCCGTCACCTGCGGGAGGATGTCTGCTGACCGAACCTAATTATGCCTGCAGGCTTAAAGACCTCATGGCTTTTGCCCCCTCTCCTTCTCTCAGAGACATAGACCTCCTGAGAATAGGCAGACACTTCAGGTACTCTCCCCTGTGCAAAATTATCGTCGGCAGAGACAGGACCGAAAATGAGACCATAGAGTCTCTCGCGACAGACGAAGACGTGCTGTTAAAGGTGGATGGTTATGGAAGTCCGTTAACACTGGTTTCAGGCGAGATCACGCAGGAGGCGCTAAAGGTGGCTGCCTCTCTCTGCGCGAGATACTCTGACGCAAGGAATAATTTCAGCGTGGATGTTATCGACGTCAACGATCCGGGATTCATGCTGAAAGTTTCGGTTGCGGGCGATGAACTGATTGATGTCCTGAGGATAGAAAAAAAAGGGACCGGAAGAACCTCTAAAGCCTCACCGGTATCCCCTTAGCCCTCAGATATTCCTTAGCCTCTTTCACGGTATACTCCCGGTAATGGAATATCGATGCAGCAAGGACGGCATCCGCCTTCCCATCAGACACAGCTTCATAGAGATGCGCGAGCGTCCCGGCGCCCTCCCGAAGCTATGACCGGTATGGAAACAGCCTCCGATATCGTCCGTGTAAGTTCAATGTCATACCCGTCTTTGGTACCGTCCTTATCCATACTGGTCAGCATGATTTCACCTGCGCCGAATTCCTCCATTTTCCTTGCCCACCGGACTGCGTCTATGAGTTTCATTTTTCTCCCGCCGTGAGTGGAGATTGCCCACAACAACTCCTCGCCGCCCTTTGACAAAGAGTGACGGGGTCTATCAGGCAGTTTAAGGCAGACTTCTCTCAGTGAAGGATCGGAAAACCAGTCTTCACCTGTGGCGTCAGACATCTCACGCGAGACTCTTTTTGCATCAATAGCAACGACTATGCACTGACTGCCGAACCTCTCGGCGGCCCTGCTTATGAAATACGGATCTTTGACAGCAGTAGTGTTTATCGAGACCTTATCACTCCCCGCGTTCAGGAGGTCCCTTATATCATTGAGCGACCTGATGCCGCCCCCGACCGTAAGGGGCATGAATACGTCTTCTGCGGTCCTCATCACAACATCCAAAATAATTTTCCTCTTCTCATGAGAAGCAGTGATATCAAGAAAGATGAGTTCATCTGCACCCTGTTCATCATAGAACTTCGCATTTTCAACAGGGTCACCGGCGTCGCGCAGATTTACAAAACTGACACCCTTGACGACACGACCGTCTTTGACATCGAGGCAGGGTATTATCCGCTTTGCTAACATTTATTCTCTCCTGCAATCCTGATAGCTTCTTTCAGATTCAATGTCCCCGCATAAATTGCCTTGCCTGTTATCACTCCCCAGAGATTCTTTATCTTCACCAGGTTCTTTATATCCTCAATACCCGATACGCCACCCGAGGCTATCACCGGTATTTTCACACTTTCAACCATTTCTCTCACCGCCTCCAAATTCGGCCCCGAGAGCATGCCGTCCCTGCTGATATCGGTATAGATTATCCCGGCGATTCCAATAAGTTCCAACCTTTTTGCCAGCTCACGCGCATTAATCGAGGTGACTTCTTCCCACCCCTTGATGGCGACCATCCCGTCTTTGGCGTCTATGCCGATCAGTATCCTTCCCGGATACTTCCTGCATGAAGAGGTCAAAAATTCCGGATCTTCAATTGCCGCCGTGCCGATGACAACTCTGTCGATGCCTGCCGAAAAAAGGTTGATCATGTTGCCGATGTTCCTTATCCCCCCTCCGACCTCCATCACGATCTTCACCGATTCCCTGATTTTTACTATCGCATTAAAATTTTTTTGACTGCCTGTGAATGCACCGTCGAGGTCAACGACATGGAGCAGTCTTGCACCGTAAGACTCCCATCGTTTTGCGGTGCTCACAGGATCATTCGAATACGTGGTTACCTCGTCTCTCTTGCCCTGCAGAAGTCTTACGCACTGTCCGCCTTTCAAGTCTATGGCTGGAATAACGAGCATGAGTTAATATAACATAATAAGGAAAGCATGAAAACGAACATACTTATATTAATTGCGATGCTCCTGATCCTGCCCTTTTCCTCTGTCCATGCCTCCCCTTTCCCGGTCCCCGAGAAATTTGTCTATGATCTGACATGGGCAGGTATCAAGGCCGGTACAGCGTCCCTGGAGTTAAGAAACGACGGCGGCAGGATAAAAATTGTTTCGACCGCACAGTCGGCAGATTGGATATCTGTTTTCTATACTGTTGACGACAGGGCCGAAAGCATTGTCTCTCAAGACCCTTATCGCTCGTCCTTGGGGTTGCCGGTAAGTTATAGACTCAGGCTGAGGGAAGGAAAGCACAGAAAAGACAAGGAGGTTATATTCGACCACGAGAAAAACAGGGCGAAATATATAGATCACCTGGAAAACGAATATAAGGAGATAGATGTTCCCCCTCTGGTCTTCGATCCGATATCAAGTTTCTTTTATCTGAGAAGTCTCAGGCTTGTGGTCGGTGAGCCTGTATATATAACCATGTTTGACAGCAAGAAGGTCTATAATGTCGAGGTTCAGGTCCTGAGAAAAGAAAGGGTGACTATTCCCGAGGGGACATTCGATACGATAGTGGTCAAACCATTAATGAAATCAGAAGGCATATTCTACCGTAAAGGTGAAATATTCATATGGCTCACGGACGATGCAAGACACATCCCTGTTAAAATGCAAACGAAGGTTAAGATAGGCTCCATAACGGCAAGTCTTGTCGGCGGCACTTTTTAGCATGCCGGCTGCTATTGCAGATAAAAAAATATGGATCGATAGTATTCAGCATGGAGGTAACTTTTGGACAGAGAAAAACTTTCGGTTACCGTCATAACATTTAACGAAGAAAAAAACATAAGAGATTGCCTCGTGAGTGTTAAGTGGGCGGATGAAATTGTGGTTGTAGACTCCGGGAGCAGCGACAAAACAGTGGAGATATGCAGGGACTTTACGGATAAGATATTCTTCCACCCATGGATCGGGATGAAGGAACAGAAGCAATATGCTGTTGACAGGGCCTCTCATCCGTGGATATTCTCCATCGACGCCGATGAGAGGCTTACGGATGCAATTAAGAGCTTTATCCTTCAGGAATTGAAGGATCCGTCTTATGACGGATATCGTTTCCCGAGGCAGAATTATTTTCTCGGCAGATGGATGAAACACGGAGGATGGTACCCGGATATGGTTCTGAGGTTCTTCAATAAGGACAAAGGGTATTTCGGAGGAATAAACCCCCATGATAAGGTTATTATCGAGGGCGGCAGGATTAAGACGATCCCTTTTCCGATTATCCACAACAGCTATAATTCCGTCTCACAATATCTGATAAAGCAGAACCTGTACTCAAGCGTATCGGCTGCGGAGAGAGTTAAAGCCGGGAAAAAGGTCATGCCGTTTCTCATCCCCGCAAAAACAGTCTGGAAATTCCTGGAAACA
>CAVSHJ010000033.1:0-46942 GCA_963727725.1 Thermodesulfovibrionales bacterium
GGACTGCATAAAGACGAGCCACCGGCTTATCAAGAAATTAGAAGAAAGCGGATGTTTAAAGAAAGTGCGGAACTACCAGAAGCAGGCGAAGAAGAACCGTTTTCAGATAAACAACACCAAGAAAGGGGAGAAGAAAGAGCTTTTTGAAAAGCAGTTAAAGCTTCTACGAACGAGTATCAATCAGGCAGAGAGGGCGGTAGTAGAGGCAAGTATGAGGGGAGGCATAGCAGACTGGGCAATTGCACATGAATTAAAGGTATTATTGCCGAAGATGGAAAAGGTCTACGACATAACCCGCCGGCATGAAGTGCTTGGAGAGAGCGTGCCCAACAAAGAGAAGATATTTTCGATATATGAGGATCATACCGACATAATCGTAAAGGGGAAGCGTGAAGCTGAATTCGGGCATAAAGTAAATCTGACGACGGGCAGGAGCAATATAATCCTTGATGTAGAAATAGTGGATGGCAATCCCAGCGATTCACAACTGTACGAAGGGGTATTGGAGAGGATACAGAGGGATTATGAGGTAACGCCGAGGGATGTAGTAACCGACGGTGGATATGCATCGTTAAAGAATCAGGAGAAAGCGAAAGGGAAAGGAGTGGTCAATATCGTATTCAATAAGATAGTGGGCACTTTAAAGAACATTGTCACGAGCGGGAACATGGAGAGCCGTCTTAAGAAATGGAGGAGCGGGATCGAGGCGGTGATTTCAAATGTCAAAAGGGGATTTAAGTTATTCCGTTGCGAGTGGAAGGGCAGGGAACATTTTGACGCAAAGATATTATGGAGCGTAATAGCATACAACATACGGGTGATAACGGGTCTCTTGCTTGCAAAGCTGACGCCGCAGCCTCAGTAAAGCAAGCAAAGACAAGGAACAAAAGTAGCATGACGGGAGAAGTGCGTCCAAACCAGGGGATATTGCCTGAAAAAATGGTTTTTATCAATTTCCGGATAAAGGAAACTGCAGAAAACGGAAAAAATCTGTTGGCCTGCTGTCTCTGCTGTTAAAATCGTGAGTTTATAAACAGACTCTAAATAGCCGCCGTTATCGAAGCCTGAAAGTATTGCACATGTGACTAGCGTGGGAATAAAGTTACTACCATAGTTCGAAAATGGATTCATTGATGATACGGTACATACCGGCCGTTCTGGCATGTCTGTATAGAAACCCTCAGGGAGTGTAATTGTATATCGGCCCAATTCAATTGTACTTTTTGTGACTGATACACCGGGCGAAGCCGGCATCGCAGTTCCATCTGGTTCGACTACAGCATATGCCATTCTTGAAATGCCCGATACGCTACCGCCAGATCCCGCAGGTCCTTGAGGGCCAGTTAGATGTGGGCCCGTAATAAAACCGTCCACTGTAATTTGGTCTCCCGACATGGAGACGGTAGGTGAATGTCCATTAGCCCCCGCTGTACCTTGAGATCCAGTTGCGCCTGTTGCACCCGTATCCCCTTTAGGTCCCTGTGGTCCAACCTGATTCCATGAGATTGCTGTTTCCATCCTTGTACACCGACTGGGATTGCTCACTATTCTTAGAAATCCACCCATCTTTGCAACACAGCCATAAATTTCGCTGGCATGACTTAATTGTGGAAGTCCGCCGATGAGCAAAATAATAAGGCAAATACCAACCGCTACTGCAACTGCTGAAATCTTTCTCATGTTACTCCCTCCTAAATTTAGACCTAATAATGAAATTTATTGTGATTGAAAATATACTTACCTTAACGTATATTTTCACTGGAATTTCCTTCGAACTGTTAAAGATATTATTACCAGAAAGTGAGTCACGGATTGGTCACAGATAGAGGAAAAAGAAAAACAGGGAGAAATTTAGTATAGACCAGTAAGACAAACGTGGATTAGTTTTGTATACTTCCTTAACCCCATATCTTCCCCTCCGGGGTGCAAAAAGACAGAAGTCAGATTAATTCCTTCTCCCTGTTTTAATACAACTTTGCGACAGAATTTGTCAACTCAGATAAATTAATGCGATGGATAAGAATATCTTATATATCGCAACTGGGTCCCGTAGTTATAGAGCAAATACAGAACACTCTATCCGCTGACGAACCGGTTTTGTTGGACTTCTTAAAGTGACACTATAGAGGCAAAAGAAACATTATTGGTGTTTTGGTACAAGGCGTATTTGCAACTCGCAACCGAGAGCTTGAGCAACCTTTTTCAGCACGGAAATTGACGCCCTACCATAATTCGGAGACTCCAATCTTGATATAGCAGTGGATTTTGTACCGATTCTCCTGGCAAGTTCAGCCTGCGTCATTTTTGCTTTCGCTCTCGCTTTGATTATTTCCTCTGCCAACTGAAACTCTGTTTTCAGAGCGTCGTATTCTTTTCTTACCTCAGGATCTTTAAGCCACCGATCCTTTAGCGTTTTAAAATCTTTGAGTTTAGCCATGCATTACCTCCTGCATCCTTTTTACAGCAATATCAATTTCTTTTTTCGGCGTTTTATCCGACTTCTTTACGAAGCCATGGAGTAAAATGATCTTCTGCCCGGAGATGGTACAGTAAAATACTCTTGCAATTCCATCTTTTCCCTTAGCTCTTATTTCAAAAAGCTTTCTTTGTCCTTCCAAATGCTTAACATAAGGTTCTCTAACATTATGGGGACCGAATATGACAAGCATTTCAACAATTCTCAGCACCTTCGCTTTGATATCGGCGGGGATGGTTTCCAACCATTCTTCGAGGCGTTCATCATATTTGACCACCCACATGATCTAATATAACAAATTTGTTAATATTTTGGAAGGACCCTGGAAAATGTTAACCCTTATCTCAAGGAGGTATTTCAATGATTGTCCAAAAAGCCATAGAACACTATAAAGAACATCAGAAGTCTACTGTAAAGAAACGAACACAGCAGAGTTATGAGAATCTGATAGAACACTTTCAAGAGCAGTTTGATGACCGTGAAATAGAATCCATCAAAGCTGAGGAACTCTGCAGATTTCTGGAAACACATACCGAGGGTTTAGCCAAATCTACACGCAGATTACGATACGCTCAACTGAAGGCCCTTTTCAACTTTGTGATTGATACTAACCGGATGAATGTCAAGAATCCTTGTGATGTCCCCCAATTGTTCAAGTCCTTCAAGACTACCCAGAACAAGCCGCGAAGGATTCTCGATAAGGAAACTGTGGACGAGATCATCTTTAACTCCAGAAGCACTCGTGATCGTCTGATTCTGGAACTGCAGGCCCGCTCTGGTCTGCGAATCGGGGAAGTGCTTAACCTCAAATATCCGATATCTCCGGAAGGAAGCTGATGATTCAAGAACCTAAATCAGGCCGTGACGTTGAAGTGGCTTTTATGCCGGAACATATTACTGTGCGTTTAAACGAATACGTTGTCAGCAGAAACCTGGCACCAGAGGACAGGATATTTAATGTTTGTTATACGACAGTCCGAAATCTGGTAAAAAGGCTCGGCAAAAAATTCAATGCTAATATTTCACCACATGATCTCCGGCGACATTCAGCCACATATGCCAGCCGCAATAGCGTACCTCTGGAAATAATCTCAAAAGTGATCCTGAGGCACCAAGACCTGAAAACCACTCAGGTGTATCTCGGCAAGGTCAGCGATTCGGAAGCCATCCGGTGGATGGACGTCCTTCACAGTAAATAAGAAGCAATAAATCGGGATAAAATTCCAGGGTCTGCACCAAATTATCAGGCGTTATAGAGTGAAAATTTACAGTTGAACTGTTCACAATTTGTCCTGCCCTTGAAACGTGGCTTTATTTCGGAAGTCTTCAAATATCAGCAAAGCCTAAATCTGCGTCTTTCTATGTGAAGGTTGCCCCTTCAAGGAAGATCCAATCGGAGTTTAGTTTAGGGAGTACTTCGCGGCGGCAGGCTGCTTTCTTTGCGGCCTCCTACGTGAACATCACGGACGCGTCGGTTATCACAACGCTCCGTTATGAAAAAAAGTAGGCAGAATAAACTGATAACTCAAAAGCTTACGCTGCATGTTAACTCAAGGGGTTCGTGCCCGACGCCGAAGCGCTTGTAGGCGCGCCTGAAAAGAAATAGGCAGAATAAACTGATAACTCAAAAGCATTACTAATGCATGTTAACTCAAAGGGGTTCGTGCCCGACGCCGAAGCGCTCGCAATAGGCAGCAAAACAGGACTCCTTCCTGTGGGGCTCAAGACCGAAGTCAGCAAGGCTGTAAACGTGCTTCGGACGCCTCCTGTTGCGACGGCCTTCGAGAAAGAAATACATTCGTCTTTGCGCATCGGCAGACAGCGTGAGACCGAAACGCTCATAGATCCGCCGGACTGTTGCAACAGGATTGCGGACCAGGTCCGGATATTGGACATCGACAAAGCGATCGGACAGAGATGGATGCCGGTCCCGGAATTCCATCATCTTCAGCGTCACTTCGTTCAGGACACGGGCTTCATTGATACCGGTCCGCACAGGATCGATGTGATTGCTGAACGCACTCCTCAGCTTCATTGCCAGGCTGGCGACAGAGCCTAATACCTTCATCGGATCGCGGTGCAGAAAAACGATACGGGCATCCGGATATGTGTCGATGAGTGCATCGAGTGAGTAGACATGATCCGGGGCCTTAAACACCCACCGTTCCGCAGGCGATGGACACGGCAAATGACTGATGAAGCTCCGGTGAAACCTGTAAGCCTGTCTCATGTCCTGTGCCCTCAGCCACTTTTCGTAAGAAGGGATCGAGAACATGCATAGAAACTCCTCTGACATAAGAGAATAGCTGAGAATAGCAATGCACTCCTGCGGGAGGCGGGCGCCGATAGGATGGGCCTTAACGACCGACGGATTAATCAACCGCATCAAACGCAGACGGTTCTCCGCCTTTGCAATCCGTGATTCCGGTTCGTCCTTTGTTCGTTTCGGAAACGGAAGCGGAAACATGACCTCCCATGTGAGCGGAACGCGATTTGCCGGGTCCTTCGCAAACAGGTCATGAAGAAAGGTGGAGCCGCTCCTTGGCAGGCCTGTAATGAATACCGGACTGCGAATCGATTCTTCCCGTATCTCGGGTATCAGTTGCCACTGGCTGACCAGCCTCAACCTGGTTTCGAGCAGCTCCAGGAAATGCTCACGGGCGGCAAGCTGACCGAACAGGTTGAGGTTGGCCTCAGTGTTACAAGCGGAAACAAGGATCCGCAGCGCCTCTTCATACGGGGGATCACCGAAGTCGGAAAGCCGTGTTCGTCTTTTTGCCCTTGCGAGAAGATCGTCATGATCAAGGGGGATCAGTCTCTGCTTAATGCGGCCCCAGAAAAGAGAGTTAACGACGGGTCGTCCCCGCGACTTAACAGTCTCGTCAGCACTCAAAGGTCTGTTGCAGTTTATGGGCATTGAAGCTCGATCAGACTCCTTTCATTTTCATTTCAAGGATATCAGGCTCCTTGCACGGGGTTCAACCTTCCCATAAATAATATCAGATCGGGTTCAGAATATAAACACGTCTGAACCTGAATTGTTATCAGAAAACTGCTCTGCTATAATGTCTTATGGATCACGGATGGAAAATAAATATGGCGAGGAGATATCGGCTGAAAAGGCTTTCCCGGAACTGGGATGGAAGCCCACCGTAACTTTCGAGGAAAGGTCTGCGAGAGACGGTGGAAATGGTTTCGCCAAAAATGGGGGGAATAGACAACGGTTGAGACTGGCTATTTTTTCGGCCTTTCCGCAGGAAATAAAACAACTCGTCAGGAGCCTTCGCCCTGTGGAAAAGTTTGAGAGGCATTCCCTCGCCCTGTATTTTGCCCGTCACTTCTCCAGGGAAATTATCGTGGTCCGTACCGGTATGGGCGCGGAGAATACAGAGGCTGCGCTGAAGTATGTGGTCAAAGATTACAGCCCGGACCTTCTCCTGTCGGTCGGATTCGGCGGCGCCCTTTATAACGGCGCATCGGCCGGCGATATTATCTGTGCCGGCAGAGTCTTCTTCATTCCTGAAAATATCCCTGAGGGATCAACGCCTGATCGCGTGAAACTGGATTCACAGGAGATTCCGGATGCCGCGGAAATAGTCAGCAGGCTTTCAGGCAGGGTACGAATGCATGAAGGGTGTATCCTCACTCTTGAAAGACACATGGATAAGCCGACGATCAGGAAAAGTTTACCGCGAGACCTTTCGTTTCCGGTGTGCGATATGGAAACATATTTTCTCGCGAGACTCGCAAAGGAGATGGGATTACCGTTTCTCGGCCTTCGCGCGGTTACGGACCGCGCTGACGAGGAAATCCCCGCAGAGTTTCTCCGGGTAACTGATGAATCCGGGAAATACAGGCTATCCCTCGCAGTCAGGCTGATCCTCGGCAGACCGAAAATCATCGGGCATATGCTCAGAATAGGAATAAACGCAAGGGTAGCGTCAAATAATCTAGCGGATGCGGTCAAATCCCTGATAGAGGTACTGTGACGGGTCTCCGGTTTCTATCTGTAGAACTCGGACATCTTCCTGAGCACATCGGATATCTTGTTTCTCTTCTCCTTCAACATCTTGTCAGGATCCGGAAAAGGTTTGTAAGTCCCGGCCTGTAACACATTCAAAAGGGTCCTGTAAGACTCTGTTGAAAAAACAATCTTTACATCTTTGTCAATCATGCAGATCCTGTCCCACCCTGCAGAAAATACGTAAGGATGTTCTTCTGTGTCAAGAAGCGGGACGCCCTGCGAATAATCAGAGGGAGGATTGGAATATCCAAGCACCTTCATAACAGTCGGCGCAAAATCGAGATGACTCGTGAGTTTGTCAACTTCCCTCCCTTTCACCCCCGGCATATGCATAACAAATACGACCTTTGTTTCGTAATCGTCAAATGAACTCGTATGTCCGAAATATCCCCGCTCGTAGAATTCCTCACCGTGGTCACCTGTGATAATTACGATCGTGTTTTTGAGAAGATCCTTTTGCCTGAGAGAATCAAATATCCTGCCGAAGAGTGAATCATCATAATAGAGGGCATTTTTATACCGGTTCTTTACCGGTCCCACATTGGCAGCGTTTATTTCTTTCGCATAATTGATCTCCGCAGCTGAAACCGGTCCGAATTTCGCAAAACCATCGGGATAACTATAAGGCTGATGGGAGCTGTTAAAAAACATATAGAAGAAAAAGGGCCTTGAAGGATTCCGTTTCGAAACGAAGTCCGCAAATTTGTCCACCATGATCCTGTCCCTGCCGGGCGAATGACCGGAGGGCAGGTGATCTTCTATCGCATCCTCGACCCGCACAAAGACGGTCTTTCTGAACTCCGGGAATGAAAGCTGTGTCGCAGAGAGAACCTTAAATTCATAGCCAAGAGCACGGAGTGAATCAATAAGTACAGGAGATTTTTTCTCCATCAGAAAAGAATGCCAGTAGGTACCCTGGAGTCCGTAGAGGAGCGAAAATATTCCGGCCCTCGTGCCGTTCCCGCCGCTAAAATGGTTCTTGAAAATAATATTCGCCCTGGCAAATTTCCACAGGTTGGGCGTAATTTCAGGGTCAAGCATATCGTATCTGAAACCTTCAACCGCTATTATCACGATATTCGGACGACCGGCTTTGCGTTCTTGCATAACCAGAGGTCTCTTCGGATAATTGAGAAGGCTTCCGTGAGAGGACATCTTCAGTTCATCTTCCCGTTTCACTTTTATGTGAAATAGCCTGGCAATAGTCCTTTCAGCGTTGACCGGCTGGTAAAGGGGGTAGAGCATGGAAGCCCGCATGATTGAGTGTATGTTGTACACGCCGCCAAAGGCATAGATGACTTTATCTCCCGCGACGGCGAGCAGACAAACGGCAACCAGTGCAATCCCGGCCTTTCCTCTCAGGACCTTTGAAGCTCTCACGGAAACATAAACAAATACGCCTTCCAACAGGAATATTAAGGCCGCGGTCAAAAAGAGATAGAGGAATGTGGATTTTCCGATAATTACCGAATCAGAAAAACCCTCTGTCATGATCTCGTTCCAGACAAGCGGGTTTATATGGAAACGAAAAAGATCGTATACCCTCACATCAACAAAAAGCAGGATCTGGAAGAGACCGTAAACAATAAATCCGAGATAGGTCAGAACTCTTCGAAAAAGAAAGGACATAATGAAAAGGATGAGACAAACGGCAAGGTTGAGAGCGAGACAGTGAGATACGAACTGAAATACCTCCAGGAACCCCGTCGACCCGCCGTGACGGAAAAGACTGTACGATATGAATATCGAAAGAGCGGTATTAAGCAGGGCAAGGGACAGAAGACTTATCGGCCTGCCTTTTTTCTCCGTTTTCCTCCGGGAAAGATTACCTGACACAACACCTGTCCGAAATGAATTTGTCAGCCTGTGGGAATAAATGCATCTTTATAGTCTACCACGGAGGTCCTATCAAATTGCAACGTCGGGAAAGTCTGAGATGTGGGCGTGCAGCGCATCATCAGCACCCTGTGCGGAGAGCTTCGATCTCAGGAGCGAGTAAAAGAGAAAAGACGGCAGCAGGATAATGAAAATGCCGACCAGACCAAGGTTGTACTCACCGATATAGAAAGTCACCGCAAGATTGAAAAATATTACGCCGGCATACAGACCCGGGCCTATCGCATATCTCCAGGGGTAACCTGACCCGAACCAGTCCTTTCCTGTCTGAAGGAAACGGTCTATTTTCTGCAGGGTATAGATCATCAGAAAACCTACTATCAGCCATCCGATAAAATTTGAAACGGGGACGCCGAAATAGACTCCCTTTTGCGGATATCCGTATATCCGGCCGAGAAACCATCGGTCGCCCAGCAAAGTCACGGGGTCTATTATGATATCGAGATAGACAAAGAAGACCGCCCCAAGAATATTCGTATAAACCGAATTCCTGATTTTTTTTGTTTCAAGGAGGTATATCTTACCCCCTCTGCGCAGAACCGGTGCAATAACAACCAGTGCCATTGAGTAACTTGCGTAGGCGAGGAAGACGTAACTCAGTGAATCGAAGAAAGGCACTCCGAGGACCCACAGCTCTTTATCCTTTGTATGCTCGATATAATAATAGTAGCCGTAGGGTATTCCGTTATGGACGGAAGAGTATTCCGATAACCATGCAATAAGATAGCCCGCGATACAGAAGAGCACGGCCCTCTTTGCTCCCAGATGAAGTGAACAGCCGAGGAGATAGACCAGCAGAAAAACAAAAACATAAGGCCTCATGAGGATTGTATTCAGAATTTGCGAAAATATCGGTTCCACTAATCCGTAAACGACAATTCATTCAATCTGAGGACGGGCATATGTTACGGCGTCTTCAGGTTCCAGAGGGCGAGCCTGAGCAGATCTCCAGGGTTCGAAAAGGCAGTCCGCATCACCGTGGCTTCATAACCGCTGTGCACCATGCAGTTTGTGCACCGAGGATCGGCCCCTGATTCGTACCTCTTCCAATCCGTCTTTTCCATCAGTTCCCTGAAAGATTCGTAGTATGCGTCGGTTATCAGATAACAGGGAGATTTCCACCCGAGGGGGTTTCTCGTCGGATTGCCCCACGGCGTGCAGTGCATCTGTCTCTTTCCCTGCAGAAAATCCACGTATATCGGCGTGCTCATGAACGGGAACCTCTCAAAAAAATGTCCCATCTCTCTGAACCTCTCCTCTATTTCACGCCTGCTGAGAAAAATATCGTTCTCCACTCTCTCATAACTGAAAGCCGGAGAAATAAGAAAGCCGTCCACTCCGATGTCTTTTAACAATACAAACAATTTCTCGAGTTCGCCGATATCGGTGTTCTTATAAAAAGACGTATTGGTGCTTACCCGGAACCCCTTCTGTTTCGCCTTCCTTATGGTCTCCACGGATTTCCTGAAGGCCCCGGCCTTGCCGGTAATGCGGTCATGGGTTCCTTCCATGCCGTCCAGATGAAAGTTCAGGGTAAGCCTGGGGTGTGGTCCGAACTCTTCGATAAAAGACTCCGTGAGAAGTCCGTTCGTGCACAGATAGATCTGCCTCTTCATATCCAGGAGCTTCCCGGCCAGACTCTTCAGTTCCGGATACAGCATGGGCTCCCCTCCCGTTATGGTCACCACGGGAGCCCCGGATTCGACGGCGGCATCTATGCACTGCTGCAGGGAAAGGTCTTCGGTATGTTCCGTCCCGTACAGCCTTATTCTGTCACAGCCCGCACATGCGAGGTTGCAGCGGTGGGTCGGCTCAAGCATCAGCACCAGAGGAAACTTCTTATTGCCCGCAAGGGCATTCCTGATGAAAAGCGAACCCATCGACGAATAAAGACTGACCGGAAATCTCATAACGTATACCGGGACCTCACACTCCCGCTGCCTTCCTGTTTCTACTGTCGGTTATGAATCTGAGCGTCTCGTCAAGGTCGTCCAGATAGACATCGGTATTCTTGCAGGGACCCTCCGGCCTCTTATTCGGTATGGCAAGCACAGGTATCTTTTCAGCCACGTCCAGAATCCCGCTCATCAGGTCTCTCTCGCAGGCAAGCGCCAGGATAAAAGTAGGCCGGTACTGGCTGATGGCTTCTCTTGCCTGCTCGCCTCCTCCCGCAGTAACAACCTTAAAGCCATCCCCGTTTACTCTGCTCATTATCTGGTTCCTCGTCTCCTTTTTCAGGCATCTCGGCAGGAGTATCAAAAGCCTCTCGGTATCCAGATTATCGACAAAGCTCTTCGTAATAAAATTATGCACCTTGATGAAGGAATTCCCTACCCTGTCCCTGCTTATTCCGAGCTTCGTCCCGAGCCACACGGTCTTCGGGAGAAGGAAAAGAATGAATTTCTCGCGCCATCGATAAGGAAATATGGATTTCTTGAACCCCAAAATTGATATGGCTTCCAGCAGGAACAGCACCAGACTGGCAAGAGCAAATCCGATAATCGCCCACTCAACCAGGTTCGACAGAGAAGCGCTCAGCTGCATGATCCTCGGTTTGATAAGGTACCATACCAGCGGCAGCAGGGCGAGGAATATGAATATGATGCCGAAAGCTAAAAGGAAAAAGGTTGCCAGGTTCTCATTTATTTCGGACTCCCGGGAATCAAAGTTGCCTTTCCAGTCTGTCCATTGATCTCCCAGTTTTCTATCCTGGGGTTTTTCCTCATGATTTTCCTGATGATCCTGCTCTGTCTCAAACATTCACAGCCTCATGAAAGCTCTTTACGTATCCATGATTTTTGAACCATTCTATCGCCTTCTCTATCGCCCTTTCAACAGGATTTTGGGGTATACGTAATTCCCTCAGTGCCTTCGAACAGTCAAAGTACATATATTTGCGTGCCATCTTTACCCCTGTGAGAGGCACCCTGGGATGCCAATGAACCCCGTGGCTCCGGTCACAAGTACCTTCATATCTTGATTTTCTCACCGAATTTTGAAAGAAACTTCCCAAACGCCATTAAAGGGAAACAATTTCTGTAATTATGATACCTTATAAAAAAATATTTTGGGAACCCCGTGCCTGTAAACCATTTTTCTTCCCATGTGCCGTCGACCCGCTGCGTTTTGAGAAGATATTTTATTCCGCTAATCACCTCTTTACTTGTCACCTCACCCGCGGCGATCAAAGACAGAAGCGCCCACGAAGTCTGCGACGCCGTGCTTTCACCGCGACATTTCAGACCTGGATCTCTATAGGACTCGCACCCCTCGCCCCATCCTCCGTCCGGGTTCTGATTCGCTTTCAGCCAGTTGACCGCTTTCTTGACGTATGGCTGGGACATATCTTCACCTACGGAATCGAGTCCGGCGAGTACTATGCTGGCGCCATAGATATAATTCACACCCCACCTTCCCCACCAGGAACCATCTGTCTCCTGTGTCTTTCTGATAAATTCTACGGCTTTCTTTACTACATCATCGGACATTCCATATCCAAGGGAACCGAGGAGTTCCAAAACCCTGCCCGTAAGGTCCGGGGTGCTCGGATCAATCATTGCTTCCAGGTCCCCAAACGGCAGCTGGTTTAATATATTTATGTTGTTGTTCACATCAAAGGCGCCCCATCCCCCGTCTTTTCCCCGCATGCCGAGTACCCAGTTCAGCCCCTTCTTCAGATTCTCCGTATCAATATAGTCCCTGTCCGCATATTTATTGAGCAGCAGCAGGACTACGGCGGTATCATCTACGTCGGGATACCGGTTATTTTCGAATTCAAAAGCCCATCCACCCGGTTCAAGTCCGGGCCTCTTGATACTCCAGTCACCCTTCTCAAAAATCTGTTTGGAGGCGAGCCAGCTGCAGGACTTCTCAATAGACAGGTGATCCTCCATCCCTGAATATATCAAAGCCAGCGCTGTCAGGGCGGTATCCCATATCGGTGAGATGCAGGACTGGAGAATGAGCTCGTCTTTGTTCTCAATCGTAAATCTTTCAAGGGCTTCAAGCCCTTTCTTCACCGGCTCGTCCGATAAGCTGTACCCCCTCGCCGCAAGTGCAAGTACCGAGTTTAGCATCGCGGGCTGTATTCCTCCCCAGTCGCCGCTCGGGTCCTGATGATCCAGCACCCATCGTTCGATATTTCTCACAGCCTTAGCCCGCAACGGCCTCACGGGAAACCCTTCCATTGTCTTTATCACTCTATCCACCATGATGAACAACTTTTTCCACGAAGACCGGAGCAGCCTGCCGGACGTCATAGGGAAGACCTTTTCGGAAGTCGCGTATAACTCCCGGATCCTCGCGTTCTCAGGTATCATCCTGACCGGCTTACTATCAAGAATCATTGAAAGGGGCACGATAGTCGATCTGCCCCAGCTCGAAAAATTATATATGTTGATAGGAAACCACTTGGGAAAAAGGATTATCTCAACCGGAATAGACGGAATCGCCTTCCAGTCATACTCACCGAACAAGGCCAGATATATCTTTGTAAAGACCCTTGCAGCCTTGACTCCTCCCGCTTCGATGATAAACTCCCGGGCCTTCCTCAGCCGGGGATCATCCGCAGAAAGCCCTGCAAGCTTAAGGGCAAAATATGCTTCAATGGTGGTACTGAGGTCACCTTTTCCTTCCCAATATAGTGCCCACGTCCCGTCAAGCCTCTGGTTCTTGAGGATGTGATGCACTATTTTCTTGTATTTTTCCTCATCCCTTATACCGAGGAAATAAAGCAGCATCAGGTATTCGGAAGTTATGCTCACATTGGATTCAAGCTCATACCACCAGTAACCGTCCTTGTGCTGCTCGCTCACATAATATGACTGGGTCTTCCTCGCCGCTTTCGATACTTTGTCGAGCAGACCTGAAGGCGGAGAAATGAATAACGTCTTGCCCCTGGTCTCCTCCGGCAAGACCGCAGACTTAGCTTTGAAAGGTTGCTTCATATCCCCTCCCATGCAGAATCAAGGGCCGTTCGCTCCTTGGTAAGTTCTCTGTACCCGACAAGTTCAAGGCCAAGAGAAAAAAGTCTGTTGCGAACATCGGCGGATGTGAGTGCTTCAAGTTCCCGCCGGCCCTGGATCGTAGCGATGTCCGGATGTGTAAATATCTCGTTCACCTGTCCTCCGGCGCAGCTCAACAGACACGGCAAAGACTTCTCGTCGATTCTCCCTGTCCATGATAGCCCCAGACAGCCGCCGGCAACACTTATTCCAAATTCTGCAGCAGTCTTCAGATTATAAGCCCTCAGTACTCCAAAAACAGCCCTCTCCAGGAACGGCATAATCCCGCGCGATAAGGAACGCAAGCTGAGAACGAGCGACAGGGGCTCGCAGGGCATCCGGATCCAGCCGATTCCTCTCCTTGAAGCCTGCCTGCAGAGTATCCTGAATATGAGAGGGTGCATCTGGAGGTGATGGTGACCGTCTACATGGGTCGGAAGAATACCCGGCCTTGTCGAGGCGATCAAACTGCGCCTCCACCTCCGCTTCGATCTGCGACAGGACAGCACGCCTCATATAGCCTACCCAGGCCCTTGCGGGGCTTGCCTCGAAACAGCCGTCCCGGTCAACCAGATCAGGTATCTGCGATTGTTTGAGGACAGCCCTGCCGTCACAGAGAGTCACATGCAATCCTACAGACAGGCGGCTCCGCTTAAGCGCAATCTGCACAGCCTCTTCAAAGGCCTCACCGCCGGCCATAACGCTCGAAGCGGTCACAATTCCCCTGTCATGTGCCTCCGCGACAGCCATATTGACCGAGGAGGACCTGCCGAAATCATCGGCAGCGACAATGAGATACCGCCTGTCCCGGTTCTTATCACTCCGTACCATTACATTCCCCTTCTTCATAAGCAATTATAACAGAGCGTTTTTCTTTTGCAAGTCAGTCAGTTAAGACATCTTAACACATGTCTTATCCCCCGTTAAAGATATATCAGTCTCCGCTTTTTTTTCCGGAGCGCCTTCCTGAGATCTCCGTCAGGGCCGGCAGTAACATAAGTATACAAATGATCAGGAAACCCAGGCAGATGGTGAGCAGCATTCCCATACTTGCAATCCCCTTGTGCGGAGACAGAGCGAGACTGCTGGTACTGATAATGAGAGTCAGGGTACTGAGCAATATTGCGCGTGCCGTACTGGTTTTAAGCATATTGCCGTCTTGAGGAGGCTCCGTGAGATAGCGGAGCATAAAAATTATGCCGCTGTGGACGCCGATACCCAGCAAAAGCGGCACGACGATGACATTCGCAAAATTCAGCGGAATACCGAGCAAGACGGATACGGCGCCGGTAAGAAACATTGCTAATACAAGGGGAATGAGTATCAGCGCCGTCACAGAGAAACTTCTCAGCTCGATCAACAGGAAGATGGTAATAGCTATCAGAGCATATATCGTGGCAGACCTGAACGATGAAGCAACCGCCATGCCGGACTCATATATAGTAACAGGAGCATCTGTGGCGTCAGGCGCAATGGCACGCACCGCAAGGACGAAACGCTTAAGGGCAGCCACGTTCAAAATATTCTCGCTCGGGAATACCTGCACCCGGTAACGTCCGTCAGGGGTCACATATTGATCTGCGAACTGCCGGGGCAGATCGGCCTCGCCAAAGGCCTTAGCCTGAAGTGAGGTCTCAAGCCTGTGAAAGAGTGACGGCAGACCGGAAAGGATCTCCTTATCCAGCACTGAAAATGCGTCGCCTTCTTTCGCAGGATCCGTGAGGAGAGTCCTAAACTTCTGAACGGCTGCATATAAGCGCCTCGCATGAGGATTATCTTTCCCGGAGGACGGCAGGAACGCCTTTAAAGTCTTCTCAAAGCCGTCCAGCGCCTTTACATTTTGGGCATAGCTCAGATGCTTTATCCTGACCTCACCAAGACCGGGGGGCATAAAAAGTGCGATATCGGAAATGATGCCCAGCTTTTCAGACTGTTTTTCAGGAACCAGATCGGAAAGCATGGCCGTCATCTTTACCTCCTTCACCTTTCCCAATTTCTCTGCAAGCCTTTTCGCATTCTCTTCACCCTTTACAAGTACCGAGATCGTCCATGGTTGGACTTCAGTATTTTTGAAAAGTTCTCTTATGGTACTCACAGCCTCCGACTTCTCGCTGTAAAGATCCAGCGGGTTATAATCGAAATAAACCCTCGGCAGAAGCGGGATTGACGCAAGCCCCAGTAAGATCGCGCCGGCGACAATCGCCTTCGGATGTCTGTAAGGCAGGGATGAAATAGTTTCCCCGAATGACAGTGCCGACCCTTTCCCCTTTTCGGTCCGGAAAACGATGAGAAGCATAGGGAGAACGGTGATAGTTGCAAAAAAACTGATGAGCATACCCGTGCCCGATATCAGCCCGAGTTCCGCTACGCCGGAATAGGGAGTGGGCACAAAGGAATAAAAGCCTATTGCCACTGTTATGCAGCTGAGGAGGAGGGTCCTCCCGACACCTCTCGCGGTTGTAGTAATCCCATCCCATTGCCCATGACCCGATTCGATCAATTCCCGGTAGCGCAGACAAAACTGTATACTGTAATCTATACCGAGACCGACAAAAAGCACCGCAAAGGTGATCGAAATGAGGTTCAGGCTGCCTACAAAAGCGATCGCGAACGTGGTGGTCCAGATAAGCCCGAGGATGAGAGTGAGAAGACCGGCAAAGACCATGCGCCAGGAGCCGAGACCCACGAAGAGAATAACGCCCACCAGAAGAATGGACACGACCGTTGCGATTCCGGTACTGCTTCTTACGGTCATCAGGTTTTCGTAAGACAGGGCCATGTCTCCCGTAATACGCACCTTCACGCCGTTCGCTTCATTGACATCAAGTTCCTTTGCGACGCGACGGACCGTCTCAAGGAAGACCTCGTCACCGGAAAGCCGGGATTTACCGGGATCGGGCTGAAGGATTAAGAACTGCTGTCGTTGTGCGGCAGCTTCTTTTTCGCCGAACATAACGCTTTCCCATGGGACGTAATAGGGACGACGTTCGGCCGCGCCTTCGAATGCGCCGGACATCTGGTCGAAAAGCAGGTCCATTCTCCTGTCTGTCGTTTGTTTCACTTCGGTATGGCTCAAGACCATTTCGAGCACTGAGAAAAGTCCCCTCAGACTCAAATCCTTCGAGAGGAAAGCGAGCAGAGGCTGGGCATTCGCAAGCCTGTCGGCGAGCCCCTCCAGATCTTCCCTGCTCAGGTACAACAACCCGTTTCTCTCAAAGAATTTTCCACCTCCCGGCTCGTAGACCGTCTTATACAGGCCTGTCTTTTCCAGCCGTTCCGCCATAAGCCTCCGTGCGGACATCGCAAGCTCCGGGGTATCGCCGTCAAGGACCACGACGATCGTATTATTGAGCTGCGGAAAGGCGGACGAAAAATCTTTTTCGGCCTTGCGGAAAGGGAGCTTGTCCGAGATCATACTATCAAGGTCGGTGTTTATTCTGAAATTGTCCTTTAAATAGAAAAGCATGGCAGCGGTCGCAAGCAGAGTGATACTGAGTACCACATACAAGTGGCGCTGACCCAGGCCGACCCACCATGTGATCAGCAGTTTCGAATATTCTTTTTTGTCCTTCGGCATACTCAAAAAAAGTCTTTCAGTGTATGTAAAACCTGTGTATTTTAGGTTATTATTTTAATAGAAGCAAGAAATTAAGTCTTTCACATTTATAAAGCTATACGAAATTTGTCCCAAGAAGGAGGAATATGAAAGAGATGAAGAGGTTCAGGGATATGCCTATATTTCTCAGTTGCATAAGCTCACTTTTGATTGTTGTTTTCACTTTCTTGTGCCCTGCGGACGGTAAATCCGAACAGTCGGGGCCGGCAGAGGTCATAAAGAAATTCAATGCAGCACTGCTGGATTCAATGAAAGGCGGTAAGCAGCTCGGCTATTCGGGACGGTACAAACTCCTGGAGCCCGTCGTTAAAGACTCTTTCGCACTGTCCTATATGGCAGGCGTATCAGTGGGGCAATACTGGAGCAAGCTCAGTGAAAAAGAGCGCCGCTTGTTCCTGGAAACCTATGTCGAATGGACGGTCGCCACCTATGCCGGTCGTTTCGATGAATATTCCGGGGAAAAGTTCGAAGTGGCTTCCGAATCAAAACTCAACCGCGACAACGTTACTGTCGTCAGTAAGCTTGTTCATTCGGACAAGAAGGAGACTGACTTCTATTATCGCCTCCGTAAGATGGAGGGGAAATGGCGTATCGTAGACATACAGATTTCCGGTGTCAGCCAGCTCGCACTGACGAGATCACAGTTTGTGAGCGTTCTTCGCGACAAAGGGTTTAATGCCCTGATTTCCATGCTGAAGAAAAAGACTGAAAATTTTTCCAGAGGGAAGACGGAGTGAGGCCGTTCCCTGACTGTTGAGGATCAGGTTCGGGGCGCCTCTGCCCTGTTTCGTAAATCAGACATGGTCAATCCCTGCTCATTCATATGCTCCAGGGCCAGGATAAGCCACGGGGTGTATGCCCCCGGATTTTTTTTGATATCTTCCACCAGCGCCTGCGGCGTGACCGTCCTGACAGACGTTATCTCATCACTGTCCGGAAATATTGCCCACGTGTCTACACCGTCGACCAGAGTGACGGCGCATATCTCGTTTTCCGACCCGACATCTTTATATTTTGCATGGTACTGAAATTTGAACAGATATTTTATGTTATCCGCCGATAATCCTATCTCCTGGACCAGCCTCCTCTTCGAAGCCTGAACATAGTCTTCCCCGGCGGCAACGTGACTCGCAGCAGTGCCGTCCCAAAATCCCGGCCAGAGTCTTTTTTTCTCACTTCTCCTGGCAAGCAGCAATTCGCCGTCTCCGTTGAAGACCATTACCAGGAAACCACGATGCAGGATACCGTTTCCGTCGTGGCATCTATCTTTCTCTTCTTCACCGATAAGATTGTCATTCCCGTCAACAATTACTATCTGTTCCATACTCTCCTCATTCAGTTGCGGGATCAAAACTCTTTGTTCCGGGCCGTTCTTACCCAGTGTGTCTCTTCCTTGTGCGGATGTTGAACACATGCCTTGCATGCTCTGTAAATCCCTTCATCATCAAGACCGTACTTCCTTCTCAGAATAGACTGAGAACCGTGCTCGACAAACTCATCACCTATCCCGATCCTCCGCACATATACGTCGGTTAATCCGGCGTTGTGGAATAATTCCAGGACAGCGGAACCGAACCCGCCGGCAAGCATATTCTCCTCGACAGTGATAACTCGCCCCACCCTCTCCGCCACGGAGAGTATGAGACTTTCATCAAGAGGTTTGATAAACCGGGCATTGATCACACTTGCCCTCACACCGTCCTTAAGCAACATCTGCGCTGCCCTCAGGGAAGGATAGACGCTGTTCCCTATCGCGATAACCGCTATGTCTTCGCCCTCGACCATCAACTCTGCCTTTCCCGGCTCCAATTCCGGATTCCCCGCATTCAAATCCGCATATTGAATAGCTCTTCCCCGAGGAAACCGGATCGCCGACGGACCGTTATGATGCAAGGCAAACCGCAGCATCGCCCTCAGTTCAGCTCCGTCCTTCGGAGCCATAAAAAGAAGGTTCGGAATATGTCTCAAATACGAGATATCAAATAAACCCTGGTGTGTGGCGCCGTCCTCTCCGACAACCCCCGCACGGTCAATCGCAAAGACAACGGGAAGATTCTGGAGGCAGACGTCGTGGACTATTTGATCATACGCCCGCTGGAGAAATGTGGAATAGATCGCAACAACAGGCCTGAGACCCTGAGAGGCAAGACCTGCCGCAAAGGTCACGGCATGGGGTTCAGCGATACCCACATCATAAAACCTCCCGGGATATTTCTTCGCAAAGCAGTCCAGGCCGGTCCCCTCGCGCATGGCGGCGGAAATCGCCACAACCCCCGGGTCTTCCCGCGCAAGTTCCGTCAGCGCCCGTCCAAAAATATCGCTGTATGTCGGGACAGTGGAATCCGATATTACTATACCGGTGTCCACATCGAACGGGCCGATGCCGTGAAATATGCAGGGGTCTTCTTCCGAAAATTTATAGCCCTTCCCCTTTTTTGTTATCACATGAATCAGTGACGGAGATTTCCCGGGCAGGACCCGCCGGAACGTGTCTATGAGAGTGCCGATATCATGCCCGTCGATCGGACCGACATAGTTGAACCCCAGTTCTTCGAAAAGGATACCCGGCAGGAAAAGTCTCTTGATCATCTCTTCCATGCGCTGCGCGATTTTTGAAACGGGGACCCCGAGCCTCGGTATGCTCTCGATAAACATTTTTGTCTCTTTCTTGAACCGCTGATACATTTCTCCGGAAAGTATTCTGTTCAGGTAACCGGAGAGCGCCCCCACATTGGGCGATATGGACATCTCGTTATCATTCAGGACGACTACGAGGTCTTTCCCGAGTTGTCCCGCATGATTCAGCCCCTCAAAGGCAAGGCCCGACGTCATTGCCCCATCTCCTATAACGGCGACGACCTTAAAATCTTCGCCTTTACGGTCTCTTGCTTCCGCAATTCCAAGTGCCGCCGATATCGACGTCGAACTATGTCCGGCGCCGAAGGCGTCGTAAGGACTCTCGTCGATTTTAGGGAAGCCGGAAATCCCGCGGTATTTCCTCAGGGTCGCAAATCTGTCCTTTCTTCCGGTGATGAGTTTGTGCGGATAAGACTGGTGTCCCACGTCCCAGACGATTTTGTCCGACGGCGTGTCAAGCACATAATGGAGTGCAATGGTCAGCTCGATAACTCCGAGATTTGACGCGAGGTGACCGCCGCCTGAGGAAACCTGCTCTATTATTATTTGCCTTAACTCCTCAGCAAGTACCGGAAGTTTCTCTACCGGTATTTTCTTTAAAATTTCCGGTGATACTATATCATCAAGTATAACATTGTTCTCTCCTGCTGGTAACAAGTATAGCATCTCTTGTCCGAAAAACAACGTGCATATTGTGCAGGCAATATCCTGTTCGAATAAATTCTTGGAAGCATTGCATTAGAGAATAAAGGTATTCCGGACCAGGCGGATGACGAATCCACCCTGGTTGAGCACCTTAACGCCGGAGGTCCGCCGGAGGCGGATCGGGAATCTTTCCTTGCCGCGCAGCGTCACACGCTTCACTGAAGGGTTACATTCACATCTGTATTTTCTGGATATGGCCCGGCATTTCCTGTATACTTTAACAGGGTCTTGCGGGAGGCGGGATGGGTCGAAATTTTAGTATCACTATCTTTGCAGTCATTTTGCTTCTCATCATAAATTCATGTGCGACAACCCGTTTGACACATGTGTGGGAGGATAGTTCCCACACGCCGGGGCCTCTCAGGAAAGTCATGGTCGTCGGGGTCTTCCGGCAAGAGTCGGAACGGAGATATTTTGAAGACGAATTCACCCGGCAGTTAAAGGCCAGAGGGACAGACGCAGTTCAGGGGTATAAGATTCTGCCGGAAGACGAAATGCCGGACGGGCAAATGCCGACCAGAGAAACTGTCGTATCGAAGATGAAGGAACTGGGTGTCGATTCGGTCCTCATAACCCGGCTGGTGGACGTGAATGATGTGGAAGCATACGACACATTTCCACCGGTGATGCGGGTCCAGGGATTTTACGGCTATTACGCCCTCTGCTGCCAATACATGGTGACCCTGCAATATAATGTTGTGTTCGATTCAAAAATCTTCGAGACAAAAGATGATAAACTGATATGGTCGGCCTCATCCCGGACCGTGGTCGAAGGCTCTCTGGATAATACGCTGAGATCATTCATTCCGGCCATTATAAGCAATTTATATGGCAGGAAATTGATAGAATAAGTCGATCCGCATTGAAACTCCTCTCGTTTATACTATACTCTGTAAGTCATGGGTGAAAGACAAGAGGTCTATCAGGCTTTAACACTTGTTGCAGTTGTTCTGTTCTTCGATGCCATGGAACGCATCCGCCCCGGTCACGCTGTGGAACGGCGCCACGACCTGTCTCTGAACGTTCTGGCACTGGCTGTGACCGCCGGCGCCGGAGAGTTGTGGAAGGCGCTCCTCACCAAAGGGTTCAATGCCGTGGCCCTGGGCTCGGCACTCTCCGTATCCTACATCCAGAGGCTTCCAGGCACAGTGAAGATACTACTGGGGCTCATTCTTGCCGACTTTTGTCTCTACTGGGTCCACAGGGCCATGCACCGCCCGCTCCTCTGGCCCACCCATACTTTCCATCACTCGATAGCGCAACTATGGTGGCTCTCCGGTTCGCGGACGAGCCTCACACATCTTTTTCTCTTCGCCGTGCCCCAGACCATCCTCGCTTACTATGTCCTTGATCTCGCGCCATGGCAGACGGGCGTGGCATTTTCCGTGGGAGTAGTGGTCAATGTCTGGATACACACGAATATATGGGTAAACCTCGGACCTCTGGAATGGATCCTTATTACCCCTAACTACCACAGGGTTCACCACGGGGCAAGGGGACTTTCGAACAAGAACCTCGGGTTCATTTTGACCATCTGGGACAGAATGTTCGGGACCTATGTCAATCCGCAGTCGATAGGGAAGGACTTCCCTCTCGGCTTCATATCAACGAGTAATCGTCTGCTCCGCATGCTTGTAGGTTTCTGACGTCGCGCGGAATTCTTCCTTGAGGAACCTCATCGTACGTTCCTTTCTCCATGCCCGGATTATCGGGGGGTCCTGTAAAGAAGTCCTGGCTTTCGGAAGCGGAAAGAGGCGGATCACATATCGGAAATGTTGCAGTTAGGCAGTATCTTCACACCGCAATTGCCGTTCGTATCAAAAGACCTGTAATCGGAGTAACCGGGGTTCTCATTGCAATAGGGTTTCTCGCAGACGCTATCTGAAAATATCTCTATGGTATCGCTTGGCTGAATGACGAAAATATGCTCATGTATCCATATCGTACACGCCCCGCCGTTTCTCTTGTACCAGAGATCCAGCATCGTGGAATTTCTGACAATTATGCCCTGTTCACTGCAGGGGTCTGCTGTCCCGGCAGACACCGGCATCGCGTACAAAGCAACGATAAGGACAACAAGGATTGCAAGATACGAATTTCTACTCATTGACTAAAATTTATCACTCTTTCCGCATCTTGTCAACAACCCGGCCAGCATCCGGGAGATTTTTGATCCGGACCGGTTCGTGCTATCTTGCGTCTTTGCCGCTCAGGGAACAATTGCGGTTTCACTTCATGCCGCCCGGCAAAGACGCGCTCTGTCAAAGGTCCTCTAGTCTTCTCTTTCCCCGGATGACTCTTCTTCTTTGGGAGCAGTTTTCTTCGGCGCTTCTATTTCTTCGGCTTCAGACACCCCTTTTTTGAAATTCCTGATCGCCTGTCCTATCCCGCTCCCGATCTGAGGAAGCCTTGTGGCGCCAAACAAGACGACCACTATTATTCCGATAAGGATCAGATCCTGGGTTCCAAACATTTCTACTTCACCTCCCCTCTATTTTTACTATATTCTTTCCTTTTGTATTTTACAATTGATGGGCGATTATGCTTTGGAGGGTGGCAGCCAGTTTTTGAGGGGGGTAAACTGGCTGCCGCAATGAAAAAAAGATTCACTCACTGAATAAAGCATAGAAGAAAAATATGAAGAACTGATGAAGAAAATGTGAACGAATATGAAGGGGCATGCCCCGGTATATCGCACGCTCCTTCTCAGGAGGCAACACCCTTGATGTTCGCCGCCTCACGCTTTAAAATGTCTTCATGTTCTATAAAGCTGCAGCGGATTGTGTTGTTTTTATACATTTTCTCTGGATCCTTTTTCTGATATTCGGCGCCTTCCTGGGGAGGAAATATCTCCCCTTGAAGATACTCCATATCGCGGGTCTGTGTTTTTCATTTATAATGCAGATATTCGGCTGGTATTGTCCTTTGACCGATCTTGAAATATGGCTGAAGAGTAAATACGGACCATCGGTCACTTATAAAGGTTCCTTTATCGTTCACTATGTCGAAAAAATCGTTTATATAGAACTGGCGCCCTGGATAATCTTCCTGCTGACTGTTGTTCTCATTGCAATATCAGCATTAGTCTATCACCGGACAAAAAGGGGGGAGGGTACATGAGAGCGGTGATCCGGATGGGAGGAGCTTTACAACTTCACGGTATGGACAGCTCAAAGTTCTTCCCAATTTAGGGATGGAGCCGTGAAAGCGACAGAGAACTTTTTGAAAAGACACGTCAAAGATATATAAAGAGTGAATATGTTGATCGGGAAATATTTTCAAGATGCCGGCACACAAGCTGACCTTTTTTACTTTTCACTATTCTCTTCTCCTAAATCTTCTGCAATAGACTGGAACTGGACCAAGGCAGCCTGAAGGTCCTCGACGATTTCGTGGGCGAGAATGTCGGGGTCAGGAAGGTTGTCGGAATCTTCGAGGCTTTCGTCTTTGAGCCAGAATATGTCGAGGCTTGCCTTGTCTCGATTGATAAGTTCTTCATAATCAAATGCCCGCCAGCGGCCTTGAGGATTTTTCTCTGACCAGGTGGGTTTTCTGTTATGACGGTTCTCCGGGTTGTAACATTTTACGAACTCGTCAAGATCGCTGCGCTTGAGCGGGTTTGTCTTTAGGGTGAAATCCTTGTTTGTCCGGAAATCATAAATCCAGAGCTTCTTTGTCCATGGTTTTTCTGAGGCAGGCTTTTTATCAAAGAAGAGAACATTCGCCTTAACTCCCTGAGCATAAAATAAACCTGTCGGCAGTCTTAAAAGAGTATGCACGTCACATTCATGAAGCAGCTTGCGCCTTACCGTTTCACCCGCTCCGCCTTCAAAGAGGACATTGTCGGGAACGACTATGGCAGCCCGGCCATGTTGCTTGAGCAATGTCTTCACATGCTGAAGGAAATTGAGCTGCTTGTTCGATGTCGTTGCCCAGAAATCCTGACGCTCATAAATCAAAGTTTCTCTGTCTGCTTTTCCCTCGCCATTTACGATGGTGATACTGCTTTTCTTTCCGAAAGGCGGATTGGTGAGCACTATCTCGAAGCGATCACCGGGGTCGCTGGCCAAAGAATCTGAAACTGTGAGGGGAAGTGTATCACCACCTATTCCATGAAGCATCATATTCATAGCACACAGTCTGGCTGTACTCTGAACGAGTTCCCATCCCCGAAAAGTCGATTCTTTGAGTATACGCTTTTGCTGTTTCGTCAATTAGGATTATGGTTGACGATATATTCATGCGAGATAAGAAAGAAGCCTCCCGTGCCACAGGCAGGGTCACAAATTGTTTCGCCGGGTTTTGGTGCAATTGCATCAACCATGGCACGAATGAGCGCACGCGGAGTAAAGTACTGTCCTGCGCCTGACTTTATGTCCTGAGCATTCTTTTCAAGAAGTCCCTCATATGCATCGCCTTTCACATCCGCGCTCATGACAGACCAGTTTTCGCTCTCAATCAGATCAACAATAAGACGGCGCAGTTTTGCAGGGTCCTGAAATTTATTTTGTGCTTTGCCAAAGATAAGACCTAAAAGACCCTTTTCCTGCCCAAGCTTTTCGAGGACATGGCGGTAATGATCAAAAAGGTCGTCACCGTCTTTTTTCAGAAGGCTTTGCCAGTCATATTTAGCAGGGATTTGACTCGGCTGATTATAAGGCGGCTTTGAGCGCTCATCAGCCATCTTGAGGAAAAGCAGATAGGTAAGCTGCTCAACATAATCGCCATAACTCATCCCGTCGTCCCGGAGGACGTTACAGTAGTTCCAGAGTTTTTGAACAATAGTTGCATGATCCGTTAGGCATTTTTCTATTTGATTCCTTTTATATTTTGTGGATTTTCCGTCTCCAGTTCCCATTGCATTGGATTGTTCCAATGTATTCCCTGATCTGCTTTAATTCTTTGTCGTCCGTATGACATGTTCGTAATAATTCCGCTGCCAGACGGGCGTGCCGGGGGTATTGCGGATTTGATTGATTCGTTTTGCCGACTGATATTTGAAATATGCCGACAATTTGTCCCAATGTGATTTTCCGTAGGGGCGGGGTCTCCCCGCCCTGAATTGGTGCGTTTTTTGTCTTTGAATTGGGCGCAACAACCTCCGAAAAGGGCGAGGAAACCTCGCCCCTACAATTATTGATAAAAATGATCCCATGAATATGATTCGGCATCACAACAAATTCATCGCATTGCACATTCATGAAATGGCTTGGTGATTGCATTCCAACATTTCATTACAAATTGACCATATTCATTCAACAGCATTTCTCCATTCATGATTTCTCCGAACAAACATTCTTTCTTCCACGAACATATCGTTACAAAATATGCTCCCGTCTGTGAATAATCATATCCTTTCAAACGAATCGACCGGCGGTGATGTATTTCAGGGTTGTATGTCATAGGGATATTTCCGCCGATCATTCCCGTAGGGGCGAGGTGCCCTCGCCCTCTCATATATCATGGTTTTGGTATAATAATACATGTCGAAAAAATCTTTAAAAGAAACAAATCCGTATTTAAAAGACCCTGAACTTGGCAAAGCCTTGATCTATCAATCCGTCTCTTCCTCAACCGCAGTCGAGGGCGTTCTTACTAAATATCCCAAACTTTCAAAAGCAACGATAAAGAAGCTGAAAGCTGCTATCTCAGTAAACGAGCCCTCAGCGTCTTACGAATAACAGATTCAAATATCTTTTCCATCGGCTTATAATTTCCCTGAAACCCTGCATGAATTGCTTCAATATATTCTTTTTTCTTCTTGCCGGTTAAACCGCCGAAATCCAAAGGCGGCAACCCTGCCTGCAGCGCCATTAAGATAGCCAACATTCTTGCCACCCGCCCATTGCCTTCCCTGAAAGGATGAATAAGAACCAATTCTGTATGGACTACAGCAAGCGCTTTTATCACTTCTTCGCGAGATTTAAAGAGACAAGGTGTGAATTGACGCAGCGGCCCTTTTTCAAATTCCGTCATCAATTTAGGAATCTGCTCCGGATATGCAAAAGGGAACCCGTCTTTGTCCATCTTAACTTGTCGGTATCTTCCAGCCCATTCATAAATGTCACCAAGCCAGATTTTATGAATAAAACATATGTCGGCAGAGGTAACCCGATGATCTCTTTGATAAATATCCGTGAGTTTATCAAGCACTCGCAGTTGAGCTTCTTTTTCCTGCTTAGCCATCTCCCGCGTGCTCGTAATGCCAAGCTTGTTTCTGAGCACCCGCCCACGGGAGCCAGGCTCAAATTGATCTTCAATCAGATGTGATGTGTCGTATCTTTGTGATTTTTTCATACGAGCTTTCCCGAAAAAGCTTTTTTCAAAATCGACTGACGCAGGCGTTCAGCACGTTTAAGATTCGATTTCAACTCGAAGCGTCAATTTCACGTAACGACAGAGAGACATTTATCAATTTCTTGAATAATAGCTTTTTGCTCTTCCTTAATGGTGGCAAGAGGAACCATTAAGTGACGCAAGTTCAAGCGCGTAATCATGTTGTTGATACGGCTTACTAGATTATAGCGTTCGACATCGATCCTGTGTCTTCGCAAGAGACAAAGCATGAAAGTGCAGGATATCAAATCTTGCTAATGACAACATCACTCAAAGGCTCATGTTTATCAAATAGCCAGCGTATAAGTACTTCTCATCTGACTTACTCACTATGACACTATTCCTACAAGCGAAACGCTGCCATTTGATCAATAGTCAGTATGTCGCCATCTCAAGTCTATGCACGTTTTAATCCGTCCATCATCGAGTCAGCAAATTTAAGATCTGAATTATCGACAAATCCATTAACTATGCTCGGTGATTCTTAATACTACCAATTCCATGCAGTTTGTATAGATTAGCACTTTCTTGTGAAGTGCCATATTTTGGTTCATCAAGCAATTGTCCCAATCTAACCCACACCCACCCTTTCGGCAATTCGGGCAGATTTGATGTATCAGGCGTCGCAGGTTCTTTATATTTCTTCTTCCACGAATCATCTTTGGGCGCATGGCCATGCGCCCCTACATATTTTTTTATATAATCTTCTTCCCATTTCTTTCGTCTCTCGACGAGGATGCGTTTTAATAAATCCGCACCGGTTTCGTCTTTTGTAGGGGCACGTTGCAACGTGCCCCTACGGGAACGCCATTCTTCTGTCAATTTCCCTTCAACAGCAGCCTTGAGGACAGAGGCTTTATATCGCTTGAGATTTGCCTGTATGCGCTTGAGCGCTGCCACGGCTTCATCAAGACGGGAGAACTGCTTTTCAATTTCAGCGACGATGAGTTTTTGTTGGTCGAGAGGGGCAAGAGGGAATTTGAATTGCTCGCAAATCTGAACCTGAAATTGCTTTGAAAGTTGTTCCGGTGCCCATTTCAGAAAGCTCATGTTCGATACTTCTCAAGATAATAGATAAATGTATAAAGATTCTGATCTTCTAATGGACGAATCGCAGCTAATCCGCGACCGATGCAACATTTGGATGGCGCAATGTTTGTCGGTCCGACAGGTGCCCTTACAGAGATTAATATGTCGTTTTTCTCTGCTATCTTTTTAGGTGTTGAACAATATTTAATAACTATTGGATATCGCTCACCAAATTCTGCCTTACCCTTGAATAAAATGGAAGACCCTCATCATTTGCATTATATGTTGCTGATGGGGGCGACTGACCGAGGATAATTGTACAGACATTATTCATATGAGGTTTTACCCATCCCTCCGGCAAATCCTTTTGTAGGGGCGGGGTTTCCCCGCCCTTGTTCTTCTCCGTCCTGATTTCCCATGAACGGGCGAAACCTTGATATCCGGCGATACGTCAAAGGGCGAGGGAGACCTCGCCCCTACATTGTTTATAATTTTGATTGTTTTTACCATGGGCATTGCATTTAAGGGGCGGGGTAACCCCTGCCTCCCTACCTACTATCGGTTGATCCCACCGTTGACGATTCATCCATCCTGTTTAAGATCTTATGTCGGAAAGTTTCAACATCGTTCTTTCACCTCATGTTTCTTCGAACCTTCGGCATCCACATCCATATACAAATTCCTGTTCCGACAGACCGTTACAAAATATGCTTTGGAATAATCTACCCTCTCACACGAATTCGTCGCGGTATTTTTCGAGTCGCTACGCGCCAGCACCTCATTCAATTCATCCAGCAACGGCCACAAGCCCTCACCGAAAAGCTGATAGGCTTTTCCGATTCCGCCTTTTTCTTTAAAAGGGGTGTATTCAAAATCTTCCCTGTCTATGCTCAGGCTTCCGACAATATGTTCCTTGATTTTCTCCAGCCAGAACAATTGTTCCTCGCTGAACTTCTTCCCTGCCTTTTCCTGCCCTGCCAGCCATGCGCTAAACCTTTCCTGCACATGCTCTGCATAGGGTTCCAATTCATCCTCCTGATGCAATGCAAAACGGATGAGCGAAACAAGGTCAGTCAGAATCCGATGGCTGCCTGCTCCTCTGACCTTTGATTTCTCCAATGCAGCGTATGCCTCCCAGAGCCTGTCTATGCGCCAGAGATAAGGCGGCTTCTCGATAAGGTCTGCAAGCGCCTTTATCTCCTCAAAACGCAAACGCTCCTTGTACGGCCTGCTGTAAAGGATTTGCAGAGCGGTGATCTCATCCTTATGGTCTTTGATGAATTGCTCAAATGAAGTAACCAGACCCTTTGCCTTTTCCAATGCATCGGCGCTGAACCCGGCCTCTATGACCACATCCGGACTGATCGTATCAATGATCTGCTCTGTGGTTTTGTGCAGTTCGACCAGTTTTCTCCGGAGTTCAGCATTATGAAGTGGCTTTACTGATTCCTTGATGATCTTTGTTGCGGCCTGCTTGATCTGCTGAGATGAAGGCTCTGCAACTCCCGGATTTTCTTTCTTTGCCTCTTCAACATGCCTGTCAGGATCAATCGCCTGCACAAGATCGCCTGTTAATGCTTTGAGACTTCTGCCTCCGGATAGTTTCTGGACTTCTGCTTTGTCTTCAGGATTTAATTTCTTCTCCATACGGGCCAGACGCCCTGCTATTGAAGAGATAACATCTGTTTCAGTATTCCCCAGAGCCACAGCCTGAAGAAGTTTTTCCAGAGATACGGTGGGTTTCCTTTCCATCGGCCTTGAGTCTGTCTTGTCCTGTTCGCAAACACCCGCCGCATCGACAATTACAAAATGAGTCTTGGCAGCAGCATCCGGTGTCACTGATTGCAGGTCGTTCGGATTGATCACACGCACTCCGCGGCCTTTCATCTGCTCAAAGTAAGACCGCGACTTTACCGTGCGAAGGAATAAAACTATTTCCAGCGGTTTGATGTCTGTGCCTGTTGAAATCATGTCCACTGTGACAGCGATCCTCGGGAAATAGCTGTTTCTGAATTCTGCAATAAGCTCATCAGGTTTTTTGCCTGTTGTTTTGTATGTTATCTTCTGGCAGAATTCATTCCCCTTGCCGAATTCTTCCCTGATAATCTTTACAATGTCCTCCGCGTGAGAATCGTCCTTCGCATAAATAAGGGTTTTAGGCACGTCTTTGCGGCCGGGGAAGATATCGGTAAAAAGCTTATCACGAAAGGTTTTTATAACAGTCCTGATCTGGTCAAGAGCCACCACATCTCTATCCAATTGGTTGGGGGAATATGCCAGGTCCTCATCCAGTCTTTCCCATCGTACAGCCCGCGTCTCTCGATCTCGAATATCGACATAATAACCTGCATCGACCTTTGAGCCTTCTTTGGTAATCTTTGTACGGATGCGATAAACATCGTAATTGACATTCACTCCATCGGCGACCGCCTGCTCATGGGGATATTCCATGACAAGGTTCTGATTAAAGAAACCGAAGGTCTGCTTATTCGGCGTTGCTGTAAGACCGATGATAAAGGCGTCGAAATATTCAAGGACCTGCCGCCAGAGGTTATAGATGGAACGGTGACATTCATCGGTAATGATCACATCGAAGGTCTCGATAGGGATGGCAGGATTATATTCGACAGGCATGGGTTCTTTGAAAAGGTCCGAGTGGTCGAAGAGAGATTCTTCCTCAAGCTCAGGGTCTATCTCCTCGCCTTTCAGAATTGAATAAAGGCGCTGAATAGTAGAAATACAAACCCGTGCGGTCTTATCAATCTGATTGGATTTCAGTTGTTGGACTATGTATTCCTCGGTGAACTTGTAAGGACTATAAGGAGAAACATACTGCTCAAATTCCTTGCGGGTCTGTCGACCGAGATTCGCCCTGTCCACAAGAAACAAGACTCTTTTTGCATTAGCGAATTTAATCATGCGGTAAATGGCGGTTACGGCAGTGAACGTCTTGCCGCTTCCGGTTGCCATCTGGATGAGAGCGCGCGGACGGTTCTCGGTAAGGGATCTTTCTAAATTTTGAATTGCCTTTATCTGTGCGGGCCAGAGACCCTCTTCTTTCAGAGGCGGCATTGAGCGAAGCCGCGCATACAATGTCGATGGGAATATGTAAAGAGGACTATTTTCTGCCGCCATATCCAATGATACTTGAGCATCTTTATCAAGCCATTCAGCCAGTGTCTCAGGGCGATGGAAAGAGAAGACATTCCTTGAGCGGTAATCAGGTTCAAACCCATTTGTAAATCGGGTTTCTACTCCGGTGGACTGATAACAAAAGGGTAATGGACGATACCAGGCAGGAAGAATATCAGGAAGGCCATTCTTGTATTTGTCGGATTGGATTTCGACACCGGTTAATGTAGTACCTGCTTTCTTTGCCTCAATAACCCCTGCGGCCTTGCCGTCGATGTATAAAATATAATCTGCGAAACCATGTCCCTGCTTTAGAGGGAAATCCCTGATTGCAATACCCTGACGGGCATGTATATTGATGTGATCAATGTCCTGGACGTCCCAGCCTGCTTTTTCAAGCATCCTGTCAATGTCTTCGCGAGCCTTATCTTCAGGCCTTTTTGCCATCTTTTTTATCCGTCTAACATTTTAGTCCTATGACAAAAAACAGTCAATAAAACTGAAGTTCCCCCAATTTTTTTCGTCATTCCCGCGAAGGCGGGAATCCACTCTTTTCAAATCAGCAAACTTTTGTACAAGTCCAGCCATTCGGGATTTTGTTCTTCAATAAGCTTGAGCTTCCATACTCGATTCCATTTTTTCATTTGCTTTTCCCTCGATAGCGCTGTCTCGGCGTCTCGCATAACCTCGTAGTAAACGAGCCGATGCACCCCGTATTTCTTTGTGAAACCATCAACCAAACCGTTCTTATGTTCGTAAACTCTCTTCGTCAGATCCGTGGTCACTCCTATATACAGGGTGCCTCTTTGTTGGCTGGCCAAAATGTAAACATAAAAGGTTTCTTTCATACCTAATGGGAAACATGGATTCCCGCCTTCGCGGGAATGACGGCTTTTATCTCACTATTTACCTGTAAAAAGTTCCCCCAATTTTTAAAAAGCAAACCAGACCACTTCGTAAATCCATCTTTCCCTTTTACTTCATAATGTTACGTCCCGAAGCTATCAAATCTTGGGGGAACTCCTTTCAATAAAATAAGGCACTCACCCGGATAAACACACTCTGTGCCTTATTAAACAGATTTGAGTTCACGAGAATTTCCGAATCATACGCCCGCGCATTTTTGCGGTCAGATTTCGAATGACTGGAAAAAGGTTACAAAGCTGAATTCAATGTATTGAAAAAAAGATGTGGATCAGCACTGCTCGATTTTATTGGTGGTGCGAGAGAGGGGAGTTGAACCCCTACGGAGTTACCCACTGGATCCTAAGTCCAGCGCGTCTGCCAGTTCCGCCACTCTCGCATGCCTGATTTTAAAGGATTTTCGAGGTGTTCTGCAATTTCTTATTTCAGGATGCGGGAAAATTGCGGCGAAAGAAATCCGGATGCCTGTTAACTTCTACGGTCCGGAATAAAATTTTGACGGACCTTGCAGTACTTTCCATTCGGCTTCTTCCAGAACTCTTATACATTCCTTCACCGTCATTCCCCTTTTTCCTTCCGTCTCCGCCTCGGTATCACGAGGATTGGAACCGGCTTCCGCCCATAACAGATTGGCGCCTGCTGCCGCCCCTATAACATTAGGCTCGTGAGTGCAATTACCGGGGATATCATAGCCAAGAGCCAACCGGACAACGGCAAGGATATGTGCCATCTTTGCTTCGCTCACTATGCCGTATTCAGCCATTCTTGTATTTAAAATAGGTATGCGTCTTGCAGCTCCGCTGTAGACGGGGCCCGCATCACGGGTGATGATTGTTTTTTCCACCAGTTCTTCAACAGTATGTTCATTACCGACCGGCTCAACACAGGTGCCCAATAACAGACCCGCCTCTCTCGCATTTCTGAATGTTTCCAGCCTTGTTTCGACCTGGATAGTAGTATCACGCCCCTCACCCAGGCGGACGGCATGATAGATGCCCGAAAAGCCGGTATCTCTCAACTCCCTGGCCTGCTCTACTGAAAAATCCCCGACGTTGGCAACAAGCACCGTTTCAGGACGAAGGGATTTACTGATCTCCCGTGAGATATCCAAAAATTTCCCGAATGGATAATCTGCCGTGCTCATGACAAAAACCGCATTCGCTCCGTCTGCTTCGAACTGTCTGGCTTTCTGAACAGCCTCCTCGACAGAGATTTCAACCTTGCTTTCAAAGACCTTATTCCTCGCGGCAAAGGCACAGAAAGCACAGTTTTTTGGACATGGGGCTATATTCAACCCCACCTGCGCATGGACTTCTGCCAAGCCCCTACTGGCTATTTCACTTTTTTTCCTGGATGCCGCGATAATCGTCGCCGCTTCTTCAGAAAAAAGAGGAACTCCAAATAATGAAGCAATTTCTTCTCCCGTGAGTGATGTACCGTCCAGTGATTTGCGAATGATGTCCTGTATCAAGGTTGTCTTCCCTCCTCAAGCATATCAATGCTCGTTACGGATAGATACTATAACATTTAGGACAGTGCCTGCGACCAGTAAACGATTTTTTTCTGAATATCATGACTAACCGTATTCTGAATTAAAAATCGGAAGCACGGCTCGCCGGCCTCAGCCAGTGACGGATTTGCGTGTCTATACCTTCAAAACGTAGTATCTCAACCAGACATAGATCATCGAAACAATCACGGTCATTATCATGATAGGCATTCCATAAAGCATGAACTTCCCGAAGGAAATCCTTTTCCCGAGTTTTTCCGACATGCCGACGACAATCACATTGGCCGAAGCGCCTATCGACGTTCCGTTCCCGCCGAGGCATGCACCCAGGGCGAGAGACCACCAGAGCGGCATAAGATCGACTTGATGGAGGAGTTGAACGCCCGAAAGGCCGGGCCAGAGTTGTCTTGCCATATCCACAATCAACGGGTTCATGGTTGCAACATACGGTATATTGTCGATAAAGGCAGAGGCGAACGCCGAGAACCACATTACGATCATCGATGTCGCAAACATGTTGCCCTGGGTCATTTCAAGGACTTTTACCGACATCCACCTGATAAGTCCCACTTTCACAACTCCGCCGACGATGATAAAGAGTCCGATAAAAAAGAAGATTGTCGGCCATTCCACTTCTGCGAAGATTTGGTGCGGCTCACGGGTTTTGGAGAGCAAAAGCAAAAGACCCGCGCCGAAAAAGGCGACCGTCGCAGGCTGTAAATGGAGCATCCCGTGGAAAATAAATCCCGTCAATACGAGAGCGAGAACAGCGAGAGATTTCTTCAGCATCACCGGGTCCCTGATCGCCTCGTTTTCGTTCATGGACATGATCCTCTCTTTCAACTCGTCCTTTGTCTTCAGGTTCTTACCCCAGATGAGTTTAATAGCAAATATGTAGAAAACCATGGTAATCACGATAACGGGACCCAGATGGTATATGAAATCCATAAAGGTCAACTGTGCCTTTGAAGCGATCATGATGTTCGGCGGGTCGCCTATGAGAGTAGCCGTCCCGCCGATATTTGATGCGAGTACACAGGATATGAGATAGGGCAGAGCATCAACCTGAAGCGCGTCGGCAACAAGAATGGTAACCGGTACTATCAGGAGGACTGTGGTAATATTGTCGAGGAAAGCGCTCAAGACCGCAGTGACGACAGCGAATATCGTCAGTATCCTGAACGGCTCTCCCCTGCCCCATTTCGCGCTCCTGATCGCTATGTATTCAAACACCCCCGTCGGCCTCATCAGGTTTATGATCACCATCATCGATATGAGAAGGAATATGACGTTCCAGTCGATACCCAGTTCCTCAACATGAAAGGCCTCATGCTGATCGAGGATTCTGAGGACCAGCATCAGACTTGCCCCAAGCAGCGCAACGACCGTCTTATGTATTTTTTCCGAGACGATAACCGCGTAGGCTATCAGGAATATTCCTGTGGCTATCCAGAAAGATGCGCCCATCACCACCTGTGTTGAGACAGCCGCCTCCTGCGTCATATGTCACCTCCCGCATTTCCGCCGGGCATCCCCTCCGCCAATAAAAAAGCCGCCATCCGAAATTCTCCTTTCAGATAGCGGCCCGACTATCTATCCGGGTTCCCTCTGGAAATATGCTCATATTTCCAGACCCTAAACATTCGCATGAACTGCTTACTCAGATAAATATATCTTCTATCCCTTGCCGTGTCAACATATTTCCGTCCTATATATATATTTCTTGACGACGGCCGGGATCGCAAACAATTCGGCCACTTTTTTGATCCCCGTCCGTCCGGCTGTTATTCTCTATTCATGACCGACGGGACCGCGTCCGGATAGAAAAGATTAACGCCGTGTTTCTTATAGGTTGCGATTAAACGCTGCCCTTCGTGTGAAGTAACGAAGGAGATAAAGTCCATGGCCTCTCTGTATCCGGCTTTGGGGAATTTCTCCGGGTTTACCGCGATGACACTGTAAAAATTTTTCAAGACGTTGTCACCTTTGAAAAGCACTTTCAATTTGAGTCTTGGTTCGTAGTTGAGAAAGGTCCCCGCATCGGACAGCGCATAAGCCTTCTTTTGATCTGCAAGGACCAGGGTATCACCCATGTTTGAGCCGGCTTCAAAATACCACCCCTTCCCTTTGGGGTTAATTCCCGAGTCGTCCCAGATATCCAGTTCCTTGATATTTGTTCCCGAATCGTCGCCTCTCGATACGAAAGGCGCACCGTTTTCGGCGATTTCCTCAAACGTCTCGACAGCAGTTTTCAACCCCCTTATCCGCGCAGGGTCTTTCGCCGGACCGACGATAACGAAATCGTTGTGCATCACAGACCTTCTGTTTACGCCGAACCCTTCAGCAACAAACTTTTTCTCGCGGAAGGGGTCATGGACAAAGAGCATATCGGCTTCGCCCTTCTTTGCAATCCTGATTGCCTTGCCCGTGCCGACCGCAATGATTTCCACTTTGATACCGTACTTAGTGGATTTCTCAAAGGCGGGAATAAGGATATCGAATAGCCCCGAGTTCTGCGTGCTCGTTGTGGAAGCTATTACCAGTCTTGTCTTTCCCTTAAACATTTTAACCTCTCCCTTCAAATTATCCGGCTTTAAAAAGCGTCCAAAAACATATAAATCTTATCAGTTCCACAGATAAATGCAATTTGATCTTTATTATGTCAGAAAACTAGTCAACAGATATTGCCGGAAACCTCTCAGAAATCCTATCGTTCATAATTGGTCTTTCTTCTTGTCATTCCCGCGGAGGCGGGAATCCACGTTCAAGACACATGGATGCCCGACTAAACCCTCGGGCATGACGAACAGAATTTTGCATGTCTTCACCTATGAGCCTATTAGGACAAGTACGCTCCGACTTGAAAGATAGGAAACTTACAGCGGAGACTACGCCGGTGGAAAGCAGGAAGTTAACAATTCGAGTATTTATGAAGTCTACTTCTTGAGCTTTTTAGCGATATAGATACGGAGCAGACATTGACAGAAAAAGATCCCTCCGAAATGTATGGAGAATTTGCATTTCAGCGGATCTGTTGCGAGGCATGCGACAAATGATTCCAGTCCTATATCCTTTGCCCGGCAAAGACTCTTGAATTCAGAGGTGTAACAGACAAAATCTTTCGGACAGTTTATGTGGCCGATCATCCCTTCTATCTGGTTGTGAATCTCTTTTTGTATCATCGCCCTGTCCTGAAATCTAAGCCGTATTTAAGATCCGCAGCGCCCGAAGCCTCTTCGGGTGTCTGAGCTTCCACAGGGCCTTTGCCTCTATCTGTCTCACCCTCTCGCGGGTGATCGAAAGACGCCTTCCCACTTCTTCAAGCGTATAGTCTCTGTCAACGCCGATGCCGAACCTCATTCTTATAACTGTCTCTTCTTTCGGCGACAGTGTATGCAGTACCTCTATGATCTGCTCTGTAAGCCCGCTTCTTTCCGCGTCAGCGTATGGCGAGGGACTGTCATCACCGATAAAATCCTCAAGTGTAGACTCCTCACTCCCTACCGGCGTATGCAGTGTGATCGGGTCCTGAATTGCCCTTAGCACATCCTCGATCTTGCTCCTCGGGACCTTTAATTCCTGCGCAATTTCCTCGGTGCGGGGTTCTCTGCCGAGCTTCTGGGTCAACTCCCTCGATGCATTGTTGACCCTGTTATAAAAGTCGACCATATGCACAGGGATTCTGATCGTTTTTGTCTGATCTATCAGTGCCCTTGCGATCGCCTGTCTTATCCACCATGTCGCATACGTGCTGAACTTGAAACCTCTCCTGTAGTCGAACTTGTCCACCGCTTTCATGAGGCCGATATTGCCTTCCTGAACCAGGTCAAGGAGGGAAAGACCTCTCCCTATATAATGCTTCGCTATGTTGACCACCAGTCTGAGGTTATGTGTTATTAATTCACCCTTCGCTTCTGAAATGAGTTTCCTTGCCCTGTCAATCTGCTCGTATTTTTCTTTCAGTCCGCCGATACTGATCCCCGTCTCCGATTCAACCCGGCTGCAGATGTCCCGGACTTCTTCCGTAATGCGGAGGGACTGTTTCTCCGGCATTCTCTCAGGATCTTGAAGGGTCCCGAAGCGCGCTTCCCTCTCCGAAATGTTCACGTCTCTCATAAGGTTATCGAGGATTGCAAAACACTTCCCCATGACGGCTTCCGTATTTTCTTCCGGCTCGGGGAGGTCTTCTTCATCCTGTGCCTGCCGGTCCGTTTCCTTCAGGAGGTCCCTGTATAAAGGCATTACAGTAACTATTCTGCTGATGATCTCATTGCCTTCCTCTATCCTCCTTGCAAGTTCGGCTTCTTCATCCTTTAAGAGAACAGGTATGTCCCCCATGGATTGGAAATATGCCTGCACGAGGTCTTCCGCCTTTTCATGTCTCTCCTTTTCCTCCGCTGACTTCTTCACCGCGGTGTCGGTTTCATGATCCTCCGTAACCTTAATCCCCATATCGTGGAGCCGGTCCAGAAGGTCTTCCATCTCGTCCCGGGAAACAAATTCGGATGGAAAGGCGGTGTTTATGTCATTGTAAGGAAAGTACTCCCTGCCTCTTGCCTAAATCTATAATCTCTTCAAGAAGATCTTCATCTCTCACAGTCCGACCCCCTTCCCTTCTGATGGTCGCCCATTTTTACTTCTCTGCCTATATTAATTTTGATATGTTCGGGACAGGAAGAATATCAGCATTTGTCCTATTTTTTTGTCAGAATTCTGCCATTACGCGGGTCGGTCTTTGTCCTACAAAAAGAGATGATAAAGGAGAAAATCGGGCAAGCGGCGAACAGAGCGGCGAGACGATCAGTCCAGCAGGCGATGTTTCATTGCATAATGCATCAATTCCGCATTTGTCGTCATCTTCATCTTTTCCATAATACGGGTCCGATAGGTGCTGACGGTCTTTATACTCAAGGAGAGTTCCTCAGCGATATGTTTTACCGTCTTTCCTTCGGCGATCATGCGGAGCACCTGATATTCCCGGTCTGAAAGTACATCGTGAAGCGGTTTTTCAGAATCGGCTTCCATCTCCAGGGCCAATCTTTCGGCAAGAGAAGAAGTGATATATTTTCTTCCCTGCGATATCTTACGTATTGCGGTCATAAGCTCATCCGGCGCACTCTCTTTCGTCAGATACCCCGAAGCGCCCGCCCTGAGCGCCCGGATTGCATACTGTTCTTCGGGATGCATGCTCAGGACAAGCACCGGGAGTTTCGGCCTGTCATTTTTCAGTTGTTTCAGGGCTTCAAGTCCGGTCATCCCGGGCATCGAAATGTCGAGCAGGACCATGTCGTAGTCATTCTTCCAGATCTTTTCCAGGACTTCCCGCCCGTTACGCGCTTCATCAGCGATGATCATATCCGGGTATTCCGTCAGAATGTGCTTCAGGCCTTCACGAAAAATAGTGTGATCATCGGCAATAAGAACCTTCATCAGGGGTTTCCCTGCACCGAGCGTATTGGTATTCTCACCGTAACTGTGGTCCCCTGTCCGGGAATACCTTTCATTATGCTGTCTCCGTCAAAAATCTTTACGCGTTCTCTGATCCCGATCAGCCCGAACGATTTGGGATTGGTAAGTTCCTCTTCGGTGATCCCCCTCCCGTTGTCACGTACGCTCAATTCTATCCGGCCGTCTCTCTGTTTCAGGCTCACTTTCACCACTGTCGCCTCTGCGTGCCGTGCTATATTTGTCAGGGTCTCCTGAAAAATACGAAAGATTGCAGTGTTGCGATCTCTGTCAAGTGTGATATCCCTGGGCTCCACCGAAATTTTGCATCGTATGCCGGTCCGTTTCTGGAATTCTTCCCCCTGCCATTCGATTGCCGCAGCAAGACCCAGGTCGTCCAGCAGGCCCGGTCTCAGGTCTGTAGAAATCTTTTTTACAGTCTGGATAGTACTGCCAATCAGTTGAGACATCGACTCTGTTTTCTTGAGAAGTGAGACCTGGTCGTCGGGCAGCCTTTTTTTCAGCCATGACAGGTCCATCTTCAAAACCGTCAGTGTCTGTCCCAGTTCATCATGGATTTCACGTGCAATATTTGTTCTCTCTATCTCCCCTATTCTCTGCAGGTACGTAGTGAGATTCCGCATCTGCTCTTCGCTTTTTTTGATGGCAACTTCCGCCCTTTTACGTTCGGTAATGTCAATCACATTCCCCATAATCGCCAGCTTCCCTCTATATTGAATGGCGGTTGCCATCATTTCGCACCAGATAGTCTTCCCGTCCTTTGTCATCCTGCGGACCTCATATTGCTGGGGGACCGGCTTCCCCTCCAGCCTTTGTAACGCAAATTCCCTCAGGCGTTTTCTTTCGTCCGGGTGCACCAGCAACCAATGTTCTTTTTGCAACAATTCTTCCGGCTTGTACCCGTGCATTTCCGCAAACTTGTCGTTGACAAAAATGAACCTTGCATCCTGGTGTATGAATATGCCGGTGAGTGAATTTTCTGTCAGGGTCTTATAAAGCTCTTCACTTTCCTGGAGTACCCTTTCTCTCAGTTTACGCTTGGTTATGTCGCGTATGGCGGTCACACAGAGTTCTCTTCCCTTGGATGAATAGTTCTTCCCGCATACTTCGACAGGGAACACCGTACCGTCTTTCTTCAGGCATACGCTCTCATAAGGCACGCTGAAGCCCGAGAGAATCTTCGCGACCGTCTCGTCGCGGGCCTTTGGTTCGATAAGCCCGGCAACATACTTCCCGATAAGTTCGCTCCGCTCGTACCCGAACAATTGCGCCAGTTTTTCACTGACGTCGATTAAAGTGTCGCCCTCCGTCACAGCAACACCTTCAAAAGCGGCCTCGGTCACGCGGCGGAATCTGATCTCGCTTTCCCGCAGCGCCTCCTCAACTCTCTTGCGCTCGGCTATTTCCTGCTTCATCTTCCTGTTCGCTGCGGTCAGTTCAGCGGTACGCTCTTCGACCCGTCGCTCAAGCTCACTGTGGGCTTTCTGTAACGCTGTTTCTGCACGCTTGCGTTCGTTGATTTCACGTGAAATACTCTCGATCGTCTCGTTCATGACCTTCTTGAGAGATTCGAGCAGTTCTATCTTCGACTTCCCGGATACCCTCGCATGCAGGTTACCGATTGAAACCTTGTGCAGAACATCAAAGTGTTCGGCAAGACCCATGGCAAATTCATGGGACTGATCAACGATTTCACCTATTTCCTCGGCCGTCAGGTTAACGATATGTTTCAGTTTGCCAATCAGTTCTATCTTGGACGCTTCGGGTATTCGTACGGTGGGGTCTCCCGATGAAATTTTTTTCAAGGCCTCGAAGACTTCGGAAAGACCTAAGGCCAGCTCCAGGCCGATGTCTTCCAGTTCCTCATCACGGTCACGGACTATCTTCCTGAATTCCCTAAACTGCTTATTAGCAACTCTCAGAGTATCTCTCATCTCTCCGATACTCATATTCTTTTTGAAGACCTTGCAGCCGAGGCACATCTCGAGCTTCTCAAGAAATTTCCCCTGGATCGCGTTCCGGCAATGGGTCCCCGAGAAGAGCCAGCACTTCAGGTTCTTCGATTCGTAAGCCGGGCATACCTTCTCCCTGCATTCAAAGACATCCCAGCATTTCACCTTTTCCAACCCGATCCTCTCTTTCTGTTTACGCCCCCGGGGGCAACTCATCGTAGATATAAACTGAGGTTCGGCGGTCCTCCGGCGCGCATGGAAAGCGGACTGTTCTGCTTATGCCGCTCCAGATTAACGATACAATATTTTGATATTTTTGGGAAGCGGTAGTACGGAAAGGAATTTGCAAAGAAGATGTGACGGACTAAACGATCTCTGTTTCAGATACAATCTCTTTCTTGATTCTGGAAACAAGCTCTTCAAGCACCGGGATGACATATGTTCTGAATCTTCCCGCTACCAATGCATACATGATGTCATCGCCGATCTTCAGGCGCCCCTCGTTTATCCAGGCTTTCACTTCAACAATCCCTTCTCTCCTGCCCAACTCATCAAGCAGGCCGGACAGTTTCTCCCTGTCATAGGAAAGGTGCATCCCCTTGACCGGCTTCCCATCCCTGGAGGTGGCACGGACCATCCCGTTATGGACGAGAATCATCCCGAGGTCCCTAAAGTCGGACCCCGTCTTAACGTCCTTAATCCATTGCTCGATCATTTGTCCCATTTGGACTAATTCAGGTGAACCCGTTGTGTAATATCATACCATTTCAGACAATATCTGCAATCATTCAGCGCCGGAGGACAAAAAGGAGCATGAAGATTGCCCACCCTCCCCTTTGTCCCCTCCCCTCAAGGGAGGGGAGATTACTTTATCCCTTCGCCCCTTGGGGGAGAGGGCTAGGGTGAGGGGTATTTCCGGTCAATGACTGCTAAGAACATTGGCACATATGAAGCATTGGATGCACTACACTAGTATGCGAACTTCGGTGTTATATAAAACGCACAGTAGGCTATATTGGCAATCTCCTCCTTCAGCCGCGTCTCAAGATCCTTTGATATTTGATTGAACTGATCCTCGGCAACGTCCTCTCCCACATCAATGTCTGCAACGATTATGATTCTTTCGCGGGATTCTGCAATAACCCTGAAGTCGTGGTAACCGGCTATCTGTGCAAATTCTTTGAGAATTTGCCTGAACTTTTCTTCCACCGTCTGAATTTCCGGAGTTTTCTCCAGAAGGGGATCGGTGTGGCAGACAGCTTCGCCGCCGAATACCTCCCTCAGCTTCCGTTCGGCCCGCTCGGCAATTTCATGCATTTCAGCCGGCCCTAACTTTTCCGGGATCTCCACATGAAGAGAAATCAGGTACAATGAACCATAGTCGTTAACGATAATCTCATGAACGTCCTCAATCCCTTCAACCGACTTCGCCGCTTCACGGATTTTCCTGATGATATCTTTTGGGGGTGCTTTTCCCAGAATGGGTACAATAGCTTCCCGCCCGTGATCGTAACCCAGATACAGCAGCGAGGCGGACACCAAGAATGCCGACATAACCGTCAAATTCGGGATGATGAAAGTGGTGACTTGCCACCAGCCCGCCTATGACGGTAAGTGTCATAATTGCCTCAATGTTGTGGTGGGCTGAAATCGCGAGGACCGCATGTGAAGCAACTCTCTTGCCGAGAAAGCGGGTAAAACCCGCGAGCCATTGCTTTATCACAATGGTAAGGAGAAGCACCCATGCGACGGCATCCCAATAGTGAAGCTGATGGGGTTCCAGTGCCTGGTCCAGTGACCTCTCGCCTATCTGCAGGCCCGATACAAATAAAAAAATTGAAATAATAAGCGGAGCTACGTGCTCCATCCTCCCGTGACCGAAAGGGTTCTTTGCAGTCGCGGGGCGGGCGGTTATCTTAAAACTGACCACAAGGACAATGGAACTGACCAGGTCCGAGATAAGGTGAAAAGCAACCGCAATAACAGATGCCGACTTCGACATGAGGCCGAGGATGACCTGAACGATAAAGAGTATTATGGCAGCATAGATACCGATCCAGCCGGCAACTAATCCATATTTTATCCGAACAAGTTTATTGTCTGTATTATCAGAATCCTTTATGAGCAGGCCGGCCAGTCTTCTGTTCAGTTTCTCAAGCATTTCTAATCTCTCCGATTCTCTGCATACGCTCTTTGTTTACGGAGTTATCGATATCTGATTACTGCATCGCATCCTTCATCTGCCGGAGGTTATACTTCATCAGCTCGAGATAAGTCTCCCTTCCGGGCAGCCCTCCGATCGGATCGAGCATAACGACCTTCACTCCGGCTTCATTAGCGATCACGTCTGCAACTTTGGGGTTGAGCTGTGGTTCTGCAAAGACCGCTCTGATATGGTAATGCCTGATGGCCTTCACAATGGCCTCCAGTTTCCTCGGAGAAGGTTCCTCGCCGGGTGACTCCTCTATTACGCCGACGTCCTTCAGCCCGTACCGGAGGGCAAAATAGTCCCACGCCGGATGAAAACTCACGAAACTCTTTATCGCAAAAGTCGAAACGGTCTTTCTGATTTCTGCGTCGAGAATCTTGAGCTTTGCAATGTAGTCAGCGCCGCGCTTCCGGTAAATTTCAGCGCCCCGGGGGTCCGTTTCCGAAAGGACCCTCTCAATCTTCTTCACCATCTCCATGGCAAGCACGGGGTCAAGCCAGACGTGAGGATTAGCTGCCCCATGTTCGTGGCCGTGCTCACCCTCCTCCCTCAGGAGCTTCATACCGTTCGAAAGGACGACAACCCTGATATTCTGCTTCACCCCCTTCACCAGCTTTTCCGCCCAGAAATCAAGACCTGCGCCGACCTCAAAAAAGAGTCCGGCCTGAGAAAGCTCTTTCGCCATCCCCGGTGTCGGCTCAAAGACGTGGGGGCTTGCCCCGGGAGGAAGCAGGACCTGCAGCGCCACCCGGTCACCGCCGACTTCTTTTACCATGTCACCCACGGGAGAAATACTGGCTACGACCCTCACCGGCTGTGCGAAGGCACCAGACACGGTGATGGATGAGATGACGAGAAAAAATGCGATTGCGAAAATATGCCTCTTCATATTCCGGCCTCCTTTAAAGGAAAAAAAGCGGCGCCCTTTGAGGTCATCGCTGCGCTTCGTTTCCATGCGTCTTATATACGGCCTTAAACATAATCATCTTCTCAAGGTCATCCGGTTCCGGCCCGGTTGTCCTCATCCCGTGCGTCGGGTTCCGAGTCTGACGGCAAGTGACCGGCAACAAGAAGAAACCCCAGGGATACAAGGATGGTAATAGAGGCCACTGTGAATGCAAGTGATTTCCCGTGCCATAATCCGTCAAACCATCGCATAAACTCATCGGCAAGCACATTCGCCTTTCCGCCGTAAAGTTCCAGATCATGTATATACTTTTTGGAATCTTCAGGCGTAATCGGATAGACAGAGCCGCCCACCATTTCATAGCCCAAAGAGCTCTCCGAATAATCTTCAGCTGTCAGATAAATCAGGATGGCGCTACCCAAACCGACCAGCAGGATAGTGGCGGTGATGAGGTAAAGGCGTGTCTGCAGATTCCTGGTTTTCATTTGATGTCGAGCAATTCTTCGAATTGCACATATATTATGACTTATTATGTCACAGACGCAGAGATAGTTTCAGAAAGTGGCGGGCGGGTGCGAGGTGTCTCTCGCTTATTTATTCCCGTGGAACTCTTCGCCTTTCAGACAATATCCCACAAAAAAGGGACGCATCTTTCGGTGCATCCCTTCTTAAACCAGCAAAACTATATTTGTTCGGCTTTAGGCCGTTTCCCTAGGACACCTTAAATGTGTCTCAAAGGCATGCACGATATAGCTCTTGCCGGTATTATGCTTAAACCTTCTAATCCCAGTTTCATTCCCGCAATTCTGCGGAATCCTGAGCCTATTCCACTTCCAGATAGACCTCACCAACCGTAGCCCTGATATTTTCTTCGGTTGGTGAAAGCCGACTTATTTCCAGGGCATGGTTGATGGCTTCCTGCTTTTCTATTTGTGTGAGCGATTCCCACAGCCTGGATTCTTTAACTATTGCTATAACTTCCCTTTGAGTCATACGTTTCTCATAGCATGGCTATTTCTTATTATTTTTTGGCTCTTAATTGTTTTTAGCAAAAGCGAGATTCCTTTTTCAATTCATAAATAGTACTAATTCAGCGAATAAAAGGTTATAAACAAATTTACAACGTTAGTTCACATCATGGATTTGCAAATACTGCTTAACTCCAAAAATACATTTCAGTCTTCCTCATGCAGGCATATGTGGGGCAAAAGCTCTCCGGCAGTTCGTTTGTATGCAGTTATTTATCCGATACCCTTATTCGTGACTGCATACATACTCATGCAGATCATCTTCAGGCGAGTTTTGTTTGATCTGGTGCCATAGTGCATATTTATAATTCTCTGTTTCCTTCGTGCCGTCAGCGTAATAGAAAGCAACCTTCAAGTCATTATAGGTTTCCTCACTGCAATTCCATTCACGATAAGCTACAACCTCCCTGATGGGTTTTTGCCTGGCATTAAGCAATTTTGGTTTGGCATACGAAAATCTTTGACAGGACCTGACATTGTCTTCAGAAACCCACTTAATGCTGTCAATATCCACGGACACAGAGACACTCCCGTCCGCGCTCTTTCCCACAAATCTCCAGTCAGCACCCCTTGCCAGATTTGACAGAAAGAGCAGACAAGGAACGAACAAAGCAATTATCGATAAAACTCTCTTTATTCCCATTCGACGCTTCGCCGACCTCCTTCATTAAATAATAAAACCGGACTATCCTCTTTTGGCCGAACACAGATTGCTTTCGTTCCGGATTGGTCATGTTCAACAAAGCAGAAATATTGTACTCCAATATAAGAAATTTATCAGAGTGCCCGTCTATTGTCAAATCTGTTAACGCCTCAGTGAGTCGTCCAAAGGTTGTAATGCCAAACCGAACGGAGCAAACCCTCGGGGAAAATGCACTCGATGCAACCGCCGGACTGAGGAAATAACTCTCTGATAAGAGCTTTGAATATTCCGAGGCCTATCGAAACCCGAAAGCGAATCAGGATACTATCTTAAGACTCCAGGGTGAAATTGCGGATCTCCAGGATGAGATCGCCGAGAAAGCTCCGTTAGGCTGCGGATGGTAAACGCTGCTACAGGATTCTTAAAACCTTTATACCGGCAAATGCCAGATCTGCCACGGCATAAGGGGAGATGGAAAAGGAGATTGCAGATGCGATCGAGAACGGCAAGAGAGAGATGCCTGCCTTTGACATCAGGCCTGACGAGGTTCTGATTGAAAACTTTCTTAGCCCTTGCTTTGTCCAATGTCAAGGGCAGACCCCAATCCCAACTGATTGAACAATGCACGGTTGTGGTTGGGCTTTCAAGCGCTGCGTTCAGGAATAAGATGCCATCCGGATTGCTCCCAAGTAACCGCTTACTTTACTGATTGTAGTATTTCTTTTTCGACGCCCTTAGCAAGCAGGAGGCGTATATAGGCATTGTATGACACTCCTCTTTTCCGTGCCAGCATCTTCAGCTTTTTCAGGACAAGCGGATCGAATTTCAACGTCACAGGGGTGAGTCGCGGTCTTTCGAAAGTATCAGTACTTTCCTCAAGTTCTTCCCAATATTCCGATATCGAGTGCTTCTCCCAAAATCTTATCTCTTCTTCCTGTGTCTTAAAAGTCGGCAGCTTCTTCATTACTTGCCTCTCCTCTTGTAAAGTCTTCGCGTTTTTTCATCCATATCCATTGCCGTTATAACCCTTGCCCTCCCTTTGCCCTTCAAGACATAAACGACAAAAAGATACCTTCCGGCAACGGTATATCCCAGCATATATCGGGTTTCCCCGCGCCCCCTCTTCACCCACGGTTCGTCATCAAAAGCGACATCCTCAACTTCATCCGGAGATACGTGATGTCTTGCCACGTGTTCGATATTGTCATCATCCCACTCAAATTCAGTAATTTCCATATCCTATTTTCTTCAAAAGATATTGCTGTTGTCAATACCTTTAGCCCCGTTCATATACTGCGATGTTCGTATAAGTCAATCCTACTGCACTTCTCTTCGTCTCGCGGCCAGACACCGCTTTTCTTATTTGAAATAGAAACAAATATTCTCGGCAGCTATGTTTCCTTTCGTAATAATTACTACACCAGCCGATGCGATTCCGTTTAGTCGCGG
>CAVSHJ010000034.1:0-178964 GCA_963727725.1 Thermodesulfovibrionales bacterium
GCCTTTTCCCTACCTTCATGAACAGCGACTACCTTCGCAGTTGGCCCGAGCGGATCTACTTCAAGCTTGAAATGTCGCCGACGAGTAAGCCAGTTGAATGAGCGTCTCTATGCTTGGTTATCTCCATTCTCAGACTTCTCGCTCCCGACAGGTAGCAACTTGAGCGCCTCGTCCAACGGCAGGGCTTGGACTCCATCCAGCTTTTTCTCCATCTGCCTTGCGCGGGTTGACACCTTGGTCAGGTTGGAGGAGGCAGTCTCCAAGTTCTTCTGAACGCTCGAAACTGCGTCGCCGAACTTGCCAAACTCGGTCTTGATCGCCCCGAGGAGCCTCCACACCTCGCTCGACTGCTTGCTGATCGCCAACGTCTTGAACCCGACCTGAAGGCTGTAAACAAACGCGGCGAGCGTCGTCGGCCCGACGATGGTCACCCTGTGCGTCTTCTGAATATCTTGCATAATGGCTGTACTTCTCGCCCTCATGTTTTTTCGATGGTGCTTTATTCTGGGTATACTATTGCCGGAGTTTCGGTTTTCTGAAAGTACGGACTTGTGGGCGTCAGTGAGAGAAATAACGTGATACCAGCGGAACGAAAGACGCATGATACTCTATTAATTCCAAAGAGGCGAAAGAAGGGCTTAAAACAGGAAAAGCTTTATGTACTATCGCAAAGCTGTTTACTGCTATCTTATGACACTTCCCGGCGGGACTTCCTTTTCGGGATGTAACAGCACGGCTTTTCCTTCAACATCTGCGGCAAGGATCATCCCGTGGCTTTCGGTTCCTCTGATAGTTCTGCGGCTCCAGATTCACGAGTACGGGGATTTCCTTCCCGATTAACTGGTCGGCCTGGTAGAACTCGGCAATCCCCGCAACTACCTGCCTTTTTTCCGCTCCGAAATCAATCTCCAGCCTCATCAGCTTGTCAGTCCCTTCCACTTTCTCGGCCAGAAGAATTTTTCCGATCCTGACATCCAGTTTTTTGAAGTCCTCAAACGTAATCATGCTACATTATCTCCCGATCTATCATTTTTTTTCAATATGCCCTTTCCCCCGCCTTGCATTGTCAAGGGTTTACATAGTTCTCCCCGTGTGATAAAATTTTTTATGAAGAAAGGTTTTATGATCGCGCTTTCCATCTTGCTTTTCGGCAGTCTTGTCCTGATGTTGAGAACCGGGAGGGAAATGAACGGGGACCTGCAGATAAGGAGCGGGTCCTCTATCGAGGGCATCAGGATTTTGCAGAAGAAAAACGGCGCCACGGTCTGGACTCTGATGGCGGACAAGGCCGATTTCATAGAAGGCGATAACAAGGCCGAGTTGAGCAATGTCAGCATGATGATGCCAAAAAACGGCCTGGTGCTTCATGCCGATAAAGGGATATATGATCTTTCCGACAAAAGCTTCAAGACAGAGTGCATTGTGAAGGCTGATACAAAGGATTACAGCATAATAGCCGATTCTATGGATTACGATATATCTTCAGGGAAAATCAAAACAGGGGGAAAGGTAAAGATTGAGAGCAAGAGACTTACGGTAGAAGGAAAAGGAATGGATGCCGATCAGGGAGAGGTAAAGGTATATAATAATGTCACTGCGACTTTCAATAAATGATTTTTTCCGCTTAGGCGGGACACTCGTTCTCTTCTTTTTTCTGTCTGCAGGTCTTTGTTATGGAGAAGTGCAGCCGGAAGCGCAGTCAAAAGCGCAGCCGGAAGCGCAGTCAAAGATAAAAGGGCCTGTTGTTATAACTTCCGACATGCTCACGGCTGACAATAAAGCCCACACCGCCCTTTTTGAAAAGTCTGTTATAGCAAAGACGACGGATATGACTATTTACGCGGACAAGATGCTTGTCTACTATCAGGAGGGCACCGGCGATGTGACCAGGATTGATTCCGAAGGAAACGTAAAGGTGATTAAGGGGGACAGAGTTATCACCTCCCGTGAAGCAACGTACCTGGCCGACGGAGACAAAGCCATCTTTACCGGCGATCCGAGGGCTGTACAGGGGGAAAATGTTGTCACAGGCAAGAAGATGACCTATCTTATGAGCGAGGACCGTTTCCTCGTCGAAGACAGCAAAGTTTTTCTGACCAAAAAGAAAGAACAATAGCGGAGCTCCTATGCATCTCCTCGAAGCAAAAGGCCTTTTGAAACATTATGGGAAGAGGCAGGTCGTCAAAGGTCTGAACCTTTATGTCAGCACCGGCGAGATTGTGGGATTGCTCGGACCTAACGGCGCAGGAAAGACGACTACCTTCTACATGATAGTAGGGCTTATCAAGCCCGACGGGGGAAAAATTTTCCTCGATAATGAAGACCTGACCAATTTACCGATGTACCGGAGGTCTCTGAAGGGCATAAGTTATTTGCCGCAGGAGCCTTCCATATTCAAGAAACTCTCAGTTGAAGATAACCTCAGGGCGGTACTCGAGATAAGAGGACTCAAGCGGGCCGAGATTGAAGTCCGAGTCCGGAAGGCTGTTGAAAGAGTTTAATCTTGTCGAACTGGCGGAAAAGGATGGCTACAAACTGTCAGGAGGCGAAAGAAGGAAGACTGAAATTGCGAGGGCTATCGCCATAAAGCCGAGGTTCCTGCTCTTTGATGAGCCCTTTGCGGGAATAGACCCGATCGCAATAATAGAACTGAAGAAGATGTTCAATTACCTTAAGGAGAGGGGCCTGGGGATACTGATAACAGATCATAATGTGAGAGATACCCTCTCGATAACCGACAGGGCATACGTGATAAACAACGGAGAGATCCTCGAAGAAGGAAGCCCGGACAGGATCATTGCAGACCCCAGGGTGAAAGAGATATTTCTCGGAGAGGAGTTCACGCTTTAATGGCTCTCGAAGGCAGGCTTGAACTCAGATTATCCCAGAAATTAATACTGACGCCCCAGCTTCAGCAGGCGATAAAGCTGCTTCAGCTGCCTCATCTGGAACTTTCCCAGTTTCTGGCTCAGGAACTCGTCGAAAATCCTCTTCTTGAGGAATCTTTTGATGAAGTGTCACTGGACGATCTGACACCCGAGGAGAGAGACTCCATGGAAATCGAGGATTCCAGCGAGGACGATGCAGGGGCTCCACTTGAAAAGTTGATGAACTTCAGCGTAGACGAGTACTTTGAAGAGAGGAGCTCGGACGGAAGAGATATGGGATATTTCAATCCGGGGACTGTGACTCCACCGTCGTTTGACCAGTTTCTCTCCAGGAAACCCGATCTGTACGATCATCTGCTGTGGCAACTGAGGATGTCAAATGCCCCGGAGGACGTGAAAAAAGTGGGCGAGATCGTCATAGGAAATATAGATGAAAACGGATATCTGATCGCCTCCATGGAGGAAATACGGAATGCTGCAGAGACACCGGTAGAGAAAGTCGAGGAGGCAGTTCGCCTGGTACAGAGTTTTGATCCTGTGGGGGTCGGCGCAAGGAGCGTAACGGAATGTCTGCTTCTGCAGTTGAGGGCGCTGAATTTACAGGGCACCGTCGTGGAGAAGATTGTAGCGAATAACATGGATGAACTCGAAAATAAAAAATATGCCTCTGTTGCGGAACAGTATAATCTGCCGCTGAGCGATATCATGGCCGCGATGAAGATCATCGAAGGACTTGAACCAAAGCCGGGCAGGAACTTCTCCAACACAAGTACGAACTATATCGTCCCTGATGTGTACCTGACCAAGACAGCAGAGGGTTATCAGATTATACTGAATGACGAGGGGCTGCCCAGGTTAAGGGTCAACAGTTTCTACAGGAAGCTCATTCAGCAGAACAACGCATACCCGAAGGAAGACAAGCAATTCCTTATCGAGAAACTGCGCTCCGCTGTCGGCCTTCTGAAGAGCCTTGACCAGAGGAACAGGACTATCTACAGGGTTACCGAGACTCTTCTGGATCTCCAGAAAGATTTCTTTCAGAAGGGTGTGGAATCTCTCAAACCCTTAACCCTGAAGGACGTGGCCTCGACACTGAACCTGCATGAAAGCACGGTAAGCAGAGTTACCTCAAACAAGTATCTGTCCTGTGAACACGGTATCTTCGGCTTCAGGTACCTCTTCAGCAGCGCGCTTCACAGTGGAATGGGAAATGTTTCCTCAACATCTGTAAAAAATGTGATAAAGAAGATCGTCACGGAAGAAGATTCCCAGAAACCCCTCAGTGATCAGCATATAGCCGAAATGTTGAAGAAGACCGGCGTTGTCATTGCGAGAAGGACCGTTGCGAAATACAGGGAGGAACTGGGGATACCATCCCAGATACAGCGAAGAAAACCCAGCAGCCCAAAGGAGGCCTTATGAACATTATCGTAAATGGAAGACATCTTGAAGTTACCCCTGCTCTGAAAAATTATGCGGAAAAGAAGGTCCAAAGATTTGACCGGTACCTGTCGAATATATCCGAGGCCATCGTCACGCTGACTGTAGAAAAATACAGGCATAAGGTGGAAGTTCTTCTGAAGGTGAACGGAGTCCTTATACAGGCTGAGGGGATTACGGGCGACGTATACTCGTCAATCGACGAGGTCGCAGAAAAACTTGAGAGACAGATAAAGAAGTATAAGGAGAAACTCGTTTCACACAGAAAAACCGAAGGGAAGCCAGGCTCCGCAGTCCCGGAGGTTGCTCCTGTGGAGGTTGGCAGGATTATCAAGAACAAACGGTTTGAACTGAAACCGATGAGCCCGGATGAAGCAGTTATGCAGATGGAACTGCTGGATAAGGATTTTTTTGTCTTCACAAACGACAACAGCGGATCGATAAATGTGATCTACCGCAGGAGAGACGGCAATTTCGGCCTCATAGAGCCGGTAAGGTGAAGACCGTGAAAAGTGAAGAGTGAAAAGTACTCCGCCGAGGCGGAGTTGACAGTTCTTGATAGGGTCGTAAGTAAAAACACATAAAATTTTATTCGTCATGCCCGAAGTCCTTAGTCGGGCATCCATGTGTTTTGAATTTGGATTCCCGCCTACAGACTGCGGGAATGACGTATTTTGGAATCTATTTTCGGGTCAATGACGGGTGATGTGATCTTACTTATGAACTCCTTAGCAAGAGTTAAAAGAAATCTTGCCAGTTATCAGAATCCTAATGCAAGGATAATGGTAAAACCAATTATTGTCATAATCACAGGCCTCTCCGGTTCCGGTAAGACCGTTGCCCTGAGAGCTCTTGAAGATTCCGGATTTTTTTGTGTCGACAATCTCCCTGTTCCACTAATTGACTCACTGGTCTCTATCGTTTCAAGGGATGTGGATATCAAAAGGATAGGGATAGGTATTGACATACGTGAAAAGGGACTGTTTTCCGAGATCAGTGATGCTCTGAAAATCCTGAAAAATAAATACCGGACGGAGATTCTTTTTTTTGAAGCGGAAAAAGATGTTCTTGTAAGGCGGTTCAAAGAGACGCGCAGACCTCACCCGCTTGGAGGTAATATCGAAGAGGCGATACCGGCCGAGCGGGAAAGGCTTTTGCCTCTTAAAGAGGCTGCGGACAGAATCGTTGACACCTCTTCATATACACCGCATCAGCTCAGACAGCTTGTAAGCTCTCTTTATAAGATACAGATCGGCAAAGGGAAGATGACGGTCGTTCTGATTTCTTTCGGTTTCAAGCACGGTGTGCCTCAGAACGTTGATCTGCTTTTTGATGCCCGGTTCCTTCCGAATCCGAACTTTGTACCGGAATTGAAACCGCTTAAGGGAACGGACAAAAAGGTGTCTGACTATGTATTCAGACATCAAGACGGCAAGGGCGTACGTAAATAAAATAGAGGAGTTCGTAGACTTCCTTATTCCGCTTTATATCAGGGAAGGCAGGTCCTATCTGACGATCGGCATAGGCTGTACCGGCGGAAATCACCGCTCTCCCGCTATTGTCGAAGAACTCCTGCGGCATCTTAAAATACATCCGATAGATCTCAGCATTGTCCACAGGGATCTGGGCTGAGCTTCTCTTGCCCTCCAATATTTACAAACTTTGATCCAAGTTGTTAGTATATAAAGTTAAAAAAACCGGCATGGTAATTCCTGCTTACGTAAGAAATACAGCGTTTATCGCTTTGTCGCGTAAGTTCACATATTACAAATTGCCGATAGCGTTTTGGGAGAGGTGGCCGAGTCGGTCGAAGGCAGCCGCCTGCTAAGCGGTTGTGGGGGTAAAACTTCACCCAGGGTTCGAATCCCTGCCTCTCCGCCATTTAAGACAGTGAAGAAAGTTGAAAGTTAAGAGTGAAGAGCTGGCAAGCTGAGAAGCTGACTTGGATTAGTTAGAATTAAAAGAGAGTTAAAAGTAAGAGTTAAGGGTGAGGAGTTAAAGGTCGGAAAATACAAGGAGGATGAGATGAGTAAGAAAACTCTGTTACTCGCATTATGCTTTGCATTAGTCTTTTCTTTGGGTGCATGCAAGAAGAAAGAGACCCCACCGCCTGTGACGCAGGCTCCCGGTACTGTGGCGCCTGGTCCTCTGATGCCGCCAGGACAGGTGCAGCCGGGGCAGATGCCACCCGTACAGATGCCGCCAGGACAGGTGCAGCCGGGGCAGATGCCGCCGCCCGGAGCGCAGCAACCCGGTGTAATGATGCCGAGGGGTAAAGCACACGTGGCAGTACCGAATTCAGTGAAGGGGAAATGGAGTGGGGCAAAGATCATTGTCGAGGACAAGTTTTCGAAAAGTAAACATGAATACACGGTGAAGCTGGACAGCGATTTCAAGATTCCCGGTACGGACCTCAGGATTCGCGTAGGAGATTTCCTCCCCGACTTCAGGATGGACGGGCTGAATCTTACCTCAGCATCAAACGAGCCGATAAACCCGGCTCTCGCTATAAAGGTCTTTGAAAAGGATAAGCAGATATTCCCTGCACCCGGAAAAGAATGGGGCTGGTTATTTGCAAGAATGCCTTCGGTGCATCCCTTCGAGCACCAAAAATACAGCATAATCCTGAAGGAGGGGATAAAGAAAGGATAGAAGATAAGCACTTTTATTACCTGCACGAATTTCCATGCGCCCATAGCTCAGATGGATAGAGCGTCGGACTACGAATCCGCAGGTCGGGGGTTCAAATCCTCCTGGGCGCGCCACTATGAATATTGTCATAAATCTCAATAAACCGCAGGACGTATCTTCCCAGCAGGCAGCAAGAAAGGTGAAACAACTTCTTGCTGCCAGGAAAGCGGGTCATGCCGGGACGCTTGATCCGATAGCTACCGGTGTTCTGCTCGTCTGCCTGAACGAGGCCACAAAGATAACCAGATTCCTGTCGGACCTTGATAAGGAATATGTCGTGCGAATGAAACTCGGGGAAAGAACAGATACTTATGATGCAACCGGCAAAGTTATTGAAAAAGCCGACTATCAGACGGTAACCGAGGCTGATATACGCCGCATACTGACCAATTTCACCGGCCTCATCAAACAGACTCCGCCGATGTACTCTGCGGTGAAGATAGGCGGTCGACCCGCTTTACAAACTCGCCAGGAAAGGGATTGTCATAAGCAGACCCGAGAGAACTGTAACTATCGACAGAATAGACTTTTTATCACTGAACAAGCCATACGTCGATCTGAAGATAGCGTGCTCGAAAGGTACTTATATCAGGACACTCTGTGATGATGTCGGAAATGCCCTCGGAGTGGGGGCACATATGGTTTCATTAGTCAGGAGCAGAATAGGCTCTTTCAGGCTTGAGGATTCTGTTTCAATTGACGATCTGACCCGCGAACAGCCCGTCCTGTTTTTCCATAGATTCGGCTATTTCGCATCTCAAGGAGATCATCCTCGACGAAAGTTCCTATCGGAAGGCAAGAAATGGTGTCCCGATAGAAATCGATAATAGAAATTTGTTTAAAAATCAATATATTAGATTGAAAAGCCCCGGTAATGAGCTATTCGGGATAGGAAAATTGGAAAATAATACAGTAAAAATTGAAAGATTGTTAAACTAAATTCTCAAGGTTTTAATTGAATCCTTCTATAATAAAGAAAAAAAAGCTTGACAAGATGTCTTTTTTCTGGTAATCATTAAGCTATGTTTTTCGGCGGAAGGAGTTCGATTGGCCTGGATATAGGGTCCGGCTATCTCAAGGTCGTGCAGCTCAAAGATACGAAGAGTGGATACGAACTTGAGTTATTCGATATGCTTTCCCTCCCCCCGGAACTGATTGTTGACGGCTCGATAATCGATTCCCTCCGTCTCATAGACTCACTGAAGGAGCTTTCCAGGAAGGCAAAAATAAGAGCGAAGGACGTTGCTATAAGTATAGCGGGTCATTCCTCGGTTATTATCAAGAGGGTCTCCCTGCCCGATATGTCGGAGGAGGAGCTGTCCGAATCGATAAAATTCGAAGCCGAACAGTATATCCCTTTCGACATAGAAGATGTAAACCTCGACTTCCAGATCCTCGGACCCAAGGAAGAACCGGGTCAGATGGATGTTATCCTTGTTGCTGTGAAAAAGGACATAATCAGCGAATACCTGTCGGTTGTAAAAGAGGCCGGGTTCAATTGCCAGATCGTTGACGTCAATTCCTTTGCTCTCGAAAACATTTACGAGATTAATTATGAAATTGAAGCCGGCAAGAACGTTGCCCTCGTAAATATCGGAGCGAACACAATAAACATGAATATCCTCAAAGGGGGTATCTCTGTCTTCACAAGAGACAGCGCGGTTGGCAGCAATCTCCATACTGAAGTCCTTCAGCGGGAGTTCAACCTGACTTATGAAGTGGCCGAAAGACTCAAGAGAGGAGAACCTGTAGAGAACGTATCCCCACAGGACGCTTTTTCGGTCATGGAGCTCGCATCAGAGGAGATAATCGGGGAAGTCAACCGGTCGCTGGAGTATTTCCATGAGGAGATCAATGAGGTGATACTGAGCGGCGGCTGCGCGCTTGTGAGGGACTTCCCAAAACTCCTGGCGGAAAAAATAGGTGTTGAGACGAAGGTAATGCAGCCGTTCAAGAACATCAGGATCCCGAAGAAATTCGATCTGGCATACATTGAAGACATGGCGCCCATGGTAGCTGTAGCCGCCGGATTGGCTCTCAGGAGGCCCGGCGACAGATGATAAAAGTCAATCTGCTGCCAGTAAAGAGAAAAAAGAAAGCCAAGCCTTTACCCTCTTTCCTTATTGTGACGGTCATCTTCACTATCATAGTGTGCGTTATAATGGCGTATCTCTCCTTCTTCTTCAGTTCCCGGCTGTCTTCGAGAAAGGACACATTCGCGAGACATGAAAAGCAGATCGCAGAACTCAAGGAAAAGATAAAAGCGGTCGAAGACTTTGAACAGCGGAATAAGACGTTCCAACAGCGGAATGACATTATTGAACAGCTCAGCAAGAACAAGAGTGTTCCCGTAAAGATTCTGGATGAAATCAGCTCTCTTCTGCCTACGGGCGTCTGGCTTCAGTCACTGGTGATAACAAGTGCCGGAATAAGCATGGAGGGGTTTGGATTTACGAACGCCGACATTGTCATATTCGTGGACCATCTCAAAGCCTCAACAATGTTTGCGGATGTCTACCTGCAGGAATCCAGGAGCGTCGAGATAGCAAAAGTGCCGGCATATGCGTTCAAACTATCGTTCAAGTTGAAGGGATAGAATGGCAAAGCTCATTCCAGATATGAAAAAGCTGCCTGCGTACGCGAAGATACTGATAGGCAGTGTCCCTTCGGTAATTATTATCGTCCTCGTCATTTTTCTCCTGATCGTGCCAAAGAACAAGGAAATCAAGGTCCTCGAGGGGAAAATATCGCAACAGGAAGACGAAATAGCAAAAGATGAGGCAAAGGCTGCAAAGCTTCCCGAGTTGACCCTTGAAAATGAGAGACTCAGAAAAAGGCTTTCGGAACTCAAGCAGCAACTGCCGGAGGAAAAGGAGGTCTCCACCCTGTTAAAACAGGTTTCGGATCTTGCCCTGAGAGCCGGACTCAAGATATCCCTCTGGAGACCGGAAGCCAAGAAGGTCCATCCCAGCGGCATTGTCTACGAGATACCGGTGCGCGTTGAACTATCAGGGAGTTACCACAACCTCGGATATTTCTTCAGCAGCATCACAAAACTCAACAGGATAGTAAATATTTCCGACATAAAGATTGCTGACCCGAAGCCTGAAAGAGGTGTCGCGATTGACAGAATATCGTTCATCGCCACGACATTCTCCGCGATCCCTGAAGAAGAGATAGGCAAGGTGGGTAAAGGGAAAGGGAAATGAAAAGAATAGCATGCCTCTCGGTGATTATATTCTTGTTCTTCATTTCCGCAGGCTGTGGGGAAAAACAACCGCCGGCGAAAAAGCCGATGGCCGGAATGGTCAAACCGGCCGGGGTAAAAGAGGCTCCCAAGGCGGAAGAGGTCAAGAAAACCGCGCCGGAAGAATACAAATATAATGCAGGAGGAAGGAGGGACCCATTTCTGTCCCTTATAGAAATCACAAAGGAAAAGCCTACAAAAAAGAAAGGGGCGACCCCTTTCGAAAGCTATAGTTTGGACGAGGTAAAGCTGCTGGCTATCGCGTCTTCCAACAATAAACACTATGCGCTCATCCAGTTGCCGGATGGAAAGACATATACCCTAACCAGGGGAATGACAATAGGCATGCAGGGCGGGAAGGTGGAAAAGATATCGAAAGGGAGCGTGTGGATCAGGGAATATGTCAAGGATTACAGGGGTGAACTTAAGCCCAGGGATACAATATTGAAACTCCATAAGGGGGAAGGAGAATGAGACAGCAAGCAAAGTGCAATCCGCCTACAGGCGGAGCGAAGTGCAAAGGGCACAGAGCTATTTTTTAAAAGCATAAAGCAGTGTGATAAGGGGGTGAGACTTTGTGCACTTTACTCCGTGCTTTCTGTCCTGTTCGTTATGCTCGCCGTTTTCTGCTGTTGCGCTACGGCAAGTAGCAGCACCAAAGAGACTCTCAAACCCCTGGAGCCTGCCGTGATAACCGGCATTACCATACAGGACAATTCGGTGACGATCACGGCCGACAAGCCCTTTATCTATACCATATATAAACCCGGAGACCCTTACAAAGCGGTTGTAGACCTGCCCGATGTGAGAATCGGCACATTTGGCACAAGAATGAGGTCTGATAAGGCCGGCATAACGGAGATAATGCCGTCCCAGATCGAATCGCCTTCGCTGAAGGCAAGACTTGAAATACTGTTGCAGTCGCCCGCTGTTGTTGAGCAGGAATATAAGAACAATGTTCTGACTATCAGACTGAAGGAAGACGCGGCCAGGAGAGGAGAAGTTCCGGCGACGCCCGGAAAGGTCAGGATGACAGATGCCCATATGGCCGATCCGCCCCCGGCTGTTCAGAAACCGCTCAGCGCCGGCGACAGAGATATCGAATATATCAATTGAAACATACCCGGACAGCGTCAAGGTGTTTATTAAAGGGAATGGCTCGATGACCCCCAATGTCTTTCCCCTGGATGACCGCCTCGTGCTGGATATTGCCGATGTTGCAATGAATGCCGCTATACCTTCTACAGTGGTTTCTCCTCTTGTGGGAATACGGTCAGGGACGCATGACGGCAAGGTCAGGCTGGTTCTTGACCTTAAAGAGAAGACAGGTTTTGACGTTACGGCAAGCGGTGACTCGATAGTCGTGACTTTGAAAAGACCTGAGAGGGAGCAGTTTGCACCGGTGGCCCGGATGGCCGGTGAAAGGGCCGAGACCGCGCCGCCGCCACCCCCCGAAGCAGAGGAGAGTGAAGCAGCTGTGGAAACGAGATGCGAGGCGTATCTCGAGGGCAAAAAGAACGTCAATTTTGACTTTCAGGACCAGGACATAGTGCCTATACTCAGGCTGTTTGCCGATATAAGCGGATGCAACCTGTTCATTCATCCGGATGTCAAAGGCAAGGCCACAATGAAATTCAGGGACGTGCCGTGGAATCAGGCACTTGACACCCTTCTCAAGACCTTCAGCCTCGGCAAACGTGTTGAAGGGAACATTATACGGATTGCCCCGCTGTCCGTTTTTGCGAAAGAAAGCGAAGAGAAGATGAAGGAGGCAGAGGCTTCGGTGAAGGCGGAACCGCTCGAAACAAAGATATTCCCCATCAGTTACGCCGATGTGGGCGTTGTGGAAGCGGCTATCAGAAATTCGAAGACCCTTACCCCAAGGGGCAGCATGAGTGTTGATAAGCGCACAAGCACCATGGTCGTAAAAGACGTTGCATCGGTTTTCCCGGAGATCGAAAACCTGCTTGCGACTCTCGACAGGGCGACTCCGCAGGTGTTGATTGAAGCAAGGATTGTCGAGATTAATACGGCTGCTTCCACCGATTTGGGAATTCAATGGGGATTAAACCTACAGGCGGCGAATGGGCTCAGTTCTTTCGGCGGTCTTTCGGGAGTACCGAATACGGGAACGGGGCCTTTCACGGGCCATAACTTTCTCGTTGACTTCCCGGCAAAGAGTGTAGCCCCGTTGTCGGGTTCCGGATTTGCCTTCGGTATCATGAACCCCTCGAAGACCTTTGGTCTGGACCTTCAACTCTCGGCATTCGAAACGGTGGGACTGGGCAAAGTGATATCCAACCCGAAAGTACTTACCCTGGATAATGGAAAGGCAAAGATTCTGCAGGGCAAGAGCATCCCGGTCCGTAAGCTGACCACAGAGGGCACCATCTCCACCGAGTTTAAGGATGTTACACTGGAGTTGAATGTGACTCCCCATATAACCCCCGACAAATCCATAGTGATGGCCCTCGAGATCAAGAAAGAGGAACTTGACCCGACAGTGCCGTCGGTAGAAGGAGTACCCGGAACCGACAAGAAAGAGGCGGACACGAACGTCATCATAAAAGATGGTGAGACCGTAGTAATCGGCGGGATGTACAAGATAAATACAAATGACACTGAAACAGGTGTCCCGGGATTGAGGAATATCCCTGTTATCGGATGGCTTTTTAAGAATGTGCTGAAAACCTCGACAACAAGTGAGCTTTTAATATTTATCACACCAAGGATTGTGGAGAAACCATAACCATGAAGACATATTTCAGGGAATATTATAAGAAAATAAAAACAGGGGGCAAGATGAAAAGGGTTCATTTTTTGCTGTTTACTGTCTGCTGTTTACTATCAGTTATTTTTCTGTGGGGATGCGGCAGCGGTCCGGGCTCTCCGGGAAGCACCGGCTCGGAAGATACCGGGGTCATTTTGATGCCGCAGTAACAGGGCCATATAATGGTCCGAAACTTATTCTGTGGATGCATTTCAGGGGTATGTTGTGGAACCGAAGAAATAGCGCTGGGGGGTACATGTTCTTCTGGAACCTCGACCCTTGAGAAGTTTACAGACCACGCAGGCAACGGTAACGATTAACTGCGAGACTGTTAAACCCAAATACGACATTTCAGGTCGGGAACCTTTATGTAGAAAAGTATACAGTTGAATTCAGGCGTTCAACAGATTCGATCGGCGCGCCACCCATGAGAAAATTGGATGGGAGGTTCGGCATGCCAATCGCCATCACCGCCGCCGTAGGTTCAGGTACAAGCAACAGTCACTACTACCGCTCTTAACTCTTAGTAGACCTTATAAGAAAAGAGCAGTATGCAAGCTGATATGCAGTCAGGAAGCATACGGTTTTATACCCAAATATTTTAAATAACTATACAGCAATTTACACTTTCTCCGGACAGAACGATTTGGGAAAGAATTTACATTTCAGGTTCAGATGACTTTCCAGATAGGTGATTTTAATCTTTGTGGTGGTTAAGGGCGAGCAATAAAAGACTTGGAGGATAAAAGAATGAAAAAAATCATCATGCTATTTATGTTGCTGGCTTTATCCGTCGGCATTTTTAGCTGTGGCGGAGGAGGGGCCGGTTCTGCAGACACTCCAAACGGGGAGAACCCCGGATTACCATCGGTCGTAAAGTTGTCACCGTCTCAGTTTATTGCGCAGACTAATTCATTTATCTTCCTTCATGCGCAAGTTCTTGACGGAAACGGGTCCCCTGTCAAAGGGGTGACTGTTACATTTACGAATTTATCAGACCCGTTCGGGAAGATCACGTCAGCTGTCCTCAGAACCCTGGGCTTACATAAACCGGTCGGGATCCTGAGTACGACCGAAGCGAGGACCAACGGCCTTGGCATCGCGACTGTGAAAATAACTTCGTCCAGTTCCGGCTTTGCAACAATTCAGGCAGAGGTGAACAAAGGGGCCGGGCTGGTGAGGGACAGAAAGACCGTCTTTTTCACTACAACCATAGGTTCCACAACACCTCCGCCGCCAACTGTTACTCTCCATGTGGATGACGGCGACGGCACGTACGACCAACCGGCAGACTTCGACCTTTTGAAAACGCCGGGTGACAACCAGAGGACAATAAAGGCGGTTGTCCTGGATGGGTTCGGCGTGCCTCTTGCCGGAAGGAGCGTTACTTTTGGCTCCGACATTCCGAATGAAGTGACATTCACCCCGTCAACCCCTGTTCTCACTAATAGCAACGGAGAGGCATTTGTGACGCTGACGGTCAATCCGTCCATTATTACCAATCTGGAGAGAGTTTTAAATATTACTGCCGGTGCTGATACGAACAACGACGGCACGATCGATACCGGAAGCATGATTACGCTTTTCCTCGAACCGGTGACCGTGAGCAGTGTTGCGGTGACTGCCAATCCTTCAGTCGTTCCGCTGAACGGGATATCTACCATTGCGAGCGACGGTAACGCTCAGTACGGGTAATCCGGCGCCTGACGGGTCAACGGTCGCTTTCACGACTACGTGTGGCACAATTACTCCTTTTGCCCAGACTTCCTCCGGAGTGGCAACAGCTTCGTTTACTGCGCCCGCGGTGCCGCCATCCGGCGGTCCGTGCACGGTTACGGCAACCATTGGAGGCGTAACAGGTTCAACGAATGTAACCGTGACGACATCACTTATCGTTCAACCGAGTTCGCAAACAATAAACGGCGTGATTGGCGGAACGGCGACGTATACGATTTATGGCGGAGTTGCTCCATATACTGTGACTTCAAACAATACCGCTTTCCCTGCAAATCTGTCCGGGAATGTATTCACAGTCTCGGTAGCTCCCAATACGGTTCCAAGGAGTGTGAGTTACACGGTCCGGGACAGTGTAGGATCGACTGTGACAGCAACGTTGACTATTGAAGGAGGGACGGCTCTTGCGGTTCTGCCGAGTGCTGTTACCGTGGATAGCAACGCACCTGACACTACGGTAAACTTCACGATCTTCGGAGGAGTCGCTCCTTATTCCGTGTTCACGAACAACCTCGCATACCCTCCGTCTACACCGACCGTCCCCGCGAGCGGCCAGACCTTCAGCGTGATAGTGCCTACGGGCGCTGCCTCCGGTACGGTCACTCTGACTGTGAGGGACAGTAACGGCACAACTGCCACGGCAACTATTACAATAACGGCGGTGCCGCCGCAGGCTATGAAGGTTATACCGACTGCCCAGACTATCGCAAATCCTGCTATAAACAATTCGGCTGCCTATAACGTCCTGGGCGGGAAGGCGCCGTATACTGCTTTCTCAAATAATCCTGCTCTTGTTACCGTGTCGGTAGCCGGTTCGACGGTAACTGCCCTGGTGGCGAGTGTGCCGACGGCAGATACGACTGTCACGATTACGATCTATGATTCTCTCGGCACCAGTGTGGCGGCCACACTCGTTCTGGACGTGCCGCCCATACTTCCGCTGGTGATTACGCCTTCTACCCAGACAATTTCTAATCCGGTAGCAGGCGTCAGCACTACCCACGTATGACAATTACAGGTGGCACGGGCGGATATGTTGCATTCTCAAGTAATGGTCTGGTTACAGGGTCAGTAGCAGGAGCGGTCCTGACAGCGACGGTGAACAGTGTTCCGGCGTCTGATACCACGGTTACTCTTACGGTCAGAGACTCGTCCGGGACTACGGCAACAGCTTCTGTTGTTCTTGATGTGCCACCGCTTCTGCCTCTGGCTGTGTTGCCGGGAACACAGACAGCCAATGGCGTTCTGGGAGAAACAGTGGCATTTACGGTTTTTGGAGGCCAGCCTCCGTATGACGTATTTTCAAATAATCCGGCGTTTCCGCCGTCTCCTGCTCACGTCCTCAGCAGCGGCGATTCATTCTCTGTTACTGTTCCGGCTTCTACGTCGTCAACAGACGTGAGCTATACAGTAAGGGATTCTGCCGGAACGACGGTCGCTGCGACACTTTCAATCGCAGGCGCCGGTGCCGCCGGTGCGGCAAAACTGGTGATAGTGCCGGGCTCCGCTACGGTCGTGAGCACTGCTTCACCTCAGACGATCAGTTTTGCTATCTCAGGAGGAACACCTCGCATATGTTACTACATCAACAGACCCTGCGAATGCGTACAATACTACGGTCAGCAACGGTATATTTAGCGGTACGCCGATTACGGTAACCATTCCTGCAAACGCAACCGCAGAAGACGTAACACTTAATGTGTTCGATGCTGTCGGAGGGACGACAAGTGCAAAATTAACGATTATAGGACCTCCTGCTCCGGGTACGCCAGCAGCCTTGAAAGTCAGTCCGTCCAGCCGTTTCAGTTGCGGGAGTGAGCGGCACCGAAGATCAGGTTACATTCCTGATCACGGGCGGTTCGGGGACCTATACGGGTGTGGTTTCAAGCAACACCGCAGTGGTGCCGAACCCGACACTCTCAGTGAATATCATTTACGATAGACCCGAAACCGGTTTCTGCTTCTACCGCGGTGACCTTAACTGCTTTTGACGATACCGGCGCGACTGCCACAGCTACCGTAACGGTAACCCCAGCCACATCTTCACTGGCGATCAACCCGAGTACTATTGCGCTGGAAAATCGGCGATACCGTTCCATACCATATCATCGGCGGGCTGCCGCCATTCGACGTGTTCACGAGCAATAGCGGCGTTGTCAACGTTGGCGGTTCTTCCTCATATTCACATATGCGTCACGCAGCTTTAATGCTAATGCCGTAGGTACAGGGCCTGCGACAATAACTGTTGTGGATTCGGACGGCCAGACAGTGACATCTGGTGTTACAGTAACGGCACCGACTGTGCTCTACGCCCGAATTCAACATTTCCTGTGAGTCGTCTGTCAACTGTGCGAGCAATAGCCAAGGCACTTCCAAGCATAGCTCGTGTAGTACCTTCCTTGAATGGATTTAGGCTCGGCAGTGAATTTACGCATGTCGTGGGACTGCCAGCCGAGGTCGAGCTGTGCTGTCTTTACTCCAACGTCGCCGGTAACGCCGGCAGCGAATAGCTCAGCTGACGTCACTTATCAGTTACTATGAACATGCCAGTGCTGCGACAGGGCTCATATCCGTTCTCACGTGATGGGGCGAGCGGAGTTACATTCGCATATCGCTGCATTAGCACTTAACGATGTTACCGTAGCCAGTTAATGTGAAGCAAAGGGCGGGCCTCCGGCCCGCCCTTAAAGAAAGTTTGGAAGTTTGAAGGACTCTGGAGGAAGATGAAAAATGACATACAGATTATTTTACAAAGGGGTGGAGCCATGAAGAAATTTTTCTATCTTTTGATATGTTTGACACTTGCAGCATGCGGCAGCGGAAAGACCGCGAGCATCTCTTCAGATACTTCAAGCGGCACAGCCGGCAGTAAAGATCTCCGCCCGGTCCATCCTCTCCCAGATGGAGAAGGGGAGATACGTGCAGGGCGAAGTGCTCGTAAGATTCAAACCCAATATCACGTCAACTTCGTTACAAAAGGTCCATCAGGCCGTTGGCGCCTCTGTAATCAAGAACTATACTCTTGTCCCCAACCTCGAGCGTGTCAAACTTCCCCAGGGTATGTCTGTCAGAGATGCGGTAGTACAGTACATGTCAGACCCTAATGTGGAGTACGCTGAACCCAATTACATATTGCATATGACATCGGTAACGCCCGATTATATCGAATGATACCTATTTCCCGGATCAATGGGCCCTTCGCAATGTCGGGACGTATGCGAACGGGACATATGCCGCCGATATGAAAGCCTCTCTCGCATGGAACATCACAGTAGGCAGCCACGACATAAGGATTGCCGTGCTGGATACCGGAATAGATTACAATCACCCTGACCTTGTCGGGAATATCTGGTCGGGCAGAGGGTATAATTTCGTGACCTGCGCGAAGTTCGACGCGGATGGAAATTGTGAGACTCCAGGCGTGCCGAATGATGACCCGATGGATGACAACGGACACGGCACCCACGTTGCAGGGATAATAGGCGCTACTGGAGATAACAATCTTGGAGTGGCGGGTGTAATGTGGAAAGTGAGTATGATGGCGATAAAAGTCCTTAATGCGGACGGAGAAGGCTCCTGGGGAGATGTTGCTGACGGCATCCAGTTTGCGGTCAACAACGGCGCAAGGGTAATGAACGCCAGTCTGGGCGGCTACTGACTATCAACAGTCGGTGTACGACACAGTCTCGGCTGCAAACTCGGCAGGCGTCCTGCTCGTAGCTGCCGCGGGTAATGACGGATCAAACAACGACCTTACGCCTGTTTATCCCGCGAGCTTCGATCTGCCGAATATTATTTCTGTTGCGGCCACCGACCAGAATGACGACCTGGTGGCGTTCAGCAATTTCGGACCGAATTCCGTCGATATCGCCGCCCCCGGTACATACATCATCAGCACCGTTCCAACTTGGTGGGCGACGTACCCGGGCTATGGTGATCTGGAAATGTTTTCAGGTACGTCCATGTCAACCGCCTTTCGTTTCGGGAGTCGCAGGACTGCTGATGAGTTACTATGACGGTTTCAGTAACACGTACTTCAGCCCTGCACAGATCCGCGATACGATATTAGGGTTCAACGATGTGGAAGAGGACGGTTACCCTGAATTGAAGACTCTTAAAGGGAAGATAAAGACAGAAGGAAGGCTGGATGCACTCTGGGAACTGTCCTCTCTGGCTACCCCGTCCGACCTTGTAGCTGATGCCAAATCGCCGGGCCTTGTCGTTGTTACGTGGTCGGACAATTCGATGGGTGAAGACGGCTTCAAGCTTGAAAGAAGCACGGACGGAACTAATTTTTCGCCGCTGCAGACGTTGCCCAGAAATTCAACATCTTATTCGGATGAGGCCGTAGTGCCGGGCACGACTTATACTTACAGGGTAAAGGTCTTTAACTGGATTGGTGAGAGGGGTCTTTTTATTCGAATACCTCGTCCACCACAGTGCCCGAAGGAGGCCATCACAGTGACGGCGGAGGAGGCTGTTCCGTGGGAGGAAGACAGAATGTGCCGACAGCGGTCGCAGACGTTGCCGTATTATTGATTCCTGTGGCGATTGTGGCTTTAGTTAGGCGGAGGAGATAGACAGGAAGTCCGGCGACGGGATGCGAAGTGTCTGATTGATCCGGTATCGGTTTCCCAAATACAGAGAGACATTGTTTGGGATGTCATTCCCGCAGTCTGTAGGCGGGAATCCAAGTTTAAGACCTGGATGCCCGACTCACGAACCTCGGGCATGACGAATAGAAGACTTGCAATGGATCTGCTCTCAATATTAGGAATTGTTTGGGTTGTCATTCCCGCAGTCTGCAGGCGGGAATCCAAGTTTAAGACCGTGGATGCCCGACTGAGAACCTCGGGCATGACGAATAGAAGACTTGCAATGGATCTGCTCTCAATATTAGGAATTGTTTGGGTTGTTATTCCCGCAGTCTGCAGGCGGGAATCCAAGTTTAAGACCATGGATGCCCGACTAAGAACCTCGGGCATGACGAACGAGGGACTTGGACGGATCTGACGAAAAGGGTTCGCTTTTAATTTTTATCGGTAGATGAAGCAAGTTGACATCGCCCGAAAATTTCCCATAGACTAAACCATTGGTCTTAATAAGAGTCTCGTAGTAATCTGTACATTTTTTCACCGTCATTCCCGCGAATCCGCCCGAGGCGGGGGAATCCAATTTAACCGAAAATGGATGCCCGACTAAGAACTTCGGGCATGACGGACAATAGAGAAGAACATGTAAATACTATTATGAGACTGTTAATAATTTTATTTATCGAGGTTACTCGTTGAAATCTACTCTTCTCACCAGGAGAAACGTATTTTACCTGAACATTGCAATAGCCGTCATTCTCACTTTCTGCGACCCTTTTTTTTGTGCGGGACATGATCTCGCGCCATTTTGAAAGACAGAAAACGGCTGGAAAAAATATTTCTTCCGCTCGCTGCAAGTATCCCGGCCCAACAGCAAAGGCCGCAGTTCACAGACTATGCTTCGATACTGAAAAATAATCCTTTCGGCTTTCAGGGCGGCGAATTAAGGCCTTTGACGGCATCAGCCGGCACAAAGGGGCAGCCGGCGGGTCTCGCACTGATTGGGACGGTAGCGGGGCCAAAAGAACTCAGCTACGCGATCTTCAGGGACAACTCAGGTATGCAGGAGGTATTCAAGGTCGGGGAGCCCGTGTACGGCCTCGGTGTACTTTCGATGGTAAAAAAAGACAGGGTACTTTTCAGAAAGGGAGGGAGTGTTACGGAAATTCCCCTTGAAGATGTGCAGGTGAAGGAGATCAGGAATCCGCATCTGCAGGAAACCCTGCCGCCTCTCAATTCGCACGAAGGATAGGAAGCGGCTCATATGTCGTTGACCAGGGAAGGCTTCAGCAGGCTATCGCTAATCCCGGCCAGATGATGACGGACGCGAGACTCAAACCCAATGTGGCGGATGGAAAACAGGAAGGCTTTGTTTTGAGTGAGGTCAAGCCCGGCGGCATCTACCAGAGTCTCGGCCTTCAGGACGGTGACGTTCTTCTGAGGATCAATGACTACGATATATCAAATCCGGAAAGGGCGCTCCAGGCATTTACGGCCCTGAGAGGACTCGACAGGGTCCAGATTGATCTGATCAGGTCCGGATCGAAGATGACAATGACTTATCAGATAAAGTAATATATTAGGAATCTCATAATAATCAGCACATTTGTGCCGTCATTCCCGCGCAGGCGGGAATCCAATTTACCAAGAATGGATACCCGACTACGAACTTCGGGTATGACGGGCAGAGTTACATAAGTTGTAAATAAAAAGACGAGATGCATGAAGGGTGAAAACCAGAAGACATGAAAATTAGGAAGTCAATTTTTGTCCTTCATCCTTCATCCTTTATCCTTCTTTTTATACTCCTTTCGTCCCTCATCCTTTGTCCTTCATCCTTCTTAGTCAAGCCCGGTTTTGCGGAGATGAAGGAGGACGCGTCCAAAAATAAGAAGGTCACATTTAATTTTGTCGACGTTGACTTGTCCTCGGTGGTCAAATTTATCAGCGACGTTACCGGCAAGAACTTTATATATGATGACAGGGTAAAAGGCAATATTACGATTATTGCTCCCTCAAAGCTGTCTGTGGATGACGCATTCAGTCTGTTCACGTCTGTTTTGGAACTCAAGGGGTTTACTATTGTCCCTTCCGGAAAGGTGTACAAAATTGTTCCTCTCTCACAGGCGAAACAATCCGGTACCGAGCTGATGAAGGAGGAAAAAACATCCGTAAGTGACGCATACATTACAAGACTCATACAACTGAAATCCATATCTGCATCAAAGGCAGTCAGTTTCCTCCAGCCGTTAATCGCAAAAGACGGGTATATCTCTGCTTTCGGCCCCGGCAATATGCTGATGGTTGTCGACTCTTCCATGAATATAGACAAAGATTCTTAAGATACTCGAAACCATTGACAAGCCCGGCGCGGAGGAACCCGAGCTTATCCTCCTCAAATATGCAAACGCTGAGGATGTCGCAAAGATTGTCTCCGAGGCTCTTTCATTGGGCAGCAGGGGACAGGTCGGGTCTGTCCGTATACCGCGGCCGGGGGAGGTTGTGACGGCGGGTTCTGTCGACGAGACGAGGTCCAGCGTCTTTGCCGACACCCGTTTGAATGCAATAGTGCTGATTGCCGACAAACAGGAAAAAGAGGCGATGAAAAGGATGATCGCCCTTCTCGATATACCGCTGCCGGAAGCGACCAGCAAGATCAATGTCTATTTTCTGGAGTATGCTGACGCGACCGAACTCTCCAAGGTGTTGGAGACGATGCTTACGGGAATCTCGCCCGCGGCAAGGGCCGGACAACCGCCCAAGAGTCCCTTTGAGACCGGGGGGAAGGTAACGATTACTCCCGATAAGGCAACGAATTCCCTGATAATCATAGCTTCCCCTGCAGATTATCAGAGCCTCCTCCAGGTAATGAAGCAGCTCGACAAGAGGCGGAGGCAGGTCTATGTGGAGGCGATGATTATTGAAGCATCTCTCGACAGTTTGAGGGATATCGGGGCAAAATGGAGGATCACGGCCACAAAGGGCGGGGCGCCTGTAGCGATCGGCGGCTTTGGAACGATAGATTCTACGGCAATACAGAATGTTGTTCAGGGGCTTTCAGGACTTTCAGCCGGCGGTCTCGGAAATTTTCTCAATATACCCGTTGCGACAACCGATTCCAACGGGAATCCTGTCACATCAACACTCACCGTTCCCGGATTCGCCGCTCTCTTCAGCCTCAATGAGTTCAGGGATGCGGTAAATGTCCTTTCTACGCCGCAGATTCTCACGTCCGACAATAAAGAAGCGGAAATCGTGGTCGGTGAGAACGTACCGTTTATAGCGCAAAGGGAAAGGGATATAACTACGACAAATACTGTCCTCAATTCCATCGAGAGGATGGATGTCGGAATAAAACTGAGGTTGACGCCGCAGATCACCGAAGGAGACTATGTGAAACTTGATCTCTATCAGGAGATATCCGCCCTGACCCAGCAGTCTGACACTGTCCTCATAAATGTCGGCCCAACCATAACAAAGCGGTCAACAAAGACCTCCGTCGTGGTGAAGGACAACCAGACGGTTGTCATAGGCGGACTGATACAGGAAAAGGAGGAGGAGATCGTAACAAAGGTTCCTTTTCTTTCAGATATACCTCTGCTGGGATTGCTTTTTCAGCAGAAGAGCACCTCAAAGAATAAGACAAATCTTATAGTTTTTCTCACGCCCCACATAGTGAAAGAAGCGGCTTATCTCGCGAAGCTGACGGACGTCAAGAGAAAGGAGTTTGCAAGAGTAGAAAATATGTATAAGCAGGGTGAAGTGCTTGTTAAGTTCAAGGAGGATACAAGTCAGGCAAGAATCGCGGAGATACTTTCAGGTGAAGGCGCCTCAATCATTTCTGCATCGAAGCCCGAAGGTCTTTATCTTGTAAGACTTAAGGAGGGAGCAGGACGTCAGAGATGCGGTGAAGAAATTCATACGTTACCGGGAAGTGGAATACGCGGAGCCGAACTATATCATGAAGATGCAGAACGGAGAATAAGAAATTCACTTTTCTCGTAACTGTTTTTTTAGGTCAACGACATGAAAAGTATCGAAGCTATTAAGGATGACGACGTAGATATCTCCCTTTTGAAGAATATCCCCCTCAGTTTTGTGAAAAACAATCAGGTCTTTCCGATAAGAAGGGATGATTCCGAGCTGGTCGGCGCGGTGGCAGACGACAAGGGCCTGCTGGCTCTCGCCGAGGCATCAAAAATGCTCGGTCTGAAACCGAGGGCTGTGAAGGCGGCAGCGGGGGTTATCCTGGACGCTATCAACCGGTTTTACGGGCAGATGGGCTCTGCAGAAGAAGTAATGGGCGCCATAACGGGAGAGGACCTTTCTTCCGTAGCAACAGAATTCGAAGCCCCGAAGGACCTTCTTGAGTTGACGGAAGAAGCGCCTATCATCAGACTGCTCAATGCGCTTCTTTTGCAGGCGGTGAAAGAGCGGGCGAGTGACATCCATATCGAGCCCTACGAAAAAGAACTCGATGTGAGATTGAGGATAGACGGGGTCCTCCACAGGGTCCTGACCCCTCCCAAAATAATCCAGGACGCCCTGATAAGCAGGATTAAGATAATGTCCAATCTGGACATCGCGGAGAAAAGGTTGCCCCAGGACGGGAGAATAAGGCTTCTGCTTGGTGGAAGGGACATCGATATCAGGGTGTCTGTGATACCAACTTCTCACGGCGAGAGGGCCGTGCTCAGGCTTCTTGATAGAAAGCAGGGACTTCTGGGCCTGTGGGAGGTCGGGTTCGGCAAGGACGACGAAACCAGACTGGAAGAGTATCTGCACAGGCCTGACGGCATAATACTCGTTACCGGCCCCACCGGGAGCGGCAAAACGACGACCCTTTATGCTGCGCTGAACAGGATTCATACGGAAGAGAAAAATATTATCACGGTGGAAGACCCTATCGAGTATCAGTTGAAAGGCATCGGTCAGATACATGTGAACCCCAGGATAGGGCTTACGTTCGCCTCCGGCTTAAGGTCGATATTGAGGCAGGACCCTGATGTCATAATGGTCGGGGAGATAAGGGACCTCGAGACTGCCGAGATCGCAATGCAGGCGTCACTTACGGGCCATCTAGTTCTAAGCACCCTTCATACAAACGACGCGCCGAGCGCCCTGGTTAGGCTCATAGATATGGGCATCGAGCCGTTTCTTGTCGCCTCATCTCTTGCCGTCGTCCTTGCACAGAGACTCGTCCGGACGATATGTCCCGACTGCAGGATGCCTTATGAAGCTTCGGATACGGAAAAATCATATTTCGTTAATGCGTTTCTCCCCCCCACCCATCCCTCCCCCGCGAAGGGTGAGGGAGGGGCCTCCTTAATCCTTTACAGGGGGAGAGGCTGCGATAAATGCAAGGGCAAGGGCTATTTCGGGAGGACAGGCATTTTTGAGCTTCTCGTAATCGATAATGAAATACGACCTATGATTACAGACAGGATTGATTCCCAGAGCATAAAAAACCGGGCGATCTCCGGAGGGATGAAGACCCTCCGTCACGACGGCATCGAAAAAGTGATAAGCGGTATTACAACCCTCGAAGAGGTCCTGAGGGTGACACAGAAAGACTATGCCGATATTTCAGTATAGGGGATACAGGACCGACGGCTCCGACGCAGCGGGGACCGTCGAGGCGAACAGTCTGAAGGATGCGGTCCTCAGGCTTAAAGAATCCGGACTTTACCCGAGGAAGGTAAAGGAAGCGGTATATGAAGGCAAGTCAGGTCTGTTCCGAAGACACGATGCATCCCTTCTTCCGTCGACAACCAGGCAGTTGTCCACCCTTCTCTCGTCAGGGGTGACCCTGATGGAGGCGTTAAGTTCGATGTCTGAAGAAAACAAGGGGTTCTGGAAGAATATGCTGGTCAACATAAAGGAGAAGGTTGCCGGAGGGTCAAGCCTGTCGAAAGCACTTGAGGAATACGACAAGATCTTTCCGGAGTTTTACATAAATATGATTGCCGCCGGGGAGGCGAGCGGAAACCTTGACAAGGTCCTGGGCCGCATGGCGGATTTCCTGGAGTCCCAGGATAACCTCAAATCGAAAGTGCAAATGGCGATGATTTATCCTGTCTTTATGGTCTGCATCGGCTTCATCGTCCTCTCCTTTTTGTTCACCTTTGTGGTGCCGAAGATAACAAAGATTTTCAGGGATACACAGACCGCTCTTCCTTTTATTACTGTCGTCCTTGTGACCGTCAGCGATTTCTTTCAGAATTACTGGTGGCTGCTGGCAGGTGCGGTAATCGGGGCCGTAATCGGTTTTAAAAGGCTGAGAGAAAAGAACAGGCTGTTTCTGGACAAGCTCATTTTGCGTTTGCCCGGGAATATACCCCACAGCCTGTATTACGGAAGGTTCGCGAGGACTCTCGGATTTCTTCTCGAGGGCGGTCTCCCCGTACTCAGGGCGCTTGACCTTGCTGCAAAGTCGGTGGGCAACAGGCTGATCGAGATAAGGATAGCGGAAGCCGGTAAGCGTGTTGCCGAGGGCGCGAGGCTTTCGTCTTCCCTTGAAGGTTTTCCGCCCGTGCTTCTCCAGCTTATTTCTACGGGAGAAAAAAGCGGCCAACTCATCGGCATACTGAACAATGCGGCAAACTCCTACGAGGAAGAATTCTCAAGGAGGGTGCAGAAGGCTCTGTCTTTCCTTGAACCTGCGATGATCCTCCTGATGGGTGTGATTGTCGGGTTCATAGTAATGGCGGTCCTTCTGCCGATCTTCCAGTTGAATCAGTTGATAAAATAATGGACAAGGTTCGAGGATTCCTGGGATCAAAGATTCAAATTATTATGAAGTTCATGAGTAGTGTTATATATATGTCATTCCCGCGAAGGCGGGAATCCAGGACTTTTTGTTATTTGAAGACAATGGATTCCCGATTACAACCTCGGGAATGACGACAAACGGATTTTTCAAGAGATTCTATGTAAAGCTATTTATGAGACACTACACTAGAACCTGGTAGCAATAAATTATGGAAGAAGACATAGTAATAAGAGGTCAACAATTTGGGAGGTGCAGATGAAGAACGATAAGGGTTTTACCCTTCTTGAGATTATTGTGGTGGTGTTCATACTCAGTCTTCTGGCGGCTATTGTGGCGCCGAAGATAATAGGAAGGACTGACGACGCACGCATTGCGCAGGCGAAAATTCAGGTAAAGAATTTCGAGACTGCTCTCAAGCTTTTTAAACTCGACAACGGTTTTTATCCGAGCACCGAGCAGGGACTCGCGTCGCTTGTGGAAAAACCGACGTCCGGCCAGATACCGCAGAAATACAGGGAAGGCGGATACCTCGAACAAAAAAAGATTCCCGCTGACCCGTGGGGCAATGCATACGTATATATATGTCCGGGCCTGCATGCCGATTACGACATAATCAGTTATGGCGCCGACGGAAAAGAAGGCGGGGAAGGCAAAGACGCGGATATCAACAGCTGGGACATACAATAAGAAATGCAAATAACAAAATCCCTCCTAAACTGCCTTACGTGTCCAAAGGGAAGCGACATGAGCAATCCGCTTCGGCAAAGGCGCGTGAAAATGCATCGGTTTTTCGTCATAGCCCGAGGTCTTATGTCGGGCATCCATGCTGTATTTAAGAAATGGATTCCCGCACAGACTGCGGGAATGAATCTGCATTTTGCATTTCCGGGCATGGCTTTACCCTTATCGAGCTTATCGTCGTCCTGTTCATCATTTCACTCAGTCATGGCTGTTCTGCTGCCGTCATTTGCGGGTTTCGGGGAAAATAAACTCAAGTCCGAAGCAAGAGAAATGGCCTCAATACTGAGATACATGAACGATAGTGCGATAACGAGAAAAGAGACCTATTCACTGAAGTTCGACCTTGACAAGAATATCGTCTCCTGGAAAGGACCGGATGGAGAGAAGGCAAAGGAATTCGATGACATGACCGGCGTAACCAGCGAATCCAAAGGGATGGTTTCAAAAGGCGAATTGATCTTTTTTTTCGATCCCCTCGGCGTCCGTGAAAATCTGGACGTCCATTTGAGCAGGGACAATAAAAATATGGTTGTCAGCATAAACCATCTCAGCGGAAGAGTGAAGATAGAGGATGAAAGCGAAGAGACGGAGAATGAAACCGGAAACGAGCAAGAGAAGTAGAAATTTTCTCCACGGTAGCGGCTTCACCCTGCTTGAAGTCCTGATAGCCCTTGCAATTGTCGGCGGCCTTCTCGTGACCCTGATATATACACTCAATTATCAGTTGGGTCTTGTAGAGAGACAGGAGACCGTCACAGTTGCGACCCTCCTTGCAAAGAATAAGATGATGGAAATGGAAAAAGTACCTGAAACCAAAAATGGCGTTTTTGATGCCCCTTTTGACGGATATACCTATGAGACTTCTGTCAAGGACTCACCATATCCGGGCATAGGCGAAATCATTGTTTCAGTAAAAGCGGACAAGGAAGAGGTGAAACTGAATGAGTTTGTCTTCAAGAAAGAAAATTCCCCTTAACCCCCCTTTATTAAACTGGGGGCAAAAAGTGGGAGGTTTCACCCTCATAGAGATTCTCATCGCTGTCGCTATACTTTCGATAGTCCTTGCCGCTATCTACAGTACCTTCTTCCTGGCACACAAGGCGATAGACGGCATGGACGAGTCGATGGTAAAGCTTCAGGAATCACGCAGGGCACTTGATATCCTGAAATGCGAACTCGATTCTGCATACGTGAACACCGACAAACAGACATTTTTCAGGATGTCTGACAGGGATATCTATGGCAAGGGCGCGTCTCAAATCGAGTTCACGACCTTTTCAACACTCCGCCCGGGTCTTTCCAGGATTTCATATTATGTTGAAGAAAAGGACGGGAAACTGAATCTTCTGAAAAAAGTCGAATCGCCTTACAACCCTGCCGGAGAAACCAAAGGCTTTGCTATCATTGAAGACCTCTCGGGATTCACAGTGGAGGCAAAATATAATGATGACACATGGGTCAGGACATGGGATACAGAGATAAACAGGAGCAAACCGCTGGAAATAAGAATAAGTCTGTCTATGGCGATGAAAGGAAGGCAGGTTACACTCTCCGACATATCGACGCCGAAGATCGGCGGGTCGATGTGAGATATTGTGAAAATACAAAACTAGAAAGCCAGAGAGGCATGGCACTAGTCATAACCCTGATGGTAGTTGTTATAATTACTGCCATGGTGGTTGAATTTTCATACGGGGTGTATACGGGCACGAGCAGTCTTTACAACTGGCGTGATTCCCAGCGTCTTTCGATAATGGCGAAGTCAGGCGTCAATGTTGCGGCAAAATTTCTGTCGGATATGGTAGGTCATCAGAGCTATTCATATCCCGGGTCTATGGAACTGCCGGTAGAAAACCCTTTCGAAGATTTCAAGGGAGTTTTGGCAGTGAAAATAGAAGATGAAAATTCCAAGTTCAACGTTAATTCTATAGTCGGGCCTGACGGGAGGACTTTAAACGTGCACAGCCTATAATTCATTCAAGAGGCTCCTGAATAACCTTTCATTGGATGAAAAGATAGCTGACAGGATAGCAGACTGGATCGACAGTGACAGCAATCCCAGGCTTGCTGATTCAGAGACGGGTGCGAAAAATGCGGCCTTCGACAGTGTGGATGAGGTCCTGCTGATCAACGGAATAAGCGAAAAGGATTATGAGACACTGTTGCCTTACATCACTGTCTATGGGCGCAGGGACAATCTCATTGTGAACATTAATGGAGCCGGGAAACCTGTGCTCATGTGTCTTTCGGACGCTATAACCGACGATCTGGCGCAGAACCTGATTAATTACCGGAATGCCACGCCGTTTGGGGATCCAACCGATATCAGTAAAGTTACAGGATTTGCCGAAATAGGGCAATCTCTTATGGGAAAGATAGTGACTCAGGGGAGTATTTACCGCGTAACGTCTTCCGCCGAATCCGGCGGGGTGAAAAGGATAATCGAGACTGTGCTGAACGTCTCGCCGTCTTCGGTAACTGTCTCCTACTGGAAGGAATATTGATGGGCAGATCTGTCTTTATCGACCTCAGAGAAGAAGAGTTGTGCACCTACGTATTTGATTCTCCAGAAAGGGAAATACGAGATGGAAGAAACGAGGAAGTATCCTGTTTCGAACCGCTTCGATTTCTCAATCGATAAAGTAACCGAAGATGTGGAAAATGCATATCTGAGTTTGCCCGTGAGCGGTCTCAACTTCAGAGTCATCGACTTGCCTTTCTCCGACAAGGACAGGGTAAGGGAGGTCCTTCCCTTTGAACTCGACGGCATCATACTCGGCGGAACGGACAGAGTCATATTTGATTGCGTTGTGCTCGGAAGTTCCGACGACAAGTATCAGGTCCTGGCAGTATATATCGAAAAAGACAGTATCCGGGAGATTCTCGCAAGACTGAAATCATTTAATCTCGACCCTGTTTTTGTCAACCTCTATAGAGCTTCGGAATATCCTGAGGGATTTTACCCCATCCCGACTTTTTTCGCCGGAAACGATAGAGGACAAAGACAGAATATCACTCGCCGTGGAAGAGATGAAAGCACCCACAATAAATTTAAGAAGAGAAGAATTTTCATATACGCGGGACACCGAGAAGACGAAGAGGTCCCTGAGAGTGGACCGCCGCACTCCTGATATGCCTGGCAGTAGTCCTTTCGGCCAATTTTCTGGCAGGCATGATCTCCACAAAATATCAGATTGCCTCCTTAAGGAACGAAATGAGGAAAGATTATCAGGCGCTTTTCCCGGGAGAAAAAAATATCATGAACGAGTTATTGCAACTTAAGTCTCATATGAAGGAATTGAAGGGGAAAGAGGATTTATTCATAGGGGTTGATCCGCTCGACACCATGCTGAAACTTTCACGCGTTGAGAAACAGGGTGTCGTATTCAATGAGATCAGCGCGGACAAGGGAAATATTTCAATGAAGGGTGAAGCTCCTTCGCTGAGCGATATCCAGCAACTGAAAGACAGACTTGACGGTCTTTTCAGTGAGGTGGCGATATCCGATTCAAAGTCTTCCGCGCAGGGGAAAATGTTGTTTACGATAACAGCCAGGGAGAGAAGGACTTGAGGTCGCTGCTTAAGGATAGACGATATATCTATTTTATAGCAGGGCTTGTGATCGTCATCATTGCTGCGACCCTTGCGGTCAGGCAACTTTCATCCGAGAGGAGAGAGCTGAAGCTGCTGAAAGAGCAGAGGAAGGAAATGTTGGGACTGAAGGACGAATTCCTATCTCTCAGCCAGCGGGTTACGGCAGTGGAAGGCAAAAAAAATCTTACGAATGTGCAAGGTGTTGTCCAGGCTGTCGACGACGTCTTCTCGTCCGCCGGGCTGAAAGATAAACTGAAGAGCGTCAAGTCTGCGGGAAAACGCGAGGTGAAAGACGGTTTTGAAGAGGAAGCTGATATTTCCATAGAGAAAGTAAGCATGAACGAAATGGTGAATATTTTTTACAGGATAGAGAATGCGCCCATGATTCTTACTATTAAGAAGGCCACCGTAAAAAAATCCTTCGAAAATCCTGAACTCCTGAATATTTCACTTGTACTATCTTTCTTAAAACCGAAGTGAAAAAGATTTTTATCGTCCTTATCTCCCTGCCCGTCATTTTCTGGGCAATATGGTTTGTGTTCCCGGAAAAATCAATTCAGACTATCATAGAAGATTCTCTCAGCAGAGAATTCGAACCGGAAGTGAAAGGCCTCAGAAAGGGTTTTTTCTACGACCTTCACATAGATAACCTGCGGCTGGAGCACTCGGGCAAAGAAGTAATTTCTCTGGATAACATCGACGCTCATGTCAGTCCTCTCAGTCTTATGCTGCTCCGGCTGAATTTAACAATGGACGGCAGGATCAGCGGGGGTACCGTTTCGGGGAAAATGAATCTTTCGAAGGGCGGCATGCGGATGCGGCTTGACGTGAAAAAGGCCGACATCAGTGAGATATCGTTATTTAGACTCGCAGGGATCCACGGGAAGGGATCTATCTCCGGCAGATTCGCTATGACGAATGAGACCGGCCACATCGAGTTCATTGCGGATAATGCAGTTTTTGAACCCTTCATCTTTTCGGAGACGAACGTGCCTTTGAATCTCTTCAATGGGGTGAAGGGCGCTATCGACATCAAAGGCAATATCTTGAATGTTGTTTCCATTGCCCTTGAAGGGAAAGATATTTATGCGAGGGTGAGAGGCGTGATACACGATACGGTCATGGACCTCAACATGGAACTGATGCCGGGCAGGTCTTTCATCGAAAACCCTTTTTTTCTCGCCGGGCTCGAAAAATATAAAATCTCTCCGGGCTATTATATGATTCATGTGAGAGGCAATCTTCCGCTATAGGAGGCCAAATGCTGAGATATCTGATAGCTGCATTCATTGTTCTGAGCGTCGTTTCCTGCGGAGATAGTTCGTCCAGGCAAGATTATCCGTCCGCATATAAAGAAGGCGAAATAATCGTCAAATTTAAAACAGGAGTCCGCGAGGGTCAAAGGTACAGCGTCCATAATCTGGTGGGTGCGGCTTCAATCAAGAACATAGGGATAGACGGGTTCCAGAAGGTGAAGCTGTCGCCGGGAGTCTCTGTGCAGCAGGCTATTCAAACCTATCAGGCAAGCCCGGACGTCGAGTATGCAGAACCGAACTATATTGTAAAAGCAGCGGTGATCCCGAATGACGCAGAGTTTAATCAGCAGTGGGGGCTGCATAATACGGGCCAGACGGTGAACGGCGTCAGGGGCTCAGCGGGAGCCGATATCGATGCGCACGATGCATGGGATATTACACAAGGCTCTGCTGTGGTGATAGTTGCGGTCGTCGATACCGGAATCGACAAGAACCATCCCGATCTTTCCGGCAACGTGATAGCCGGTTATAATTTTGTCGACGGCAATAATGATACGACCGACCTGAACGGCCACGGCACGCATGTCTCGGGTATCCTCGGGGCCATAGGAAATAATTCAATCGGGGTTGCAGGCGTGAACTGGTCCGTGAAGATTATGCCTTTAAGAGTCCTGGATCAGAACGGGGAAGGGACAGAGGCTGATGTCATGACGGCAATTGCATATGCTGCATCAAATAACGTGAGGGTGGTCAACATGAGCTTTGCTTTTACTCCTCAAAATCCTTCGGACGGCAAACCCCTTAAGGATACTATTGCATCATATCCCAATATCCTTTTTGTCGCAGCTGCAGGAAATGAAAACACTAACGATGACATAACACCCAGCTATCCTGCCGGTTTCGATCTTTCCAATATTATTTCTGTGGCGGCGAGCGATCAGAATGACAACCTTGCAGGCTTTTCCAACTACGGGCCGACTTCAGTGGATGTTGCCGCTCCGGGGACAAACATTCTGAGCACGATCCCGTCTTTTACTACAGGCACAACTTACAGCGGAGCATATAAAGTGGTCTACCTGTCCTACGGTTTCGAGTGTGTCAGCGATACGAATACCCGGCATTCGGTCATGCAGAGCGCCTTGAACTTCGAGAATATTTCTTCGGGTGATAAGATACTGCTTGTGGATGATGACGGCGGGGACACATTTGAGACTTATTATACAGAAGTCCTTCAGTCACTCGGATTTACCCCCGATATCTATACAGTTCCTTCAAATAGTGACAACGGACCTCCGCTCAATACATTAAGTCAGTATAGACTCGTGATCTGGTTTACGGGTGGCGAATATCAGAATACTCTTACCGCTACAGACCAGACGAACCTCGAGTCTTATCTGGACAGCGGAGGCCGTCTTTTTATTTCGGGACAGGATATCGGATACGATATAGGTTCAAGCGCTTTTTATCAGAATTACCTCCATGCGACATATGTAACAGATGACGCACTGGGAAGGTCTTATACGGGTCTTAATAATTTCACCGGCCTGTTTGTCGAACTTCCTGAAATATGCAGCGACAGCATGAATGATCAATATTTGACTTCAGTAGATGCGGTGAACCCCTCCGGCGCCGGCAGTCTTTCAGCTTTTTTCATAGATTACAATGACGCCTACCAGTTCCTCGACGGCACTTCCATGTCAACTCCTGTGGTAGCCGGTATTGGCGCCCTGATAGCATCTTTGCATAATGATTTCACTGCAGACCAGATAAAGGAAACGATTTTAGGCTCGGTGGATGTACTGCCGTCCCTTCAGGGCAAGATCCTCACGGGAGGCAGGGTGAATGCCTATAAGGCGCTTACAGCTCTCCTGCCGCCATCGAATCTTAATGCGGTGGCTGAGTCGAAAACGCAGGTATCACTGACATGGACCGACAATTCTCAGGGAGAAAGCGGGTTTTCGATAGAGCGCAAGCAGTCCGGAGGACAGTTTGCGGAGATTGCCACGATTCCGGCAGACCAGACGACTTATACGGACAGCACCGTACAGGCTGGAAAGACGTACACTTACAGGGTAAGGGCATTCAATGCAGGCGCCTATTCCGCGTATTCCAATCAGGCGACCGTTACACTTCCGGGTGGGAACAAAGGAGGCGGCGGGGGCGGATGTTCTATCGGTGCTACTCAAAATTATCAGACAGCCCTGGCGGATACGATGGTTTTATTCATGCCGGCTAGTGGTTGTTTTGATAATCAGGAAATTTAGAAAGTTTCAACGTTAATTGTGTTCATCCCCCAAAATGCATCTGACCGGGAAACATGCAGGCACATGTGCCTTTGGCTCACAAAGGAGAATGAAAATGGGCTTTTTCGTCATGCCCGAGGTTTTAGTCCGCCTGAGGCGGAGCATCCATGTGTTTTGAAGTGGATTCTCCGCCTCAGGCGGACGACAGACTGCGAGGAATGACGGCCTTAACAACTGAATGCCTTTATTGTTTGTCATGCCGTCCGACTCAGGCGGATGATCCGGCATCCAGCGACTTAAAGCAACGTCACTGGATTCCGGCTCAACACACTGCCGGAATGACGGCACAAAGAATGTCTATTCCATTTAAAACGTCGGTTCACTTTTAATTTGTAAAGAGTTTCACTCATAAACATTGATACCGTAGCACAGCAGGTTCTCTCACTTATGTGATCTTGTAGACCAGATTTGCCAACAGGTGGAATATGGTGCCCGGAACGATGTTATTTGTCTTCATGTAAAGCCATCCCATTACCAGTGACGGGAAAAAGCTGAGGAGCGATATCCACTCGCCGAGGAAAATGGCCCTCGGCAGATGTGCGGCGGCGAACAGAAGGCTCGCAACAAGGACGGCCTTGAGATTTCTGCCTGTCGAATCCTGAAGAAATCCCCTGAAAAAGAACTCCTCCGGAAAGGCTACACTCAGGAGTTGAAAAAGTATGTAATAAAGGAGATGGCCCCTCCCCCATCCACCTCCCTCAAGGGGAGTGGGTGAGGGGGAGGGTGAAAAGGCAATAGAGTAAGGTAAAAGGATAATAGCAGATACAATAATCCCTAACATGATGTCTTTAACAGCAAATTTCAATTTCACTCTGTATCCGGCAATTATCGGGAACATCACCATCAGTACAGGCAGCGAACTATAGTAAAGGGGGTTTGCCGGTTTCGTCGCGTACAGGAGGAAGGACAGGGTCAGAACTGCAACGTATCCGGATATGGTCTTTATGTTCATTGGCCGATTGTCTTCACAATAATTCAGAGACTGTTCAAAGTTATCAAAAAATAGATTTTTTTACAACGTCTTCCTCAGGCAAAAAAATGGTCCGGCTATGGTATACTTCCCCTGAATATGTCAACTCTTCGCTACATGACATCCGGGGAATCACACGGCAAGGCTCTGGCCGGCATCATTGAGGGCATTCCTTCCGGCCTTTGCCTTTCTTCAGAAGATATCGACAGGGACCTTAAGAGAAGACAAGGAGGCTACGGAAGAGGAGGTCGGATGAAGATAGAATCCGACCATGCCGAAATCCTGTCAGGAGTAAGATGGGGAAAGACAATCGGCTCACCTGTAACCCTCCTCATCGAAAACAGGGACTACAAGAACTGGATAAAGGGTATGTCTCCGGATGTCCTGTTTAAAGGCTCGATTCCGGCAGTCACAAGACCAAGGCCGGGGCATGCGGACCTGGCAGGTGCGATTAAGTACGGCCGCCGTGATATCAGGGATATCCTTGAACGTTCAAGTGCGAGAGAGACAGCAATGAGGGTCGCCCTGGGTGCGGTAACAAAAAAGTTTCTCTCTGAATTTGATATCCGGATCGGGAGCTATGTTGTTCAGATAGGAAAACAGAAAACAGAAATCAGGAGCCCGCACTTAAAGGAAAAGGAACTTCTTGAAATTTTCAGGAAAGCCGAGAAGTCCCCTGTCAGATGCCCCGATGAAGATGTGACAGGAAAGATTGTGAAACTTATCGACAGGACTTTGAGGGAAGGGAATTCTCTTGGCGGGATATTCGAAGTCTTTGTCACCGGTGCGCCGGTCGGACTCGGAAGTCACAGCCAGTGGGACAGGCGACTTGAAGGCCGTCTCGCCCGGGCTTTGATGAGTATCCAGGCTATAAAGGGAGTTGAGGTTGGACTTGGTTTTCAGATGAGCATGAAACCCGGCTCGGAGGTTATGGACGAAATCTTTTGCGAACGTAAAATGTCAGGTGTAAAGCGTAAAGTGGCCGGAAGATCTTCAGACGTTTTACGCTTTACGCCTTACGGTATTTATCGCAAAACGAACAATGCCGGGGGGATCGAGGGAGGAATGGCGAATGGCATGCCGATAATCCTGAGGGCAGCGATGAAGCCGATACCGACTTTAAGAAAACCGCTCCGTTCTGTTGACATCCTGACAAAGAATCCAGTCAAAGCCGCGTATGAACGTTCTGATATATGTGCAGTGCCCGCCGCAAGTGTAATAGGAGAGGCGATGACGGCTTTGACGATAGCGGATGCCTTCCTTGAAAAATTTGGCGGTGACAGTATTGCAGAAGTGAAGCGAAACTATGACTCCTATATCGAGTACGTGAAAAACTTTTAATCAAAGAATTCCTCGAAGCTGACCTCCGGTTTGCGGGTTCAAAGTTGCAAACTTGAACCGGCAGCAAGAAGGCATTCCTGAGGTTGGTTTTCACACTTCAGGCAAATTCAATTTTATATGCAGTTCTTTCAACTGCTTCGGTTCAACAGGAGAAGGAGTGCCGCTCATCAGGCAGAACGCCTTCTGTGTCTTCGGAAATGCGATGACGTCTCTTATGGAAGAAGCGCCGACCATTATCATCACGAGTCTGTCCAGTCCGAGGGCTATCCCTCCGTGCGGCGGCGCGCCGTACTCGAGCGCATCGAGTAGAAAGCCGAATTTTATCCTTGCATCTTCGTCGGATATCCTCAAAACCTCAAACATCTTCTTCTGTAAATCCCGCCTGTGGATACGGATGCTTCCTCCTCCTATTTCGTAGCCATTGAGCACGATGTCATACGCCTTTGCCTTAAGTGAACCGAGCAGGTCTTTGTTGTTCACGTCTCCCGTAAGCATCTTCTCTATATCTTCGTCCATCGGCGAAGTGAACGGATGATGCATCGCCTCAAACCTGCCCTCTTCATCATTCCATTCAAGGAGGGGGAAATCTGTGATCCATGCGAATCTGTATCCCGCTTTTATCAGGTTTAATCTCTTCCCCAGTTCAAGTCTCATCCTGCTCAAGACATCATGGACGACCTTCCCTTTGTCGGCAACGAACAGCATCAGATCACCTTCTTCAGCATCAAGCCTGTCAGCCATCTGCCTCAGAATTTCTTCGGGGAAAAACTTTGTGATCGGAGACTCAAAACCTCCGCCTCCGGCGGACTTTACCTTTATCCATGCGAGACCTTTTGCCCCGAAAGAGACAGCTTCTTCCGTGAGCGTATCTATCTCTTTCCTCGAAAGATTCGCCATGCCTTTACCGTTAATCGCTTTCACCCTTCCGCCCGACTGAACGGCGTCAAGGAACACCTTGAAAGTGCCTTTTTCAGCCAGGTCGGCCATATCTTTGAGTTCAAGGCCGAAACGTAAATCGGGCTTGTCATTTCCAAACCTCTCGATAGACTCATGGAAACTCAATCTCTCAACCGGGATATCCAGATCCACATCGATTACGTCTTTAAAAAGCCTCTTCATCATTCCTTCGATATTTTCAATAATATCTTCCATATCGGCAAAAGACATCTCGAGATCGACCTGTGTGAATTCGGGCTGCCGGTCTGCGCGGAGGTCTTCATCCCTGAAACATTTCACGATCTGAAAATACTTTTCGAAACCTGACACCATAAGTATCTGCTTGAAAATCTGCGGCGACTGGGGCAATGCGTAGAAATGACCGGGATTCAGGCGGCTCGGAACGAGATAATCTCTCGCCCCCTCCGGAGTGGACTTTGTGAGCATAGGGGTCTCGACCTCAATAAATCCCTTTTCGTCGAGGTAGTCTCTGATGACCTTTGTGACTTTGTGTCTTATGATCAGATTCCTCTGCATCTCCGGTCTTCTCAGGTCAAGATACCTGTGTTTCAGCCGAAGCGATTCGGATGCGTCGGCAGCATCCTCTATGGTAAACGGAAGCGGGGAAGACTCATTGAGGACTTTGAGTTCATCCACATACATTTCGACCATGCCGGTCGGCATATTCGGATTTTCAGTCCCCTCCGGACGCTTTCTGATTTCTCCGGAGACAGAGATAACATATTCGCTCCTCAGATCGTGCGCACGTGCATGTGCATCACCGGACACATCAGGACTGAAGACCGCCTGGAGTATGCCGCTCCGGTCGCGCAGGTCTATAAAAATAAGGCCTCCGTGGTCCCTTCTTCTGAAAACCCACCCGCTCAGAGTGAGGTTCTTCCCTATATCAGATTCGCCGATCTCTCCGCATCCCCTGTTCCGAACCATTTAACCTCCCGATTAGCTCAATACTTGTTTCTTTATACTATTCATCTCTTCATGTGTTAAATATCTGAACGCTCCGGTCTCAAGTTTTCCCAGTCCGATACCGTTTATCCTTATTCTCCTGAGCCTGAGCACAGGATGTCCTATCTTATCGAGCATCCTCCTGATCTGCCTCTTCTTTCCCTCGTGTATCGCCATCTCAAGCCATGCATTGTTTTCGGCTACCCTCACTTTTCTTGCCTTTGCCGGAGCCGTCAGTCCGTCTTCAAGCATTATCCCCTTTCGCAATTTCCCGATTTCTCCGTCCCCGGGGATACCTTTCACCTTCACCAGATACGTCTTCGAAATCTTCTTTGAAGGATGGAGCACCGCCTGCGCAAAATCACCGTCATTTGTCAGGAGAAGGAGGCCCTCAGAGTCATAATCAAGCCTGCCCACAGGAAAAATTTTATATTTTACCCCTTTCAGAAAATCCTTTACGGTCGGCCGTCCTTCGGGATCGTGGAGCGACGTCACAACGTTTTTCGGTTTATTAAAGATGACATAAACCTTTGGTTCACGCCTTGTGAGGAGTTTCCCATCGACCTTCACGTGGTCCTTTGACGGATCTGCCTTCATGCCGATGGTTGCGGTCCTGCCGTTCACTGTTACTCTGCCTTCCATTATCATCTCCTCGGCCTTTCTCCTCGACGCAATGCCCATCTCCGAGAGAATCTTCTGAAGTCTCATTTCCATAACTTCAAATGATAACATAAAAGCCCAATCTGGTATTGACTATGTGGTCGGATCTGAATGTCGGTAAACATGCAGGCACGTGTGCCTTTGGCCAACAAAGGAGAATGAAAATGGGCGTTTTTTCGTCATGCCCGAGGTTTTAGTCCGCCTGAGGCGGAGCATCCATGTGTTTTAAAAGTGGATTCCCGCCTACAGACTGCGGGAATGACGTATTTTGGAACCTATTTTCGGGTCAATCAGACAGAATCAAAATGTGCAGAGATGACGGATAAATAAGCGCCCACGAAGGAGCTGCCGGAGAGCTTTTGCTGCACACATGCCCGCATCTGTTCGGTCATCACTGTCAGAGATTTCTCGAGGGCATATCCTTTAAGACTATTCAAAAATTCTCTGTTTTCGAGATACCACTGCACGGTCTTCTTTATGCCCTCTTCGATGGTCGTCGCGGGATGCCATTTCAATTTCTCTTTGGCCTTTTCGATATCGGCCCAGGTCGCAAAAACATCGGCGGGATGACGGGGCGCATATTCGATGACCGCTTTCTTGCCGAGCGCATCTTCAATCAAATTTATCACGTACATGAGTCCGACTGAGTTGTCATTGCCGAGATTGAATACTTCATATCCAAAGGGCTTAAGACATTTCAATGTTCCGTCCGCTATGTCATCGATGAAGGAAAAATCCCTTTTCTGTTTTCCGTCTCCAAAAACTGTTATAGGTTTGCCATTGTCTATTTTTTTTATGAATATGAATATGCTCATATCCGGTCTTCCCGCAGGACCATAGACTGTGAAGTACCTCGGGATACTGATGTCAATGCCATAAAGGTAATGATAACTGTAACAGAGTGCCTCGGCAGCTTTTTTTGTCGCGGAGTAAGGCGCCAACGGGGTATCTGTGCTGTCTGTCTCCCGGAAAGGCATTTTGTTAAGGCCGTAAAGGCTCGATGTGGACGCCAGCACAAACTTCTTTGCGCCGGAGTTCTTGCAGCATTCAAGAAGATTCAGGGTGCCTTTTGTATTGGTATCGAGATAGACCCAGGGGTCTTCCACGGATGCCCTGACCCCCGCCCTTGCAGCGAGATTGATAACGGCGTCAATCTTATGATTCGAGAAAATTTTCTTAACTGAATCAAAATTCCCGATATCAGATTTTTCAAAAATGAATTCCGTATTCTTTTCGACTTTCAACTTTTCACTTTTTGCTTTTAACTGTCGAAGCCTCCATTCCTTCAGCCTCGGATCGTAATAGTCGTTCATGTTGTCGATTCCGACCACATTTGCATTTTCTTCAAGCAGCATGTCAGAGACCTTCCAGCCGATAAATCCGGCACATCCCGTTACTAGAATAGTTTTCAAATTCTACCTCCTAAACCCTTTTTCTGAGCCATCTTCTGGGATCAACGACCACGAATCCTGTGTTGCCGTCCGAATAAACGACCTTTGCTATACTCGAGTTCAGTATCATACGCTTGCACATCATGCAGGGCTCCGAGAGACATTCCCTGTTGTCGTCATCAATGCCGGATATATAAATTGTAGCTCCGTTTAACTCGTCAACAGACGCGCGGATGATAGCATTCGCCTCAGCGTGAACGCTATGACAGAGCTCATATCTCTCGCCATGCGGTATCTGCAGTTCTTTCCGGGTACATTTGCCGACCTCCAGACAGTCTTTCATCCCCGAGGGGGCGCCGTTGTATCCTGTGCTGACAATGATTTTGTCCTTTGTGATGACCGCTCCGTATCTTCTCCTCAGACACGTGGCCCGCGTTGCCACCGCTTTTGCAATGCCGATAAAATATTCATCCCAGCCCGGTCTTATTCTCTTTTTCTTTTTCATGGCAGTATGCATAATAGCTCACAAGCGTGAGAGCTTTCAAGTCCGGAAGCTTGCAAGCTATCAGGCCGGCAAGCTTCAAAACTTTCTCTTGAACGAGAAATTCAATGTAAAATCCGGTGCCCCGGCTGTATTCGGATCTTCTGTAAACGAGAGCTCAAAGCTGTTCTTGCCTGCGTAATATCTGCCTCCGAGGGTTAGCAGCACGGCCAGTCTGTCAATTGACGAAATGCCTGTTTCGGGGAAGGGAGAGTTCTGGACAAATACCTGTGCGATCAGGCCGACATGTTTCCAGAAAGCTGCCTCGACTGCCGCCCCGCCAAACGCAAATTCCGTGAGGTTTATATTCTCATGTCCTTTCAAGTCACCGGGGAAGACCACGCCGAGGTTGAAATAGGACCTGACTTTTTGGCTTATGTCCTTGTCTACCAGGACAGAGAAGCCTGTATCGATGCTGCCGTTTCCATAACCTTTTCCGGAAGCCCCCGTCGGAAACTCGACGTCGCCTCTCAGGCTTATAGCGGGGTCGCCCGTGAGAAGGGGTTTCTTCAGCGAGAGCCTCACATCGCCGATCCTTATGCGCCCGCCTTCTCCTTTCACCACAGGAATACCTCTCCGCGTCACATCGTAAAGAAATTCGTTTTCGGGCCTTTCGCTCCGCCCGTAGTCAGGAAACCCGAATGTATCGTGAAAGCCGTTGATGAAATCATCCATAAACCCCGAATTGAAACTGATTAAGGGCAAATCGATCCCTATTTCGATGAAATCCCTTACGCTTTTCTTGAACCTGAGATCAAGTTCCGTGATTTCCATGTCAAGCCCGGCGGACCACTCAGAAGATTCCCTGATCAGGTTGATGCTCGAATGCGAGAGACTCGCACAAAAAGAATTCTCAAGGGAAGCCGATTCCAGGTACTGCGCATCGGCATAAAGGAATAAAGGGAACTGGTTTTTCACCTGTAAAGGACCGTCAAACGCATATGCGGTAACCGGTAGAAATGAGGTGGATATCAGGCAGATAATGAGGATCAATATTCTTCCCATGGCGGGAGATAAACTACCAGAGGCGGCTCCTGAAGTCAACAGGAGAAAATTATTTCTTGCCACCACGGAATGCAAAATGATGTATAATGTGAAACGGTATTTTTGCTCTTCACAATTTAATGCAAAGCAACTTTAGGAGAGTATGTCCATGGAAAATTATAGCAAGATGAAGCTAATTAAATTTTTCCCGTCAATTCTGGTTTTTTTAGTGAGCGTGGTCACAATGATCATGATTTCAGGATGTGGCGGCAACAATGAGAAATTTTCGATTTCCGGCACGGTCAGATCAGGCGGTGTGCCGCTTTCAGGCGTGACGGTAACTCTTTCCGGCGACGGCTCAGGGGCGTGCAGTGACAGATGCAAGCGGCCATTACACATTCAATGATGTGAAGGAGGGTCAAGTACAGAGTGACTCCTTCACCAGATTCATTTCCCGGGACTCAACTTAATTTTAGTCCGGTGGACTTGAAAGTCTATCTCTTTGGCCTGAATGCTACCGGGTTTAACTTTAGTGTCAGTGATCAGGGCAGGATAGTAGCGGCAACCCAGACAGTTTATCTGAAGAGCGACGGGACGGTATGGGCATGGGGCAGTAACAGTAGCGGCCAGCTTGGTGACGGGACTACTACCGACAGTGCGACGCCTGTGCAGGTGAGCGGATCTTTCGGACGTGACGGCCATTGCAGCAGGCAACGCCCACACGGTTGCCCTGAAGAGTGACGGGACGGTGTGGGCATGGGGGGATAATAGCAGTGGTCAGCTTGGAGACGGGACTACAACCGACAGCGCTCACGCCTGTGCAGGTGAGCGGCCTTTCGGACATGAAAGCCATTGCCATTGCGGCAGGCCACGCCCACACGGTTGCCCTGAGGAGCGACGGGACGGTATGGGCATGGGGCAGACAACAGCAGTGGTCAGCTTGGAGACGGGACTACAACCGAAAGCTGCCACGCCTGTGCAGGCGAGCGGCCTTTCGGGCATGACCATGACGGCCATTGCGGCAGGTGAGGCCCATACGGTTGCCCTGAAGAGCGACCGCACTGTATGGACATGGGGAGCTAACAGCAGCGGTCAGCTCGGTCATGGAGGCACAACTAACAAAACGAAGCCAGTACAGGTGGGCAGTCTTTCGGACGTGACAGCTATAGCGGCGGGCTCAGCCCATACCGTTGCATTGAAGAAGGACGGCACGGTCCGCGCCTGGGGGGACAACAGCAGTGGCCAGCTTGGTCACGGGGACAATTCTCAGAAAAATAGCCCCGTGGATGTAAAGAAGCTTTCGGACGTGATGGCCATTGCGGCAGGCAACGCCCACACTGTTGCCGTGAAAAATGACGGCACAATCTGGGCATGGGGCAGTAATAGTAACGGTCAGCTTGGAGACGGGACCACTACTGATGCCAACATCCGTGTCGAGGTGAGCGGACTATCAGGTGCCATAGCCATTACAGCAGGCTATCAGCATACTGTTGCCATTAAGAAATGACGGGACAATCTGGGCATGGGGTAGTAATAGTAACGGTCAGCTGGGTGACGGGACCACGACCGATAGTGCTATCCCCGTACAGGTATTGCCGTTCTGAGCAGGAGCGGACTCAAACTGTCTTGAACTATTCTTGAATATCGACATGATCAGAGTCATCTGATGTTTCTGCGGCGGGTGAAGATTCACATTTACAGCCTGCCGTGGCAATATTCCATTTCGACAGGGCAAGTTGCCCGATTTCCCACTACCTTTTATTTCTTAAATTCAATTAAATTCAATCGCTTACACCCTGGTATCATTCTTGCCTAAGGTTAAGAATGAAAGGGGGTGCATACACTTGCAAGAGTGCGCGGTGCAGTGATATGTGATGAAACTGTACCGGGCTGGTCACTGACAATTGGAAGGATCACAATCAACAATTAATTGAAAAGGGAGGAAAAAATGACTCATCATACGGACGGTGCAAAACTCGCCGAGCATTTTAAGGAGTGGCAAAACCTGGAGAACGAGACGATCAACCTCGCCGAGGATCTGCAGAAGAAATCAAAGAACTCGTTTGTGAAGGTAATAATGGAAATCATAAAGCGTGATTCCGAAAAGCACAAGATCATGCAACAGTTTGTCATTGATGCGCTCACCAAGGAGGCGCAGCATCTGTCGCCGGAGGAACTCATTCCCATCGCCGACGTCCTGGAAAAACATATCAAGGCCGAGGCGAAATCCATGGGGCTTGCAAATACCTGCTCCGTAGAGAGCAAGGATTTCTTTGTCGACTTCATGGTCTCTAATCTCATGGGAGACGAGGTAAAACATCATGACATGCTGAAGACCCTCGACCAGATCAAGGGCAAGGTATACCCATACGGATCTGTCAGGGCGGACCGGTAAAAAGGACGGACGACCCGCACGCCGAAGAGAGTTTCGCCGGCATTTTGGATGGGCTGCAACAACGCAACAGGCAAATAGTTTGTTTAACGATGCTGCTCCGTCCGTCAAAAATAAGAGGAGGGCTTATGGCGAGCAAGAAATTGATTGACAGACTGAATGATGCCATATCACGTGAAGTTCTTGTCACTGTTCAGTACATGTGGCAGCACGTCACGGCGAGGGGCATTAATGCTGAATCACTGGGCGGGGTATTGAAAAAGATTTCGATTACAGAGATGAAACATGCGGAGGCGATTGCAGAGAGACTGGATTATCTCGGTGGGGTGCCGACTACACTTCCATTAAAGAAAGCGATATGTATCGGACGGACCGTCAGGGAGATCCTCGAAATCGATAAAAAAGCGGAAGAAGAGGCGATGACTCTCTACAGAGAGATTATAAAGCTGGCGGAGAAGGAAGACGATTCCACAACAAAACGGCTTTTCGAAAAGATCCTTTCTGAAGAAGAAGAGCACCATAATACATTCAGTACCCTGTTGGAAAAATGAGCGTTATGCGGTGAGTGCGACGGCGAATCAGGTCGCCGGGCCGGAATGGAGGAAGACGTAGGAACAAATAGCAGATTATTCAATGTCCTTCTGGTAGAAGATAATCCTGCGGATGTCCGGCTTGCCGGGCAAGCAATGAAAGAAAGCAATATTCCTTCTTCTCTGAAAGTGGTTGGGAGTGGGGAGGAAGCGATGTCCTATCTTTTGAGCAGAGATAGTGAGGTGGGTTTGGAGCGTCCGGACATTATCCTGCTGGATTTGAGTTTGCCTGAGAAAGGCGGCATCGAGGTCTTAAAAGAGATTAAAGAGAACCCGGATCTGAAGCGCATTCCCGTAATAGTCCTGACAACTTCGAATGACGAACGGGATGTCGAAAGCGCATATGCCGTCCACGCAAACTGCTACATCACCAAACCGGTCGATTCCGACAAGTTTTCAGGAGTAATCAAATCTATCGTAAATTACTGGTCTTCCATAGCAAAAATGTGAGCTCCGCGCCGTTTTTCATTGCCGCAGATGAAAAACGGTTCTCAGCCTACGACCGTTTCTTTTTTGGAGCAGACGTCTTCTTTGCAAGTTTCTTCTTGGCTGTCTTCTTTGTTACTTTTTTCGCTGCTTTCCCTTTGGGTTTCGCCTGTTTTTTCTGAATGGAACTTACCTCTGTCACCTCTACGCCGCAACAGTAGATGGGACTCAACTGCGAATCTCCGGTCTCCGAAACCACTATCTCCGAACCGCATATGTCACAATCATAAGTTATTACTCTTCGCCATAATGATACCTCCTTAATTTTTTGGACTCTATTTCAATTATATAATCTTTTCGGCAAAAAACAAGTGATATAACTTCGCGAGATAATCCCGTCCGAAGTTTCTTCCGTCGATGATATGTTTGTATAATTAATTAATGGATGACAGGGACAGGGTCGACGAAATTTTGGGCGTGGTCAGATGCGTCCGGTGCGGACACCGGCTGGATGGTGAGATCGAATGTCCATTCTGTTCTCTTTTCCCGGAACCGTCAAGAAAGAATATCTTTCCGAAGTGGTTTTTTATTACGGCGTGTTTTCTCACCTCGCCCATCAGCATATATTTTATCTTCAGGAGTTCCCGCTTAAACATATTCGAGAAGATTTTAGCCCTGTCGGGGAGTCTTTGCTGGTTCGGCCTTTACTTCGTGTTCTTCTAGCCGTATTATTGGCGAACTTCCAGTATACAGACCGTGGGCGAGGAAATTGTAATGTTCTCAGTCCTTGATTTTTAATGGCGTCCTTTATTGATGAATTTAGAACCTGGCTGATACAGAAGGCTGCATAAAAAAGGACGTGATATTAGTATGTTGAATCCTGTTCATTTCAGTTAAAATAATGTATATTTAATACTGAAAGGGGGTTGATATGGATACCGTTCTTAAAGACAAGAAGGTCGGTGACATGACTATCGGAGAGCTCCAGGACATTATCAGGAAGACGCTAAATGAATTTCTGGATCCTGACTATGGCCTTGAGTTGAGACCAGAGGTCGAAAAAGACCTTGAGGAGTCCATGAGACAGAAAGAGCGAGGAGAAGGTATCCCCCTTGAGGAAGTAAAGAAGCAGTTAGGGCTTTAATAGTGTATCAGGTCGTCATCCTTCCTAAAGCCTTAAATGACCTTTCAAAGATAGATAAGACTGTTTCCCGCCGGATTATAGAAAAGCTTTCGTGGTTATCGGAAAATATTGAAAGTATTACTCCCCTATCCCTCACAGGCAAATATATTGATCTGTTCAAGTTACGAATCGGTGATTGGCGAGTTATCTATGATATCGATCGTGACCAAAAGGTGATCACTGTACACAAGGCTGGCCATAGAAGTGAGATTTATAAATAGTTTTCTTTTTATCACCACTTTCATGCTTTTTATCCATTTTGTGGTCGAAAAAGGCAGGGACTAATAATTCTTTGCATATCAGATTGACATGGGGAAGAATCAACGGGGTCAGGCTTGCGCTTGTGCATTTAACATTATTCTACAGTTATCTCATCTAACATAGTCAGCAATAGATAATGACTTGCAGGCGAAGAAGGCAGAATTATTGCACCTTAATATATTGACTTAGTTGAAAAGTTGCAGTCTGAAGGTCGTCAGGTCCCAGTATGGTGGGTTCATGTTCTATGAAAGAGGGCAGAACCTTTTCATTAAGCACCCATACGTCCGAACAGGCAGGGGTGCCTTTAATAAACCATCCCGGAAAAAGGACAACGGGTCTCACTGGGAATGTTTTGCCAAGCGATGACTTCAGGAAATCTTTGATCCACGAAGCCTGAGATCGTGCTTGTATGATAGGGTCCCGTTCCATTGTTCTTCCATTTACGAGTGTCTTCTCGCCGTCAAAAGTGATAACAGTTTCTCCTCTGAGAGGTTTGCTTACGGTCTTTGTCTCAATTGTAAAAATGCCTGTTGGAGCTATCACTACATGATCGATATTGAAATGTGTTCCCACAATATCGTGAAGCACTCTGTATCCTTTACCCCTCAACTCCTCCAGATATTGCCCTACCACTCGTTCGCCATCACGAGCGAGTATGAGCTGTCTCTTGATTTGACGCATTCGGCGAATTCTGATGGCCGCCCAGATTGATACTACTATCGCCATAAAGATGGATAGAACAGATGTAACAAGAGAAGCTTGGTATTTAAAATACCACCGAACACATTCTTGCAAGGCGAAAGCGAAGAATAAAAGGGGTACCAGTAGAATTTCGTCCATCTTTTCGAGTAGCTTCTGTAACTCATCATCAAGTGATTGTCCGGGGTATCTTAAAGGTCTGTCTCTGAGAGGAGACCGTTTGCCTTCTTTCTTCTTAGTCACCCATCCTTGGTTTGTCATAGCGTGTCCATATAAGTTCAATCTATAGTAAGAAATGTTGCGTAAGGAATTATAACAGAATGACTTGGCTTCTTTATTTGATCTAACTGCAACTTTGATGCAATCCCCTTGGGGAAGAAATTCATATAAAACCCCTCAGAAAATTGCTACAATATACCTATGAAAAAAGCCGCCGTCACGCTTGAAGATGTGAAGAAAATCCTTAAAGAGCATAAGGCAGAGGTATGCCGGAAATACCGGGTGAACGAGATCGGTGTCTTTGGGTCGTTTGTTCGCGGAGAGCAGAAAAAGAGAAGCGATATCGACATCCTTGTTGAATTCGAACCGAGAAATATCCCGGGACTTATCATGTTGAGCGAGATGGAAAGGTATCTTCAAAGGCTTCTCAAAAAAAAGGTCGATGTGGTTATAAAGAGCGGCATTCGTCCTGAGCTCAAGAAAGGCATACTGAAAGAGGTTGTATATATATGACGCGGGAATGGAAATTCTTCATTCAGGACATCTATGACGCGATACAGTATATAAAGGAATTTGTCGGTGAAATGAAGCGCAAGGAATTCCTTGCCGATGAGAAGACAAGAAGCGCTGTTGCATTCAAGATCGAGAACATCGGCGAAGCATCCAAGAACATACCCAAGGAGATAAAGACAAAATACAAGGACCTTCCATGGACCGACATGGCAAGGATGAGAGACAAGATTACCCATTTCTACTTCGGGATCAATTACAAAGTTGTCTGGTCGGTTGTTAAGAAAGAGTTGCCTGTTATAGAGCCCGCTATTGCGAAGCTATCTAAGCGATCTGAAGGAATCTGAGAAAAGAAAGAAAAGGAACTGAAAGCATAAACCACCTCTCTTTTGCTCATGCCCCATGCAGAAAACGAGCTTGTGTCTCTCCTGGCAAAATCTAAGAAAGAAAAAGAAGAAAGGTTTCTCTAAAAATAATATGGCGTCCCCAACGGGATTTGAACCCGTGTTACCGCCTTGAAAGGGCGATGTCCTGGGCCGGACTAGACGATAGGGACGCTTGTGGTGAGCCGCGTTGGATTCGAACCAACGACCCACGCCTTAAAAGGGCGTTGCTCTACCAACTGAGCTAGCGGCCCAAAAGGTAATAGTTAATTTACCTTTTAAGAGGTTTTCTTGTCAAATATTCTGAATACGTTTCCTGGTATTGGGAAGCAGGCCACCCGAAAGAATAATCTCTTTTTCCCGGTCATTCAGTTGCGAGCACACTTCGAACGAATAATTCTTTGTCCGATTATGTACCCTGTACGTCTGCTCTCCTGCTATTGCATTTCTGATGTCCGTCTACGAGGAGCCGGTCGCCTTTTTCTATCCTCTCGCAGTCTCCGGTATCTTTGAAAAGCAATGGGAGAATACCGAAGTTAATCAGGTTTGACCTGTGGATGCGGGCAAAAGACATCGCAATGACCGCCTGAATGCCGAGGTACATCGGTGCAATTGCAGCATGCTCCCTCGATGAGCCCTGACCGTAATTCTCGCCTCCGACAATGATTCCGCCACCCGTTAATTTTGCATCTCTCGCCCTCTTACTGAACGTATTGTCGATATTGGAAAATACATATTCTGAGATGGCCGGAATGTTCGAACGCAACGGGAGAATTGCGGAGCCGGCCGGCATTATGTCGTCCGTCGTTATATTATCGCCCAGTTTCAGCAATACTTCCGCCTCTATCTTTTCTCCAAGCGGTTCTTTCACAGGGACCTCTTTTATGTTTGGACCCTTAATGATCTTTGTCATTTGGGTATCTTTCCGTGGCGGTATCAGCATATTGTCATTTATCATGTAACGCGCGGGTTCACGCGGAATCAGGACCCGCAGACCTGATTTGCGGATATCAACAATCTCCCCTTTGACCGCAAAAACTGCACATGCGACAGGACTGGCAAGATAGACAAATGCATCCTTGTTGCCGCTTCTGCCCTTAAAATTTCTGTTATATGACCTTATTGATATCTGTCCCGTCCCGGGGGCGCCTCCCATACCGATGCACGGACCACAGGAAGATTCGATCATCCTGGCGCCTGCTGCAATCATATCGGCGACCAGTCCTTTCCGCGCAAGCATCTCGTAGACCTGTCTTGATCCGGGATTGATGAGAAGGCTGACGCCTTCTGCAACAGAATTGCCCCGGAGAATGGAAGCGACGGCTTTCATAATCTGATATGAGGAGTTCGTGCAGCTTCCGATACAGACCTGATCGATCTTTGTGCCGCTGAGTTCCCTTACCGGCACAACGTTATCAGGGCTATGAGGCTGGGCTATCATGGGCTCGACCGAACTCAAATCGATCCCGACAACTTCCGCATACCTCGCATCTTTGTCGGCCTGAAGTTCAATCCAGTCCGCTTCTCTTCCCTCTGCCTTCAGGAAATATCTTGTCCTCTTGTCACTCGGAAAAATGGAGGTGGTCGCGCCGAGCTCCGCACCCATATTCGTAATGGTCGCTCTCTCCGTTACGCTCAAATCTTTGACACCAGGCCCGCCGTATTCCAGAATCTTTCCGACTCCTCCTTTAACGGTGAGTCTCCTCAGGATCTCGAGTATCACGTCCATTGCAGTTACCCATGGTCTGTTCAATTTGCCCGTCAGTTTCACGAGGACAACCCCGGGCATGTTGATTTCAAAGGGTGCTCCTGCCATGACAGTTGCAGCATCGAGACCTCCGACCCCGATGGCCACCATGCCGACGCCTCCTCCTGTCGGTGTATGGCTGTCAGTTCCGAGGGCGACCTTCCCCGGCGCGGCAAAACGCTCAAGATGTATCTGGTGGCTGATGCCGTTGCCCGGTCGCGAAAAGTATGCGCCGTATTTTTCTGCGGCTGTCTGAAGAAACAGATGGTCATCCGGGTTCATATAGTTCGACTGGATCATGTTATGGTCCACATAGGATACGGCAAGCGGCACTTTTACCCTGTCGATTCCTATGGCCTCAAACTGGAGCCAGGTCATCGTGCCCGTGGCATCCTGTGTATAGACCTGGTCTACCTTCAAACCGACGGGGGTATCTGTTTTCAGGTCGCCGTAAACCTTGTGCGCTTCAAAAATCTTTTCTATAACGTTTTTCCCCAATGTAACAAACCTCCACTGTTAATAGTATGTAAATTTATCTGTCTCAAATTAGAATGTAACATATACCATGCAATGAAATCCAAATTGCCCTCTATCCCTTGAGATAAAAAGGAAATATGTTTAAAATATACGAAATTTATACAAAATTTCCGGGAACGGACACTGGAGACACCATGCATTTTTTCAAATACCGGTCGGGTGAATTGTACGCGGAAGAAGTATCCGTCAAGCAGCTTGCCCAAAAATATGGGACACCGTTATATGTCTACAGCTATCACACTCTCCTCAGGCATTTCATGGCGTATGACGATGCCTTTGACGGCTACCCTCATATAATCTGCTTTGCCGTCAAATCCAATTCCAATACCTCTGTCCTCAGACTATTTGCAAAGAACGGAGGAGGCGCCGATATAGTTTCAGGAGGGGAACTCTACGTAGCGTTGACTGCGGGCGTACCGCCAAAGAAGATAGTATATGCCGGCGTCGGCAAGACCGAGGAAGAGATAAAATATGCGCTCAGATCCGGAATACTTATGTTCAATGTCGAATCCGAGGACGAGCTGAGGGAGATCGACAGGGTGGCCGGAGAAATGAAGATGAAGGCTCCCGTTGGGCTGAGGATCAATCCCGATATTGATCCGGAAACCCATCCTTATATAGCAACAGGTCTCAAAGAGCACAAATTCGGCATACCGATAGAGGATGCCCTGGAGTATTACAAGCTTGCATTAAGGCTGAAAAATATTACCGTCCTTGGTGTGCACAAACATATAGGATCACAGATAACCAAAGTCTCCCCGTTCGTGGATGCCTTGAAGAGGATACTGGTCCTCATAGACGAACTCGGCATGCAGGGAGTAGAGATAAAGTATCTTGATATAGGGGGGGGACTGGGGATTTCTTACAGGGACGAGGAGCCTCCTGTCCCGAAAGACCTGGCAAAGAATCTCATCCCCCTGCTCAGAGGCAGGGGACTCACGCTTATTATGGAACCCGGAAGGTCTATTGCGGGCAATGCAGGTATCCTTGTTACGAAGACCCTTTATCTCAAGAAAGGTGAGGAGAAGGAGTTCCTGATTGTAGATGCGGGCATGAACGATCTGATAAGGCCGTCACTCTATAACGCGTATCACCAGCATCCTTCCGGTCGTGAAGAAGAACAGGGGCATGGTCCTCTATGACGTGGTCGGACCTATCTGCGAATCCGGCGATTTTCTTGCAAGGGAAAGAGAACTCGGGAGAGTGAAGCGGGGAGAATATCTTGCTGTTATGAGCGCGGGCGCGTATGCGTTTTCGATGAGTTCGAACTACAACAGCCGTCCGCGGCCTGCGGAGGTCCTTGTGAAGGGAAAAGAGCATTTTTTGATAAGGAAGAGGGAGACACGTGGCGATCTCAAAAGAAATGAGGCAATACCGGCGTTCCTGAAATGAAAATGCACTTCACAAAGATGCACGGCCTCGGCAATGACTTTATCCTCATGAACTGCATCGAACAGGCCTGTCCGCCTGCGGATGAAAGATTCGGAGAGTTGAGCAAACGTCTGTGCAACAGACGATTCGGGATAGGCGCCGATCAGATTCTTCTTCTCTATCCCTCGAATATCGCGGATTTTAAGATGAAGATCTTTAATGCCGACGGCGGTGAAGTGGAGATGTGCGGCAACGGCGTACGGTGCGTCGCGAAGTATGTGTGGGACAGGAATCTATCGGATAAGGACGTTCTCGATGTAGAGACGCTCGCAGGCATTATAAAGCCCGAGAGAGCAGGGGATATGGTGAGAGTGGATATGGGTGAGCCGGTATTCGAAGCGGAGAAAATACCGGTAATCCCCCCTAACCCCCCTTTAGAAAAGGGGGGGACGGGGGGATTTGGAAAGAAGGGGTACGGGGGGATTATTGATTATCCGCTCCAGGTAGCTGACAGGGAATTTCGGATCACATGTGTATCCATGGGAAATCCTCATGCGGTCATTGTCGTTGACGATGTTTCTCTTTTCCCGGTAACATATTACGGCCCGATGATAGAAAGCCATGCATTTTTCCCGAGGAAAACCAATGTTGAATTTATAGAGGTGCTGACACGGAGAGAGATAAAGATGCGTGTCTGGGAAAGAGGCTCCGGAGAGACGACGGCCTGTGGTACCGGCGCATCGGCTGCTGCCGTCGTATCAAACGTTAAGGATCTTGCGGACAGGAACGTAACGGTCCATTTGCTTGGCGGCGACCTCTTTATCGAGTGGGCTTCGAACAACCATGTATATATGACGGGTCCTGCTACGGAAGTTTTCGAGGGCACGTTCGAGATTTAGGGATGCGTTATGTTTATCAGGTAAGTTTGCAGGAAATATCGGACCGGATTAAAATGTATATGAACCATAAAACAAGGAGGCAGCTATGTTCAAAGGGTCAATAGTGGCAATCGTTACACCTTTTAGGAAGGGGAAGGTTGATGAGAAAGCACTCGGTGACCTTATAGAGTGGCATATTGCGCAGGGCACCAATGCTATTGTCCCGTGCGGCACAACAGGTGAATCCGCTACTCTCGATTATAAGGAGCATTACCGGGTCATCGATTTCACGGTGAAGACCGTGAACAAAAGGGTCCCTGTTATCGCAGGAACGGGAGCAAACTCCACCGACGAGACAATAGAGATTACGCAGCAGGCAAAGAAATCGGGTGCTGACGCTGCGTTGCTTGTGGCCCCGTACTACAACAAGCCGACCCAGGAAGGTCTCTTCAGGCATTACAGGGCGGTCGCGGAGAAAGTGGATATCCCGATAGTCCTGTATAATGTGCCCGGCAGGACTGCCGTGAATATACTGCCTGCCACTGTCGCCCGCCTTGCAGAGATCAGGAATATCGTTGCGATTAAGGAAGCAACAGGGGACATGAAGCAGGTGAGTGAGGTTATACGGCTCTGCGGAGACAAATTGGATGTCATATCCGGGGATGATTTTACGACTCTCCCGCTCCTTGCCCTTGGCGGAAAAGGCGTCATTTCCGTCTCGGCTAATGTCGCCCCTAAAGACGTCTCCCAGATGTGTTCCCTCTGGATGAAGGGACAGCATGACAAGGCAAGGGCGATACATTATAAACTTGAGCCTCTGAATGCAGCCATGTTCATCGAGACGAATCCGATACCTGTGAAGACGGCACTGGCGATGATGGGCAGGATACAGGAGGAGTTCAGGCTTCCCCTCTGTGAGATGGCGCCGGCGAACAGAGAGAAGCTTAAGAAGGTGCTTGTCGATCTGAAGTTGATTTAACCTGATGTGGGGAGTCAAGCTTCTTTAGATAGATTCGAGCTATTTTCATGCCGTCATGTTCCAAAATACGTGATTCCCGAGTCTGCGTGGGAATTCACGTTAGAACAATGGATTCCCGACTACTACCTCGGGAATGACGAAGACCTTTGATCTAACAAGGAGCCATAGACATCGATTCTGCGAATCAGCCTGCGACGGCGGGAATCCACGACTCTGTGATTAGACGCAAATATGGAATTCCCGATTACTTGCCTCGGGTAAATGACAAAAGAATACATCAATCACTGGAACAGAGCTTCATTATGGATAACATGGGTCTAAAGATATTTCTTAATGATCTCCAGATTCAGACTTTTTACGACAGCTTTCTCGATGGTGGTTTCTTCCAAATCCTTCAGATAAGGGAAAATGCCTATTATGGGTACCGGACTGATCTTTTTGATAACATCGGGATTCGTATTCTCGGCCGGCGAGCCTTCGGGAGGCCGGCTGTAATTAATGATTATTCCTGCAACGGCTGAGCCCTTCCTTTATCGCATAATTGACTGACAGCATGGTGTGGTTGATAGTACCGAGGCCGGGTCTTGAGACAACTATCACGGGCAGCCCGAAATCCCTTGCAAGATCGAGTACGAAATAATCTTTCCTGATCGGCACGAGAAGGCCGCCGATCCCTTCAACAATAACTACATCATATTTTTGAGAAAGCTCAGCATAAGCTTTTCTAATCTTTTCAAAGTCGACCGGTGTCCCCTCAATTTCAGAAGCGGGCAATGGCGCCAGGGGTTTTTCAAAACAGCAAGGCGAAATATGATTCACAGTCTCTTCCATATGGGCGATTGTTTTGATAAGCATCCCGTCTGAAGGTATGAGTATATCACCTTCCCTGAGACATCCTGTCTCAATCGGTTTCATACCGCATGCCCTGAATCCAAGCAGATTGGAGGTTTTGATCAATGCTGCAGTTATAATTGTCTTGCCGACGCCGGTGTCGGTCCCTGTTACAAAGAAACCCTTTGCCATTTCCGAATTCTATGCTCCGTGCGCTTTGCCCTTTGCTTCTTTGAGTGCTTCGACCAGTCTCCCGATATCCTCATCGGTATGGGCTGCGGTCACGCTGATTCTTATCCGTGGTTCCTTCACGGTAGGCGGTCTTATCCCCGGTGCGAAAATACCCTTTTCGAAAAGGTGCCTCGCTATATGCAAAGTGTCTTCCACGGTGCCGGTCATGACAGGTATGATAGGAGTCTCGCTCCCCCTGATGTCAAAACCTGTATCTCTAATGCCTGCGGCTGTTCTGCTCGTGTTTTCCCAGAGTTTTCCTATCAATGCCGGGTCACTTTCTATCAATTCCAGGGCGGCTATAGATCCGGCGATAACACAGGCGGGCAAGGCTGTCGAGTATATAAAGCTCCGGGCATTATTTAACGTCCACTGCACAACGTCCGAACTGCCGGCAAGGAAAGCGCCGATCGAACCAAAGGCTTTCGAAAAAGTCCCCATCTGGATAATCCATGTCTCGGGCTTCATGCCGAAATGAGCCAGTGCGCCCCTGCCGTTTCCGATGACTCCCGTGGCGTGGGCTTCATCAAGATACAAGACGGCGTCGCAGTTCTGACAGATTTCGGATATTCCGGGCAGTGGTGCAATATCGCCATCCATGCTGAAAACCGTGTCTGTCACAACAACCTTTTTCCGGGAGTTTTCTCTCCTGAGCAGTTCTTCAAGATGTGTCATATCCCTGTGGCGATAGACGAATGTCTTTGAACCACTTAACCTGCATCCGTCAATTATGCTTGCATGGTTGAATTCGTCGCTGAAGATCGTCGTGTCTTTATCTGCAATGGAGGGGATGATGCCTGTATTAGCCGCATACCCGGAATTAAATACAAGCGCGGCTTCCGTAGTCTTGAATTTTGCAATCCTGTCCTCAAGCTCTTTGTGCAGTTCGCTTCCCCCGCCCATAAGCCGCGAGGCGCCGGAACCAAAACCGTATTCGTCCAACGCCTTGCTGACTTTATCGACTACATAGCGATGATTGGCAAGGCCGAGATAATCGTTAGAGGAGAAGTTTATGTATACTTTCCCGCCGAATTTGATCCTTGGCCCCTGTGAGGACCCCCTGTCTCTCAGATCCCGGAAAAGGTTTTTCTCTTTCAGATTTCGGATCTCTTCTGCGAACATACTCGTATTTTACCACGATAAATAATCGGACACCGGAAGCGAAATCTCAAAATTTATCAGCCTGTTTTTAAAACATAAAAATCTCTTGACAATCTTTTTTGCCCTGTGGTATTCTGGTTTCGCTTTTCGCTTTTCTAAACTACTTGAGGGAAGGTGCAAGATGCTAAACTTTGATTGGACGTTTATTGCCTTGGCAATTAATTTTCTTGTTCTGCTCTTCCTGCTGAATGCCATCCTCTTTAAGCCCCTCCTGAAGATCTTCAAAGAACGAGATGATACCGTCAAGGGAAATCTCGACGCAGCTAAGGACATGACCGGCAAAAGGGAAGAAAGTATTGCCGCATTGAACCGTGACCTCGCCGAAGCAAGGAGCAAGGCGAAAGAGACCTTTGAATCTCTCAAGGGCGAGGCCGTCAGTAAACAGAAAGAGGTTCATACCGCCGCCGAGGCGGAAGCTGCCGCGATACTTGAGAAGGCCAGAGGGGAGATCAAGGCTGAAGCCGAAAAAGCAAGAAAGGCTCTGCGTGCGGACGTCGATAAGTTCTCTGACGAAATAGTAAGAAAGCTGGTGAAGGCATGAGAAAAATAGGTCGACACTTCAAAAAAGTTATTTTCCCGCTGATTATTTTCAGTATCACTTTTGCATCTTATGCTTTTGCAGCCGGTGCTCCTGAAGAGGGCGGGCATGCCTCTATTCTGAAAGAGTACATATGGAAGATAATTAATTTCGCGATCCTTGTAATAATACTCTTTAAATTCGGCAAAAAGCCCCTCGGAGACTTTCTTAAGAAAAGGACCGAGCTGATAGAAAAGACCCTGAACGAAGCCAGGGAAGCGAAAGAGGCCGCATTGAAGGCACTGAAGGAGGCAGAAGAGCGGGTCAAGACGAAAGATGCAGAAGTGAAAGTGATCCTTGACGCCGCGAAGAAATCGGGTGAGCTGGAGCGCGACAGGATCATTGAAGAGAGTGCAAAGCTGAAAGAGAAGATACTGGAACAGGCAAAAACCAATATAGATTACGAGCTGAAGCATGCGAAAGAGGCGATTAAAGCCGAGGCGGTGGAACTTGCGATGGAACTCGCAGAGAAGAAGCTCAAGGAAAAGTTGACCAAGGAAGAACAGGAAAAGCTTCTTGATGAGTCTCTTGTGAAGATAGGAGGCAAAGGTTGAAAAAGGTGAAAGGGGCAAGCAAGTATGCGAAGGCTTTGCTGAGAAATGTCGGAATGGATAAGGCGGCTCAGGTAATTGCCGAATTGAATTCCGTGAATGACCTCATAGTCAAGAGCAAAGAATTCCGGAGTTTTCTCGTGAATCCGCGATTTAGCGCCGAGGAGAGGACGGGTGTGATAAAGGCGCTTGCGGACAAATTCAGACTCTCGGACAGCACGGTCAAATTTGTCCTGTACCTCGCCGAGGTCGGGGTAATCTCAGGGATCGGCGAGATACTCAGGGTTGCAATAAATCTCTATCTCGAAAGACAGAGGAAGGCCAGAGCAGTTGTAATGAGCCCGATCGAGATCAGCAAAGACCGCGAGGTGGCTTTGAAGGCGTCGCTGAAAAGAATGACGGACAGAGATGTTGATCTGGAATACGTGATCGATCCTTCTCTTTTTGGCGGAATCCTCGTCAAGATCGGAAGCACTATGTATGATACGAGTATAAGGGGCCAGTTAAGGCTCTTAAAAGATGAGTTAATAAAGGGGTGAAATTATGCCAGAGATCAAGACAGAAGAAATAAGTGAACTTCTAAAAAAGCAGATTACAGACTTTGAAAAGAAGGTTGATGTCAGCGAGATTGGCACCGTTACCTATATCGGTGACGGTGTCGCAAGGATTTATGGCCTCGATAACTGCATGGCCATGGAGATGCTCGAGTTCCCGAACGGAGTTTTCGGCATGGCCCTGAACCTTGAAGAGGATTCGGTCGGTGCGGTTCTTTTCGGTGACGACGAGCTTGTCAAGGAAGGCGATATCGTCAAACGCACCGGAAGGGTTATGGAAGTTCCGGTCGGAGACGAATTAAGAGGGAGAGTTGTCAATGCAATCGGACAGCCGATTGACGGCAAAGGCCCGCTTAACGCCAAGCAGACCCGAAAGGTCGAGGTTGTTGCACCGGGTATCATCAAAAGGAAACCGGTTCATGAGCCGCTTCAGACAGGCCTTAAGGCGGTAGACGCCATGATCCCGATCGGAAGGGGACAGAGAGAGCTTTGCATCGGTGACCGCCAGATCGGAAAGACAGCGATTCTTATTGACACAATCATCAATCAAAAAGGCGGGGATGTTACTTGTATATATGTCGCAATCGGACAGCGGAGACCCGCTGTCGTCAATACCGTTAAGAAACTTGAAGAAATGGGTGCCCTTGAACACACAATCGTTGTTGTTGCAACAGCGAGTGAGCCCGCACCATTACAATATATAGCCCCATACGTTGGTTGTACGATGGGTGAATATTTCAGGGACAACGGCAAACATGCCTTTATCGCATATGATGACCTCACCAAACAGGCGCAGGCATACAGACAGCTTTCCCTGATCTTAAGACGCCCTCCTTCACGTGAAGCATATCCCGGTGACGTCTTCTACCTGCATTCAAGACTTCTGGAAAGAGCAGCCAAGATGAGTGACGATATGGGAGCAGGTTCACTGACGGCAATCCCGGTCATCGAGACACAGGCCGGTGACGTTTCCGGTTATATCCCGACAAACGTTATTTCTATTACAGACGGGCAGATCTATCTTGAGCCGGAACTGTTTTACGGCGGCATAAGACCGGCGGTTAACGCGGGTCTTTCGGTCAGCCGTGTCGGTGGCGCAGCCCAGATAAAGGCCATGAAGCAGGTCGCCGGTATGCTCAGACTCGACCTTGCCCAGTACAGGGAGCTTGCTGCATTCGCTCAGTTTGCGTCTGACCTCGATAAGGCGACGCTTGCCCAGATCGAGAGAGGCAGAAGAATGGTCGAGCTCCTGAAGCAGGACCAGTTTGTTCCCATGTCGGTTGATGATCAGGTTATTGTTATCTTCGCAGGAACCCAGGGCTTCCTTGATGACATTCCCGTTGATTCGATAAGGGCTTTTGAGGAAGCGTTCATGAGATATATCAGGGCGGAAAAACAGGCCCTGAAGAAAGAGATTATGGAAAAGAAGGCACTGGATGATGACCTTAAAGCAAAACTTACCGAGGCAATCACCGCATTCAAGAAAACCTTCTCAGCGTAATGCGTTTTTTATAGGAGAGGATAAATGCCAACTTTAAGGGACATAAGAAAAAGATTAAAAGCAATCCAGAACACAAAGAAGATTACTGCTGCCATGAAGATGGTGGCTGCAGCAAAGATGCGGAAGGTCCAGGACAGGATGCTGAACTTCAGGCCCTATGCCGCCAGGATGGAAACAGTCCTGAACGGTCTTGCAAAGTTCGCTGAACGCGAGATACATCCTCTCCTTGCTTTGAGGCCGAGAAAGACCGTAGAGGTTGTCGTGATTACGTCTGATAAAGGTCTCTGCGGAGCTTTTAACACAAACATCCTGAAGGCCGCGTATAAATATATTAATGAATTGAAAAAAGAAAACATTGAGTTTAGTCTGAGTGTTGTCGGCAGAAAGGCGCGGGATTTTTTCAAGAGAAGAAGCATTCCGATGAGAAACGCCTGGGTCGGTCTCTCGGGGAGAATATCATACACAAATGCGCAGGACATAGCGGGCAATATGATAGAAGGTTACACCGGTGAGGCTTTTGATGAGGTGATCGTAATTTACAATGAATTTAAATCACTCATCTCCCAAAAGGTCACTTTCATGAAACTGTTGCCCGTTGGTACTCTGGAGGGGGGAGAAGGCCGGCAAGAGACAGCCATGACAGCTGATTACCTCTATGAACCTTCACGGGCCGCAATATTTGAAATACTGCTGCCAAAATATGTAGAAATCCAGATTTACCGGGGATTACTCGAATCATCCGCTGCAGAGGAAGCCGCGAGGATGGCGGCAATGGAAAACGCAACAAAGAATTGTTCTGAATTGATCACTAAAGTAACGCTCCTGGCCAACAAAGTGAGACAGGCCTCCATTACAAGAGAGCTGATGGATATTGTCGGCGGTGTTGAGGCATTGAAGTAATAGGGAATAAAAGGGTTAGAGAATTTTTAATATAGTTCAGGGGGTATTGAAATGAATGTAGGAAAAATAGCACAGGTAATAGGCGCAGTAGTTGACGTCGAATTTGAAAAACAGTTGCCGAAAATACGTGATGCCGTCAGGGTGGATTATGCCGGAGACGCGGCAAAGGGCATACCGGAGATTCATGTTACCCTGGAGATTGCTATTCATCTTGGTGAGAATAAGGTAAGAACGATTGCCATGGGACCTACGGACGGCATGGTGAGAGGAATGGAAGTCATTGATACAGGCCAGCCCATAACCGTGCCGGTCGGTAAGTCATCATTAGGGAGAATCATAAATGTCATTGGTGACCCTGTTGATGAAATGGGACCAATAGAAACAACAGAGAGAATGCCTATTCACAGGCCGGCCCCTGAATTTATCGAGCAGGAGGCAACCACCCAGGCTTTTGAGACAGGCGTCAAAGTCTTTGACCTTCTCATCCCGTTTGTCAGAGGCGGAAAGATGGGGATGTTCGGCGGCGCCGGAGTCGGCAAGACCGTTATTATCATGGAGATGATCCACAATATTGCCATGGTCCACGGCGGTGTCTCTGTGTTTGCAGGTGTCGGTGAAAGAACGAGAGAGGGGAATGACCTTTACCTTGAAATGAAACATTCAGGCGTCTTACCCAAGGCAGCTCTCATTTACGGTCAGATGAACGAGCCGCCCGGCGCAAGAGCAAACGTTGGACTGAGCGCTCTGACCTGTGCAGAATACTTCAGGGACCAGGGACAGGACGTTCTCTTATTCATAGATAACATCTTCAGGTATACACTTGCATGGGCGGAAGTTTCGGCTCTCTTAGGAAGAATGCCGTCCGCGGTCGGTTATCAGCCGACACTCGGGACCGACATGGGTGCTCTCCAGGAGAGAATCACAACCACAAAGAAAGGCGCCATTACATCCATGCAGGCGATATACGTGCCTGCAGACGACCTTACTGACCCCGCGGTTGCGACGGCGTTTACACATCTTGACGGTACTGTCGTTCTTTCAAGGCAGATTGCGGAACTCGGTATTTATCCTGCTGTTGACCCGCTGGATTCTACATCGAGAATCCTTGATCCGAAGGTCATCGGCGATGAACATTATGCTGTTGCAAGAAGTGTCCAAAAGACCCTTCAGAGATATAAGGAGCTTCAGGACATCATAGCGATCCTCGGCATCGAGGAACTCTCGGAAGACGACAAGATGATCGTCGCAAGGGCAAGAAAACTCCAGAGGTTCCTGAGCCAGCCGTTCCACGTTGCTGAAACATTTACAGGGCAGGCGGGGAAATATGTCAAAACGGCAGATACCATAAAGGGATTCAAGGCAATCATAGCGGGGCAATATGACGATGTGCCTGAACAGGCGTTCTACATGGTCGGACCGATCGAAGAGGTTGAAGAAAAGGCCAAGAAACTCGGCTGGAGCAGATAGGTGTTAAAGAAATAAAGGCTAAGGCAGGAGAATAATTCATGGAAAGCAAATTAAAGCTTGAGATCGTTACACCTTACGGCCTTATTTTGAGTGAGGATGTTGACGAAGTGACATGCACCGGTAGTGAAGGTGATTTCGGCGTGCTCCCGGGTCATGTGCCTTTCTTCACCACCTTAAAGATAGGCATGCTCGCATATAAAAAAGGGAGCGCGATAAAATATGTCTTTGTCAACTGGGGATACGCCGAGGTTGGTCCTGACAGGGTTATGATTCTTGCCGACAGTGCGGAAAAGTCTGAAGATATAGATGTCGAAAGGGCAAAGGCTGCGATGAAAAGGGCAGAAGAAAGACTCAAGAAGGCGGAAGACTTTGATTTTGCAAGGACGTCATCGTCTCTGGAAAGGGCGGTAGCCAGGGTGCAGGTGGCAGAGAAGAAAGTCTAGGATTATTTTTTAGATAGAGAGGGAAAAGGCCATGCCGGAAAGCATGGCCTTTTTATTTGCTCCGGTTGATCTTTGTGTCAAAGGCGATTGAATTATTTTAATCGGATATGTCAAATTATAGACGGAAAATGCAGACTCGATGAGGAGATGACCCGTTAATGCAAAGAGAGAGAATACTCGTAATAGATGATGAGGATTTCATACTTCAGCTTGCCAGAGATATATTGACGAAGACCAATTATGAGGTCAATACGATCTCTGACGGCAATGAAGGGATAAGACTTCTCGAAAGCAAGCAGTTTGACCTGTTGTTGACGGATATCAGAATGCCTGATATCGGCGGCCTTGACGTCATTAGACATGTGAGAGCCGGTAACAAAGAGATACCGATTATTATCATAACCGGGCACGGCACTCTCGATATCGCTGTAAATGCCTTGAGGTTAGGGGCGCAGGGTTTCATACTGAAGCCGTTTACGCCGGTTGAACTGAGAGCCGCTGTCGCAGATGCCCTCGAAAAAACGAGGTTACTGAAAGAGAATATAAAGCTGCGGACTTTAATGCCGCTCTTCGAGTTCAGCAGGGAGATAATAAGCGAGATCGACCCGAAGCGGCTTCTTAAGTTAATAGTGGAGATCGCGCTGAAAGAGGCCCGTGCCGACGCTGCCTGTATTTGTCTAATGGATGAGGAAACGGAAAAGTTCCGGCTTTGTGAAGAGTTCGGGATGTCACCCGACATGATCAGGAACTTTATAGATAATGAAGCCCAGAAGGCGGCAAAGCTTATTTCAGGAGAGAAAAAGGCTTTACAGATAAATCCCGGAGCGAGACTGCCTCACGGGTTTAAGGAAATAGCCCAGGCCCGGGATACAAGTCACCGTGTTTACGTGCCCCTTACCATCCGGGATAATATCGTCGGCATCCTCTTTGTCAGCCGGGCAAGCAGCGAATACCCTTTCTCTCCCTCCGAGGTTGAATTTATTTCCGTTCTGAGCGGTCAGGCCGCAGCTGCAATGGAGAATGCCCGCCTCTATGAAAAGCTGGAACAGTCTTATCTTTCCATGATCGTTACTCTGTCCGGTGTCGTTGAGGCAAGAGACCTTTACACTGACAAACATATGAAAGATATCGCAGAATACTCTGTGGAGATTGCAAGAAAATTGGACCTCCACGATGAAGATATTGAGAATATAAGAAAAGCCGCCCTCCTGCATGATTTGGGAAAGATCTGCGTCCCTGATCATATCCTGATGAAGGCGGATAAGCTTTCTGATGACGAAATGGACGTTATCAAGAAACATCCGCTGGACGGCGCAAGGATCATTGAGTCTGTCGAGCCGATAAGATATGCAAAAGAGATAATTAAACACCACCATGAGTATTATGACGGTTCAGGTTACCCTGAGGGGCTTGGCGGTGAATCAATTCCTCTCGGTGCGAGGATAATCGCTGTCGCCGACGCATTCGGAGCGATGACAACCGACAGGCCTTATAGAAACGCACTCTCTATAGATGAAGCGGTAAAAGAATTGAAACAATTTTCCGGCATACAGTTTGACCCGTACATTGTAGAGATATTCATCTCGCTCCTCAGGACGAAAGGAATTCTGGGGAATGACTGAAAATACCTGCCATGTTCTTCTCATCTGGTAAGGGCGTAACGTTTGACAGCATCCGTGATATCAGGATATGTCAGTCAAAGGAAGGATACCGTTTCTCGGTAGACTCCCTTTTGCTTTTTGACTTTGTCAACCTCAGGAAGGTGAGCAGTATCGCCGACCTCGGGGCGGGGTCCGGTATCGTCGGGATTCTGCTTGCAAAAAAGTATCCTGATGCGCGAGCTGCCCTGTTTGAAATCCAGGAAAACCTTGTCAGACTCGCCCGGAACAACCTGGCGCTGAACGACCTCGATGGCAGGGTTGAGGTGGTCGGATGTGATTTAAGATTACTTCCGGCCTCAGATTTCGCTGCCGGCAAATATGATCTCGTTGTTTCAAACCCTCCTTTCAGAGTCGCGAAAAGCGGACGTATAAGTATCGCTGAGGAAAAGGCGATAGCAAGGCATGAAATAAAATTGGGGCTCCGCGAACTCGTTGACGCTGCCTCATTTCTTCTCAGGGCAAAGGGAAGACTGTGTATGATCTATCATCCGGGCAGGCTTTCAGAGCTTGTCCATATCCTGAGTGAGAAAGACTGTGAGCCGAAAAGGTTAAGATTTGTTCATTCAAACAGGTCATCAGAGGCGAAGATGGTTTTGGTCGAGGCGGTAAAGGGAGGAAGGCCGGGATTAAGAGTTGAGCGCCCTTTCTATATCTACGGCGAGGACGGCGCTTATTCGGAAGAAATGGGGCAGATATATGACTCCTAAGATGAGGAATCAGAAAGGACGACGCTCTCTCTTTTCGAAGGCATGACATGGATCACCTTAAGAATTTCCTGATATATCTGTCGGCGGAGAAAGGACTTTCGCGGAATACCGTGGAGTCCTACAATTTTGACCTCAGGAAATTCCGTGATTTTCTGAAGTCGGAAGACAGGGAATTGAGTTCCTTCTCAAGGGCGGATATCATTGATTTTATCGAGCGGCTCAGGGAGGAAGACTATTCGGCATCCAGTGTCTGCCGTTTTGTGTCTTCTGTCAGGGGCTTATGCAAATATCTCCTCATCGAAAATATCATCAAAGATGACCCCTCGGAAACCCTTCAGACGCCCAGGAGGTGGGAAAGACTTCCAAAGTCACTCAGCAAGTCGGAGGTCAAGTCCTTTCTTGAATCAAGTTCATCACTTGAGCCTTCCGAACCCACGGCTGTCAGGGATTTCGTCATGTTTGAACTGCTGTATTCTTCGGGTCTGCGCGTCAGCGAGCTGGTCTCACTGAAACTGGAGGATATCAATTTTGAAGCGGGTTTCCTGCGTGTTCTGGGAAAGGGCTCGAAGGAGAGGGTCGTTCCTGTCAATCTGAGGGCGATCGAAAGGATAAAGAGTTATATGGTCCGGCAAAGGATGGAAATTCTGAAACACAGGAGATCGGCTTATCTGTTTGTCACTAACAGGGCGCGGCCCATGACGAGACAGCGTTTCTGGCAGACGATTAAAAAGACAGGCAGGAAACTCGGTATCGAGATCTCACCGCATACAATGAGACACTCTTTCGCAACTCATCTGCTGGAGGGGGGCGCCGACCTGAGATCGCTGCAGAAAATGCTCGGGCACTCGGACATATCAACGACGCAAATCTATACGAAGGTGACGACGGAGCGGCTTAAAGAGGTCTATTCAAAACATCATCCAAGGGCATAAAGACAGTGACAGTAAAGAGTGAATGAGTAAACAGTAAACAGTGACAAGCGGATTGTTTTTATTTTATACTTTTAACGCATTCATCATGATTTTCTCATTACGGGGAGGTAAGCTATGCCTGACAAATTGAGTTTTGACCGGCTTTACAGTTTTTGCGATCCTGCCATTTTTGCATTCAGTACGACGAATGATCTTCCGGACCACAGGGAGACCATAGGCCAGGAAAGGGCTCTTCATGCCCTTGATTTTGGTTTGAGCCTCTGCAGTACCGGGTTTAACATATTCATTCTCGGAGAGCACGGCACGGGCAAACTCACCACGGTAAAGTCGTTCCTGTCAGAGAAGGCGATGGGCGAACCTGTTCCGAAGGACTGGTGCTACGTCTACAATTTCAGAGACCCGGACGTCCCTCTTGCAATCTCGCTCGATCCGGGCAAGGCGTCGGTATTTCAGAAAGACATGGATGAAATTATAAAAATACTGAGGGTCGAAATCCCAAAAGTTTTTGAATCAAAGGAATACGAAAAACAGAAGAATGAATTAATCGAAAAGGCCCAGAAGAAACAGCGGGAGATATTTTCGGGCCTCGAGCAGGAAGCTCAGGAGAAAGGCTTCTCGATTCGTAAGACTATCACAGGACTGATAATTGTGCCTGTGAAGAAGACAGGAGAACCGCTTACGGAGGAAGAGTATGAATCACTGGACGAGAAGACGAGGAAGAAGATTGAAGAGATAGGAAAGACGCTGCAGGAGAGGCTGAACGATGTTGTACGCGTCGGCAGGGAAAGTGAAAAGACGGTGAAAGAGGCGCTCGGAAAGCTTGAAAAAGAAGCAGCCCTTTCTGCGGTAGGTCATCTTATTGACGAACTTAAACATAAATATAAAGAGCATGAAAAGATAACGGCTTATCTTGAAGATGCGAGGGAAGACATCCTCGATCACCTTGATGATTTCAAGGTCCAGGAGGAACAGCCTGCTCAGGTGTCGTTCTTGAAACTTCCGCGCGCGGAGCCGACTTTTACGAGATATACGGTAAATGTCCTCGTCAATAATAAGGACTGCAAAGGCGCACCTTACATATTCGAAAGTAATCCAACGTACTATAACCTTTTCGGAAGGATCGAGCATAAGATACAGTACGGACTTGCGATGACGGATTTTTCGATGATAAAGGCAGGCTCCCTGCACAAGGCAAACGGCGGATATATTGTGATCAACGCGATGGACCTTTTAAGAAATATATTTTCATATGATGCGCTGAAGCGGGCCATCATGAATAAAGAACTGAAGATAGAGGACGTATGGGAACAGTACAGGCTGATGTCCACAACCAGTTTGAAGCCCCAGGCCGTGCCGCTTGAGATCAAGGTCATACTTCTCGGCGACCCTTTTCTCTATTATCTCCTCTATAACCTTGATGAAGAGTATCGCGAGCTTTTCAAGGTGAAGGCTGATTTTGACAGCCGGATGAACAGGACTGATGAGAATGTTCAGAAGTATGCTTCCTTTGTTGCAACACTGTGCAGGGAAGAGAAACTGCTGCCTTTTGACCGGACGGGAGTTTCAAAGATAGTCGAAGTCAGTTCACGTCTTGCGGAGCACCAGGATAAACTGTCCGGACGGTTCAGCGATATAGCCGACGTTATGAGGGAGGCAAGTTATTGGGCGTCAAAGTCGGGCGACACTGTTGTGGACGAAGCGCATGTCCGGAAGGCAATCGATGAGAAGGTATTGAGGACAAACAGGATTGAAGAGCGTCTGAGGGAGATGATCCTTGAGGGGACCATCATTGTGGATACGTCGGGAGAGAAGGTTGGGCAGATTAACGGACTGGCGGTCCTTGACCTGGGAGACTATAGTTTTGGTAAGCCCTCAAGGATAACGGCACGGACATACGCTGGAAAGGCGGGCATCGTAAACATAGAGAGAGAGACCAAGATGAGCGGCAAGATACACGAAAAGGCGATCCTGATAATCTCAAACTACCTTGGAGGCAGATATGCCACGAAAGGACCGATAAGCCTTTCCGCCTCGATAACATTCGAGCAGCTCTACGATATGGTCGAGGGGGACAGCGCATCATGCGCCGAGCTTTATGCGCTTCTGAGCAGTATTGCCAACGTTCCTCTGAAGCAGAGTATCGCCATTACAGGGTCCATGGACCAGAACGGCGATGTCCAGCCAATAGGGGGCGTAAACGAGAAGATAGAAGGTTTCTTTGACCTGTGCAGGATGGTCGGCCTTGACGGAAGCCATGGAGTCATCATCCCGGCAAGGAATGTGAAAAACCTGATGTTGAAGAAGGACGTTGTTGAGGCTGTGAAGGACGGAAAGTTTTTTATCTATCCGATCTGGAAGGCGGATGAGGGTCTGGAGATTATGACCGGAATGCAGGTTGGTGAACTCCGGGAAGACGGAACATATCCGGAGGGCACAATCAATTACCTTGTGGTAAAGCGCCTTACGGAAATATCGAAGTCAATGGAGAAGAAGAAGGAGAAGGAAGAAGAGAAAGACGAAGAAAAGAAAGAAAAAGAAAAGGATAATGAAAAAAGCGGCGCGGCTTCTTGAGGCCGGGTTATTTATTATCCTGTCCGTGCCGCTTGCAATACTGCCGTTGAGATGGTCAATGAAGGCCGGGGAAGTACTCGGCCTTTTGCTTTTTTATCTCTGGGGCAGCAGGAGAAGGATTGCTCTGGAAAACCTCAGGAATACTGCAGCAGCCGGCTCAATCTCGCTTTCGGACACGGTTGAGACGGTGATCAGAGATGACTTCAGAAACCTGGGGAAATCATTCGCTGAGGTCATAAAAATCTATTATGGATTCGGTGAAGAAGGTTCTGGAATCCGTAGATATTGAAGGCGCCGAGAATTTCCGTAAAGCGCAATCAAAAGGCAAAGGGATCCTGTTTTTGACCGGCCACTGTGGAAACTGGGAATTGCTCGCACTCTTGCCGTTGTGAGGCTTGCTCCTCTCGCTGTTGTTGCAAGACCGATGAACAATCCTTATCTGAACAGTCTCCTTGAGAAAGTGAGACGCAGGTACGGGAACAGCGTCATATACAAAAGAGGGGCTTTAAAATCCATCGTCCGGACATTCAAGAACAACGGCTGCGTGGGTATACTCATGGACCAGGCTGTCGTCCCTGACGAAGGATATGTCACAGATTTCCTCGGCAGAGGTGCATGGACGACAAAAATGCCGGCACTCATAGCGAGAAAGACAGGTGCGGCGGCCCTTCCTGCTTTTATCCACAGGACCGATAAGGGGCATACGATAAAGATTTATCCGGAAGTGGAACTTTCTCACAGCAGTAACATCGATGAGGCGGTCAGGGAAGACACAATCAGATTCTCCGGTTTTGTCGAAGACTATATAAGAGAGCACCCCTCGGAATGGCTCTGGATACACAGAAGATGGAAGAGGGTCAAGCAGGGTTAGGCGAAAGAATATCCGGCCGGTGGATCAGGCTTTCACACATTCCCTGCCGACAAATTCCTCGATTGCTGAATGAGCTTCGGCGCTCAGGTCTGTGAATTTTACGCCGTAACGGCGGGTATCAGGTTCTGCTTTTGTTTCAACGATCCTTACGATTTCGCCGTTAGCTGCGATCCGCGCCGAATCGGGAAGAGAGAAAGAGCACGTTATCGCGTCGCCCTCAAAAAAAACAGCCGCGGTCCGGAACATCATCCCCGATACGCTGATATTTTCTGCGTAGGCGCTGAAAGGTATCTTTTTCGATGTCCCGTTAATTTTCATGCCGACCGGAATTCTGCACGACCTTCTCGGTGCGATGTTCAGGAGTTGATATGCCTCCTGGAGCAGGGCGGCAGCGCTTACCGGACCGGTGATGAACGCATTCGCGGTGCACTTCAGACATCTCTTAATGTCCGATTCGGTATCGGCGCATACCATGATGAGGGAGACTTTGGACAGCTCTTTTTCAGTGCGTATAAGGGAAGAGAGCGTTTCACCGCTCATTTCAGGCGAATCGAGTTTTGTGATAAGGAGGTCCGCCTTTTCAGACCTGTGGAGAGCGAGAGCTTTCTTGTTTGAGGATGTAGCGAACATTTTGATGTCCGACCTGCTGAGAAAACTCTGTTCTTTCTCAAGTATTGCCAGGATGTCTTCAGCGATAATGACCTTTTTCATTGGACTAAGATACAGTATAAATATATCCGCAGCCCGATGTAAAGTACTGTGAAGAATGGAGCAGAACGCCTATTTCTTATTTGTCTCTTCTCGGTTGTTCGGGGTGCGCCGCCGGATCAGTGACCGCACAAAAAAGACGACCCCCAGAGCTATCAAAATCCAGGCAACCACCATAATAATGGTTATTACCGTCCCGGGGCTAGGCCCCTCATCAATGTGTCCCGGTCCTGTCCCGTGGGCGTAAGCAGGCGTAGCGATGAGAATAGCATCGGCAGCCTTTATTTTCGCTTTAAAATCCTTAACTTTTTCGGGCGGCTCTTTTTCCAGGACCTGATTAAAAGGAGGAATGCCTTCAAGATCAAATATACTTAGTTCGGCATTTTCCGGAACCAGACCCGCTGCAGCCCGTAAAATCGCCCTGTTGTAAGAATCCCTCCTTAAACTTCCCGCAAATCCGAGAATCGATATTTTTGTGTTCACATTCACTCCCTTTTATGTAATCAGAGTAAAACATCGACGAGAAGCAGTAAGGTGCCGTTCACTATTTTCCCCTGGATCTGATAGATGCTTTCCGGCCTGCGTATGATTATCCGTGGTTCTGCTACGGTCTTCATACTTCTAATGTAACACTCTCAAAGCAACTGTCAAGGTCATCGCCCGTGTGTATCTGAAATATTCTTCAAGGGGAGAGTCGTGAGGCTCTGTGTCCCATGTCTATTTCACCGAAGTCATCTGGATACACATTTAATCCCATCAAAGCACTTGTTGGCACTGCAGTTACATATCGTTATCTCATGACTGCCGGCAGGTGAGCATCCGCAACCGCCGATTGAGCACGTGCTTGGGAAATCACCCGCAGACGCACAGCATAATTGCGTCTCCACAGTCCCCCCGGACTGCTCGCAGGTATGTTCCTTATTGTAAAGGTCGAAAACTGTCGTTGCGGATGGGAATGTAGCCGTTTCAAGCCTGCTGCCCGTTCCATGAATTGTCTTACTAACTCCGTGGCCGGAGATACTTGCTTCGAATATGCTGGTGCTGCCGGTAATACGGATTACCTTCTTGTCCACCACTCCGTTGATGTTGAAAGGAATGTCGTCGCCTAATCGCATAGTCCCGGAAAATACAAGACCCTGCTGCGCCAGAATATCGAGGTCCACATTACTTTTGGAAAATCCCTCATCCGTTGCTATATCGGCAGTACCATCCCATCTTCCAACAAGATCGATCGGCCCGGCAGTTGCTGTATTCGTTCCCACCCCAAGAAACATCAGAAAAAAAGCTAATACCGTGTAAATAAAGGATGCAGTCATATTTCTTCTCCTTTCAATAGAAAAACTATTTTGTGCTCTAAGCACCCGGGTTAAATCTTTTTGCAGAAGCTTCTCCTGAAATCCATAACAAGTCTCCTATTACCTTTATGTGTTGCCGGCTCGTGGATTATTATTCGAAGTATACAATATTCTGTCGGTCTCAGGAAATGAGACTTCAGGAAGGATGCTTGCCTCGGCTTCACGTCGGATCATTTGCCTTGTTAGGCTCTGTGGGCTATTATTTTAATCTTTCCAAGTAGGATATTTGTTGTCGCCGGTGCAGATCCTTTCCGAGCTTTGTCGCCGTCTCCACATAGTCATCGATTGACGTGGCTATAGTTTCAGTTACACCCATCATTCTAAGGATGGCACAAGCTTCTCGACCTCGCATCAGCATAGTTGGAAGTGTCGACCACCGGCAGATCACAGGTGAGAGCTTCCAAGACGGAGTTGCATCCTGACCACCCAATAGCATCAAGATAGATATCGCATAAATGATTGAGTGCTTGATACCACTCAGGAGAGAGAAATGGCAAAAATACAACATAATCCTTGGCATTCAGATTAAAACGATTAAATGCTTGGTTGAGCCGTAAACGGAACTGTTCAATAACTGAAGTGTAATATGGGAAAGAAGCGAACAGAAATTGGCAATCACCGACTTGTTGAGCAATGCGTGGAAATACCTGATCATATTGGGGTAAATACTTGTACAGCGTTTGGCAACAATGATAAAGGACCGATTTCGGCCGCAGACCAAATGTACTACGACTTAAATCTACACCTTGATACTCAAGAGGCGTGTAGTGAAAGGACAGATTTGATAAACGGATCGACGCTCAGTGTAATGACCCTCAGCATAGGGAGGTTCAATTAAATCACTACTAAGATAATAGTCAATAGTTGGGAGACCTGAAGTATCGGGATGTCCCCAGGAAGTGCACTGAACGGGAGCAAGCCTCAAAGCTGCAAGCCTTAATGTAATCGGATCCATGCCGATTTCTGGATAGATAAGGACGTGAAGACCATCATTTCGAATGACCCGGCAGAACTCCTCGAACGAATCTTCGTCTTCCACAAACCTGCTGAAACAATTCCTTGCGAATTCTGTCTCTTTATCCTTTTCTTTTTCTTTCCGGCGTGATAGCCATAGAGTTTGAAGCGATTCTTATCCAAATTCTCTATCCACCCTTTGATTAGAATTTTCCAGACAGAATGTAGACAAAAGAAATGAGATACTACTCCTATGCGTATCGGTTCTTCAGGCAAATGCGTCGGCATAGCAGGGCGTTCCGCCCATTGTGGATATTTCGAAGCCATAATTCGGCATATCATATCGCCATAATCTTTTTGTAGTTCTCTATCATTAAAGCCTTGGTATGCCAAATAGAAAGGTCGATGACTACCCACCGCTGCCGCAGCAGCTTCGATTTCTTGAGGATTCTTAAGCGAGATTATTTGCCGGAGAGTTGTAAGCTCTTTATAATAGCGTTGGCGAAAGTCTTGGATACTTGATTCGTCAGATGGATAAATAATGGGAAGCTGTGTAAAGCATCGTGCCCAAAGTGCCGCAATATGGTCGGACTTATATTTGATAGCATTATTAAAAGCGTTTAAAGCCTCATTTTGTTTCCCTTGTTCATTCAATATATTTCCTAACATATAATGAATGTCTGGATTGGTCGGACTAATCTGTAAAGATTTTTGGTAGGTCAATTATAGCTTCATCAAGCATTTCTTTATCTCGATATGCGGTGCCCAAGTTTATATATATGCATCAAGTGAAATTCGGATCAATCTGAAGTGCTTTTTGAAAACAAGATATAGCTTCATCAAGCATTTCTTTATCCTGGTATGCGGTGCCTAAGTTGAAATATAGAATAGCATTCATAGGATCATATCGGAGTGCGGTCCGATAGTTACTGATAGCTTCGTCAATTTTTCCTATCTCTTTGAGGACAAACCCAAGATTGATATAAAAAGAGGAATTTTGGGGGCTAAGCTGTATAGCTTTTTGATAATAACTGATAGCTTGGTCAAATTGTTTTTTATTTTTTAGAATATTCCCAAAATTGTAATAACACTCGGCGTTAAATGGGTCAAATCGTAGAGATCTCTTAAAATGAATTATTGCATCATCATATTTGCCTAATTGGAAGCATATAACACCCAGTAAATGAAGAACATTAGCATTGTTCGGTTCTTTCCCAAGTATTTCATTGCAGATATTAAGAGCTTCTGACAAATTCCCGTCATAAAAATTATCAATAGCTGCTCGTATTATCTCTTGTCTATTCATGAGCCATTAATTATGTTTTCTATTAAAATCATATTTTCAGTAATAACTTGTCAACTATAAATTTTACTATCGAATTGTTATAGGACAAACAAATCAAAAATGAAGATTTCTATGGGTTATCCTGCTCGAAGCGGGGCGTCTCAGGAGTGTCGAGTACAAGGAAGGACTTGAGAGGTGACTCATATCCACAAGCAGACTGGATCAGAGAGGGAAACTGCATCCCGATCAAGGCCATTACATATCGAGCGCCCCTGAAATCCGCCTGCGCCTATTAAGGAGATATCTCGGCATTTGTCCTCGGAATCTCCTTCATTATTAGCTACAGCAACACGAAGGGCTCGGCATCTACGGAATAAATTTTCTGTAGATCTTGTCCTGGTACTCCGGGAAATCTTCTATATCGAGCGGCTTCTTTCGCATTTCGTTGATCTTGAGGAGCTTGAAATTCAATTCCCTGATCTTCTTCATCCTCTCCTTGTCGTCATCCAGGGAGTTTATCATGGACCGGAGCGAGATGATCTCATTCCTGATTTCAAGTTCGGGAGGGATACATCCGGAATTCTTCAGTACCCTGTAAGCCATGCGGATCTCAGGAGGAACCAGGCAGTCCTCATCGAGGTTGATGGGCTTGCCACGGTTGAGCAGGTTATCAAACTCCCCGTTCCGGATCGCCTCCTGTATTTTCCTCTCCGCAATTTTTTCGAATGCGTCCATAGACTCTTCTATCTCACATCAAGCATCCTGTCGAGAGCCTTTTTGGCAGGTATTCTTATTTCTTCGGGCACCTTGACGACATAATTGTTGTCCCTCAGAGCCCTGTAAACGCTCTCGAGGGTGGTCTTTTTCATACTCGGGACAGACCATGTCTTTCCTTAACGGATAGAAGGACTTGTCCGGGTTCTCCTTTTTCAGTCGGTACATCAGCCCCATCTCGGTACCAACGATAAATTCTTTTCCCGAAGACGTCTTCGCAAACCTCAGCATGCCGGATGTGCTTGTCACATGATCGGCCATTTCAAGCACTTCGAGTCTGCATTCCGGATGTGCCATGACAAGGGCTCCGGGGTGTTCCTGCCTTGCTTTTGTCACATCTTCAGGCCGTACCCTTTCATGTACATGGCAGTAGCCGTCCCAGGCGATGACCTTCTTTTTCGTATTCCTTTGCGCCCACATGGAAAGGTTCCTGTCGGGCACGGAGATTACCGTATCATCGGGCAACGACTCGATGACTTTCACGATGTTCGCGGACGTGCAGCATATATAGCTTTCAGCCTTGATATCGGCGGTAGTGTTCACATAGGAGACGACAGGGACTCCGGGATACTGCGCCTGTATGTCCTTCAGGCTGAAACTCGCAGGAAAGGTGAAAGGTGGAGGGGAGTTGAAACCGGGGAAGCTCTTCCCTTCCCGTCTTGGTGAATCAACGCGGATCATATCAGCCATGGGGCATCCGGCATCCATCTCCGTGAGGAGGACTGTCTTGTCAGGGCAAAGGACCGAAGCGCTCTCTGCCATGAAATTCACACCCGCAAACACTATAACGTCGCAGTCCACCGAAGATGCGGTCCTTGAAAGTTCGAGAGAATCGCCTGTGAAGTCAGCAATCTCCTGAACTTCATCTCTCTGGTAGTTATGGGCGAGGATAATCGCGCGTCTCTTTTGCTTCAGTTCAACTATTTCTTCCCAAAGAGGGGTATCTTTAAAGGGCATTAGAACGGGCGGAAGTTTTCGAAAAAAGTGAGGAGTTTGTGAACAGGACAGTACCGTCGTCCATGACTATCTTGTAAATCACTTCATTCTTTTTCTCATTTCCTTCCGAATCGTTCACCGTCGGAAGATATGTCCTGCCGTTATACCGGGCGAGGACTTTTTTCACATACTGTCTCGTTTCACTGATGGGGGGGACACAGCCGAACTTCTCGACAGTCTTCGGTCCTGCATTGTAAGCAGCGAGGGCAAGCGTGAGGTCGCCGTTAAACCGCTCAAGGAGATACTTCAGATATTTGGTGCCGCCTTCAATATTCTCTTCAGGATCAAAGGGGTTGTGCACATTCAGATCGTTTGCCGTAGAAGGCATGAGCTGCATCAAACCTATTGCCCCCTTGCTCGAGACCGCATGGTCGTTCCAGTTGGATTCTGTCTGAATTACGGCCTTGATGAGAGACGGGTCCACATTATAGTTTACCGCCTTGTCGTGGACGATACGATGGTAATCAGTAGCATGCCGGGTACTATTACGGGAAGTCTGTGGTTGAGGCCGGACAGAATCCGTATTGTCTTTATGGACCCTATTGGCCTTCCTGTCCAGCGGTGAGTCGGTATAGCATATTATTCCGCTCTGGTCCACATATTTATAAATGTCGGCATAGGCAACGGATGAAAAAGAGAGAATGAGAAAGAAAATTCCAAAATATCTCATACTATCAAATAGTAACACTGCCGCAACTGCCTGTCAATAACTATTATTCGTCAGGCCTCCGTTATCCCTTTGACCAGGCCCTCCGGCGTAGATATCACCTTTTTCGCCGAGACATCAAGAGCGGTCTCCAGATCCTTCAACGCAATGTCGTCGAGGAACCTGTCTTCCCGGTTAAGAGCGACATCCGGGACAAGGATCACGTCATGGCCGTCTATGCCGTCCAGTATTGTCCTTATTACGTCTCTGCCCTGTCAGAAGGCCGCCGACCGTAATCGACGAACCGAAGAAATGGTTCTCAACAGGGCATACGTCGACATGAAGATTTTCCTTCTCGGCCAGTCTATCGGCAAATTTTTTCAGGAAAGGGTAGAATGAGACGCCGGTAAAGGTGATGAATTTCCTCTTTCGCGGCAATGTCCTGGAAATTTTCAGTTTTCTCGCCTGGCTTATAAAGAGCGGCACCATCCCGACTCCGTTTTCTATCTGGTGCAACTCTCCATATTCCCTGAGCGGAGGGAAGGTGCGCTCTGCCTTGAGATACAGTTCATCCGCGGCATAAACAATAGGATTTCCGTGTTTCTTCATAAACCTCTTCTGAAATGATTCTATGATCTGAATTGCATTTTCCGCATCTTCCTTCATAACAGGTCTGATATTCTGTTTTCTGTGAATCGTCAGGCCGACAGGCACTACAGCGACCGACAGCACATAGGGATAAAACCTGTAAAGGTTACTGATTGTGTTGTGCAGTTCCTTGCCGTCGTTGTAATCCGGACAAAGCACGATCTGGACATTTAACCTCACTTTGTTGTCCGTGAGGAATTTGAGCTCTTTGAGGATATCGGGGCCTTTTGCATTGCCGAGGAGTTTATTCCTGACCGCCCTGTTTGTCGAATGCACGGAGATATAAAGGGGGCTCAGCCTCTGTTCGACGATGCGTTTTCTGTCTTCCTTGCTCAGGTTGCAGAGCGTGATGTAATTTCCATAGAGGAAAGACATCCTGTAGTCCTCATCTCTCACGTAAAGCGTTTTTCTTAACCCCCTGGGAAGTTGTTTCACGAAGCAGAAGATGCAGTTGTTCCTGCATGTCATGATCCTGAAGGGTTTGAAATCTATGCCGAATTCCCTGCTGTCCTCCCGGACCACGTGGAGGTTCATCTTCTTGCCGTCCCGCTTTACCTCAATATGCGAGGTCGTCATCAGCGCTATGGAATACGAAATCGATAGGGTCACGCAACCTGTGGGAATTTACGGAGAGGATTATGTCACCGCGCAGAAGGCCCGACTTTTCAGCCAGACCACCCGGCTGAATATTTTCTATTGCTACGCCGTGTTCAGTCTGCATGCGTCAGCTTCAGCCCCCTGTGTATGTAATGGAGACAGGACAGTATTGTGACCCCCGCAGTTACCCACTCGAGCACGCGGGGAACAACGGGCAGGAGGAACAGATCAATCTTCACGTTGATATTTACGAGGATATAGGCTATAAGAAGGCTTTGCAGCCATATCGTTGTCTTACCGAGTACCGACGGCTCGACCTTCGATACGCCACCGATGAGATAAAGCAGGAACCAGCCTATTGTAATGATAAGATCCCTGCTGATTACCGTAATCGTAAGCCATTTCGGTATCCAGCCGTAGACGGACAGAACAATAAACGAACTGACAAGCAGAAATTTGTCGGCCAGCGGATCAAGAAAGGTACCGAGCGCGGTTTTCTGGTTTGTAAGTCGCGCGAACAGCCCGTCAAACATGTCTGTCAGAGCGGCGATAATAAACAGGGACAGTGAATAATCGTAGCGCCTGTATATTATTGAAGTGACAAAAATAGGGATGATAACTATTCTTGTCATTGTCAGTGTGTTGGGTATATTCAATACACCCAAGATAGACTCCCCCCCGAAAAAAGTTAAGAGTTAAAAGTTGAAAATTAAAAGTTGAAAACTCTGCATCTAAAAACTAAAACCAAGATTCGAAGCCGCATTTAATAATCCAATCGAAAAAGTTAAAAGTAATATTTGAGATTCCTGAAACTCATAACTCTTCACTTTTAACTCTCAACTTTTTTTCTTTATGGAATGTTAAGAGGCATCCCCCGAAATCCGATTTTCAACCCAAGTTGATTATAACATGTATTCTCGTTTTTTCCATCCATCAAAGCCAGCATTGTCTTTACATAACACTTTTCAATGCCAAAATTATTTTTTGTCGCCTTCTCCCGCGCTGCTGAAATATGCCTTTTGGCAACCGCCTTCTTTCCTCTGAGGAATGCAATCTCTCCAAGCCCTAGCAGGCAATAGCAGACACCCCTTGGATCTTTGGTCCTTCTGAAGAGTTCCATGGAATCTGTCAGAAAATCATGCGCCTTCTTCAGGTCGCCGGTCATCTTGTACGCGGTGCTGAGTCCCCATAATGTATATGCATAACTTACCTTGTCCCCCATCTTCTTGTATAACCTGACCGCCTTCGCGAAATACGCAAAGGCACTTTTGTAGTCCTCCAGCATCCTATAGGCGTTTCCGATACCGCAGTATGAATAGGCCTTCCCGAACTTATCTCCTGCCGATGAGAACAGTTTGTTCGCATTTTTGTAGTAGTTAAGAGAATCTCCGAAGAGGCCGGCTACGCGCGATGCTCCGCCCAGACCGCACAGACAGTAACCAATCCCGCTGTTGTCTTTCATAGCTCCGAAAAATTTATGAGATTCCTTGTAAGTCCTGATCGCTTCTCCGATGTCTCCCTTTATTCTGAAGGCCCCCGCCTCTGCCCAGAGTGAAAAGGCGATACCTTCCCTGTCGCGTCTTTTAAGGTATGTGCCTTTTGACTCCCGGATCAGTTTCAATGCTTCTTTCCACCCGCCCTGTGCCCTTAATGCAAGACCGAGCCCGATCTTCGCGTCGGCAACCTTGACCGGAGCTTTGATTTCACGCGCGATCTCAATTGCATCTCTGTATCTTGCCGCGGCAAGGTCAAAATCCCCTGTCATCCTGTAAGTGTCGCCCAGAGAAAGCATGCAGTGGATCATACCGTCCTCATTATGAAGTCTTGTGTATTCCCGCAATGCTTCCTTGAACAGGCTGAGAGACTGCCGATAGGAAGACCCGGCTCTCAGCTTTTCGGCCCGGCAAAGGATTTTATCTGTTCCCGACATTTTCCCTGAATTGTTTGACGAGTGTCCCATAATCTCCGGAATGGAAAAAAGCAGACCCCATTACAAGGATGTCCGCCCCTGCGGATGCGACAGCGGCCGCGTTTCTCAGATTTATCCCGCCATCCACTTCTATGAGTGCAGGCAAGCCCTGTTCGTTAAGTAGTCTCTTTAATGTCTTGATCTTATCGACAGTGCGGGGTATGAATTCCTGCCCGCCGAAGCCGGGATTCACAGACATCAGAAGAGCAAAATCCATGTCCGACAGGATATGTTCAAGGTTCCATACCGGCGTTGCAGGGTTAAGGGAGACACCGGCTTTGACTCCCCGTTCCTTTATCCACTGCACTGTCCTGTGAAGGTGAACGGAAGCCTCGTAGTGCACCGTCAGGTAGTCCGCTCCCGCTTTTATAAAATCTTCCAGATATTTGTCGGGCTCCTCGATCATGAGATGGACATCGAGGGGGAGAGATGTAATCTTGCGGATAGACTCGACAATGGCAGGGCCGATGGTCATGTTGGGAACAAAGTGACCGTCCATGATATCGAGATGGAGCATATCTGCGCCTGCCGCCTCGGCCGCACTTATCTCCTCACCGAGTTTCATAAAATCCGCAGACAATATCGAGGGCGCTATCTTAACCATGTTTGTGCAAAAATCCTAAGGGATATGAGGTATATCATATAAATAAATTCAGAACAGCTTCAAGTGGATTGTGTCCCCGGTCTTTATCTGTTTCCCCGGCTCAGGTTTTTGCGCTTCAACTTTTTCTCCGGAGCCTTCAGTCTCGGCTGCCAGATTCAATTTCTTTATGAGCTGCTGAGCCTGCTCCGCTGACATGCCTTTGAAATCGGGGCAGTGATACAGCCTGACATAAGGGCCGAGACTGACAAGGACAGTGATCTCGTCGCTGACCGGCCCGTCAGGGTCCGGGGCTTGCGCCACTATCTTATCCTTTTCAACGATGTCCGAATGTACCCCGATTACTTTGGCTACTTTCAACCCCTCCTGTGACAACAGGGTCTCGGCATTGGCGAGTGTTTCATTTACAAGCATCGGCACAGATTTTACCCTCGGTCCTTTGCTGATAACAACCTTTATTCCCCTGCGCTCCTTGACCTTATTACCGGCCGGGATATCCTGTCTGACTATGTTCCCCTGGGGTATATAAGAATCATAGTCTTCACCCTCGATCTTGAGGTAAAGCCCCCTGTCCGTAAGGAGCTTATTTGACTCGAGAAGGCTCCTGCCGTGAAGGTCGGGTACCTCCACCGTTCTGCTGAAACTCAAAACATTGAACGTCAGATAACCGAAGACCAATCCGAGTATTATGAAAGAAAGGATATAAACCGGAAATTTCGCAAGGTTCCTTATCTTCGCCTGTACATTTTGATTTCGGGAGGCCAGTTTTATATCTTTCATAAAGCCCGACCAGGAGAGCCGGCCGGCACGAACCCTCTCATCCATCTACGGCCCATCGAAACAGAAACCTTCCTTCAGTCTCCTCCCCCGGAGGAAGTCCTGAGCAGTCATCGGCTTCCTGCCTTCCGGTTGAAGTTCTATTATCGAGATCAACTCTTTCCCTGTGCCGACAACAAGCTGTTTGCCGGTGTTTTCGACCCTGCCGGCAATGCCGGGGCCTTTGAGAACCTTCACCCTGGTAATTTTAATCCTTTCGTTCTTCAAATAACAATATGCGCACGGCCATGGATACATCCCCCGGACGAAGTTATATATATCTTCTGCGGTACCGGACCAGTCGATTCTGCCGTCCTCTTTTCTGAGGGGAGGCGCATAACTTGGTATGCCGGTCTGCGGCAAGGGTTTCAGAGAGTCCTCTTCAATTTTTCTCAATGTCTCAATCAGTAAGGCCGCGCCTGTTTCCGCCAGTCTTTTGCTTAATGTCTCCGCTGTATCATCATGACGTATATCAATTTCTTCCCGGAGCAGAATGTCACCGGTATCAAGTCCTTCGTCCATGAGCATTGTCGTTATCCCTGTCTTCTTTTCCCCTTTCATTATCGCCCACGGTATAGGCGCCGCTCCCCTGTATTTCGGCAGGAGGGAGGCATGGACATTAATACAACCGCGGCGGGGAAGCGTGAGGATATTCGGGGGAAGTATCTTTCCATATGCAACAACAACTATCAGTTCGGGGTTAGTGTCTTCCAGCCCGCCGATAAATGAAGGGGCCTTGATTTTTTCCGGCTGCATGACTTTCAGCCCTCTGCCCACAGCGAACTCCTTTACCGGCGGGGGAGAGAGCAAGCGGTTTCTTCCTTTCCGTTTATCGGGCTGTGTGACGACCGCAACAACCTCATGCCCGGCCTTAAGGAGAGCGTCAAGCGACGGAACGGCAAATGAAGGTGTGCCAAAGAATACTATACGCATATCTCAATCTGAATTATCAATTTGTATTGCCGTATTGTTATCAGACGATAAGATTACACTGACAGTTGATCATTGGAAATGTTTTGATGAGATTACTTCCTGTCAGCCGATTCCCGCAAGAACTTCTTATACCTTCTTTTGAAGAACTCTCTTCTTATCGGGCTCATCCTGTCGATAAAGAGGAGCCCTTCAAGGTGGTCTATTTCATGCTGGAGCGCTCTGGCGAGAAGCCCTTCGGCTTCTATCTCGATATCTTTCCCCTCCCTGTTGACGCCTTTCACGAGGACCTTCTCCGCCCTTTTTATGGAAGTCAGATATCCGGGTATGCTGAGACATCCTTCTTCAGCCTCAACCGCGCCCTCTTTTTCAGTGATCACCGGATTGAGGAGGACGATAAGTGGCACCTTGTCTTCCTTCAGACCTAAATCGAGGATACATAATTTCTTCGAAACGCCGACCTGGTTTGCTGCGAGACCTATGCCTCTCGCATAGTGCATTGTCTCTATCATATCATCCATGAGCTGCTGCAGAACGGCATCTATATTTTCGACAGGCGCAGCTTTTTCTTTTAAAACCTTTTCGGGATATTTCTTTATTTCCAGAACCGCCATGTTCTATTATAAAACATTTTCGGCGAACCTACCGGGGAAGGGCCGAATTTTCTTGACTGGGTGCTCATGTACAATGTAGAATTCTATGCTTTCCGCGAGAATCCGGCACCCGGATGAGAAGAGCCGGCGGAAGGTTTTGAAATGGAGCAGGATGTGTATTATAATTTTTTAGGCGCACGAAGATCGTTTGCATATTTCTTTCGGAGGTTTTTGGATTAGAGAAATCGATTTCAATTCCAGGGAAGACAGGGAGACCTACAGACACAGCACGTCCCACATAATGGCTCATGCGGTGAAAGAACTATTCCCTGATGCAAAGCTCGCCATAGGTCCCGCGATAGAAGAAGGTTTTTATTACGATTTTGACATCAGCAGGCCATTTACACCTGAGGACCTCACTTCAATAGAAAAGAAGATGAAGGAGATAATCCGGCGGAACAACCCTTTTGTGCGCAAGGTTGTTCCAAAGGAAGAAGCGATCGGGCTCTTCAAACGAACGGGGGAGAGTTACAAAGTCGAGCTTCTTGAAGATATAGCCGACGAAGAGGTTTCCCTGTATGAGGAAGGCGGATTTGTTGACCTCTGCAGAGGGCCGCATATCGACTCTACGGGACAGGTTTCAGCATTCAAGCTTCTGAGCGTTGCGGGTGCGTACTGGCGCGGGGACGAAAAGAACAAGATGCTCCAGAGGATCTACGGTACTTCCTTCACCAGCAAAGAAGATTTGAATAAATATATCGCGTTCCTCGAAGAGGTGAAGAAGAGGGACCACAGGAAACTGGGCAGAGAACTCGACCTGTTCAGCACCAGTGACGAGATAGGCGCGGGGCTGATCATCTGGCATCCGAACGGTGCCCTTATCAGGAGGACGATAGAAGATTTCTGGTTGAACGAGCACTATAAGGCTGATTACAAGATTCTGTATACACCTCATATAGCCAAGCTTAATCTCTGGAAGACAAGCGGTCATCTCGATTTCTACAGGGAGAACATGTATTCTCCGATGGAGATAGAAGGGACAGACTATGAGATAAAGCCGATGAACTGCCCGTTTCATATCCATGTGTTTAAATCATCACTCAGGAGCTATAAGGAACTCCCCGTAAGATATGCCGAACTCGGTACTGTCTACCGATATGAACGTTCGGGGGTCCTTCACGGTCTTCTGCGGGTCAGAGGGTTCACGCAGGACGATGCGCATATATTCTGCCGTGAAGATCAGATAGAGGATGAGATATTGAACGTCCTTGATTTCACCCTTTTTATATTGAAGACTTTCGGTTTCGCCCACTATGACATCTATCTTTCCACAAAGCCCGAAAAATATGTGGGAACTCCTGAAAACTGGGAAAGATCGACCAATGCCCTCAAGGGTGCGCTCGACGCAAAAGGCCTCTCATACGAGATAGACCCGGGGGAGGGTGTTTTTTACGGCCCGAAAATAGATATTAAGGTGAAGGATTCGCTCGACAGACCCTGGCAATGCAGCACAATACAGGTCGATTTCAACAACCCTGAAAGGTTTGACATGACATACAGGGGAAGCGACGGCAAGGAACACAGGCCTATAATGATCCACCGGGCATTGATGGGGTCTCTGGAAAGGTTTTTCGGGATTCTGATAGAGCATTATGCCGGTGCGTTCCCCCTGTGGCTTGCGCCCGTTCAGGTCGAGGTCCTCACGATTGCGGAAAGACATTCAGAATATGCATCTGCGCTCCAGGGGAACCTGCGGTCTCAGGGGATAAGGGCGGGGCTGAACCAGGAGAACGAAAAGATCGGATATAAGATAAGAAATGCCACCATGAAGAAAGTGCCGTATTTGGTTATAATAGGCGACAAAGAAGTCACTGAAAAAAAGGTTACCGTGAGGAAACGGACGGGGGAGGGTATCGGACCTTTTACGATCGATGAATTTGTCGGGATGCTGCATGAGAAAATCAGAAATAAGAGTCCTGAGCTTTAGAGCGGCGTGTGATCAAGTCCCAAGTGATACGGAATAAGTTCATAGGCAGGGTTACTATAATTATTTGAGTTTTGGACTCTGGACTGCTACCTTGGGAGGTGAGAATATAAGCAAAGACATAAGAGTTAACGCGCAGGTGAGAGCGAGAGAAGTCAGGCTGATAGATGCGGACGGGAGTCAGCTTGGAGTTGTGCTGCTGAGCGAGGCATTAAGAATTGCCGACGAAAGAGCGCTTGACCTCGTGGAAGTGGCGCCGACTGTGGTACCTCCGGTCTGCAAGATACTTGATTTCGGAAAATACAGGTATCAGCTGAACAAGAAACAGACCCAGAAGAAGTCAATGGGGGTGAAGGAGATTAAGATCAGGCCCCAGATAACGGAGTATGACCTCGGGTTGAAGGTAAAAAGTATCAGGCGTTTTCTTGATGAGGGGAACAAGGCAAAGATAACGATGTATTTCAGAGGGAGAGAGATTATCAGGCCCGAACTCGGGATGAGGGTATTTGAAAAGATGATTGAACTTCTCACCGGGAAGTTCAATCTGGAGCAGGCCGCAAAGCGTGAAGGCAACCACATTACAATGGTGATTGCGCCCAAGAGCTGAAGGTGAAAAGTCGGTAGGCCTCTTGTACCGGCTTGTGGCAGGCACCCGGACCTGATCCGGATTTCCTGAGGATTTGTTTCAAACCCGGCCCCGGAATAAAGGGTCAAAACGGATTCAAGTCAAATAACCTCGTCGGTGTTCATGTCATGTTCAACATCCGGAACTTTTTTCGCGGAATCTGTTATAATTATAATTCAAATTTTGACTTGAGGAACAACGGAGAGCAAATACCTTTTTTGTCGGAGGACGGGATGCCAAAACTCAAAACTCATAGAGGGGCCGCAAAGAGACTGAAGGTGACGGGTTCAGGGAAATTAAAGAGGAGGAGTGGTTATAAGAGCCATCTTCTCACCGGCAAATCAGCCAAGCGTGCAAGGAGGCTGAGGACTGCGTCTTTAGTTTCCGACGCAGATTATGATAGAATGAAAAAGCTTTTACCCTATATGTAAGAAAAAGTTAAGAGTGTAAAGTTGAAAGTTGAGAATTAAAAGAATAGAGTTCGTTTTCTGAATTCGTAACTCATAACTCTTAATTTTTAACTTTGACTTTAACTGTTCTTAAGGAGGAATAGATGCCAAGGGCAAAGGGTGGATTTAAGACAAGGAGAAGGAGAAAGAACATACTGGAACAGGCGAAAGGCTATTATGGAGCCAAAAGTCGTCTTTACAGGATCGCGACCGAGGCGGTCGATAAAGCGCTGCAATATGCGTACAAAGACCGCAAGGCAAAAAAGCGTGAGTTCAGGGCACTATGGAATATCAGGATAAATGCCGCAGTCCGCGCCTTCGGACTAACCTACAGCCAATTCATATCAAGGCTGAAGAAGGCAAATATCACGCTGAACAGGAAGGCGCTTGCAGATTTGGCTTACAATGACCCATCCGCTTTCAGCCAGCTCGTAGAGAAAGTGAAAAATTGAAGTAAGAAGTGGAGGACATCCTTTCTCTCAAAAATTCATTCCTGCAGGAAGCAAAGTCTGTCTCATCTCTTCCTGAACTCCAGCAGCTTAAAGTAAAATATTTAGGAAAAAAGGGCCTTGTGACCTCAAAGCTGAAGGCCCTTTCCGCAGTCCCTCCCGAGTCAAGGCCTGCCTACGGTAAGGCGGTCAATGAAGTTAAGACTTATATCGAAGCAGAGACAGGCAGGATAGAATCTCTCGTCAAGCAGAGAGAGCACAGGAAGCGCATCCTTTCAGAGGCGATAGATATAACCCTCCCCGGCAAGTTTACACCCTTTGGCAGAGAACATCCGGTCAACAAGGTCCTTTCCGTGATAACCGGCATTTTTGTCTCGATGGGCTTTGATGTTGAAGAGGGCCCCGAGGTGGAACTCGACTACTATAACTTCGAGGCACTGAATATTCCGAAGGACCATCCTGCGAGGGACATGCAGGATACATTTTATATATCTGAAGACGTGGTCCTCAGGACCCATACCTCGCCCGTTCAGATAAGGGTCATGGAAAAAAGGAGGCCCCCCTTGAAGGTTATTGCTCCCGGCAAGGTCTACCGGTGCGATGCCGATGTCTGCCATACCCCTATGTTCCACCAGGTAGAAGGGTTTATGGTAGATACCGATATCGCTTTCAGCGATCTGAAAGGGGTGCTCGAACTGTTCATACACAGTTTTTTCAGTGCGGAGACTCCTGTGAGGTTCAGGCCGAGTTTCTTCCCTTTCACAGAGCCGAGCGCCGAGGTGGACATCGGATGCATTTTTTGCTCAGGGAAAGGATGCAGGGTCTGTAAAAATACAGGCTGGCTTGAGATACTGGGGGCGGGCATGATACACCCGAGGGTATTCGAAATGGTCGGATATGACCCTGATGTTTATAGGGGGTTTGCCTTCGGTATGGGCGTTGAAAGGATCACCATGCTCAAATATTCGATAGATGACATCAGGTTATTTTTTGAAAACGATATGCGGTTCCTGAGGCAGTTTTAAATACCATGCGTGTGCCCTGCGAATGGTTGAGGGAGTTGGTTGAAGTTACCGCCACACCCGATGAACTTGCCGAGAGGCTGACCATGCTCGGTCTTGAGGTTGAGGGGGCGGAGTCTGTGAAAGGGGATGTTGTCTTTGAAGTCAACGTCACTCCAAACAGATCCGACTGCCTCAGCATGACAGGCATTGCAAGGGAGCTGTCGGCGGCATTCGGGATTCCTCTGAAGATACCGCAGCATGCTATCAAACAGAACCTGTCCCCTTCCGATTTTTCCGTAGAAATTCTGAATCCGGAACTCTGCGGGAGATATACGGGAAGGGTAATAAAAGGTGTCAGGATTTCCGGATCTCCTGAGCGGTTGAAGGAACGGCTCGAAAAATGCGGCCTCCGGTCTATCAACAATGTTGTGGATGTCACAAACTATGTGCTTCTGGAGTTCGGACATCCTCTGCACGCATTCGATGCCGACACCATCGAAGGGAGAAAGATAGTCGTAGACACTGCGGGCGCGGACAGCAAAATCGTGACGCTCGATGGTGTGGAACGGACGTTGCCTGAGGATGCGCTGCTTATACGGGACAGCAGGCGGCCGATTGCTATTGCGGGTATAATGGGCGGTTCCGGAACCGATGTTTCGGAGAAGACGGAGAATATTTTTCTCGAAAGTGCATATTTCGAGCCCTTCTCGGTCAGGCGAACATCGAAGAGACTGAATCTGGTGAGCGAGTCCTCTTACAGGTTCGAGAGGGGCACGGATATAGAGTTTCTGGAGGACGCCCTGAACAGGGCGGCACTGATGATCACCGAGATTGCCGGTGGAACAATCCATGAAATAATTGATATATATCCGGTGAGGTATGTGCCCGAGCCGTTCGACGTGAGTTTTGAGCGTATCAATAAAACGCTCGGAACAACGATCTCAAAGGCTGATCTTCTCGGTATGTTAAGAAGGCTTGGTATCTCCGTGGAAGACAGGGGTGATACATTTGCAGTGTATCCGCCTTCCCACAGGCGCGACATCAGGAGGGACAGCGACGTTGCCGAAGAAGTGGCGCGGGTCCTCGGCTATAATATGATCCCTACGACACTCCCGAGAAGTCCTCTTTCTTCGGGCAGGCTCGGCAAACGGGCAATAAACATGGGGAGGGTCCGGGAGGGAATAAGGAAATCAGGTTTTACGGAAGTGATAAATTACAGTTTCATGTCAGCGTCCGCTCTCGATATGATTGGAATCCCTGATTCCGACAGGAGAAGGAAGGTGATTTTCGTGAATAATCCTCTCAGTCAGGAAGAGGGTCTTCTGCGGACGACACTGGCCCCTGCTTTAATCACAAACCTGAAATACAATCTCGACAGGGGGATGAAGGATATACGTCTCTTCGAGATGTCGAGAGTATTTGAAGACATCGGCAACACTCTGCCGTCTGAGGGAGTGAGACTCGGCGGGATTCTTTACAGAGACAAAGTCCCTTCTCTCTGGAAGGAGGATGCCGGCGCATTTTTTATCGCGAAGGGCGCCATCGAATCCCTGTTCGAAGAATTGAAGATGCCTGATTATTCATACTCGCCTTCTTCAGAGCCTTTCCTGCACAAGGGTCAGTCCGCCGACATGTCTGTCTCGGGTTCCCGGGTCGGATATCTCGGTGTCCTGAGTCCCGAAGTGGTTGAAAGACTTGAACTTAAAAAGCAGAAGCCGGAGATTGTTCTCTTCGAACTCGATCTTGATCTGTTGTTAAGAGTGATACCGGATTCTATCCGGTACGTGCCTGTTGCCAGGTATCCTTCTGTAGAGCGTGACATAGCCATTGTGGTGGATGAAACAATGCCGTCTTCACATGTCATGGAAATTATCAGGGCATTTCCCTCGGATCTCATAGAAGAAATTACCGTTTTTGATTATTTCAGAGGAGGGAATATTCCTCCCGGAAAGAAGAGCCTCGCATTCGGTATTGTTTACAGGTCAAAGGACAGGACACTCAGAGATGACGAGGTGGAAGGACTCCACGCATCTCTTCTGGATTATCTTGTTGAAAAGACACGCGGAGAAATTAGAAAGTAGACGGTGACGATAAAATATATGGGAGACCGTCACACAAAATATTTAACCTGGAAAATGGCATTTGCAGGAAAGCATTCAGACACATGTGCACCAAGACCTCTCCAACGCAGTTTGTGTATCTACAACAGTCAATCGGATAGACTAAAACTTGCAGGCATGCGGGATAAATAACCGCCTACGAAGGAGCTGCAGGAGAGCTTTTGCTGCACACATGCCTGAATGAAAGAGTGCGATGCATTTTTGGGTTGACATAATTTAGAGAAGTCTGATAGTCTTGAAATAGCACAGGCCACGAAGGCTGAAAAGATGACCGGCAGGTCAGAAAGCTTTCGCGGCTTTTTTATTTGCCGCGGGAAAGGGGTTTCCGTGGTATCAAATCGCAAACCTTAAAGGGCACTTTTCGATCTTTCCGCTTTTTTCAAATACGCTTCATCTGTTTCTAAAAATTGTGAGGAGGGAAAAATGAACAAAATATGTAATGCGATATCATTCAGAAGGAAACATTGCTTTTCTCTCTTTTGTTTATTTGCGGTCTTCCTGTTTCTTCTGCCCTGTAATAATGCGTGGTGCGGAGATATGAATGATGCCGAGATACGGAAAGAACTGGAAAAACTGAAATCAAAAATAAAGGAATTGGACTCTCTTAAGGCGAAGGTACAGGAACTCGAAGAAAAACTTTCAGCCAAAGGGGAAGTGAGCGCCCCTGAGACGGTAAAGGAGGAACTGAGAGAAGGAGAAAAGGAAGAGGAGAAGGGCGAAAAGAAAAGGTTAATAAAGATATCAAGCCCTTACCTCGGCAACATAAGTATAGGAGGCGGGCTGAGCGGCGGCTACTTTGCCGGCAACAATGAAGGGGAAGGAGGAAAGAAGGACAATTTCGTCCTCACCAATCTTCTGATAGACATTACATCCGAGATAAAGAATGGGATGTTTGGCTTTAATGTGGGGCTTGGAGGTGTTACCACCCCTTCTGTGTTCGATTCCCCGGACGACACCATTCCCGACTTTCGCATTGAATATGCCGCAATGAACCTGAAGCCGATAAAATCCCTCCCGGGTCTTGCTTTCCAGGGCGGTCTCCTTCAGCCCAATTCGGGGTATGAATGCACATATACTTTCAACAACCGCAATATAACTGTAGGCGCCCTCGCATCACAGCAGCCATATAATGCCGTAGGCGCAAGGGCCACATATGCCTTTGGTGAAGACTTCAGGATATGGAGCGGTATATTTAAACACAGGCTGGAACAGTGATGAATACGAAACAGAATATGACGACGGACATGGAAATGTATTCAGCAAGAATGTCCAGGATTCCTACTCATGGGAGGCCGGTGTGAATGATGACATCGGAGGCGTCGGCCTGAGCCTATACCACTACCATTTAACCGACCTGAGGCACCTTACAGGCATTGCAGCGGAGTATACGATTGACAACCTGTACATGGCGCTCAATGTTGATTACTGGAGGTGGAGCAGCGAAATGGAAAGGTATTTTGAAGACCGCTCGTCAATAGGCGCTGCCCTGTATCTGGCCCCGTCTTTCAAGAAATTCTCTCTGCCGTTAAGGCTTGAATATATCCAGCAAGGGAAGAGCAGGATCTATCTTCCGAGCGAGGATGCGGAAAGTATCTATGCGGCTACCCTTACCCCGACATATAACTTCACTGACAACGTTTTAATAAGGACCGAGGGCTCCTACGTGCATGCCGACCATGGTTTTTCAGACCGCAAGGGAAGACCCAAAGACGATAAGTTCTTATTTTCAGTGGAGGCTGTGGTGAAATTTTGAGGGAGGTATGCCGGTTGATAAGAATGAAGTTGTTTTTGGTCAGAATCTTTCACATACTATTTTAAGGAGGTAATTATGCATATACCGGATGGTTATTTAAGTCCGCAAACATTTGTGCCTCTGTATGGGGTATCATTTGTTTTCTGGGCAATCGCTCTGAAAAAATTGAAAAAGGAGCTTTCTGCCAGGTATATTCCGTATCTGGCAATGGCAGCAGCTTTCTCATTCCTTATTATGATGTTTAACGTCCCTATTCCGGGCGGAACCACGGGCCATGCAGTTGGCGGTGGTATAATTGCTATCCTGTTAGGACCGTGGGCAGCGGTTTTGGCGGTATCAGTTGTTTTGATAATCCAGGCTATAGTTTTCGGAGACGGCGGGATTACCGCGATCGGTGCGAATTGTTTTAACATGGCGGTGGTAATGCCCTTTGTCTCCTACTGGGTTTTTAAGCTGGTAAAAGGTGATGCGAAAGGCGGAGCGCGACTTTATGCCGGCGCATTTCTTGCCGGCTGGGTCGGCCTTTCAGTCGCTGCTGTAGCGACCGGCTTTGAATTTGGGATCCAACCTTTGATCGCTTCCGGGCCGGATGGGAGGCCCTTATATGCTCCTTATCCGCTGTCGATCGCTGTCCCTGCGATGGCATTAGAACACATGCTCGTATTCGGTATAGTCGAGGGGATGGTGACAGCCCTGTTATTGAAGTATTTTGTCAAGAATGAAACTGAACTGGTTTATGCAATGAAGGAGGCTTGATATGACGAGATTTGATAAGAAACTATGGATCGGGCTTCTTGTAATGGCTCTTTTGACTCCACTCGGTATCTATCTCCCTGAAAGATTCAAAGCCGGTGATGCCTGGGGCGAATGGGGAACAGACAGGCTACAGGAACTTCTGGGTTATGTGCCGGAGGGTCTCAGGAAAATGGCCGATTTCTGGAAAGCGCCTGTCCCCGATTATAATTTCGGCGGAGAGAATGCAGCTTTCGGCACGCAGGTAATTTCGTATATCATGTCCGGAATAATTGGAATCGCCGCAGCTGCTCTGGTGATATATTTGATCACAAAGCTTCTGGTCAAACATGAAAAATGAAGTCCCTCTTTTTTTACTGAATACCCCCTCCTCAGTCCCTCCTGAAAGAGGAGGGGGTAAGGTAAGCACATCATATATCGACAAAGGCATTGAAAGTTTTGCCGGTGTTCTTAAGGAAGGTTACACGCAGTGGGAATCGGCGTCGAAAAAGGGTTTTTTCCATGAGCTTGATACTCGCGTCAAAGTGGTTTTCTGGCTTTTCCTCATTGTCGTAATCAGTTTGAAAAAAGAGATCTTGCCTGAATCAGGTATTTTTCTTGCCGTATTCGGCCTTTCTCTATTTTCCCGCATTAATCTCGTAAGTTTTTATAAAAAAATATTTTTGCTGGGGTTCTTTTTCGGTTTCCTTATCTCCCTGCCCTCTTCTCTGAACGTAATAACCCACGGTGAAGTGCTTATGCCGATTGTCACGTTGTCAAAGGCATACGATTTTCTGGGTTATTATCACGTCCCTGAAGTGATAGGCTTTACAGGAGAAGGATTATCGGTTGTCGCAATGCTGACTTTGAGGGTCCTTAATTCTTTGTCGATATCTTTCCTGATCCTTTATACCACGCCTTTCCCCGAGATTATCAAGGCGTTAAAGGTCCTCAAAGTCCCGGACGCCTTCTTGATTATTATTTCTCTGACATATAAGTATATCTTTATTTTTGCCCGCATTGTTACCGATATGCACCTTGCGAAAAAGAGCAGGCTTGCCGGCGCGGTAAACAGGTCGGAAGCAAGGAACTGGGTGGCGGGCAGGATAGCTTTTATTTTCAGGAAGACCCAGCTGAAATGTGACGACGTCTTTAAAGCGATGGTGGGAAGGGGTTTCTCGGGTGAGATCAAACTTTACCAATATCAGAAGATAACGGGAAGAGATTGGACCGTCGGGGTTTTTCTCTTCACTCTGGCTTCACTATTTTTATGGGTCTAAAGGAGACATATGGAAATCATCAGGGTTGAAGGCGTTCATTACAGCTATTACAACAGATTCCCGGCGCTCGTCGAAGTTGGTTTAGAGATAAACAAGGGCGAAAAGTTCGCCATCATAGGTTCCAACGGCAGCGGGAAATCCACACTCCTTCAGATATTGGCAGGACTGTTGTTCCCGTCACGGGGGAGCGTCCTTTTCCACGCGCAGGAATTGTCCGAGAAATCTCTCAAGGAAAAGGATTTCCTGAGATTTTTCCGGGAGAAGGTCGGATTTGTCTTTCAGGATTCCGATATCCAGTTGTTCTGTCCGACGGTACTGGACGAATTGCTTTTCGGTCCTTTACAATTGGGACTCGAAAAAGATGATGCGCTGCAAAGGGCGGATGAGATCATGCGGATGCTGAAGGTTGAAAACCTCAGGGACCGTCCCTCCTACATGTTGTCAGGCGGTGAAAAGAAGAGGGTGGCAATCGGTTCCGTTCTGACAATGAACCCCGAAGTGCTTCTGCTCGATGAGCCTACGAGCGGCCTTGATCCGAAGACCCAGGTCTTTCTCCTGGAATTGATATTGGCTTTAAATGAAGCGGGAAAGACCATTGTCATTGCCACCCATGATCTTTCTCTGGTGGACGAGCTTCAGTGCAGAGTCGCAGTACTTTCCGAGGAACACCGGATCGAAAGTACGGGAAGCGCTGAAGAAATTCTGAGAGATGAAGATCTGCTGCTGAGAGTCAATCTTATCCATGAGCATGTCCATTATCACGGCCAGACCGCCCACACCCATATACACTCCCATTATCTTTTCCATCGGCATTGAAAAATAGAGCTAAAAAGCCTTTTTGACGTATATCTCTTTCGCGATTTCGGGGTCAATCGCCACTGTCGTTTCATCTATCTGGATGACATATGAAGGATTTCTCTGAAGAAGTCTGATAATACTCCCGGCGGCAATCCCCAGCGAATTGAGCTTGCTCAGCCGTGAAGGTTTTGTCGGCACGATAAATGTAATCCTGCCCTTTGATCCGACCTCGAATTCGGACAATCTGGTGACTACCGGTTCAACTTCAACCTTATATTTCTTGCAGCATTCTCCCCTCGGTATTCTCTTGCCGTGAGGGCATGTCTGCGGATGACCCAGGAATGTACAGACACTGTCGGTGAGCTCCTGACTGAGAATATGTTCCATCTTGCATGCATCCGCAATGACGGTTTCATCCCGCATTTCAAAAACATCGGAAAAAAGTCTTTCTGCAAGGCGGAGTCTTCTTATCAGTGCCCTGGCCGTTGCATGGCCTTCATCAGTGAAATGAATGGTATCACCCGAGATGGTTACAAGCCCTTCCTTATTTAAGATGCCGATGACCGCATCGACCTCATCATCTTCAGAGCTCAGCCTGAAGCGGTTAAGGTCGTCGTGACCTTCTTCGTTCAGAACCCAGAGGAGTTCCAGTGCCTCGTCGATACGTTCCTTGTCCATGCTACATTAAACTAAATATCACAAATAAAAGTCAAAATGGGAGCTCCAGTGTCATCACGCCGAAAAAAGTCTTTCTGTGAATGGGGCAGGGGCCGTGCTTGCGAAGCGCTTCAATATGCTCTTTGGTGAGGTAGCCTTTGTGCACGTCAAAGCCGTATTCCGGATAGAGGAGATGGTATTCAACCATGGCCTGATCCCTTGCCACTTTTGCAAGTATCGACGCAGCACTAATTGCCGGGATTTTGGCGTCACCTTTCACGATCGCCTCGACCGGGATTTCGAGCCCTGGCTTATGGTTTCCGTCCACAAGGACTCTGTCGGGCCTGACCTTCAGACCTTCGACAGCACGCTTCATGGCAAGCAAGGCGGCTTGAAGGACATTGAGCCTTTCGACTTCTTCCACGCTGGCCTTATCGATACACCAGCTCAGCGCATAAAGCCTGATCTCTTCACTGAGGATATTACGTTTGCGTGCGCTCAGTTTCTTCGAATCAGCCAAACCTTTTATCGTGTGGTCAGGGTTCAGGATCACTGCGGCTGCGTAGACCTCAGCTGCTGCGGCTCCCCGTCCTGCTTCGTCGCAGCCGCACTCGACAATAATTTTCCCGGCGTTACAATCTTTTTACATCTGGTGTAAAGAGTTCACTGAGTCAGAATAAGGCAAAGTCTTCAATTAGTCAATAAAATAGATCCTTTGAACAGAACGTGAAGTTTTTTATTCGTCATGCCCGAGTTTAGTCGGGCATCCATGGTTTCAAGTGGATTCCCGCCTGAGAACTGCGGGAATGACGGCCCAAAATGTCTATACTATAAACTTCGGTTCATTCTATTCAAAGGGACAATTTCCTAACGCTGAAATGGATCCTTCGAGAATTGGTCAATATGTCCGTCAGCGAGGACAATTTGCCTTGCATCCAGACCGTCTTCTGTCTATGAAATATCAATAAAATCCATAGGTTATCTTCTGGCACTTATCTTGCAATCCGAGAACAGAAGTCAGTCTGAGATGCGGGTATCAAGATCTTTCATGAATCATCATATTAAAAAAGGAGGAGAATATGAGCAAAGAATTAAACGACAAACTCAACATGGCAATTGCGAATGAACTTCAGGTGAGCATCCAGTATATGTGGCAGCATGTGACGGTTACGGGCATAAATTCCGAATCGGTCGGAGGGGTTTTTAAGAAGATCGCGATCGTGGAGATGAAGCATGCGGAAGCGATAGCGGAAAGGCTCGATTACCTCGGCGGTGCGCTTACTACGAAACCTTCACCTATTATAGTAGGCAAGAGCGTCAAAGATATGCTCCAGATCGACAAGAAGGCAGAGGAAGATGCAATAAAACTCTATAAGGAGATCATCGCCCTTGCCGTCAAAGAAAATGACGTTGTTACGAAGAGACTTTTCGAGGAGATACTTTCCGAGGAAGAGGACCACCATAATCAGTTCTCGACCCTGCTGGAAGCATAGCGTCGGTGGACTCCGAGGAGACTATATTTGCGTTCGCCTGTCCAATGGTTGCCGTGTTAACCGGTCTCATCTCAGAGAAATTCTGGCATCGCCTGAGAATGACAATTAAGATAACTGCTTTTAAGATTTTTAGAATTGCCGCTGACTGATCGGGGAGAGTATTGGAGCGGATTCTTTTGCCGATATTCAAATAGACACTGGAATAATGACCGCGCTCGACGACCGGATGAGCGATAATACTCTTCCCCGGTACATCTGTGAAGAATGAATAATGCAGGCTAAGTCTTCACCAGTTCTTTTCCCGCGTTATAGGCATCTTTCAGCGCCGTGGGATGTCGTAATATCGCGCCCTTTGTGTCGACTCCAATATAGCTCAATGTCGCATGTTCGGGAATGCTCACTGTCCTGAAGAACGCCTTTGCAGAAGCTCCTGCACACTCGATGCCGATTTCTTTCTTCTGGCCGCCAACGAGAAGCAGGAGTCCCTTTCTTCCATATTTACCTGCAGGGATCGGTTTCTTGAGAAGATATTTCTCACACCAGAAACACTGGCATCGGTCGATCATGATCTTCGTCTGAGCGCTCAGAGCAAAGAAAAAGATAGGCGATGCGAGGATAATCCTGTCAGCGGTCCTTATCGCTTCATAGATCTGAGACATATCGTCTTCATAAATGCATACGCCCGTATCGTCGCAACCGCCGCAATTCTGGCAGGGCGAGATCTTCATTACGTTCAGATCGAATATCTGCACAGTGAAACCGGTCTCTTCGATCCCTCTCACCGCCTCCCTGAGCAGGAGTTCCGTATTGCCCTCTTTCCGGGGACTTCCAAGAAAAGCGATGGTCTTCATTCAGTGCTCCTCCTTCCCTTCTTTTCCTGAGTCTATCCAGTCTTTCATATGCCGGAGGTTCTCACTCATATACCACCAGCCGTTTTTAAATGCCGTATAATCGGGAGCGCCGGTCATGGCGGAAGCATAGCGGACAGAATTGGAATAGAATAACCATTGCCGCGCCCACATCTGTTCAATCGCTTCATCAAAGGGGTTTGTCTTGTCCTCGATGCCTTTTCCCCACGCCTCTGTCATGAGCTTTGTGGCCGCAAGAGTCATTTCATCTGTCTCTTTTATGGTGTTATCAAGTTTTGCGAAATGGCCTGTTATCCATTGCATGCCGTGGCAGCCATTGCAGATGTTTTCGACCGCGCGTAACCTTTTCCCCTGTTCAGTCCTGTCAATGAGATACTCCGAAGCAGGCTGACCTGTGAATGTCACGGGCAAAGGCAGACCATCTTTATTCATGATTATCGTCGTGTCTCCTGATTTAGGCTGGGGATGGCTGTAAATCAGGCCAAAAAGTCTTACCCATAACCTTGAACCGAAATCGTGTGTCCTTTCCGCGACAATATCGCCTGACGCAGAAACGATGAGGCTGTTGTGACAGGTCGCACAGGATGGCGACTTGAAGTCTTTCCCGATTACCCATGGGACAGAATCGAAATTCCACTCCTGGTACTTCGAAAAGAGGATATCGCCGTGTTTGCTTTCTTCGTAGACGTTCCATGCCGGAACATCCGGCTCGAGATGGCATTGAGAACAGGTATAGGGTTTTCTTGCCATACTGATCGAGAAAGCATGCCGTGCATGACAGGCTGAACAACTCCCCCGACTTCCGTCAGGATTTACCCTTCCCACTCCCTGATTCGGCCAGTTCGTCAGATCCGGTATCTCAATTTTGCCCAATTTGGTGGTAATGGTCTTCATGCCGTTTGAATCCACCTTCGTCCCGTGACAACCGAGACAGGTCTCGTGGAGCGTCATCTCAGACGGTTTATCTGTTACCATCTTTCCGTTGTCAATTCTCTTTACACCGGTAATTGTACCCACCAGCATACGATAAACAGAATTCTCCATAAGGTTCTTATATGCGTACGCCTTCTTGCTGCCCTCGAACTGGCTGGACTCCACGGGATGGCAGGTCTTGCAATCGGAAGGCGTAACGACCACGTTTATACTGCTTCCCATGTGTTTGAAATTATCTCTGTGGCTGCCGGGGTTCAGGCCATGGCATTCATAACAGCCGACAGCGTACCCGAGTAATGTCTGCGGGAGATTCACGGCAGAAATCCGTCTTTCAAGCGGCGGCTTCTTCATGCCCTCCGCCGGTGTTATTTTCGAATGCCTGCTTGTGAGCCAGTCACTTACAATACCCGGGGTATATATACTATGACAACCGATGCATCCCTGCGTCTGTGGACTCACCGGAATCCGTGACGGGATTCCACTTTCCTCTTCCGACGCAAGGGCGATATTAAAAGAGAACAAAGACAGAATTATAAAAACCGCTGAAGACATACTTCAACAATTTCATAATCACCCCTCTCCTGGTTCCGGAGATCAACCGCATTCTTTTATGACGTCATCAACCCAGCTCAATGCAGCCGACACGGTCGGGAATCCTACAGTGCTTGTGATCAATATTATAGCGTGACGGACCTCCTCATGTTTTGCACCTGCTTTAAGTGCCCGTCGTGCGTGAGAATGCACGGCGCCCTCGGACCTTATTGCAGCGGCAGCTGCCAGCTGGATCAAATGGGAAGTCCTTGCATTAATAGGACCCGAATCCCTTGCAGCTTTCCCGAGGTTTTCAACTGCCTTGTAGAGTTTCTGAAACCTTTTTCTGATGCTTAAATACTGTCCCGGCAATTCTTTCATGGATTCCTCCTCATTCAAACTTTGACTGGTATTCTTTTACTCTGATTGCGAACTCCTTCCCGAACTCGTAACAACGCTTCCAGTCTTCGCCGGATGGTTTATAGACGACTTGAACTCCCTGTTCAACGGTCTCCAGTCCCATTTTCTTTATCTCTTCGTATATGTCCCTTACTGCGCCGCCACCCCATCCATAGCTGCCGAATGCGCCGACAATGCGGTTCTTCGGTCTCAGGCCCCTTCAGGTAGGCCAGAAATTCAGCTATGGTCGGAAACATGGAATTGTTCAGAGTCGGTGACCCGATGAGGCATCCCCTTGCCTTCCAGAACTCTTTTACTGCAAGACTCACCGGACTTGCTCTCAGTTTTACTACTTTGACGTCAACGCCTTCGTCCTTTATTCCCTGCACCAACGGTACGGTCATCTGCTCCGTGCTGTGCCACATTGTGTCATAGATGATTACAACCTTCGTGTCAGCCTTCCCGTTAGCCATATCAAGATACATACCGGTAATAAGGGACGGGTCTTTTCTCCATATAATTCCGTGGTCGGGCGCTATCATATCGATTTCAAGTCCCAGCTTTTGTATCTCCGCAATCTTGTTCTTTATGAGCGCGCCAAAAGGCATCAGGATGTTCGCATAGTAATCCTTCACCGCAGTCCTCAAGCTCGGATAATGAGAAACCGGCGATAAATTCGTCATCAAATCTGGCTGCCGATGCATAATGCTGACCGAATGCGTCCTGACTGATGAGAAGCTTATCTTCTCTCACGTAGGTCATCATGGAATCCGGCCAGTGCAGCATGGGAGTCTCCAGGAAGAGCAGATTCCTCCTGCCGATATTCAGGGTGTCTCCTGTCTTCACGACTCTAATATCCCATTTCGATATGTCGAAAAACCTGCCGAGGCCCTTTTTCCCCCTGTCTGTTATATAGATAGTCGCGTCAGGCTGCAAGTTGCATGATGGCGCTGATGCCTGAGACGTGATCATTCTCGATATGGTTAACTATGATATTTCTTATCTTAGATGGATCTGTCAGGCCTTTTATATTCTCGATACTGACCTCGGCAAAATCATGCTTTACGGCATCAAGAAGGGTAATCTGGTCATCGAGGATTAGATAATTATTGTAAGTTGTTCCGTTCGGGGTAACATACCCATGGAAATCCCTTACCGCCCAGTCAATTGCACCAACCCAGTAAATATCGGGTTTTATTTCCACCGCTTTCATCAATCTTTCTCCTTTCCTTTTTAATATCGGCCGTCCGTGACAGAATCGATTACGGATGCAGTGCAACTGCATCTTCAAATGAACGGGTCTTATTTCACAACGTTATCAAAAAAATAATTGTTGTCAAGAGCCTTCCAAGGACAGGAGCCCGCATCGCGGGTCCGCAGTATGAAGGGTACGGCAGAAGAAGTAACTGTGGGCCGGACATCCGCCCGTGCATACGGAATAATTCCGGCAGGTCGGTGACCCTGCACGGGTTCCCGCCGTCATAATTTCTGAAGCCCTCCAGGAGCGGATTCCGCAGGATTTTTTCGATTCCATCAGCAAAAATACTGCCGAGACGGAATTCCTTGAAACCCGCGAAACAGATTACAGGGAAAAGCTGATCCGTCAGGCAAGTATCGCGATTTTTTCTGTACCGGCGTCGCACCTGCCTGCACGGCCGCCATATTTATAGAATCCGGATGCCGCAACAAATCTAACGTCCAACAGGCATTTTGTATTCCTCTTCAACCGGGAATAAATGTCATAAAATTCGGGGAATGAGAAACAGGGCCGCGACAGCCTCCTGCCGATAGTGTCTTCATACAGAAGAAAGTATCTCTTTACGCCTAGTTCCGCAAGATAAGGGACGAGCTCGAAAATCTCGTTCTTGTTTTCACGCAGCAGGACGCTCTTCACGGCAGGATCTTTCCCCGCCTCGATCATTTTCATGAGCCCGAGGACGGCATTAGAAAAATTGTCCGATTTTGTCAATGCATTATGAGTCCTGGAAAAGCCATGGATCGAAAATCCAAGGCTGAAAAAGCCCCCCTCAAGGTCTGTGAGACGGTCCGGAATATCGGGGAGGCTGCCGTTAGTGCTCATATTTACTCTGATCCCCGAGTCTGTCATACGTTTCGCAAAATCCGTGATCCATGGCAGAAGCATGGGTTCACCGCCCAGAATGTCTATTTCGGGAATGCCGTTTTCTATCAGCACGCTGCCCAGGGCATCCGCGTCAGCGGCATTCATATCTCCGTAGGCAACAGAAGATATGCTCCGGTTGAAGCAGAAACCGCAGTTCTGATTGCACCGGAGGGTCGGATAAAGTTGTATAAAAGAAGGATATTTCACCTGTTGTCTCTAATTATATCAATCTTGACATTGTTTATGAACATGCTAATATCTATAGTAAACAAAGGACACCGGGAGGACGAATGAACGCTATAGAGATAGCTATCAGGATGGAGAAAGACGCGATAAGTTTCTATACCGAGGCGGCGGGGAAAATAATAAATCCTGTCGGAAAGAAGATGTTTTTGTCCATAACGGAAGATGAGAAAAGGCATCTCCAGACCCTGTCCCGGATATTCAGGGAAGTTGATATCAAGATGGAAGAAGTGAGTCCGATGAAAAACATGCAGACCATCTTTCAGTCCATGAAGGATGAGATGATGAAGAGGGTCCAGGCGACCGCAGACGAGCTCGATGCATTCAGGATCGCGATGCGGATGGAGAAAGAAGGCGTCGAATTTTATAAGAAGGCTGAAGCCGAAGCAGCGACGGAAAAAGAGAAGGCGCTCTTCGCCAGACTCATCAAAGAAGAGGAAGAACATTATGCTGTTTTTGCGAATACCCAATTTTTCCTTTCCGATACCGGCAGCTGGTTCATGTGGGAGGAGCACAGCATTGTTGACGGCGGCACGCCGTGGGCGTAATACATTGTGGATTTACCGCTGGATGACTCCATAACGGGTCTTTTAACTTTACCTGAGAAAGGAGGAATGTGATGGGATACTCTGATGTTGCTTTAGAGGATAAAATTCTTGAGATGTATCCTGAAATAAGAAGGCACGGCATATCGGTGAACCTTACTTTTGACAAAGGGAAAGATGCCTACATTGTCAAATTCACCAGAGATAAGAAAGAACTTACCACACACCTTGAAAAGAAGGACGCCGACGACTGTATGAACAACATTAAATGCGTTTACCTCGGTGTTCAGGTGTCGCAGTTCATCAAGAATTTTGAAGAAAGAAAATAAAAATTTCTGTAAGGAGGGTTCGCCATGCCGACCATTGAGTACGAAGGATTAAAGATCGAATTGGATGATGAGGGTTTTCTGGTCAATTATAATTCGTGGAATGAAAAGGTTGCCTGTGCGCTGGCCGAGAGGGAAGGCGTCAGCAAGAAGTGTCCGCTCGCTGAGGAACAGATTGATATCCTGAAATTTATCAGGACATATTACGAAAAATATCAGGCCATGCCTATAGTTCGCGCAGTCTGCAGAAATGTCCATCAGCCGAAGAATTGTGAATACGTGCAGTTCCACGATCCCGTTGTTGCAAGCAAGCTCGCGGGGCTGCCAAGACTTGCAACTCTTACGGGATATGAGATAAAGTAGGACATTGCAGCAATCCAACCTCCGTCTGTCCGGATAAGGTCATGAAAGGGAGGTTCTCACCAAAAAACAATATTAAGGAGGTAAGGTCATGCCAAAGCCGGTAGTAAATGAGGATTTATGTGAAGGTTGTGCCACATGTGAGGAACTCTGCCCTGAGGTCTTCAAGGTGCAGGATGATGGAAAGGCGCATGTTATCGGAGCCGACAAATGTAATACCTGCGACTGTCAGGAAGCCGCCGATACCTGCCCCGTGCAGGCAATAACCATAGAGTAAAATGTGATATAAAAGAGAAGGCTGGTTTTCTACCAGCCTTCTCTCTTTTTGCAGACTTTACGGGAACTTCTCTAAGAATTGGTAAAATTTATTAGCACGAACTTTTGCACTTGCAGGTCGTTGAAGTCCTCTTTGACACCTTTTTTATCTTCACTATTGACACCCCCTTTCACGAGGAATCCGCACTTCATGCCCGTTCTTCATTCGTCATTATATCATAGGAAAAGCATTTGTAAAAATCTTTTCCCAGAGGATCTCCGAGCAGTTCCGCCCTGTACCTGCATCCGCCCCTGCACAAATCGATATGGCCGCAGTCGCACGTCAATTCATCAAGTCTGACGGGTCTTATCCTCTTCCAGCAATTTCTCAGGCCCTGCTCAATCCTTCCGACATAGTCATCTGCGTAGAACGTACATTTTGCGACTGCGCCGTCAGCCATCACAGCCATCAGATGTAATCCGCAGGCGAAACCGGATGCTCCTGAATGAAGGCCGCTGCCAAAACCGTACCTCAGATATTTTCCACCTTCCTCCGGAGATATGTGGAATTCAGGGTTTTCCCCCAGTCTACCTGTTATGCATGGAACGTCGACAGTCCAGTCTTTTATCCCCACGTTCTTGAACAAGATCTCCATTTTTTCAAAATCCCGCAGATTTTGCGGATGAATCATCGTGGATACAGAGACCTCGAATCCCGAATCTATGGTCCGCCGGATAGCCTCCGTTGCCGATCTGAAGGTCCCCCTCCCTCTCAACGAATCGTGCGCCTCCTCAAGCCCGTCTATGCTGACCTGGATTTCATTGACCTTGAGCATCTTGCATATCCTCTTGTCCAGTAAAAGACCGTTCGTGAAAAGGACCGTTCTGAAGAAAAATTCGGGAAGCATCTCGTTTATCTCTTCGAATCTGCTGTGGATGAGAGGCTCTCCTCCGGTAATGAGGACTCTCAGCCCCTGAATATCTTCGAATTCCTTCAAGACGTTCCTTATCTGGTTAACAGAAAGCTCGTTGAAGTTTCCTTTTTTCAATGACTTATCAAATCCCCCCATCCCCCCTTTTCTAAAGGGGGGCAAGGGGGGATTTTTCTCTCCAATATAACAATGTCTGCATCTGAGGTTGCATCTGTTCGTGATCTGCAGTTCGAGATATCTCAGCGAAGGCGCAGGCGACTTTATCAGAAAAGGGCGCCTCAGCGAAACCTTATCCCGGGTCAGGATCCCTTCCGACAGGCAATAATCGATGAATTCGCTTTGTTCCGCGTCACCTCCCATGTCCGACGCACAATCCTTCAGAAACTCAAAAGACTCATGGTCGAGTTCATATAGATCGTCTTTTCTTATGTTATAAACAGAGGGAGTTTCAAGCCATTTAAGGACAGATTCTCCGGAGAGAAAATATTTCATCTTTTTATTCTACAGGATGAGAGATTGCCGTTTCTATCAGGCCATTATATTCAGGTTCTGTGATATACTACTGAAGTAAACCTTTTCATCACAACCTTCTGTCTTTGGGGAAAGAGAATTTATGGAAAATTCAAAAGCGAAGGTTCTCTGCGTTGATGACGATCCCGATCTGCTCCTTATTAATTCGAGTATCTTGAAATTAGCCGGGCATGAGGTACTTGAAGCCACCGACGGCCATGCATGCATCGACATGATCAGGAAAGAACGGCCGGATCTTGTCTTGCTTGATGTCATACTTCCGGACATGAGCGGTCTGGAAGTCTGCAGGCAGATCAAGACGACTCCCGGGATGACAGATACTTATGTGGTTCTGATCTCCGGTATGGAGACCTCGTCAAAAAGCCAGATCAAAGGACTGGAAGCAGGGGCAGACGGATATATCGTTCGCCCTGTCTCGTCACAGGAGCTACTTGCACGCGTTCAGGCCTTGATAAGGATCAAGAAAATGGAATCGGTTCTCCGGAAAAGCATGGAGCGGTATCAAATGCTGGTTGAAACAATGAATGACGGCCTTGGAATCCTGGACGAAAACGGGATAATCACCTTTGCCAACGATAAGGTCTGCGAGATGACGGGATTTTCAAGAGACGAGATCATCGGTCATTCCGTGACCGACTTTATCAATGAAAATGACAGGACTACTTATGGGGGACACTTTAAGGAATATAAGAATGGTATTTCTGAACCCTTTGAACTCACATGTTTGAAGAGAAATGGTGAGAAGATATCTCTTATAGTGTCACCAAGGCCGATTCTTGATGATAACGGTAATTTCAGGGGGGCTTTTGCCGTTATGACGGACATCACCGGACGCAAGAAATATGAAGAAGCCATCAGGAAACTGAATGAAGAACTGGAACGCCGGGTTGAAGAACGCACCGGTCAGATCAAGGCCGTGGTTGAAGAACTGGAAGAGGAGATTATAGAGCGGAAGAAAGTCGAGGAATCACTGAAAGAGAACGAAGAGAAATTCCGTGCGATAACCATGACTGCCACGGACGCGATTATACTTATGAACGATGAAGGGAAAATTTCGTACTGGAACCCTGCCGCGGAAAAAATATTCGGCTATACGAAACAGGAGGCTGTCGGTAAAGGACTCCATACCCTCCTTTCACCTGCGGAGTACTATGATGCTTACCAGGAAGGTTTGCGTATCTTCAGAGAGACGGGACGCGGACCTGTTATCGGGAAAACCCTGGAGTTTCTGGCCATCAAGAAAGATGGGACAAAATTTCCGATAGAGATGTCCACTTCTGTCATAAACGTTAAGGGAAGGCGGGAGGCTGTCGGAATAATACGCGATGTCACAGAGCGCAAGCTGGACGAAGAAACTCTCCTGCGGTATGCGGAAAGGCTCCATACCCTTTCCAATCGCCTGATAGAAGTTCAGGAGTCGGAACGCCATCATTTCTCACATGAACTGCATAACGAGATCGGCCGGTCACTGACCGGACTGAGACTCTCCATAGAGGATATTGCTTCCCTGCCTCCGCTGGATGTTAAGGCAAGACTCGGGGAAATACTGACCCGGGTCAAAGAGATCCTGGACAAGATGCAAAATGCACCGCTCAATATCAACTCTCAGTGAGAGAAAAAAGGGATTCCGGACATCTCCGCCTGAGGCGGACTGAGGCGGACGGAATGACAACCTATTCAAGCATTTTATGAGCAGAGATTTATGGTGCTCTATATAGTTGCAAATGAGAGTTGACCTGCGAGGTGAGTTGTGCTCGAGGTTCTGTCCCTACTACAAGCCCGGTAAGAAAGAGGACCTCGCCTGCAAGGGTTTTCTTGTGATTGAAGGGCTGATAAACAGAGGCCGGCAAATTCCGTTCTCTGTCACGGAAAAGAGGCCCGATCCCGCAATCCAGGAATCACTTTTACATAACCTCTGTGCCGTATGTCCTTTCTCGGAGGACGGTTGTGATTTTGTGCAACAGAAGGAAAGCTTCTCGCCATGCGGCGGGTTCATCTTGCTGGCTTATCTGCTGGGAGCGAACATCGTCACCATTGACAACATAAGAGATGTAAGATAAACTTTTTTCAAAAAAAGAGGGCAGGAGAAGAACATGGCAAAGTTTTCGGTGAGAGAAGTTGTGGAACAGGCTGTTCAGACGGAAAAGATCGGCAATGAGTTCTATTCTTCTATGGCAGGCAAATTCCGTGAGAACCATGAACTGAAGGAGCTCTTCGAAGTACTCGCTTCCCAGGAATTAAAACACGAAAAAATCTTCACTGAGTTAGAAAAGCAGATCAGGGACGGAGAGCCCGAGGGATGGGATGAGGTCTCACTCTATTTGAGGGCCCTTGTCGATTCGGAGTTTTTTCTCGGCAGGGACAAATCCCTTTCGGCAATTGGGAGCGTAAAAACAGCGGCAGAGGCGATCAAATTTGCACTCGGCTTTGAAAGAGAAACATTGCTCTACTATCATGGTCTCAGGGAAACGATAAAAGAAGAAGACGTTATTGATGAAATAATAAAAGAAGAGAAAAGGCATATCGTATGGCTGAACAATCTGAGAAAAAGTTTTGTGTAGGTCTTGGACTATTCCCTGAAAATAGGCGGTGAGGCGGGACAGGGCATTCAGACCATCGGAGATACTCTTGCGAGGGTATTTTCGCGGTCAGGGTACCATGTCTTCACCCATCAGGACTACGAGTCCCGCATAAGGGGCGGCCACAATTTCTTCCAGATACGGTTTTCGGATAAACCTGTCACGGCGTCCAGAGACAGAATCGATATCATTGTCGCGCTGGATAAGGAGAGCATATCACTTCATGAAAAAGAACTCGCACAGAACGGTGTCATTATCTATGATTCAGGTATGATCGGTCATCCCCTTACACCTTCTTCAGAAAAGGAAGGCGGGAGTAGATTCCTGGATATCCCTTTTGTCAGTCTAGCGACGGAACACGGCGGCAGCAAGATAATGGCCAACACGGTTGCAACCGGAGCTGTTTTGGGGGTGCTGAAACTCGGTCCGGATATCCTCATCAGCATTATAGAAAGCGCCTTCAAGAAGAAGGGCGAAGATATTATCAATGCAAATATAAAGGCGGCGCAGTCCGGATATGATTTTGCGGTGAAAAGCTGTCTGCAATGTTCCTTCTCGGCTGCTTCCCCGTCCGAACCAAAGATGTTGATAGCGGGAATCGATGCTATCGCTCTTGGAGCTATTGCATCCGGGTGTAAATTTTATTCAGCATACCCCATGACGCCTTCCACAGGGATTATGAATTATCTGGCGGGGAAAGAGCAGGAATACGGAATTATCGTGGAACAGGCGGAAGACGAGATTGCTGCGATAAATATGGCGTTGGGCGCGTCCTTTGCGGGTGTCCGGGCAATGACGGGCACGGCAGGAGGGGGCTTTGCATTAATGGTCGAAGGACTGTCCCTGGCGGGGATGACGGAGACACCTGTAGTTATTGCAGTCGGACAGAGACCGGGACCCGCAACCGGTCTGCCTACGAGGACGGAACAGGCTGATCTGCTGTTCGTCCTGCATGCCGCGCACGGGGAATTTCCGAGGGTCATATTTGCGCCGGGCACTCCGGAACAGGCGTTCTATCTGACGAATAAGGCATTCGATATCGCGGAGAAATACCAGGTCCCTGCCTTTATAATCTTCGACCAGTACCTGGCTGATTCGGAGTGGACGTTTAAGGGATTTGATCTGGAAAAGACCACCTATAGAGATTACAGAATGAGAGGGGACAAACTGAAAGAACTGAGCGGTTACAAGAGGCATGCCCTTACAGAGACAGGCGTGTCTCCTTTAGGGGTTCCGGGAGATTCAAAACACCTGATCGTAACCGACAGCGATGAACATGATGAGGAGGGGCATATCATAGAAGATGCTGAAACGAGGGTCAGGATGGTCGAAAAGAGACTGCTGAGGAAACTGCCGCTGATAAGAGCAGGAAATAGACGCTCCGTCTTTATATGGAAGCGGTCAGCCTGAAATAGTGATCGCAGGGTGGGGTTCCACATTCGGTGTGATGAAAGAGGTGACGGATATACTTTCAAAAGATAAGAATATCGCCATGCTTCATTTCAGCGAGATTTACCCGTTTCCCTGCCGGGAAGTCAGATTATCTGAAGATCCTTGAGAATGCAAAGCTCTCTGTCTGCATTGAGAATAACGCGACAGGGCAGTTCGCGCGCCTCATGAGGACTGAGACGGGATATGAATTCAAGGCCAGGATCAATAAGTATGACGGCAGACCTTTTACGGTGGAAGGTCTTTTGGACCGTTTAAGTCATATTCTATGATTATTGACAGACACAGTATTTTCGCTCATTCTCGTCCCGATGCCGAAGGCGGACGGGACTCCGAGGGCAATTCTTTCTTCCAAAGAATTGAAATCCGCTCAAATGCTATATCTGTCAATAACTTTATTGATGATCCGCGATGGGGGGAAAATGTCTACGCTTGAAGATTATAAGGGACAGACCCCGGCATGGTGTCCTGGATGCGGAAATTTCGGCATCCTGAAGGCATTCAAGGAGGCGATGGTCGGACTCGGGATGGAGCCGCATCAATTCACGATTGTTTCCGGAATAGGGCAGGCCGGAAAATTTCCCCACTACCTGAGATGCAATACCTTTAACGGCCTGCACGGCAGGACTCTTCCGGTTGCAACAGGGATCAGACTCGCCAATCATGAGATGCCCGTAATAGCTGTTGCCGGGGATGGAGACTGTTACGGTGAGGGTGGTAACCACTTCCTGCATGCGATAAGGAGAAATATCAATGTGAAGCTCTTTGTGCATGACAACCAGATATACGGACTCACAAAGGGACAACCTTCTCCGACAAGTATGGAAGGGATCGTGGCAAAGACGCAGCCTTTCGGAGTTTTTTCGGAACAACTGAATCCCATAGCGCTTGCAGTTACTCTTGATTGCAGTTTTGTGGCAAGAGGTTTCGCCGGCGACACAGAACATCTCATGATGCTGATGAAAGAAGCAATCCTTCACAAAGGATTCGCGCTGCTGGATATCCTTCAGCCATGTGTGACATTCAACAAGGTCAATACCTACGAGTGGTACAAGAAGAGAGTCTATCATATCGAGTCTGAATATAACCCCGGGGACAGGATGGAAGCTTTTAAAAAGGCACTTGAATGGGGAGACCGGATCCCTGCCGGGATAATCTATAAGAACAGCCGTCCGGTTTTGGAGGAGAGAATCCCTGTCATAAAAGACATCCCTCTTGTAAAACAGCCGATTGACCTGTCAAAACTGGAGACCACCTTCAAAGAATTCTATTAATCCGAAGCAGCCGGTTTTCCTGGAGCGAAATTATGGATATTTGTTTCAAAAGGAGATCGTAGCATGAGCACATCGAGAGAGCAAATGCAGCAAATCTTCGGTTGAGAGGTAGAGTCTTGTCTCTTTTGAATGACAATATTTACTAATAAGGTCATAAGTAAAGACACATAAAATTTTATTCGTCATGCCCGAAGTCCTTAGTCGGGCATCCATGGTTTCACATGAAAACGGGAATTTGATTCCTCAAATGGATTCCCGCTTTCGCGGGAATGACGAGTGATGTGATCTTACTTATGAACTCCTTAGTATCTATTGATTAGTGATCAAAGTGGAAGTGTATGTGGCATTTGCCGTCTTTGATGGATGATTTAACCTTGTCAACCTGACTCATTATCAGAAATCCGGATAAGCTCAGAAGCTTCAATGACATGATCAGTGCGGTCAAGTCCCAAAAAATTAAGACAAGCTACCCGGATGACGCGGCGTCCTCCTCCATCTCCACCGCCCTGTCCTCAGGTGAATTCTCCTTTTCGAAGAGATCTGTGAAGACGAACCTCTCGGCGTCGAACAATCCCTTATCGCTGAGTTTCAGCTTCGGTATGACAAGCAGCGCCATAAAGGAAAGGGTCATAAAAGGCGACCGGAGTCCCGATCCGAAAGATTTCGCCATCCCGTTTATAGCCACATATTTCTCTGCGACCTCGACATAGTCGGCGTCGCTCATGAGCCCCGCCACAGGCAGCGGGAGGACCATTTCCTCCTCCCCGGATACGGCGCTGATCCCTCCCTTATGCTCTATGACAATGTTAACAGCCCGGCAGATGTCCTCATCAGAGACCCCGACCGCTATGATGTTATGAGAATCATGGGCTATGCTTTCCGCGATAGCGCCTTCTTTCAGGCCGAAGTTCCTGACAAAACCCATCGCCGGCGGCACATCCTCGTAGCGGTTTACCACGGCCATCTTGAGCACGTCTCTTTCCGGGTCAGATACCGCAAGACCGCCGATAATCCTCGGTACCTCCTGCACTCTGTTCGTCACAAGCTGGCCGTCCGTCACTTCGATGATGTTTATCTTCTCCCCGGCCTTCGGGACCCGGAAGTCCGGGACTTTCTTTTTTTGTGCCTTAAAATTGTTGACAATGCCGGCAGGGACTCTCGGGATAAAGGACCTCATGTTTTCAGCGACGAGATTTCCGTTTATATAGGTCTGAAGTATATTGAGGCCTATGAAATTGTCAATGACGGCAAAATCGGCAGGGTCTCCCTTCCGGAGCAGACCTACGTCGAGCCCGTAATGTATAACCGGGTTCACGCATGCGCACCTGAGCACCTTCATTCTGTCTATGCCCATGGCCAGGGCCCTCCTGACCGTCTCGTTGATATGGCCCCGGATAAGGTCGTCAGGGTGCTTGTCGTCGCTGCACAGCATACAGTCATCGGGGTAATCCCTTATGAGTCCGGCGAGAGCCTCAAAGTTTCTCGCAGCCGAACCTTCCCTGATCAGTATCTTCATGCCGAGCCGGATCTTCTCCAGCGCCTCTTCCCTGTCACAGGTTTCATGGTCGGTCGATATGCCCGCCGCTGCGTACTTCCGAAGTGACTCCCCTCTGACTCCGGGGGCGTGACCGTCGATCTTTTTCCCGAATTGCCTGGCCAGCCCGATCTTCTCCATCACGCCGGGATCTCCGCAAATGACGCCCGGATAATTCATGACCTCGCTCAGGTATCGTATTTCCTCCCTCCTCAGCAGTTCTCCGACTTCGGCAGGACCGAGCGCGGCCCCCGATGTCTCGAACCCCGTGGCGGGCACACAGGACGGGGCTCCGAAATAGAATTTGAAAGGGACCGATTTGCCGCTTGCAATCATATATTCCACTCCCTGAATGCCGAGCACATTCGCTATCTCGTGCGGGTCACAGACAGAGGCCACTGTTCCATGCGTAACTGCTGCCCGGGCAAACTCGGCAGGCACGAGCATGGAACTCTCAATATGGACATGGGAGTCCACAAAGCCGGGTATTATATAATTGTCGTAATGCCTGTCTTCGCGGATTATGTCGCATATCCTTCCGTCGGCAATCATAAGCATGCCGGGAAAGATCTCTGAATTCAAAACATCTACGATATTGCCGGAGACTGTCTTCATAATTTTCCTCCCTGGAGAATATACCGACGGCACCATTTTCTTATCGTAATATACATGAGGGTAGTACAGGATACAAGGAGAAATACCCGCAAATTCCGGCAGGGCAAACGCTTAGATCGGCCCTGCCCGCACTGTCGATGTCACTTGTCTTCAGCGGTAATATCCGCTGCCTACGACCCACCCGAAGGGTTTGAACGGAAGGACATATGACCTCTTGGCCTGAGGCGTGGTTTGACCCTTTTTCGGAAACAGATACTCGACATAGCCGCCGCCGGTTTTCGCCTTTTCAAGAAATGCCTTGACGTAGAAGGTTCCCCTGGGGTCCTTATATTCGATGCGGTTCTTTCCTTCTACATCCTTCCGGCCATACAGAACGACATTGACGCCTTCCGTAGTATCTGCCCAGAAATACCCGTCGGTTCCATAGCGAAGTCCCCGCAGAAGTTCGGCGCCGAGCTTTTTCGCCTGACCGAGGGTCATTTCCCCCCGGGTATGCCTTGCGTAGATTGCCTGCAACATGCTGACAGCTGTTTCGACTTCGCTCTTGATCAGCAAATCCTGAGACGACGTTTCTTCCTTCCCCGTCTGTCCGCCGGCGGACAAACAAAAAACACCGATAGCAGAGAAAACAACAAGCACACTTATCAGCACCCTCTTCATACGCAATTATCCTCCTTTACAACTATACAGCCCCTCCCTTGAGGGGAGGGGACTAAGGGGAGGGTGTCGAAATAATTTTCATCAACCACCCTCTCCCTAACCCTCCCCCCTCAAGGGGGAGGAAATAATTAGGAAACCCCGATGCAGAGCATCGAGGAATTATTTTTATTAAAAAAAGCCCTGCCCTATGACAGGAAGCGACCCGCGACATCGTTCGCACCGGCCCGGAACAAGATACAAATAAGCGCCTCTGGCCGGCGGGCCTCAGTCTCCCGGAGCGTTCTTGCTTTTGAAGAAGGACCAGGGCTCGGTGACGAGGTCCTTTAGATACGGCGACTGCCAGGCGAACTCGGGGTGTTGCTGGAGGAAGGGGCCGAAAGCAAACGGCGATCCGTCAGGGTGTCCGATGCGCACCCAGAAACTCATATTGCGGGCAAGTTCGGCGGTGACGACTTTTCCGTCGTTGGCGCCGAAGGGTCTGGGAGCGCTGGCTCCGGGGATCTCCGGAACGTGGGTAAGTTCCATGCGGGCCATGAGCACCATACCGCCGGGGTTCACCCGACCGAGCATCTGGTCATACTGGTCGCCAAGGAACTCTTTGGCCAATTCGGCATCGATCTTCCCCTTGTTCTGGGCCAGCAGCGCGTGCCACCGCAAGCGCCGGGCGGTCACACAGTTTGCGCCGTCAAGGTCATTGGGCCAGTTGGTCAACGTGCCCCAGAGCGTCGGGCCGCATTCCTCGCGGATCATCTTGGAATCGTCTACGTAGTTCTCGCCGTCATAGTAACCTGTCTTGGAGCGGGAGAAGGTCACGTTCAACAGGCCCAACTCCAATTTGCCGATCTCCCCGTTCTTGATGTCGCCCATGAGCCACGTGTTCGCGTACCCGCCGTTGTTTCCCTCGCGCATGATATTCACAACGTCGTCCAGGTTCTTTGAGTACTGAACCGCCTTGCGCATCCGCATGAACTCAGGTACCCCTTTCGGGTCAAACCCGACGAAATTGCCGATCGTGGTTTCGGTGATACAGATACCTGCCGAGTTGACGGCGAAATCCGTCCCGCTGTGGATCAGGCCGGGCGCCGTCTGCATCAGGATGCGTTCGCCCTTGGGCGGCTTGATGTCCAGCACGACATTCCAGTGTTCTCCCAATACATAATCATCCCAGGAGTTGTGGGCCATCACGATGTTGCCGTCCGCCGTCCAATCGCCCGTGGCGACAAAAGCCGAGCACCTCAAAAAAGGCCGGCGCGGGATGGCGCCCCTGGTTCCCGGGGGGAACCCCTCCAGGACGCCGACCGCTTCAAACAACTCGAAGAAACCGTTTAACGCCACGACGTCCACAGTGTCATACGTATAGCCACGCCGGACCAACCCCTTGGCGATGCCATCCAGCTCGTGCCGATACTCCGGCTCGAGCTTGGGAAGAAAAAGGGTGGCGGCCAGGTTCCGGAAATATGCCCAGTCCTTGCCGGTGTTGCGCTGGAGATAGACGCGGAGGAACGAGATGAATCCATCAATCTCCGGCGCCATGAGGTAGCCGTACTGCTGGCCCCGTTTCCCCGGCTCGCCGTGAATGTGGACGAAGACCAAGCCGTCCTGATCCTCACGAAAGGCCCCGTCGAACCGTTGACTGGTAGAGGCCTGCTGGGGTAATCCAAAACTCACGCCGCCCCATAGGACAGCTATCATAATTCCCGCCGCCAACACCCGCCGCATCAATGTTGCATTCATGTTTTCTCCTTTCGAAAATCGCAGTTCCGGAATGGGATCTGACTATTCAGTATTTAGTCCATCGGCTAAGGTGCGCTATTTTCGGGAGCCGACAAACGATACGCGGCGAAACGTGACGTTGACCGGCGTCGTCTGGATTCGCCACGTGGCCCCGCCGTCCGTGGTGTGCAAAATAACGCCCCGGTCCGGCGGGTACACAATCCCGCCAACCACCCAGGCCGTGTCCCGGCCCGACGCGCTCACCCCCAGGAGGTAGAAGTCATTCGCCAACCGCGGGACCTGGCGGTCCCAGGTCGTGCCGCCATCGGTAGTGTGATAGACCGTGTTATAGTCCGTGGCAATCCAGGCCGTCTTGGAATTGACGCCGCAGACGCCGTTGTTGTGGGAAAGCCCGGGCCCCATCTGGATGTACCAGGACACGCCTCCGTCCGTGGTCTTCGACACATAACCATCTGTTCCCACCGCCCAAGCGGTTCGTGCGCTAACGGCAGACAGATCAATGAAGGCTTTAGCTCCCAGCGTCGCGGCCGTTCCCTGACGAGTCCAGGTCTGTCCGCCGTCGGTTGTATGGAGGACAACGGGATAGCCGCTATCTTCGTCGCCGGCAGCCCACGCGATCTTGGAGTTAACTCACCGCCACTTCGTAGAGATTGGCACTCGTCCCGCTCTGCTGCTGGGACCAGGTCCGCCCGCCGTCATCGGTCCGCAGGATGGTTCCCTGGCTGCCGACCACCCAGGCGGTTTTCCGGTTCGCCGCACCAACCCCGAACACCGCAACATCCGGGATCATGCCCGGCCGGCCCTGGCGGACCCAGGTCCGGCCCCCGTCGTCGGTTCGCAAGATGACACCGTAGCCGCCGTCACAATCGCCCACAACCCAGACCGTGTGACGATTAACCGCCTTCACATTGTTGAGCGCACACATTGGGAACTTCGTCCGTCGAGCCTTGCCGGACCCAGAGTTGACCGCCGTTGGTCGTATGCAGGATGACCCCATATCCGTCAGCCGGAGTGGTTCCGACCACCCAGCCCTCGGCCCGCGCGGAACGGCCCGAACGATCGGGAGCGAGGGTGTAGAGAAACCCGTGCATGTTGTCTCCCACCTTGAAATCGCCGACGATACTCTTGCCATCAGTGCCGAACGGGTCCGTCGCATCGGCCCCGGGAAAGTCGAGGGTCGTCCAGGTTGAGTCGGCCCGGTCGTACAGAAAGCCGTGCTCCCCGGGAGGCCCACTCCAGAAATTGCCGACGGCCAGATCGCCGGAAATGCCCCAGCAATGTGTTTCGGCGGCCCCCGGGGCGTCGAGGGAAGTCCAGTTCACGCCATCGTAGAGATACCCATGAAACAAATCACCGACCACGTAGTCACCAATCATGAAGCGGCCCGAAATGCCGTTCACGAATGTCTCAGCCGCCTGTGGATAGTCAAGGGTAGTCCAGGTCGTCCCGTTGTAAACGAAGCCGTGATCAACGGACCCATCCCAGTAGTACCCGACAATCGTGTTTCCATTGATGCCAAAGGCATGGGTGGCAGCCGCACCGGGATAGTCCAGCGTCGTCCAGGTCGTACCGTCATACAGAAAGCTGTGCCAGACCTGCGCCTCAGGATCGGTATAATAGTTGCCGACGATCTTCTTGCCGGAAATGCCGGCGGGCAACGTGTAGAGTGCGCCGGGATAATCGAGGTCGGTCCAGGTCGTTCCATCGTATATGAAGCCATGCGACTCGCTGGGAGTGGGGTAGTAGATGCCGACGATCTTCTTGCCTGAAACGCCTCGGGGAAATGTCGCCACGGCCCCGGGGTGATCGAGGATAAGCCAATCGGCCCGCGCGGAACCCGCGCCTGCCAGAATGGCCGCGACGACTACTACAAGACCAAGGATCATCGCGGTAGCGCCCAGGCTTCCGGCCTGAGTCCGGGAGGTATCCGGTTTTGCCGAAATGTTCATGCTCTGCTGATTTTTCTTCTTCATATCTTTTCCATCCTTTCCGCCATTCTCCTTTTCATATACACAAAGGTCTGGCTTTATCGAAGTCTATATTGAATTTCGTAAAATTTTCATAATAGCGGATGTTAGAAAAAGTGAGATCACCTTGGTCACACAGGCTTCTTTTTAACACAATATAGACTTATTTGTAAATGAAAAGGAATGCTCTTTTCGTCAATTCAACATGCTATTCTGAAGACGAATTGATCCGGTACCTGCAGTCAGGTCAACGGGTGGACCCGATGCTGCTTAAGGAACGCCGCAACGGGTTCGCGATGCTCCTGCATGATGGCGCGGTTTCTGTCCTGACGGGCGATGCGGTGCAACGATGGTTGAACAGGAGAAATACGGAGAGCGATCGGCCCGTGCGGGAAGTCCGGGGATTAACCGCTCTTCACCCATCAATGCCTGATGGGCAATTTGTCTTTCCGGGAGGCAAATTGCCCGCAGGACTCATCGCTTCAATTTTTCAAATCCTAATAAAATCAATGTATTGCAACTGGTATCAATTTTGCAAATATATTCTTGGTGGTATGGATAGAGGAGCGAAAAAGCGAAATATCGAAAACAAGAACACGATGCGATGCGCATCGGATAATCTCAAACAGAAAGGGGTCCGACATGGCAAAGACCAAGGGTATGGATTTGGGCGATGTAGTTAAACAGAGAGATTTGAACGAAGAGATTGCAAAGGTCGCTTACGATCTCTATGAGAAGAGGGGAAAGACTCAAGGTAACGATTTGGACGATTGGGTAAGGGCGGAAAAAATTGTGACGGAGAGATATGCGAAGCTCAAGAAAGACGAAATCGACGTAATGTCCGAAGTTGCTGAAAAAGTCGTGACAAAGAAGAGAGAGAGAAAACAACCGGCGTTTCGATAGGCTCGGGAATTTTTCGACGAGGACTTTCCCCCCGGAGCCGATGAATTTCGCGGGCAGAAATGCCAGGAAGTCCCGCCTTCAACAAATATCTTATGGCATTCGTCTGAATAAGGACACAGGAGAACTTATGGAGAGAAAGAATATTGTTACAATGAAGGGAAATCCCCTTACACTTATCGGTCCTGCAATCAAGGTCGGAGACAAGGCGACTGACTTCGTTGTTCTCAGTAAGGAATTGAAGGAAATCAGCCTCAGAGACTTCCGCGGGAAGGTAAAGATTATCAGCGTGACGCCATCCCTCGATACATCTGTCTGTGACATGCAGGCCAGGAGATTCAACCAGGAGGCCTCGCAGCTGGGAGATAATATTGTAGTTCTCAATATAAGCATGGACCTGCCTTTCGCAATCTCCAGGTTTTGTACTGCCGCAGGGATAGACAAGGTCACCGTTCTTTCGGACCACCGGGATGCTTCTTTTGGGGCTTCTTACGGCGTCTTGATTAAAGAGTTGAGATTGCTTGCACGCGCGATCTTCGTTATAGATAAAAATGATATCGTCAGCTACCAGGAGATAGTCCCCGAACTCACAAACCCTCCTGATTTTACCTGCCCCCTTGCCCTGGCAAAAAGACTCGTCGGGTAAAGTGTTTTCCAGGCCTCACGCGGAGGAATAACAAGCCAGGGCATCAACCATTCGAACAGTTCGAACAGAGTTCGCCATGAATAAGCCAAGATCTGCAAAAAAAGAGGTGATAAACGACTATTTTTTGTTATAATAAGACAGTTTAGTTTAGCGCGGAGGTGTTCAAAACAGCAGGCGATGCTGAAGAAAACAGGATTGTTTCTTTTAATCGGTTTTTTTTGCTTCCATGCTTTCTGGGCATGGAAGGCGTCGGCCGCTTTCGTGAAAGCTGATAAAGTCGTGGTTATCAAGAGCAAGAGAATCCTGATGTTAATGAGGGAAGGGGAAATATTGAGTGCTTACAGGGTCGCCCTGGGAAGACATCCTGACGGACGCAAGATCAAAGCGGGAGACAAGAGGACCCCTGAAGGAAGATATGTCCTCGATGCGAGGAATCGTGACAGCAGGTTTCATCTGGCACTTCATATATCATATCCGAATGAATCTGATCTCACGAATGCCCATAAACTCGGTGTAACTCCCGGCGGAGATATTATGATCCATGGTTTACCCGACCAGTTTAAAAAGTTGGGCAGATTGCACAGATTATCCGACTGGACTGACGGATGTATTGCGGTTACCAATACCGAAATTGAAGAAATCTGGCGTCTTGTTCCGGACGGAACACCGATAGAAATCAAGCCTTAATTCTTTCTCCGTCCTGTCAGTACAGTATATTGCTTAACGTATCCGAACGCTCTTTGTCTATGCCTTCCAGAGTTTCACATTCGTCAAAAGCCGCATTTGAATCCCCGTTCAGAAAATAGGCGATGCCGAGATTGAAGTGAGCATCAGCATCACCCGGATCGATATTTATGGCTTTCTTGAATGCAGCGATGGCCATCGGATATTTACGATCGAGGATATATAATGATCCGAGTTTGTTATAAAGTGAAGCTGAATCAGGCTGTTTTTTAATCGCCTGTTTATAGGCGTCGATCGCTTCATCGTATTGTCCGATTTTATAGTAATCCGTGCCGAGACTCACGTATGCGTCCATAAGGTCCGGATTAAGAGTCAGCGACTGCCGGTATTCTCTTGCCGCCTCTCTGAACATGTTCAGTCTGTCGTAAGCGCATCCGCGTGAAAAATAGTCCTCCGGGCCAAGGGGTTTCTTCTCTTCTCCTATCCCCTCCATCAGGTGCGGTGGACTGCTTTTAATTGAAGATGCGATCCTTTCATATCTCTCAAGCTGTCTTGCAATACCCTTCAGAGAAACAGCGAAGGAAATATTCCTCCCTTTCCCCGGCAGGGATATTGCCGCGCCTATGGCTTCGCCTTTCATATTGAATACGGGGCTTCCGTTCTTCGAAGGCGGAACGGCCACGGACAGATTAAAAAGCGTGCCATTCCCGCGGACAGCCCTGACGACAGCTTCCCTGATAGGGACCGAAGGACCCGATGCAACAGCGACGCGTTCCCTCCGGACCGGTTTATGGTCTTTCGCAATTCTGACCGCGGGGAGATCTCCCGCCACAACTTGTAAAAAGGGCGAGATTATTCTCACACCGGGAAGAGATCAGATCATCCATGCGAAACCGGACACCTCCTCCGGTTTCAACCGTGAGCACGTTCTCAATCTTCTCGAACCATTTTACTATGATACGACAGTTTGTCGCGATAACCCCGCGCCGGTCCACAATGAATCCCACGGCTGAAGCAATATGTTCTCCACTCCTGTCATCGACATATACGGTTACCACGGCGTCTCTTTGCTTTGAGACGTTATCCGGCACCTTCGCATAAACAGAGGAAGTCAAAAAAGGCAGGAGAAATATGGCGATGAATATTCTCTGCAAAAAAATCTGCATTTCCCGATTCGAATACTCCGCCATTCATAGCGAACTTTGTTCAAACGTTGATGCCCTGGGTTGTCATTCCCGCTTGTCGGGAATCTTTCTGAAAGCGAAGAGAGATTCTGGACAAGCCAGAATGACAAATTAGATATCTTAAACAACTTTTAGATCTTTAAAGATTAATAGCATAAAATATTATAATAACTGGATGGAGAAATTTTAAACTCTTGACTGACATTTATCCATACTGTAATCTCATTATCTTTACGAAGTCCTGAATCAATCCGGGAGGAGCATATATTTATGGCAAATGAAGATCTCTCAAAATTGAAGATCGACAAGAACGCTGAAAGCTATAAGCCGCGAAAGCAAGCGCAGACGGATATACTGGGTCGCTGCATTTTTCCTGATCGCAGCATTTGGAATCTTTTACGCGGAAGGTATTTTTTCGCCTGCAATACAGATCGAGGTCGCAAGTGTTTCGCAGATTTATCCCTCACAGACTTTCACCCTCCTGAACGCAAGCGGCTATGTGGTCGCTCAGCGCAAGGCTGCCGTTGCGTCAAAAGTAACAGGTCGCCTCGTGTCACTTTCGGTGGAAGAGGGCAGCAGGGTGAAAGAAGGCCAGGTGATCGCAAGACTGGAAAGTGATGACGTAGCTGCTGCGCGCGATCAGGCTGAGGCTAACCTGAACGCTGCACGTCATAACCTTGAGGAGGCAAAAGCCGACCTGAATGACGCCGACCTTTCCTTTAAGCGGGACAAAGACTTAGTGGCCCAGGGTTTTATTTCGAGAGCCGAGTACGATACCGCCGAAGCGCGGTACAAAAAAGCGGCCGCAGCGGTGGCCGCAGCTCAGGCGGAAATCAAGGCCAGTACCGCGGCGCTGCAGGGCGCAAAAGTTGCATTGGAGTACACTGTAATCCGCGCTCCCTTTGACGCCGTAGTATTAACAAAGAATGCGGATATAGGCGATATCGTCACTCCGATCGGAGCTGCTGCCAACGTTCAGGCTGCAGTAGTGACAATCGCCGACATGAATTCACTCCAGGTCGAAGCCGATGTCTCCGAATCCAACCTCCGCCTTGTGAAGACAGGCCAGCCCTGCGAGATACAACTCGATGCTCTTCCTGATGTGCGTTTCAGGGGAGTTGTGCACATGATCGTACCTACGGCAGACCGCAGTAAGGCTACGGTGTTGGTGAAAGTACGGTTTATAGATAAGGACAGCAGGATATTGCCGGAAATGAGTGCAAAAGTGGCTTTTCTTTCAAGGGAGGTCAGGGGTGATGAGCAGAAATCGCGCACCGCTGTCCCGGCGCATGCAGTGGTGACCCGGAAAGGGAAACAGTCGGTGTTTCTTGTGAAGGGTGACAGGGTGAAAGGAAATACCGATAACAACCGGTGAAACCTTTGGCGACATGATCGAAGTCCTTGGAGGTGTGAAGACGGGTGACAGGATAGCAGTCGGGCCGATGGATAAATTGAGAGACGGCAGCAGGGTCAAGATCATCGAAAAATAAATGGCAGACAAGCCTGCAATCGTAGAGATAAGGAACCTGAGCAAGTCCTACCGGCGCGGTAACCAGATCCTTCCTGTGCTGAAAGAGCTATCGCTCGATATTGTCGAAGGTGAGTTCATTGCACTGATGGGGCCGTCAGGGTCCGGCAAGACGACCCTGCTCAACCTCATCGCCGGCATCGACAGGGCGGACAGCGGCGTGATCAAGATTGGAGATGTTGACATCACTTCCCTCTCCGAAACGGAACTTGCGCGCTGGCGAGCCACGAACGTCGGTTTCATATTTCAATTCTACAATCTGATCCCGGTGCTTACCGCATTCGAAAATGTCGAGTTGCCCCTGCTCCTCACGGCGCTCTCGAAAGCGCAGCGCAGGGAGCATGTACGTGTGGCGCTTTCCGCGGTGAACCTTTCCGACAGGACGGAACACTACCCGGGCCAGCTCTCAGGAGGACAACAGCAGCGTGTGGCGATTGCCCGTGCAATTATTGCCGATCCGACCATCCTTGTGGCTGACGAACCTACCGGCGATCTTGACCGTGTTTCGGCGGAAGAGATCCTTGAACTTATGGAGCGCCTTGTGCATGAACTCGGTAAGACTATCATTATGGTGACCCATGATCCGAGGGCGGCAAAGAAGGCCCACCTTATCAAGTATCTCGATAAAGGCATTTTGAATGCACATCCTCAAGCTGATTTTTAAGAACGCCTTCAGGCATAAACTGCGCACATTTCTCACCATCCTCGGAGTCACCATCGCCATCCTGGCATTCGGACTGCTGAGGACAGTAGTAAGTGCATGGTACGCCGGCGTTGAAGCATCTTCTGCGAGCCGGCTTGTGACAAGGAATGCGGTGTCTCTGGTTTTCCCCCTTCCATTGTCCTACAAGGAAAAGATAAGGCAGGTTGAAGGAGTGAAGCAGGTTTCCTACGGTACGTGGTTCGGAGGCATCTACATCGACGAAAAGAATTTCTTCGCAAACTATGCGGTCGAACCCAGGACATACCTTCAGATGTACCCTGAAATTATCGTCCCTCCGGGCCAGCTGGCATCGTTTCTCCGCGACCGCAAGGGTGCTGTCGCCGGCCGAAAACTGGCTGAAAGGTTCGGCTGGAAGATCGGTGATATCATAACGCTGAAAGGGACGATTTTCCCGGGTAACTGGGATTTTGTACTCCGGGGTATATACAGGGGCAGGGACGAGACCGTCGATGAAACTGCCTTTTTCTTCCAGTGGGATTATCTGAATGAGGCTTTGAAAAAAGCGGGCCGTACGTGGGCCGATCAGGTCGGCTGGTATATGGTCGAGATAAACAATCCGGACATCGCTGCGGACGTCTCGCTCAGGATCGACAAGATGTTCAAGAACTCGCTCGCTGAAACACTGACCGAGACAGAAAAGGCATTCCAGCTGAGCTTCATCTCGATGACGGAAGCGATTGTGATTGCCATCAAACTCGTTTCGTTCGTGATTATCTTCATCATCATGGCCGTTGTCGCCAATACCATGGCCATGACGGCACGCGAGAGGATCGGCGAGTATGCAATTTTCAAGACCCTCGGGTTCGGGGCTTTTCACATTTCGGGTCTGGTGTTTGCAGAATCATTGACCATCACGATGATCGGAGCTTCTCTCGGCATTGTTCTGACATTTCCGGTGGCACGGATCTTCGGCAAAGAACTGAATCAGTACTTCCCGATATTCAACGTGGAACATAAAACTATCATTATGGATGTTATTGCCGCACTTGTTGTGGCTTCTGTTGCGGCAATATTCCCCGCATGGAGGGCCGTAAAAATCCGGATAGCTGACGGATTGAGGAGGATCGGCTAGATCAGGATGAGGGGCCGGTAATGAAAATACCTTTTTCATATAGCCTTCGAAATCTCTTCACACGCAGGCTTACGACATTCCTGACCGCTTCGGGAATGGCGCTGGTGGTTTTCGTATTTGCAGCGGTGCTGATGCTTGCGGAAGGACTTCAGAAAACACTGGTCGAGACCGGTTCATATGAAAATGTAGTAGTTATACGCAAGGCAGCGGGATCTGAAGTGCAGAGCGGTATCGATCGGGTGCAAGCCTCAATTGTCGAAACACAGCCGGAAATTGCGACCGGTACCGACGGCAAACCGCTGGTCGCCAAGGAACTGGTGGTGCTCATCGCGCTGCCAAAACGCGGGTCCGACAAGCCTTCAAACATCGTTATACGCGGAATCGGCGGGAAGTCGATGGCCCTGAGGCCCCAGGTAAAGCTGGTCGCAGGGCAGAATGCCGCGTCCCGGCTCGTCGGAGATCATTTCCGGATCGAGCATCGCGAAACGGTTTCAGGGTGGAGGGATGGGAGAGAAGCTCCGTTTCGCCATGAGGGATTGGACGGTTGTCGGTGTCTTTGACGCGGGAAACTCCGGCTTCAATTCCGAGATATGGGGAGACGTGGACCAGTTCATGCAGGCCTTCAGAAGGCCCGCATATTCCTCCGCGATCTTCCGGCTGCGCGAGCCTTCGGAGTTTGAAAAGGTCAGGTCACGGATAGAGCATGATCCGCGTCTGACGCTCGAAGCAATGCGGGAAACCGAGTATTACAGGAAGCAGTCGGAGATGATGGCGAAATTTCTGCGCATACTCGGTCTTACACTCACCGTAATCTTCTCGCTCGGCGCGGTAATAGGCGCCATGATTACTATGTATTCCGCCGTAGCAGGCCGTGTTTTTGAGATAGGCACCATGCGGGCGCTGGGTTTTCAGAGAAGGAGTATCCTGTCGGCATTCCTCATGGAGGCGCTTCTCCTCGGTTTTCTGGGAGGCGCTGCCGGGTTGTTCTTCGCGTCCTTCCTCCAGTTCTTCACGGTTTCAACGCTCAACTTCCAGACATTCTCGGAACTCGCTTTCACCTTTTCTCTGACCTTCGGGATCATTTACAAGGCTCTGGCTTTCTCACTGGTGATGGGCTTTGTCGGCGGCTTGCTCCCCGCTTTCAGAGCCGCGCGTATGAATATCGTGGAGGCATTAAGGGCGAGTTAACCTGAAAAGTGCAGACATTGTTCAAAAAATTATGTAACCCGATGATTTATTATAGGTATCTCGTTTCGGTTAACAAAATCTTCTTTATCGTGAAATGCATCTGATTGCGAAACATGAGGCATGCGTGCGGCAAAAGCTCTCCGGCAGCTCCTTCATGGGCGATCATTTATCCGGCATTCCTGCAGATTTCGATTTTAAGCGGAGGGCGTGGCCTTGCCAATTTCTGCAAGGGTTAATGCCCGGAGCGGATTAAAGCAGGACAACGGTATGAGGCAAATCCCGAACTTGTTTCGGGAGCAAACTCACACGGTTGCTTTCCGCATCTCCCTTTGCCTTCGGGAGGACAGATGTTGTTGGAAGGAGAGGGGATGCACTTTGCCGGAGTTTACGAGGACAATGTGCAGGAGTAAGGATGGGGCGAGGACCCTTTCTTTTATGATCGTATATATTTCTTTTGAACCGAAATATGCCCGGCGCAGTCCTTCATTTTATACGCACTCAGGAAAATTGTCACGAGAGAATAGTATATTTGCAAACAAATGCGTTTCAAAAGCTAAATGTGTGAAAATTATTCACAAGAGATGTTCTCGCGCGGGGAGCCACAAATTGTCTGCACTTCTTCATCTTTTGTCGTTCCAAAAGCCTCTATCTCATAACCAGAAAAATTAATAGGATAGAAATTCAAATCACCTATCTTTTCTTGTCAATAAGATACGTTTTAAAAGTTCATAAATATATTTAATTTGCTATTTAGCATGTGCTAAATTACAATTCTCTTGAATCTGATCATTATAATGGGAGGAAGAAATGGAAAGAAACAGAAATATACGATCAATCTTAGCAAAATATCTTCTCTTGTTGTCTATTCTGCTCTTACTACCTACTTACACTTTTGCTTTAGAATGTAAGAAATGTCAGGAAGATTTTAATGGAACCGTTTGCACAGATTCTGAATGCCCGGAGACTCCTGTTGTTGACCAACAAACGGAGGCTGCACGGCTATTCCAAGGTGACACTTCTATTTCTATGGAAATTTCGTCATCTACTGAGGAAACCGGACTGTCCCTTGCGGCAAGTCTCCCGGATCCTAATGAACCAATAGACGTCTTAACAGCATATTTAGAAGAGATGGAAAAGGTAAAGCAGTCGATCAAAAAAAGACTCTTTGATGAGCCTATAAATACTGGTGGTGCTACCATTGAGGCTTGGCTTGAAGCAGCAGGGAATTTATTGTCATTCAAAGAAAAATACCCTGAGAGTCGCCACATTTTTGAAGGATTAGGGAGAATTTATAAAGAACTCTGGATTCATACACAAGAAAATACGTATCTCTTAAAAGCAGCGGATGCATTTATCCAGGCTGAAGATATGGGCATAAAATACGGAATAAAGTATGATGAGATCGTGAACGCATCACATTATATTGATGAAGTCGCTGATATTTTATCAATCTTATCTGATCGTCAGCGACTGGATAAATATTTCTCGAGAGTCCTTAAATTGAATCCTGAAAACTATTATGCTTACCTTTACTATGCAAAAGCTCTTTCGAGATTGAATGATAAGAGAGCAGATAAATATTATGAAAAAGCTATTTCCCTGAGACAGCAGGGAGATTTTCAGCCTGTTGTTGATTACGCGGAGCATTTGCTGGATAGGGAAAAAGATAAGGAGGCATTAGATGTAATACAGCTATTAACAAATCCCTCGGAATATGATGCCTTTTATCCTCACTTTCTGAAGGGTCTGGCGCTTGAGAGAATGGGCCGACTCGAAGAAGCGGAGGAAGAATATAATAAATATTCCAAATTCAGAGATATACCAAAAACATCCGCGAATGAAAACGAAAGGAATATACCTGTTGATGATGTTTTCTTTAGACCACCTTCACGATATAAAATTCCCCATAGCACGCTGCAAAAGGATATCATTTTTAGCGGCGCAATTTCGGACGTGATGCTTATGGCTACTAGTAGAGCCACTCCTGCTTGTGCTAGCAATGATTGGGCATGCAAGGCACGCTATTATATGGTTTGGACAATCAACGGTGAGGCAGAGAAATCCGGTGCATACGGGCCTGGAACACTGGGAATGATGAGAGCAGTCGGGTGGAACATCAGAACAAGGGTTTTTAATCTGAGAGGGCAAATTATATCTACAGGATGTAGTGGCACGTGTTACGCCAACGCAACGCAATATCCGTTGACTGACATTAATTCTCTATATAAACGCTATTATTATGTAATTGATACTGGCGGGTATGCCGGACTTGCAATAGGCGGTTACACTGCCAAATCAGAACAGGTATTTTTTGATGTACTTTATGGCAGAGTTCCGGATCCTATCGTTCCAGGGTGCGTTTACGGTGGCTTGAGCGGAAGCTGGTGTGAAGGCAGTTGTACAGGTTCTGGCTTATGGAACTCTTTCCCATCATCTCGAAGCGGACAACAGTTCAGGGCGGGTCGATTAAAGTCATATTGGGATCCTCTGAGTGGTGACTCATGCTATCAATTCCTCCCAATGTCTGTACCCGCGGGTGCTTTTTGCAATAAATCCTGTTGGGCAGAAAAAGGAGCGATATGTCCCGTAACAAGAACTCTATCCGGGCTTTGTCATAATCCTTGGCAAGGCTTTTATGATTATACGGGACCTGTATATGGGAACTTTTTTTGGAGATTTAACCAGTAACAGGATACCGTCTGAATTTTTTTAGACACTGATAAGACAGGGCAGTCAGAGAGAAAAGTGCAGGATTAAGATTTATCTCGCTTCTTTCTTTTGTGAAGAGAATGTTAGCGCTAATCGATCAAGAAGAGAGAACAAATATTACGAGAGCATGCGAAGACACTTCAAGAAAGAAGCACCTGATCAATGAGGTAATATTGACAAAAAAGACCATCATCTTATTTCTACTCTTTACTTTAGTAAATTGTATTTCGGCTGGCGCTAGACAGACAAAGCAGCCTTCTAATGAAAGACGGATTGTTGTTCTTCTCGCAGGCATTAAACCTTCCGGTGAATTAATGGACACGGTTCATGAGAATAAAAAGGTGTTAAAAGCCATCGGTTTATTTTTGCAGATGAGAGAAACGAATGCTATGTGTGAAGAAGCAATGATATTGCGCCTTGACAATTTATTCGACAAAGCGGGATGGGCGGAAGGGATACCCGCAATAAGCATAAAACGTGTAAAAGATAAATTATATCTTGTTGGCGTGGGGGCGGCTGCGTCAAGCCAACCGAGTAGCCTTTATCTCTATTATGATTCTGCTTATCACAGAATAGCAACGGGACAAACCGGCCTGATTCAAGTGATCGATTACAGATTGATCGGGAATAAACTCGGGGTAATCTTTAATCGGATGCCGGGCTCCACCGCCTTTCAACCGGGCTTTGCTTTATTAAGCAAAAAAGATGACAAATGGAATACCTGCTGGACGCCGGAACGTGAGAAAACGTGGATCGACGCAGACGGACAGGTCAAGTTTCTGAAAGATAATTTATCTCTTATAGAGGTGAAAGGCTCATCTTTTGGTCTACCGGCAGCAAAAAAAACGCAAAATGATGTCTTTCCCGAAGACCATGTTGGAATGCATAGATTTTTTCTTTCTGTTTGGGAAAAGGAAGACTGCACCTATGCCAGAAGAACAATGTTGCCTCATGATGCGCCCTTTTATGACAAGTTATGGGAGATGACCGATTTTTCGCCATCTTTATCTTTTTATACTCCATATGCCACCGTCTTCGAATTCATAAGGAGGCTCCGAGAAGGAGAAGATGACAGGGCAGCCCAGTTATCAAGCAAAATAGTAGTCGATAAGGCAAAGGAATACGGACTGGCCGAGGCATTCGATTCACGTGGCAAGATTATTTACTACCATTGGGAGCCGGGCTATTCTACCGAAGAAGAAAATAAAATTTCAGAAAAGCATGCGTGTTGTGAAGTTGATTTTTTTTATAGAGAGGGACCTCTTGAACGTTTTGCCGTTTTCCTCAAACCTATTCCTCTGCCGTCAGACCAACTGCGGTGGCAAATTGCAGATTTGAAGGAACTGAAAGACAATAATAAATCACACTATAAAGATGATAAAATAGGCGAAATAGGTTCAGCCAAGGATATTTTTGCCCTTCCATAGAGTACGCTTTACGGAACCTCTTTACGTGCTGGTACCGAAGTATGTTTCAACGGGAATCAACTGGTGTCAGAAATTCTTGCAACGAAGAACTTCTATGTGTACGGAACGAAAGATGGCTGTTTCCGACAGGGTAAACTGTTACACCTTGTCAGAATTCCAAGGACTTACCAATCGGTCAAGGAAGGGCACAATAAAATAATAGCAATTTTGTTTAATCAGCAGACCGCAGACTGTATTTCTTTAAATCTTCAGGAGAAAGCTCTTCATGTGGTACAAGTCTATAGTGTTTCTCTGAGACTATGACGATTCCGCGATGCCAAGTTTATCTGTCCCGCCTTTAGTTAGTACCCCGTTATCCGTTCCACTGTGTCGGCATAAACCACATGATTTCAATTGCTGCCGGCAGGCACGTACAATAGGAAGTTATCTGTCAGAGGATTACTTATTTCTTTTTTTTGCCAGCCTGAGAGTTCAGCGTATTCTATTAAAGGGGCCTCCAAAACAATGTACTCGAAACCGACAAGAACGGCGTCAGGGGGCTTCTTCTGAAGAAGTCCGGGCAAGGAACGCGCGTCGATGCTCACAGCGTCATGACGTTGACTATCGGAAAGAAAGGGGCCATATCTGAAAAGAAACGGACCGGTGGACAATTCCCGGTATATTCTTTCACCTCCTTCAAGAGCAAATATCGGGGCAAGAGTAAGGATGAGCTTGTCAGGACCGGCAATATCGGCAATTTTCCTGGAAATAGCGTAAACGCGGGAAGGAATCCAGTTCTCCTCCGAAAATGCGATCTTAATGTTTCCGAGAGTCTGCTTTTCGGAAAGACCCACCGCAATAGTACTCAGTACAATAATGACCGCAAATACATGGGCAATTATATTCTTTCCCGATCTCTTGTCGCCGGTGGACATATTACCGGATACAGCATAAGCGATGGTGACCAGAAAAAACGGAACCGGTGCGGCAAAATACTGAACTTGCATGGGCGTAACAAGGAAAGCGGCAAATATCATCGCCATTGCCACTGAGGAAGAAATAACCAGCGGAATCTTCTTCCTATCAAGACGATTATAAGTGCTTACTGCCAGGATGCAGGAAAAGAAAAAGAGAATGAAGAGTGCAAGATATGAAGGATGCGTGAAAATGGTAAAGGTCATGGACAGCTTTTCCTTAAAATCTATGGCCGCCTGCCAGCCCGGAAACCAATGCTGAGCACCGGTAACGCGGAAATATTGTATCGTATCAAAGATGAATGAATCCGGCGCCTGAAAAAGATAGTAAATCGCCACAAGTGACGGCAAAGTTGCCCCGGCGAGAAAAGGCAGGAGCAATCTTTTGCACCGGATATCCCGGGAGATCGGAACCAAAAATGCCATAACAAGGAGAAATGCAAGGCTGGCAAGAGCAAAACTTATACGTGTAAAAACTGCTATACCATTAAGAAAACCCGCTAAAAACAGCGTTCTTCTCTTAAAAGGCCTTGAGAAATCCAGGCTTGCCAAAACCAGGTATGCAAGCAGTATGCATAGAATCGGTAATGTATGGTTCCATGCACGGCTGCCGGCGTTGAGTATCTGCGGATTAAATGAATACAGGACTGTGGCAGAAATTCCCAGGACAACACCTCTCACCCTTTGATCGCGAAAGGCACGGATGAATGCCATCAGGACAAGAACCATCGTGAGTACCGAGCAGGTTACGGAAAAAACCCGTCCTACAAAAAGATAGTTCGTTGTCTTAAAAAGAGTGAAAAGAAAGGCATAGATAACGGGAAGCAATGGCATTTGCAGATAGGCGAAATCCTTGTACATGGCTTGCCCTGAGGATATAAGTGCTCCTGCAGTGCAGTAGAGGTTTTCGTCATGATCAAACCCTTGCATGGCCGAACCAAATAAAAGAAATGTCATCATCAGAATTACGACAGCTGCACCGGCATAGATCAAGATACTACGCCACATTGACGTTATACGTGAGCGCATGAATATCGTGGAGGCATTAAGGGCAAGCTAGAAAGGCTCAATATCGCAAGTTCATCCTGTTATTCGGATTGACACATACGCACCTGTCCCGCATATACATATGGCGGACTCCATATGATCATGCAAAACAGAGGCAATGATCAGGACAGATACAGAGATTTTCGAGTGCAAAGAAATTCAGGCAATCTTTCCATTTTCTTCCATCGGCCTCCTTTACAGGTTTATGTCAGTTATATGTTCCTTGAAGGACAAATATCATAGAGGACGCATTCACTGTGCACAGGCTTTTTTGCCTGGCATACCTTTCTGCCGTGGAATATCAGAAGGTGGGAAAGGTTCCCCCATTCTTTTCCGGGTGTGATTGCCATCAGGTCTTTTTCGATCTTAACAGGGTCTTCGTTTTTTGTAAGTCCGAGCCTCTGGGAGAGTCTTCTGACGTGGGTATCCACAGCTATGCCTTCATTGATGCCAAAGGCGCCGGAAAGTATTATGTTGGCTGTTTTCCGGGCCACGCCGGGCAGGGTGACGAGTTCGTCCATTGTTTTTGGCACTTCTGAGCGGAATTTTTCGGCTATCATCTTTGCTGCGGCCTGAATGTTTTTTGCCTTGGTCTTATAGAAATTTACGGAGTTAACATCCTTCTGAAGTGTTTCGAGCGGGACGTGTGCATAGTCTCCCACCGTTCTGTATTTCTTGAAGAGATTTTCCGTGACCTTATTCACCAATGTGTCCGTAGTCTGCGCGGAGAGTACTGTCGCAACGAGAAGTTCAAAGGGACCGGTGAAGTTAAGAGCCGTCCTGGGTCGCGGATATTCTTTTCTTAATCTTTTTATAATCTCAGCTATTTTTTCTTTTGCGGTCATCTGAATTTCTCCTCTCCCTGAATGAAATAATCCATCAGCCTGTATCCTTCTTCAACAAAAAGAATATTTTCTCTCTCCGTGATCGATTCGTCAAAGGAGACGTTATCATTATCCTTCTTCTTACGGCTATCGTAGACGACAAAGGGAACAGGCTCTTCCGTATGGGTCTTAACCGCAACAGGAGTGGCATGATCGGGCAGCAGGAGTATTTTAAATTCGCCAAAAGTCTCTATCCCGTGCAGAACAGTACCTACAACGAGGGTATCAAAATCCTCTATCGCCTTGATCTTGTCGACATAGTTCCCCGAATGCCCTGCTTCATCCGGCGCCTCCACGTGAATACAGGCGATATCAAATTTCTCGAGAGACTTCAGGGCGGCTTTCGCTTTCCCCGCATAATTCGTATCCAGATATCCCGTAATGCCCGGAACCTCAAGGATTTCGAAGCCCGCGTATATGCCGATCCCTTTCATGAGGTCAACGGCTGAGACAAGTGAGCCGGCGAGGTCATATTTCTCCTTAAAGGAAGGGAGGAGCAGTTTCTTGCCCTGTCCCCAGAGCCAGATGCTGTTGGCGGGGTTGTCCCCCCGCCTTACTCTCTCCCTGTTAACGGGATGGCCTTCAAGAATACCGCTTGCCCTGAGCATAATCTCTCTCAGCATGTCTTCTCCCTCTCCCACCGGGAGATAGTCGGCAACATCCTTGCCTGTGATATCATGAGGAGGGGTGCATTCAATATCCACAGCACCTGAAGGCCAGACCATTATGTGCCTGTAACTTACACCCGGGTAGAAAGTGATCTGTTCCATGCCGATCTTTTCACTGATTTCGTGAATAAGTTCCCTTGCCTCTCCCGTAGATATATGGCCGCTGCTGTAATCTTCCATCACGGCCTTTGTCTTGTCTCTGTTATATTTGAGAGTGATCAGGTTGCATCTGTATGCCACATCGTTTTCTTTCAGCATGATTCCTATGCTGGCTGCCTCAAGGGGCGCCCTACCGGAGTAGAACTCACGGGGGTCGTACCCCAGTATGTTCAGGTTCGCAATGTCAGAGCCGGGATGAAAACCGGGGGGAATTGTCCTCACCTTACCGAATGTTCCTTCGCGGACGAGCCTGTCCATATTGGGCGTGGAAGCGACCTGCAGGGGGGTTTTGCCGCCGAGGTCTTTAACGGGCCTGTCCGCCATACCGTCGCCGATAATGACTACATATTTCATATGATACCTTCTTCTATCTCCATACGTTTTCCATTTAGCACCGTCCGCTATTCTATGACATCTCCTTCGGCAAGCTCCACCGCAATACCCTGTTCCTTGAGGGACTGAAGGCCCTTACTGAGATTTTCCTCAGTGCCTTCAAACACAAGATCCATTTCCCCGATGTTCCCGGTGATCCTTGCCCGTCTTATGTTCGGCATCACATTGTATTTCCTGGCCATCATAAAAATGACCGGCTCTTTTATCAGGTGCTCGGGAAAGGTCAATTTAACCCTCTGCTTCATGACGCCCTCCTTGCCTAACGACTGAACCTGATACAGAAAACATTTTACTTCAAAGAGGCCGATAATTTAAAGACATCAGGTATCGACGACTATTTAACTGTAATCTATGAGCTCTGTTATTGTCGGATGGTCACCGCAGACGGGACATTCGGGGTTCCTGGGTATTTTCACCTTTCTGAATGACGGCTTGAGTGCATCATAAATGAGAAGTTCCCCTTTAAGGATGTTTCCATGGACGATGATAAGTTTCAAAACCTCAGCCGCCTGAAGCGTACCTATCACCCCGGGAATGACCCCCAGGAGTCCGACGCCCTGAGGGGAAGGAAGGACGCCCGGGGAAGGCGGTTCTTCAAACAGACACCTGTAACACGGACCTTCGCCCGGGATAACCACAGTCAACTGACCCTCGAATTTGAATATCGCACCGGTCACGAGCGGTTTCTTTGCCATCACACAGGCGTCGTTCACCAGAAACCTCGTTGCATAATTATCACTGCAGTCAACCACGATATCATAATCTTTTATGAGGTCAAGGACATTGTGCTTCGTCAGCCTCTCTCTGATGGGAACAACATGAACATCAGGGTTCAGAGATTCGAAGGTTTTTTTTGCAGACTCTACCTTTGGTTTGCCGACGGTCCCGGTGCTGTGCGCTATCTGGCGCTGGAGATTGCTGAGATCGACTTCATCATTGTCCACTATGGCAATCGTACCGACCCCCGCTGCAGAGAGGTAATATCCTACGGGCGAACCCAGGCCTCCCGCACCGACGATGAAAACTCTTGCCGCCAAAAGCTTTGACTGCCCTTCTTCTCCTACCTCGGGCAGGATAAGATGCCTGCTGTATCTCTGGAGCTGGTCTTCCCTGAACCTCACTCGTCCCGGCTTTCCTGTCTTCTTTCAACCCTGATGAATGTGGTCTTGCCCATGACAACCTGCAGCCGGTCTATTTCTTCAAGGGCCTGTCTCACATCCCTTTCTTTCGCTTCATGGGAGAGGACCACGAGCGGGACCGCTTCGCCCACCTTTCTGCCTTTCTGGATGACCGAGGCGATACTGATATTGTAATTGCCGAGTATCCCCGAAATTTTTGAAAGGACACCCGGCTTGTCGAGTGCGGAAAATCTGAAATAATACATCGATGTAATATCCTCTATGGGTTTAATCCTGACATCCTTTGCCGTCTTCACTATAAGGGGTAGTCTCTCCCTGACATTCTTCCTGATGTCCCTGGCGATGTTCACAATATCGCTCACTACGGCGCTGCCCGTCGGCAGGGACCCGGCCCCCCTGCCGTAATACAGGGTTGAACCGGTTGCATCACCGTCAATATAAACCGCATTGAAAGGGCCGTCTACCTTCGATATAAGATAGTCCTTGGGGATCATCGTCGGGTGGACCCTGAGCTCTATCCCGCCGTCTGTCGATTTTGCGATCGCAAGCAGCTTTATCTTGTAGCCGAATTCGGACGCAAAACCTATGTCCAGAGGAGATATTTGCGAAATCCCTTCGGTGTAAATCTCTTTAAAAGGGAATGGAATCCCGTACGCGAGGAATGCAAGGATTGCAAGCTTGTGTGCAGAATCCGAGCCTTCGATATCGAGCGACGGATCGGCTTCAGCATAACCCAGCCTCTGCGCCTCCTTCAGGGCATCGGAAAACTCGACGTTTTCCTCCGTCATCTTTGTAAGTATGTAGTTCGATGTGCCATTGATGATTCCGTATACCGCCTTGATCCTGTTTGCAACAAGACCTTCCCTTATGACCTTAATGATAGGGATACCGCCCGCGACCGACGCTTCAAACCCTATCTCAACGCCGGCCTTCCGGGCCGCAGAAAATATTTCATTTCCCTCCGTAGCGAGGAGGGCCTTATTTGCCGTTACGACGTGTTTGCCGTTAGCGATAGCCTTCAGGATATAGTCTTTTGCAGGGCTGATTCCTCCTATGAGTTCGACCACAATCCGGATATCAGGATCATCCAGAACTGCGTGTACGTCCGTGGTGAGAACCCCTTCAGGCACCTCTATGCCTCTGTCCTTCCGGATATTGCGGGCGACTATTCTTTTCAGATTTATTTCAAACCCCAGTCTCTCCCGGAGGATGTCACTGTTTCCGAGAAGGATCTTCACTGTGCCGCTGCCCACCGTGCCGAAACCGATTATGCCGATATTTATCATCTGCTCAGAGCCTTCTTTATTCCCTTTGCTGCCTGCCTGATCCTGTGTTCGTTTTCCACGAGTGCGAACCTGACATAATTGTCACCGCCTTCACCGAACCCGATGCCGGGAGAAACCGCCACACCCGCCTCCCGCAGCAGATACTTCGTAAATTCGAGAGACCCCATATCTTTGAATCGGTCCGGTATCTGCGCCCATACGAACATCGTGGCCTTCGGCGGTTCTATCATCCATCCCGCCTTATGGAGACCTTTTATCAAGGCATCGCGCCTCGACTGGTAGACCTTCCTCACCTCGCCGACGCAGTCCTGTGGACCCCTCAGTGCCACGATGCTGGCGATCTGGATCGGCTGGAACATCCCGTAGTCGAGGTAACTCTTTATCTTGATCAACGCCCCCACAATATCCTGGTTTCCTACGCAGAAGCCTACCCGCCAGCCTGCCATGGAATAACTTTTCGTCATCGAGAAGAACTCCACGCCGACGTCTTTCGCGCCGGGTACCTGCAGAAAACTCGGCGCCCTGTAGTCATCGAAAACAAGGTCTGCATATGCCAGATCATGCAGGACAATAAGGCTGTTTTCCTTCGCAAAGTCCACTACCTTTCCGAAAAAATCCAGCCCTTCCAGGACCTGTGTCGTCGGGTTATGAGGGAAGTTTATAATGAGCATCTTCGGCCTCGGCCAGGAAGACTTGTACGCCTTTTCCATTTCATCAAAGAAATCTATGCCCTTGCCTATCGGGATACTCCTCACTTCGCCGCCGGCTATGATTATGCTGTAAGGATGTATCGGGTATGCAGGAGTAGGCGTCATCACGACATCTCCCGGACTTATTGTAGCAAGTGCGAGATGGGACAAACCCTCTTTGGAGCCGATAGTGACGACAGCCTCCAGGTCAGGGTCGAGGATAACGTCGTAACGTCTCGCATACCACTCGCATATCGCGTTCCGCAGCTGGGTGATACCTTTGGATGCAGAATACCTGTGGTTTTTCGGGTTGCGGGCGGCCTCGCAGAGTTTATCTATGATATGCTTCGCCGGAGCGCCGTCCGGATTTCCCATTCCCAGGTCGATGATATCTTCGCCCCGGTGCCGCGCCTCTATTTTGAGAGCGTTCACAATGCTGAATACATACGGGGGCAGTCTCTTGATTCTGTTGAACTCATACATACTCGTTACACTCCGTCAGATTTTGATTTGCATGACATCTATATTTTGCTCTTTCAATTACTATTATACATTTCCTCCGCGTTCATTGAACTCCGCACCAGAGGAGCGGAAGCCACACATTTAAAGCCCATGGACAAGGCCGCGAGACGGAGTCTTTCGAATATCACGGGCTCTATATATTCAATGACGGGAAGATTGAATTTTGAAGGTCTGAGATACTGACCTACGGTGAGAAACTCACATCCGGCGTCTTTGAGATCACGGAAGACCTCTCCGACCTCATCGAACGTCTCGCCGAGACCCAGCATAAGCCCCGACTTGGTGAATATGGCCGGAGCTGTTTTCTTCACATGCTCCAATATATTCAGCGAGCGCCCATAGCCGGCAAACGGCCTCACGATGGAGTAAAGTCTCGGTACAGTCTCGATGTTATGGTTGAAGACATCGGGTTCCGACTGCAGCACTGTATCCACGTCTCTCGGATTGCCTTTGAAATCAGGAGTAAGCACTTCGACCTTTGTGTCGGGCATACACTCTCTAACCGAAAGGACAGTCTTCGCAAATTGTTCCGCACCGCCATCATAGAGGTCATCCCGTGTAACTGATGTTATAACGACATACCGGAGTCCCATGTCCCTCACAGCCATCGCAATCCTTCCGGGCTCATCCGGATCAACAGGCCCGGGAGTTGAAGATTTCACAGAACAGAAGCCGCAGTTCCTTGTGCATGTTGAACCAAGGATCATGAAGGTAGCGGTCGGCTTCGAGAAACATTCGCCCGCGTTCGGACATCTCGCTTCTTCACATACGGTGGACAGGCCGTAACTTCTCAAGACCCGTTTTGTATCGTGGAGCAGCCCGCCGTGTCTTCCTGTCTTTATCCATTCCGGCAATCTCAAAACAAACTCCATTTCAAGTTCACCCGGTTTGCCGGGTTTACACTGTTTTTGAGTTCTAAAATCCACTCGGTAAGCTGAGTAAACCGTGTAAACCGGATAAACCCTTTAAACCAAGTTATAGGTTTTAAACATAAAAGAAATATCGAACTTTGTCAAATTTCTTCCCCCTTTGCTTCATCCCATAACCGGTCCATTTCGGAGAGGGTCATCTCCGACAGTTTCCTGCCCTGCTCGGCTGCCTTCATTTCGATATGGCGGAACCTGTGGATAAATTTACTGATCGTTCTTCTCAGGGCATCTTCGGGATTGACTCCGATGAATCTTGAAATATTCACAAGCATGAAAAATATATCCCCGAGTTCGTCTTCGATTTCGTCCCGGTTTTTTGCTTCGAGAGCCTCTTTAAATTCCCCCAATTCTTCATCCAGCTTCTTAAAAACGTCTTCGGCCCTCTCCCAGTCAAATCCGACTCTTGCCGCCCTGTCCTGAAGCCTCCGTGCCCTGAGCAGTGCGGGCATCGCCTTGGGCACCCCTTCAAGGATGGATTCTCTCAGTTTGCCTTCGCGCTTTTTCTGTTCTTCCCAGTGGACAAGAACCTCATCCGTGGTCTTATATTCTGCATTGCCGAAAACATGCGGATGCCTCGCGATCATCTTTTCCCCGATATTCCTTACTACATCGGAGAATCCGAACTCGTTCGCTTCCCTGGCGATCTGGCACTGGAAGACTATCTGAAAGAGCAGGTCTCCGAGTTCCTCCTTTATTTTCGAGGGGTCGCCTTCTTCTACCGCTTCGACAAGCTCATACGCCTCTTCAATAATATAGGGCTTGAGGGAATCCCTTGTCTGTTCCCGGTCCCAGGGGCATCCTTTCTCGCCTCTGAGTCTCTCCATAATTTTGAGCAGTTCCTGAAAATCCATCGTTCTCTTGTACAAGTCTGAGAATAAGTCATTCCGGTTGTCCGGATTTTCCTCTTTTTGAAGAAGATTCCGGCACTCCCTCAGGCGGATTACGGAATGATCGCATCATTCAAGAATTGAACTTATTTCTTCGAGCAGTCTTATGCCTGCATAAATCCAGGACGATCTCTCTCTCTTCCATATCAACCCTGGCTATCCTCACCCTCAATTCCTTGCCGATCGTGAAAGAACGTTTTGTATGTCTCCCGACAAGAGACATGAGGCGTTCGTTATATTGATAGAAGTCGTCTGTCAGGTAGGATACGTGGACAAAGCCTTCCACAAAAAAGTCTTTCAGCCTGACCTTCAGGCCGTAAGGGTTGATGTTTACTACTTTCGCATCGAATTCTTCTCCCACCCTGTTCTTCATAAACCACACCCTCATCGCGTCGATGACTTCGGTTTCTGCTTTGTCCGCAGCACGCTCTGTGCGGGATGAATGGAAGGCTATGTCGGGAAGGGACTTATTGAGTTCAGCGATTCTTTTTTCAGAAGGCCGGCGCCTTTCGAGCACCTCTCTCAGTATCCGGTGAACGACGAGGTCCGGATATCGCCTGATCGGGGACGTGAAATGCGTATAACATTTCGATGCGAGACCGAAGTGGCCGACATTGATGTGTGAATAACGCGCCTGCTTAAGACTTCTCAACACCATATATGTCACAATCTCTTCCTCCGGTTTGCCTTTTATGCCTTTGAGAATGCCGGGGAAGTCCTTTGGCGCCACCTTCTGTTTCAACCTGCTGACGGATCTGATTACTTTGATGATATCCTCAAACTTCATGGGGTCCGGCTCTTCGTGGATTCTGTAAAGTGACGGAAGTCCGAGACCTTCGAGATATTCAGCCACCGCTTCATTGGCCGAAATCATGAATTCTTCTATGATCATGTGAGCGTAATTTCTCTCTGCGCTCAGGATCGCTTCCGGCATTCCCTGAATGTCGAGAAGGACCTCAGGTTCCGGAAGGTCGAAGTCGAGACTTCCACGCTCCAGCCTTTTTTGCCTGAGGATCCCGCATAATTCTGCCATCAATTCAAAGTCCGGGAGCAGGCGTTCATATTTTTCTCGTTCATGCCGGTCATTATCGATGAGGATCTTCCTCACGGAGGTATAAGTCATCCGCTCATCGCTGATTATGAGGCTCGGATAGAACCTTGAACGGAGTCTGTTGCCGTTTCTGTCGAAGTCCATCTCTACCGTAAAAGCGAGTCTTTCGACTCCCGGTCTGAGACTGCACAGGTCCTCGGAGAGTTCTCGCGGAAGCATCGGCAGGACCCTGTCAGGGAAATAAACGCTTGTCCCTCTTTTCCTTGCCTCGATATCGATGGCTGAGTCCGGGTCGACATAAAACCCGACATCGGCTATATGGACATACAATAGATAACCATGGGGAGAGATCTTTACCGATACCGCATCGTCGAAGTCTTTTGCGCGTTCACCGTCAATCGTGACGGTAGAAAGAGCTCTCAGATCGATCCTCCGTGCGCCTGGACCTCCGGGTTCCGCTTTTCCCCGGGCCAAAATCATTGCCTCCTCATGCACAACTCTCGGAAATCTGCGCGGGAGGCCGAACTCGTCGATAATGGCCTCTACTTCTGATTTCGGTTCCTCCGGTTTTCCCAAAATTTTTATCACCCTGCCGGCAGGAGGTTTTCTGTCTGTCGGATAATTTATTATCTCGGCGACGACCATTTCACCGTTTTTTGCTCCGCAGCTGTCTTTTCGGGCGATCTGAAGATCAAATCGGACAGACTTATTTTTCGGTCTGACATAGAGAGCAGTCTCCGTTTCCTCAAATTTGCCGGCTATCTTTGTATGTACCCTTTCAAGGATCCTTATTATGCTTCCTTCACGTCTGTGCCGGTTTTCGACACGGACAAGTACGCGGTCATTGTTCATTGCTCCCATCGTCGCCCGTGCCGGTATAAAGATATCTCTCTCCCCGGGTTTTTCCATGATGACAAAGCCGTAGCCGTCGCGATGGGAGTCGAAATAACCGTTGACAAGACTCATGTCCACGGCAGGACCGTAGAGGCCTTTTCTTGTCAGCACGAGTTCTCCGGACCGGACCATCGACCTGAGTATCCTTTTCAGTACCCTTGCTTCTTTATGGTTCAGGCCCATGACGGATACTACTTCCCCGAAGGAAAGGGGTTTTCGAATTTTTTCTCTGAAGAAAGAGTTTACCGACTCTCTGTCAATCATGGCTTCGCTATTCTGCCTCAAGGTCCCGGCTGAGAATTTTTTCTCCCTTGCCCTGTCCCGATATGGCTTGATATTATACATTAAAACATGTCTTCACCGCCGCCCGAGCCCTGCAATTGACAGTTTCGGCTGGTTGTGATAGCTTGAATAATACACGTAATGTCGGATAAAGCAAGCATTATAAAGGAAGCGCAGAAGTATCTTGCCCGCGGTCAGGTCGACAAAGCAATTTCTGAATGGGAGAAATTGATCAGGGAATCGCCTGACGGCAACACCTACAATATTATCGGCGACCTGTATCTAAAAAAGGGCGACAGAACAGAAGCAATAGATTCATTTCATAAAGCCGCAGATTTCTTCCGGCATGAGGGTTTTTCTCTCAAGGCGCTTGCACTTTATAAAAAGATACTGAATATAAACCCCGGGGATGCAAGGTCCCTTCTTGCCCTCGGCGAGCTGAACGAGAGCAAGGGACTTACTACAGACGCAATAAGGTTCTATCTCGCCGCGGCGGACACATTATCAAAGGAAGGAAACAAGGAAAAGCTGCTTGAGATATACGAAAAGATCCTTGCGCTCTCCCCGTCCAACATCCCCCTCAGGAGCAAGGTGGCAGAGATATATTTGAAAGAAGGCCTGATATCAGAGGCGGTGAAACAATACCTCCGCATCGCCAGGCTTTATGGCGAGAAGGGGGAAACGGAAAAGGCCATGGAATTTTACCGGAAGACGCTCGATACGCAGCCTCTCAACAGGGAGGCCATCTTTGAGCTGAACAATCTTTACGAGAGGACCGGCAATCTGATGCAGGCGGTTGAACAGATGAGGGAAGCTGCGCACCTCTTCCCGCAGGATACGGATGTCATGCTCAGGATTGCCGAACTTGGTATTGCGGGCGGGACGTTTGCAGAAGCCAGGGAACATCTCGTGCAGATCAGGGAATTGGAGCCTGGAAATATCAGGGCCAGAAGGCTTCTGGGCGATCTGTATGTGAAAGAAGGTGACAGGGGGAAGGCATGGTCCGAATATCTGTCCGTTCTGGACGAAATATTGCTTGATGAGAACTACGAAGATGCGATAAAACTCCTTGAATCATTCAAAGATATTGATCGGGTGGAGACAGGGAAGAGACTCGTTTCACTTTATATCCAGCTCGGCGACTCTCCCCGTGTTGTGCAGGAACTGACCGCCCTTGGCGAAGTGTTTATCGGACAGGGAAAGAAGAAAGAAGCCCTCAACTGTTACAGAGAAGCCCTCAAGACCGCACCCGGGGACGATTCCGTCAAGGCGAGGGTCCTCGAACTCGAGAAAGAGGTCGGCAAAGAGCATATAACGGTCGGTGAGAAGAAGACCTCTGAAGAGGCGATTATAGAAGCTGATATTTATATCAGGTACGGCCTTTATGAAAATGCAAAAGGTGCACTCGAAGCCTTTATAGAAAGGGAGGCTGAAAACACAGATCTCCGCCTGAGACTGAAAGACGTTTACTCTGAAACGGGCGATAAAGAGAAGGCAATCGGGGAATGTCTGGCCCTGAGTGAGCTCTACAAGAAAAAAGGTGATGTCGCAGACAGCAGGCGGATGATCAAGGAGGCGTATGAGATCAATCCGGAAGACCCGAGGCTGATCGGTCTGAAGGCGACTGTGCCGCCTGAAGAAGAAGTTGTGGTGACCGCGCCCGGGGGACCCTCAATTGAAGATTACAGTGAGGAGATTGCAGAAGCTGATTTTTATTCGCGGCAGGGGCTTCTTGATGAGGCGCGGGAGATCCTGGAGAGGCTCCGAAATCTCTTCCCGGAGAATGAAGAGATAGGCCGGAAACTGGCTTCGCTCGACCATATAGGCGAAGGTGGAGAAGGAATTGTACGTGCAGAGGAAGCGGAGAAAGAGACTGCGGTTTCCGGGGGAGAGGTACTTGAAATAGAAGAAGTTCCGGAACCCGCTCTCGACAGCGATGTGATGGACATATTCAACGAATTCAAGAAAGGACTTGAAAAAGAGCTTGAAGAAGAAGATTATGAGACACACTACAATCTCGGAATAGCCTACAAGGAGATGGGACTCATTGATGACGCGATAAGGGAATTTCAGACGTCCCGCAATGACCCCGGGAGGTTCGTTGATTCCTCCGACATGCTGGGAATATGCTATATCGAAAAAGGCCTTTATCCGCTTGCGATAGATGTTCTCGGGAGTGCCGTAGAAAAGATGGAAGACAGGAATGAATCCTACTGGGTTATGAAATACGATCTTGCCGGGGCGTATGAAAAGAACGGCAACCTCAAAGAAGCTCTCAATCTCTATACAGAGGTCTACGGGTGGAATTCTAAATTCCGTGCGGTTTCTGATAAAATAGACGAGTTGAAAGCAAGCGCTGCAAAAGGTTTCGAGCAGAAGAAGCCGAAGGAGAAGAAGGACAGGGTATCATACCTTTAGCCGGTCAGCTATCAAGCCGGCCGGCTGGTATGTTCGAGTCTTTTCAGCCGTCATTCCCGCGAATCCGCCTCAGGCGGAGGGAATCCAGGATTCTTTTTTTTAAAAAGAATGGATTCCCGATTACTACCTCGGGAATGACAATCGGAGATATGGCTTAAGCAAAATGGATTATCTGGAATATTACGGTCTTAAGGAACACCCGTTCTCAAATGTAGTCGACAGCAGGTTCTACTACAACAGTCACCTGCATTCAGACTCACTGATCAAGCTCAGATATGCGGTGGATACAAAAAAAGGTCTCGCTGTTGTCATCGGCGGGATAGGCGCCGGCAAGACGACGCTTGCCAGAAGATTTCTCGAGGAAATGGATGAGAACGAATACGAGGCGGCACTCCTTGTAGTAGTTCACTCCAGCGTAAGTTCGGAGTGGCTCTTCAAGAAATTTGCACTGCAACTCGGCGTGAAAGACGTGAAAGATAATAAGGTGGAGCTTCTCACCCAGATATACAGGAGATTGTATGAGATTGCCGAGGAAGATAAGAAGGCTGTGGTGATGATCGACGAAGTCCAGATGCTGAACTCAAAAGAGATCATGGAAGAGTTCAGAGGGCTCCTGAACATGGAATCAGCCGACGGGAAGATGCTGAATATTATTTTTTTCGGATTACCCGAACTGGAAGAAGTCCTTTCCCTGGACGAGCCGCTCAAACAGCGGGTGGCGGTAAAGATCAGGCTGAAGGAATTCTCCGAGAAAGATGCGAAGGACTACATAAAACACAGGCTCAATGTCGCCGGGTGTGACAAGGAGATATTTTCGGAAGAGGCTGTGCGGTTCATGTATCAGTATACGAACGGAACTCCCAGGCTTATCAACACCGTGTGTGATAATGCCCTTCTTGAGGGTTACCTGGCGAAGACTAGCAAAATAGACAGTTCGACAATAAAGACGGTTGCCGTTGACCTGGGCTTAAGTGCCGGTGATAAATGAGATGTCCTTGATTTTCAGTGTAACGGAATATCTGGAGAGTTCGATCCTGATTTTTGCGGGATACCATACATCACCGGCCTTCTCCGGGTCTTCGTAAGACATAGTCAGTTCTTTTCCATCTTCGAGCGAAATTATCTGCCTCATCGGAAACATCGTCTTCCTGTCTATCCACAACGTCCTCGCCATGTCTCTGAGGACATAACTGTTTTCTTTTTCTTCTATATCAAAATCTTTCAGGTCCCACCAGAAAAGACAATCCCTCAGCCCGTACGTAAGTAGCATCCCCTTTCCGCTGTCAACCGGGGGAGAACTCTTTATCACGCCGTCTTCCGAGGATATCTGGAAAGCAAGAAAGCCGAACGAATATACCCTCATATTCATGTCGCCGTTCCGTGAAATATTCAGTACGCCGTCACCCTTCATTGTCGTATCGCCTTTTTCATACGATATGGAAAACCTGGTCTCTATTGCCGAAATATTCTTCCTCGAATCGAGCACGTCCCTGACGCCCACGCCTTCATACACGGGCATTTCGACACGCGGCCTCGCGCAGGAGGCCAGTAATAAACTAATGACCAAAAACAGAGTCGAGACAATCTTCAACATTTCTTGCTCCCGTAATCTCAAGTCCGAAATTGTTTTTTATTTTTTCAGAATTCCCGATGGGCACCACTGCCTTTTTGAAGCCTATTTTTGCCGCTTCCTTTATACGTGTCTCAGCATAGGTCACGGCCCTTATCTCACCCGAGAGACCTACTTCGCCGAATACGAAGATTGCCGGATCAACCGGGACATCTTTGAGGGAGGACGCTATTGCCGTGATGATGCCGAGGTCAACAGCAGGTTCCGCCAATTTCAGTCCTCCCACGACATTCACGAATATATCCATGCCGCCGAGATGGAGACCCACTTTCTTCTCAAGCACCGCGACGAGGAGGTTAACTCTGTTGAAGTCAACGCCTATAGTCGTCCGTCGCGGCATTCCGAAGCTGGTCTGGGAGACGAGTGACTGTATCTCGACCATGAGCGGCCTCGTGCCTTCTATGCTTGCTACAACTATCGAACCCGAAACATTCAGCGCTCTTTCGAGCAGGAAGAGTTCGGAGGGGTTCGCGACCTCGATCAATCCGGCATCCGACATCTCAAAAATCCCTATTTCATTTGTTGAGCCGAAGCGGTTCTTAACGGTCCTGAGTATCCTGTATGCATGTCCCCTGTCCCCTTCGAAATAGAGCACCGTATCCACGATATGTTCGAGTATACGCGGGCCCGCGATCGACCCTTCTTTCGTTACGTGGCCCACAAGGAATACGGGTACTTCCGACCTTTTTGCGAACAGCATTAATTTTGCAGCACACTCTCTCACCTGGCTGACGGAGCCGGGTGCGGAAATGAGCTCTTCGGTGAAAACAGTCTGGACCGAATCTATCACAAGTGCGCCGGGGTTGAGTTTCACAGCGGTGTGGATGATCGCTTCGAGAGATGTCTCTGAAAGCAGGATTATCCGGTCCGAATTTATCGAGAGTCTTTCCGCTCTCATCTTGATCTGATCGGGAGATTCTTCTCCGGATACGTAAAGCACTTTGCCGTACTGCTGCGAAAGGCCGGAGAGGGACTGCAGGAGCAGCGTCGATTTCCCTATGCCCGGGTCTCCACCGATAAGCACCACCGAACCGGCAACGACCCCCCCGCCAAGTACCCTGTCGAGTTCATGAATCCGCGTTGACGTCCTCCGCCCTTCTCCGCCTGTGATCGAACTGAGAGGCTGTGGTTCGGATCTCCCGAGATGGGAAGCGACTGAGGATTGACGGGTAACATTTTCTTTCCTCTCCTCGGTAAAACTGTTCCATGCGCCGCAGTCCGGACACTTTCCAAGCCACTTCGGACTGACGTAGCCGCATGCCTGGCATTGAAAAAAGGTTTTAACCTTCGACATATTATCCCTGTAATTTTAACATAGCGCGGCAGAGTCTTTGGACATTCAGAATGAACCGGGTTAGAGGTTGAGCAGGCCCATGCCGCTGCCGGGATGATAGGCTCGCTTTATTGCGTCGCTGATGAACTCTTTTGACCTTCTGACGGCTTCAAGAGGATTGTGGCCGAGGGCGAGCAGTGCAGTCACAGCTGCGGAAAACGCACATCCTGTGCCATGGTATTCTCCCCTTATTTTTTCTCCTTCTATGGAGTGGAAGTCTCCGTCAAAATACAGGTCAAGAGCGATTTCCTCAAGGTGTCCTCCCGTAATAACCACGACATCAGGCCCGGTTTCTTTCAAAGCCATGGCAGCTTCCTCCATGCCCTTCCTGTCTTCGATCATGATACCCGTCAGGACGGATGCCTCATAGATATTGGGAGTTATAACTCTTGATAACGGGAAAAGCTTCTCTCTCATCAGGTCCAATGTGCCGTTTTCAACAAGGCTCATTCCGGACGAAGACACGGTGACAGGGTCGATAACAAGGTTTTTCAATGAATACTCCGTCACTATCCGGGAAATAACTCCGACTACGTAACTGCCGTAAAGCATGCCAAGTTTAAGGGCGTCAGGCTTAATATCGGAGAGGAGGGTGCGAAGCTGTTTCTCAAATGCAATTTTTTCGACAGGAAAGACGGAATCCACACCCTGCGTATTCTGCGCCGTAATTGCAGATACTACAGAGAGACCATGGACTTCAAATGACTTGAAGACCTTCAGGTCCGCCTGGAGCCCTGCACCGCCGGTCGGGTCCGAACCTGCTATGGTTAGAGCTGTCTTCATTTAATCAAATATAACATATGCACTGCATACATCCTAACTTCATCCTTCATTATTCAAACAAAGTCACTGGATTCCGGCTCAACACACCGCCGGAATGACAGCCTTGACAACTGAATGTTTTTCTATTTGTCATGCCGGACTTGATCCGGCATCCAGCGACTTAAAGGCAAAGTCACTGGATGCCGGTTGGAGCTTACCCCGTATTTGATACTGGGCCGGAATGAGGCCCCACACTAAACTCTGAAGGCATAAGCAGGTCATTTCTTTTTCTTGAGCGCCCGTTCAACTGTCCTGATCGCACAGAATTCCCCGCACATGCTGCAGACATCCTGTTCCGCACGGCGGCGCCTCTGAACGCCAGGCCCTTACCTTGTCCGGGTCAAAACTCAGACTCTATCTGTCCGTTCCAGTCAAGATTCTTCCTGCATGCCGCCATCTTTCTGTCCGGTTCCATCGCGCCCGGAACGCCCTTTGCGATATCTGCGGCATGGGCCGCTATCTTTGAGGCGATAAGCCCCTCCTTGACGTCTTCGATATTCGGAAGCCTGATATGTTCAGCCGGCGTCACATAGCAGAGGAAATCGGCTCCCGCCGCACCGGCGATCGCGCCTCCAATGGCTGCAGCTATATGGTCGTACCCTACGGCGATATCGGTAACCAACGGTCCCAGGACATAGAACGGCGCACCTTTGCATATCTCTTTCTGGATCTTTATATTCAATTCCACCTGGTTCAGGGGCACATGCCCCGGACCTTCAACGATGGTCTGGATCCCTTTTTCGAGCGCCCTGTCCCTCAACTCCCCTATAGTCAGCAGCTCCTCGATCTGGGTCCTGTCTGTCGCGTCTTCAAGGCAGCCGGGACGCAACCCGTCACCAAGGCTCAGGGTCAGATCATATTTTTTTGCGATTTCCAGGAGCCTGTCATATTGTTCATATAGCGGGTTTTCCCTGTCGTTATAGACCATCCATTCAAGAAGGAATGAACCGCCGCGACTTACTATATCGAGAACTCTACCTTCTTCCCTGAGCCTTTCGACCGCCTTAAGCGTAAGCCCGCAGTGCACTGTCACAAAATCAACTCCCTCTTCCGCATGCTCCTCTATGACATGAAAAATGTCGTCGGGCTTCATCTTTGAGATCGTACCATAAGTCTCTGCGGCTATAATCGCCGCCTCGTAAACAGGGACCGTGCCGACAGAAATCGGCGATTTCTTGAGAAGAAGCTTTCTCAGGTCTCTGATCGGTCCTCCTGTGGAAAGGTCCATCACCGCGTCAGCACCATATCTAATGAGTACGTCAAGCTTTTCCATTTCGTCATCAAAAGACATCTTGTCCTTTGACGTCCCTATATTGGCGTTGACCTTTGTCTTCAATCCCCTGCCGATGCCGATAGGATTTATGGTGCGTATTCTGTTCCTCGGGATAACGGTCACACCCTCAGCGATATCGGAACACAACTTCTCTGGCGCTATACCCTCCGAAAGCGCTACTTCTTTCATTTCGTCAGTGATAATCCCCTTTTTTGCTATTTCTATCCTTGTCATTTCAGAAACCTCAAAAATTCTTCGGTTGATTGTTTCACGTCCTTTGCTGCAAGAATCGCGGATATCATTGCAACGCCGTCAGCACCAGCCTCCCTTACTTCTTTCGCCTTACCGGACTTTATTCCGCCTATTGCAAAAACAGGTATGGACACGCGAGATTTTACTTTTCTGAGTGTATGGACGCCGATTGGGTCGCCATACTTGAGTTTGGAAGGCGTCTTGTAAATGGGGCCAAGAGTAATGAAATCTGCTCCGTCTACTTCTGCCTTAACAGCCTCATCAACGCTGTGGGTAGAAACACCTATCAGGAGTTTACCGCGCGCGATCTTTCTGACCGCATATGCGGGCATGCTTTCCTGTCCGAGATGTACCCCGTCTGCTTCAATCGAAAGTGCAACGTCGACCCTGTCATTTATCATGAGCCTGGCGCCGTATTCTCTTGTCAGCTCCCGCACCCATCCGGCAACATCAAGCAGTTCCCTGACGGATAAATCTTTTTCCCTCAGCTGAATAAGCTTCACACCCGCCTCAAGCGCAGTTTCGAGCGCAAGATACATCTGACATCGACTGCTGAACAATTTCCTGTCAGTTATCAGGTAGAGTTTTTCTTTCAGTTTTGACTTCTGACTTTTTACTTTCAATTCTTTACTCTTTATCTCTTGACTCTTAACTTTCAACTTTTAACTCATAACTCTTCACGCTTTACTCTTTACGTTTCTTAGAGCATACCCTCTATCGGGCTGCTTGCCGTGGCGTAGAGTTTCTTCGGAATCCTGCCTGCTCTATAGGCAAGCCTGCCCGCAATGACAGCATGCTTCATCGCTTCCGCCATCGCAACAGGGTCTTTAGCCCCTGCGATACCGGTATTGATCAAAACTGCGTCACATCCGAGTTCCATTGCAACGGCGGCATCAGATGCAGTCCCCACCCCTGCATCAACAATAACAGGAAGCTTCACGGTCTCAAGAATTATCTTTATGTTGTAAGGGTTCCTTATTCCGAGTCCCGAGCCTATGGGAGCGCCGAGGGGCATAACAGCAGCGGCCCCCGCCTCTTCAAGCCTCCTGGCCATTACAGGGTCGTCGTTTGTATAGGGAAGCACTATGAAGCCTTCTTTTGCAAGTATCCCGGTTGCTTTCAATAGTCCCCAGGTATCCGGGAATAGTGTCTTTTCATCACCGATTACCTCGAGTTTTATCAGGTCCGATATGCCCGCTTCCCTTGCAAGCCGCGCATATCTCAGGGCGTCTTCAACGGTATAGCAGCCGGCGGTATTCGGCAATATCTTATATTTAGCCGGGTCGATATAATCGAGGAGATTCTCAGATTTCCTGTCGATAATGTTCACTCTCCTCACAGCAACAGTCACCACGTCTGCACCCGAGGCTTCAACAGCTTTTCTAGTCTCCTCAAAATCCTTATACTTGCCTGTGCCGACCCAAAGTCTTGAGCGGAACTCAATGCCTCTGATAATCAATTCATCACTCATATTTTCTCCTTATGCTCTGATCAATTTTATGATGCACCACCGGAGATACAGTAATTTCGCTCGTCGAAATTTACTTCATGCTATAAATTCTTAAAGATCTAGAAGTTGTTTAAGTCTCCTAATTCTGTCATTCTGGCTTGTCCGGAATCTCTCTTTGCTTGCAGAAGGATTCCCGACAAGCGGGAATGACAAGCGAACACCTCAATCATTAGAGCAAGTTCGCCATGAATAATTTGGATTGACTTTCACCTAACTTCTTAACTTCTCTCAACCGGTGTATCATCCCCCTCCGACAAAATTTACTATCTCCACTTTATCTCCGTCATTAAGCTTGAATGTCGTGTAATCAGTTTTCCTGATTATGGACAGGTTTACCTCAACAGCAACCTTGCCCGGTTCGATTCCAAGTTCGCGGAGAAGCTCTGTTATGGTCGCAGGCGTTGAAGTTTCAAATAATTCACCGTTTACTGTCAGTCTCATAAAATAAAAAAACCGCATCCCTGAGGGATACGGCTCACCTTCCCATTCCCTACGCCGGCATTGTCCGTATCAGGTTCAAGGGGTCTCTCCCGTAATCTTTCGGAAGATTCTCAGGCTCTTAAGCCTCCCCCAGGGTATATTTAAGTATAGATAAGTCCCGAAGCGAAGTCAACGGACCCCATGCCGTCTATAAATTTCCTGATACGCAGAGAGTCGGATTCAGTCAGAACACAGGGAATTTATCTTGTGTGCAAGGCATCCCGCCCCAAAGCCGTTGTCGATGTTCATCACGGCAATCCCCGGCACGCATGAATTGAGCATCGCAAAGAGAGCGGTCATACCGCCGAGACTGGTCCCGTAGCCTACCGACGTGGGGACTGCAACAATCGGCTTATCCGAAAGACCGCCCACGACGGAAGGGAGGGCGCCTTCCATACCGGCAACGACTACAATGACCTTTGCTGAAATGAGAAATTTTTTTGCATCCATAAGGCGGTGAATACCTGCTATGCCGATATCATAGACGGTCTCGACTCTGCTGCCGAGGAACGAAGCGGTTACGGCCGCTTCGTCGGCGACCGGGATATCGGATGTTCCGGCAGAAAGTACGAGTACGCGACCCTTTTTCTTTCTCTCGCCGTTTACCGCTATAGTCTTCGACAGATGAGAGAATGCGGCGCCCTTGATGTTCAGTTTCTTGAATATTTCTTTTGACCCCTTTGTTATGAGCAGTTTCCTGCTTTTCCTGTATAGCGCGCGCGCTATGGCGATGACCTCTTCTTCTCTCTTGCCTTCGGCGAATATGACTTCGGGGATTCCCTGCCTCAGGTGCCTGTGGTGGTCAACTTTTGCAAAAGACAGGTCTTCGTAGGGCAGATGTTTCAGGGTATCCAATGCGTCTTGAACGCTGATCTTGCCGGTCTGAACCGATTTAAGAATATTTCTGATTCTTGAGCCGTCCATATTCTATTCATAAAACTCGGGTTTCAGAGAGCGGTCCATCAAATCCTTTGCAGCAAAGAAAGGGTCTTTGTCTTCATAGAGCACACTATAAACCTGTTCTACGATCGGCATTTCAATATTGTACTTCTTTGACAGCTGATATGCGGATTCTGCGCTTGCTACTCCTTCTGCAACGCTCTTCGTCCGGGCAAGAATGTCTTTGAGTTTCATGCCCTGACCGAGTTTGGTTCCCACGGTGTAATTCCTCGAAAGGGGACTTGTGCATGTGAGCACAAGGTCGCCTATGCCGCTGAGACCTGAAAAGGTCCTTCCTTTTGCTCCCATGGCTATACCGAGTCTTGTCATCTCGGCAAGACCCCTTGTGATGAGGGATGCCCTTGAATTGTTGCCAAAACCGAGACTGTCGGAGATGCCCGCCGCGATTGCGATAACATTTTTCAATGCGCCTCCCAGTCTCGACTCCTGTTATATCATCATGTGTGTAGACCCTGAAACTGTTCGTATTGAATATCTCCTGAAGCACAAATCCAACATTCTTCTCTTCCGTCGCCAGAGTAACGGCAGCCGGTAATTTCCTTATCACTTCCTTTGCAAAGCTTGGCCCGGAGAGCACGGCCACGGTATGGTCCGAGAGTTCGTTCAGTATGGAGGATACCGTCAGCAACGTTCCCCTCTCGATGCCTTTAGCCACACTGACAATTATCGCTTCATCAATGAGATGCGGAACCGCTTCCCCGAAAACAGCCCTTGTATGTTGTGCAGGCACTGCGTCTATCACATAGCGGGCTTCCTTCAAAGCTTCGGCAACATCATTCGTGATCTGCAGGTCGTCCGGAAGTCTGATCTCCGGCAGGTAAGTGCTGTTTATCCGGTTCTTGCGCATTTCCTCGACAAGATCTCTGTCATGGCCCCACAACGTTACCTCGTAACCTTTGTCCGAGAGGAGGTATGCAAGGGCCGTCCCCCAGCTGCCGGCTCCTATGACTGAAATATAGCCCATCTTTAATGACTCATTTTACCTGTTTTTTTTCGACCTTTGCCCATGTGTCGCGAAGCGTTACCGTACGGTTAAATACCATTTTGCCGCCGGAGGAATCAGGGTCAACGCAGAAATACCCCTGCCGCTCAAACTGGTAGAGGCTTCCTGCCGCCGCATTCGCCAGACACGGCTCGGCACGACAGGACTTCACCGTCACCAGCGATTCCGGATTGAGAGAGGATTTGAAATCATGACCTTCCTCAACGGCCGCCGGGTCCGCCTTCAGGAAGAGGAGGTTGTACAGGCGCACTTCAGCTTCAATCGCATGCGGCGCCGATACCCAGTGGAGCGTCGCCTTTACCTTGCGCCCGTCGGGGGCGTCACCGCCGCGCGTCTTCGGATCATAGGTGCAGTGCAGCTCCGTTACCTCACCTGTCCTCTCATCCTTTACCACGCCGACACATTTTATGAAATATGCATAGCGCAGCCTCACTTCACGTCCCGGCGCCAGACGGAAGAACTGTTTCGGCGGGTCTTCACGAAAGTCTTCCCGTTCGATATAGAGGATGCGGGAGAAAGGGACTTTGCGGGTTCCCATGCCGGGGTCTTCCGGATTGTTTATCGCATCCATCTCCTCCACCCGGTCTTCGGGATAATTATCAATAACCACACGGAGTGGATTCAATACCGCCATAACTCTCGGCGCCCGTTTATTCAGGTCTTCGCGGATGCAGTACTCAAGAAGCGCCATATCCACGATACTGTCCCTCTTGGCAACGCCGATACGCTCACAGAAGTTCCGGATCGATTCAGGCGTGTAGCCGCGTCTCCTCAAGCCGGATATCGTGGGCATCCTCGGATCATCCCATCCATTAACATGCTTGTGCCCGACCAGTTCTATGAGCTTGCGTTTGCTCAGCACCGTATAGCCGAGATTGAGCCGGGCGAACTCGATCTGCCTGGGGTGATAAACACCTAATGCATCGAGAAACCAGTCATATAAAGGGCGGTGGTCTTCAAATTCCAGCGTGCATATGGAATGGGTGATCCTTTCCAGGGAGTCTGAAAGAGAATGGGCAAAATCGTACATCGGATAGATGCACCACCTGTCACCTGTTCTGTGATGTGTCGCGTGGAGTATGCGGTAAATCACGGGATCACGCATGTTCAGGTTGCCGGATTTCATGTCAATCTTTGCCCGGAGTGTGCGGGAACCGTCTTCAAATTCTCCGGCCCTCATGCGCTCAAAAAGACCGAGATTTTCCTCCACGGGACGGTTCCGATAAGGGCTATCCCTCCCCGGTTCCGTCAGGGTGCCCCTGTATTCCCGGATCTCCCGGGGACTCAGGTCGCAGACGTATGCCTTGCCGTCCCTGATCAGTTGCACGGCATACCCGTAGAGCCGGTCAAAATAATCGGAAGCAAAGAACATCCTGTCGTCCCAGTCGAAACCGAGCCATCTCACATCTTCTTTGATCGACTCCACATATTCCACTTCTTCCTTCGTGGGGTTGGTGTCGTCGAACCGCAAATTGCAGAGACCTCCGAATTCGACGGCTATACCGAAATTAAGGCAGATAGATTTGGCGTGGCCGATATGGAGATAGCCGTTAGGCTCAGGCGGAAAACGGGTATGTACCCGGCCTTCGTACTTTTTTGCCTTGATATCTTCCGCGATTATGCTGCGTATGAAATCGGCAGGGCGAAAAGAATCCGTCTCAGATATAAGAGAAGTGGTATCTTTCATCCTTTCCCCTGTATAAGGGCTATTGCCTTATCCAGCCGTTTCAGCGCTTTTCCCTTGCCGACGATTTCGAGTACCTCGAATATTCCCGGGCTTTCCGTCTTTCCCGTTATGGCGACACGGACAGGCTGCGCGACACTGCCGAGTTTTGTATTGAGCCTCTCCGACGAGCGACGTGAAGACCTTTTCGATCCCGGCTGCAGCAAAATTGTCGACCCCGTTCAGTGCCTCTCTCACTTCCACGAGGTTCGGAAGATATTTTTCATTCAGAAATTTTTCCTTTGCCTTCACGCTGTATTCAACGTCCTCTTCAATATAATACCTCAATGAACCGGCAAGTTCTAAGAGGGTCTTCGAACGCTCCTTCAGAGTATCTATCGCCTTCGCCAGCCATTCCTTATCGGGAAGTGAGCCCTCCGAAACGATTTTCTCTCTCAGGAGAAACGGCATAACAAGCTCCGCAAGCTGCGCGGACGATGAATTCATTATATACTGGCTGTTGAGCCATAGAAGCTTTTCGGGATTAAAGACAGCAGCTGATTTCCCGACATTCTCGAAAGAGAAATGCTCGATCAGCTCATTTATCGTAAAGACTTCCTGGTCTCCGTATGACCATCCGAGGCGGACAAGGTAATTCACGAGTGCTTCCGGAAGGTACCCCATGTCTCTGTATGCGATGACCGATGTTGCGCCATGCCTTTTACTAAGCCTCGCTTTGTCAGAACCCAGGATCATGGGGAGATGTGCAAACAGGGGGATCTGATAGCCGAGTGCGCTGTATATGTGGATCTGCTTCGGGGTGTTGTTCAGATGGTCGTCTCCTCTGATGACATGGGTAATATTCATGTCAACATCATCGACGACGACTGTGAAATTATAGGTTGGCGTCCCGTCAGATCGCATAATGATGAGGTCGTCGAGGAGTTTGTTGTCGAATATTATCTCCCCCTTGATCAAATCGTGCACTACGATTTCACCTTCCAGGGGCATCCTGAAACGGACCACGGGTTTCCTGCCTGCTACGGGCTCTCTCAGGTCCCTGCAACGTCCGTCATATTTGGGCGACTTCCCCTGCGCCAGCGCCTCCTGTCTCCTCTGTTCGAGTTCTTCAGGAGAGCAATAACAGTAGTAGGCTTTCCCCTCATCCAAAAGCTTTTCGGTATATCTCCTGTAAACATCAAACCTGTCAGTCTGTCTGTACGGTCCTTCGTCCCAGTCGAGATTAAGCCACTTCATCCCCTCGATAATCGAAGCGATATAGTCTTCGGTCGAACGTGTCCTGTCGGTATCCTCGATCCTGAGGATGAAAGTGCCTTTATTATGCCGCGCAAAAAGCCAGTTAAAAAGGGCGGTCCTTGCTCCGCCTATATGCAGATGTCCGGTAGGACTCGGTGCGAACCTTACTCTTACCTTGTCAGCCAAATCTAACCTCCGCTAATCCTCCGTAAGTGGATCAATTTTCTCCCTTTGCCCCTCTCCAAGGGGATAAATCCTCCCTTTAGAAGTTAGAGGGATTTAATGAACTGTATTGTCATTTTCTGTTGCACCCGTAACAAAGGTTTCCTCGACTAATCCCTGATTTTCTTCACCTCAAATCTTACAACTTTCTCCGTCTCTTCGCCAACCTTAAACCTCTCGTCTCCCCGGTATCCGACGACCCATATGATATCATTTCCGGATATGATCAGCGGGACCCTGTCCCGCTCATCTCTCGGCACTTTTTCGTCAACAAAGAAATCCTGAAGTTTCTTCCTTCTGCCGAAACCGGACGGATAGAAAAAATCTCCGTCTTTTCTCGGCCTCACTACCAAAGGGGAGCTCAGCTTATCGGCGTCAAAGACGCCGGAAACAATCCCGGGGTCCTAGTTTGTCCAGGTGCCTGCAGCTCACGGACCGGCACAAGGGAAGACTTAATCAGAACCCCTGCCTCTTTGAGGATAATTTCACCGGGGACCGTCAGAGAATAAGTGCCCAATGTGACCGGTGGGTCTGAAGTGAGGATCAATGTCGAATATTCCTTTATCACTCTTATTCCCTTCGGCAGGTATATCCTGTCCCCCGGATCCGCCGCTTCTTATGAGGCCTATAATGTCCTCGATGTGGATGAAGCTTATTCCACGGAGTCCCTTCGTCTCATCTATCGCCCTCCGCAGGACCCTCCTCATTATCGCTTTATCCATGATCTCAAGAGGCGCAAGGAACAGCTCGATGCGGGAATCGGTCTTCCTGCTTATGAGTTTCATCAGGGCTTTGGTGCCGATGATTTCAAAGTATTTTTCTTCGTCCCTGAATATCGCTGCGGTTTTTGAAAGGGTCTCTATTATATCCGGGTTATATTCCTTCAGCATCGGGACGAGAGAGAGCCTTATTCTGTTCCGTAAATAGTTCTCCTTAAGGTTCGATGAGTCGATAATATATTCTATCTTCTTATCATCAAGGAACTTTTCGATCTCTCCGCGTCGGGCCTCAATCAGCGGCCTTATGATGTTTTTTCTCACCGGTGGAATCCCGGAAAGTCCAGTCGGACCTGACCCTCTGAAAAGACGCATCAGGAGTGTTTCTGCCTGGTCGTCTGCCGTATGTCCCAGTGCGATTCTGTCGGCCCCGATGTCATGCGATGTCTCGTCAAATGCCCTGTAACGCAATTGCCTTGCAGCCTCCTGCATGTTCATCTTCTGGTCCAGTGCATAGGACTTGACATTGACAGCTTTCGTGAGGAAAGGTACATTGAGGCGCTCGCAGAGATTCCTGCAAAACTCAATCTCCTTGCCTGTCTCGAGGGGTCTCAGCCCGTGGTCAACATATACGGCGCTTATCTCAGGCGTAAACCTCTCCCTGAGAGCGTGAAGGACAGAAAGGAGACAGACGGAATCAGGCCCTCCCGAGAGACCGGCGAGGACCTTTTCTCCGCCGGAAAGCATAGAGTGTTTTGTTATGGTCGCGACTACTTTATTAACGAGGTCCCGATATAACACCATTCTCAAATCCAGGGGTCTTTCTTCAGGCGTTTAAGATATTCTTCCCACTCAATGGGCAGGAGATATTTTTTCTTGTTGTTGCATTCCTTGCATGCGGGCACGACATTCCCTTTTGAAGATTTGCCGCCTCGGATGACAGGAACTACGTGCTCCATGGTCAGTTCTTTCGGCGGGATCTTACTGCCGCAAAAATAGCAGAGGCCTTCCGCGCACTTCCTTTTCCACCACTGTGTTTTTCTCAGGCTCTGCGCCTTCAGCTTTTCTTTTCTTTTCTCTTCTTCGGTGACATATGAAATAAAGGGTTCCATAACTCATTATAACCAAATGCATATTTTTCAGGTTCTTTAACGAACAGATACGAACAGTATTGAGAGCAAAGATGCTGATGAGAGGATTTAGAAAAGCTTGCCCAGATTGCCTAAACCGGGAAGCTGTAACCCGCCGGTAAGCTTGGACATCTCACCGTTTACCATCTCCTGGGCGCGCCTTAACGCCTCATTTACTGCGGCCATTATGAGGTCCTGAAGCATTTCGACATCGTCCGGGTTTACCACGTCCTTCTCAATCTTTATTGAGATGATCTCGCCTGCTCCGCTCGCGACCACCGTAACCATGCCGCCGCCTGCAGTAGCCTCAACAGTCTTTTTCTTCGCCTCTTCCTGCATCTCTGCCATTTTTGCCTGAAGCTTCTGGGCCTCACGCATTATATCGCCAAGCATACGTTTCGACATTTCGTCCTCCGTTTATTTCAGTATAATATAAACCCCTTGTCTATGAACAGGTGGGATATAGATCCTATTCCTTGTCTTCCGTTATCGGGGCCACATCCACAACTCTTCCATCAAAGAGTTCAAGGACCTCCCTGATCGCCGGGTCTGCCATCACCTGTTCTTTCAGTTCCTTTTTACTGGTAGTCTTTTTTTTTACTGTTTCCACTTCCACAGTGATCTTTTTGCCGAATTCTTCCGAAAAAGTTTTTTCTATTAACCCTATATTCTTTTTTATGGAATCTGTAAAAAGTGAGTCCCCTCCGTTGAGTGTGAGAACCAGTTTATCTCCAAGGAGTTTAAAATTTGCCTTTGACAGCTTTGAGGCGAGGGGCGAATCCAGCTTCTTCAGGACTCTGTCCCGGATTTCGTCCGTCAAGGTGTTCTCTTCCGGAGATGTTTCTCCGGACTGAACGGTTTGTTCAGGCTGTGATGTCATATCCGGTTTCCGGGCCGGCAGGTCCTGCACAGTTGCTTCATTTCCGCCGGCGGAAGTCTTTTGCCCGGTCTTCCCCTCAGTCCCTCCGGAGACTCTTGAAGGTCTGCCGGCCGGCTCGCTTCTTATATATTCTTCCAGATTTTCCATTATATCTTTCAGCGGTTTGATATCCTTCAGAAAGCTTGCTTTCAGGAGGGACATCTCGAAGGCGAGGCGGGGGGACGAGGCATTCCTTATATCAACCTCTGCTTTAAGCAGTTCCGAGACCAGAAGGGTAAGCTGGTCTCCGGTTGTCTTCGATAAGATATCTTTCATGACACCGAGTTCTTCCGGACTCAGGTCAAGGATTTCTCCGGGGTCTTTTACGATACTCGCCACAAGCATGTCCCTGAAAAATTGGATGAGCTCCTTGATGAACGTCCTGATATCAGTGCCCTTCTCCACGAGTTCGCCTGTGATTCTCAGAATTTCTTCTCTCCTGCCTTCGATCAGTGCGGACGAGAGGTCGGAAAGAAGCCTCGAGTCCGTAAGGCCGAGGAGGTCTTTCACGTCGGATTCACTGATTTCGGAAGAAAAGGAAGATATTTGATCGAGTATCGTGAGTGAGTCCCTCAGACTCCCGTCTGCTGCGCGGGCGACCATTTCGATGGCAGGGTCGGAGATGGTAATACCTTCCGCAACCGAGATCTTCTTCAATCTTTCCTTTATCAGGGAATTAGGAATTCTCCTGAAGGGGAGGTGCTGACAGCGCGAGAGTACGGTAGCAGGGATCTTCTTCGGAGCCGTCGTCGCAAGGACAAAGACCACATGGGGAGGGGGTTCTTCCAGGGTTTTCAATAAGGCATTGAACGCGGCATCGGACAGCATATGTGTTTCGTCAATAATATAAACCTTGTACCTCCCGCCCGAAGGGACGTACTTGACCCTTTCCCTGAGGTCCCTCACGTCGTTCACACTGTTGTTCGACGCGCCGTCGATTTCCATGACGTCCACCGACGCGCCGTCGGTTATTGAAGTGCAGAATGCACATGATCCGCACGGGGCAGACGTCGGGCCGTCTTTGCAGTTCAGGGCCTTTGCGAGTATCCTTGCAGTTGAAGTCTTGCCGACTCCTCTCGGCCCCGAGAAAAGATAGGCATGGGCAATCTTCCGCTGCTCGATAGAGTTCTTAAGAACGCGGATTATCGGTTCCTGACCGATAAGGTCATCGAAGTTCTGAGGTCTCCATTTCCGTGCCAGTACCAGATAGCCCATATGTTCTGTTGTCTCCCTCCAGCCTGGGAGCGGCTACCTCCGGCACCCAGGAAAAACGCTTACCGCTGCTTCCTTCCGGACCTGACGGGATTCACATCCGCCTGCTGCGAAGGGCCGCTCCCAGGCTGCAGAAAGACAAACGAAAAGAAAGTATTAGGGTCCACATTTACTCTTTACAGCTTGATAACGCATGAGACTCTATGGATATGACTCCGGTAGAAAATCGCTCGCTCATCTTCCGTTCGAGAATTTCTTAATGCAAGTCAGTAAGTCGCGTTATTAAAAAGATGTCAACATTGTAACATGTAAAAGTGGAAATTTAAAAGTCGGAATGCGACAGGGTAGTGTCCTTGCATCTGGACTATTATAGAGTTACTTATGATAATTGGGATAGAATACAGTAAATGTGTTCGCTTGAAGTATCGATGGAAGATGCGAGAATATAATTTCTTTTAAATTTTATCGAATATGTCATCAAAGGGTAATAAACGTACCAAGACTAAAGTGAGTGAGAAACAGGAGAGGGGAGTCAGGACAGGTATCCTGCGTTTTGTTGTAACCTACTTTGGTCTCATGGGGCTTTTCTTTCTATTGATGGGGTTTCGTCCGCTCCAGAAATATTTTGACGTCAATGATTTGTATTCGAAATTCATCGTTTTTCTGACACATAATATCTTAGGGTTGCTGCAAATAAAGAGTTCTTTCGCGGGTACCGTCATAAACCTTCCGGGAATCTCTCTTGATATTCTATTTGGCTGTAACGGTCTCGAGACAGTCATGATTTACTCTATCGCCGTCATAGCTTTTCCCGCAGCGTGGAACAAGAAGCTTGTCGGAATCGCTGGGGGTTTTCTCCTTATTCAGATAATAAATATCATGAGGATCGTCGGCCTTGCCTATGCGGCTGTCAATATGAAACCGGTTTTCGAGATTTTGCATATATATGTGGCACAGGGTATTATGATTGCTGTCGCCCTGGGCATCTTTTTTATCTATATATATTATGCGAAAAGATAGAGACTGGAAGACATTGAGAAGGAAACTGCTATTTTCGCTGTTGATCTTTGTTGTTTCCTATGTTGCCTTTCTGATGGTCTGGATAAATATAAAAGATTACTACGGGAGGGGTATCCTGGCTGTTGCATCATACGTAACGGCTGAAGTTAGAGATATTGACTATATCACCATGAAAGTAAAGGAAAATGGTGAAACGGGCGCAGAATTCTTTATTTCAAGGAAAGGAAAACGCTTTTTCGTTTTCATCAATTTTGATTTCTTGAAATTTACTTACAATGCGCCACTCACTTTCGCGATAATGGCGGCTCTATTCTTGTTTATTAGGCACCACGTAAAGGCATATAGTGAAGCACTGGGTATACTCTTTTTAATTCACTTCTCTTATATGTTCACGTCTGAAGCGGGACGGATCGCCTATATGCTGGCCAGGAATAATTTAGAATCCGCATCAGAATTTGGGTTATTCATATGGCAATATCTGTGGGGATTCATCGATGCGATGTTTATCAGGTTCGAACCATTCTTGATAGGGTTTTATTTATACGCCAGATACTCTTCATCTCCTTTTTTTCGAACAAAAAAAGGGACTTGAATTCCAAGCCCCTTTTCGTAAAGGCGACTAAAATAAGACCTATGACAAACTATTTACCAGGGACTATACACTCTTCTCCGACTCCGTGAATCTTGAACCTGTCTGTCCCGTTATAGTATAAACCGTTGAAGGCACCGTCCCAAGATCCGTGAAATGTCATGTATGCCCCTTGTGAGCTAGGCCGTCGAAACTTATTGCCTGGTTATTTAAGCCCTCGATAAAAAGAAAGCGCAAGAAGCGCAGTTGCTCCGTTGCATGCATACCCATCCAAGGGTATTACCATCAAAGACATATATTCCAGTCTTGCGTAAAACTATTAGCAGAATTGTCAAGATCAGTACCGGTAACCTTATAGCACTGCTTGTACAGCTGTTACAAGAAGGGCAAGAACTAGCCCCGAACGCTGCACCGGTCACCACCAATAAGCTTGCCAATAAAACTGCCAAAATAACCATCATCTTCATTTCTTCATTCTCCCTTCACTTTTAAAAGTTTATTAATTTATTCAATCTACACAATGTGTAGGCCACTCTGAACCGGCTATGATGGGACACTCTGTGCCAGACTAAACCGTTGAAAGCCTTGTACCGATGGGTGGGAGCGTTGGAGTAGTCAGAGTCGAAACCGTTGCAGTTGGTCCCAAGCCCTGATCACGATGAAATGTCAAAAGAGGTATGTCCCTCTGACCGCGCCGCTGTCGTAAGCCTATCATCTGGAAATAATAAATAAGGCCCCGTAAAACAAAACAAGTTTCTGCACGCAATCTCTCATAATACACATCGGTACCTGGACCGTTAGGACATTCTCCCAACTCGCGAGTGAAAATAGGTTGAATCGTTCAAATCAGTACGTCTACACTGTAACACTGCAGTCCGCCGTTTGGGCAAGCGCAAACGGCACGGAGCCTGCTCCGGTCACTACAAGAAACTGCGTCAGAGAAAAGTGTCTGAATAAGGCACTGCCAAAATACTAATCAGGTTATCGCTTCATTTCTTCAGGTATTCACACTCCGGAAGTCCTATTTCAGACTCCAAAAAGCATTAAAAGACGGGGCTTCTCTCTTTAGAGAGTTCAACTTAGACCGGCCTACCAGTCTGTCAAGATCTTTTCTGCCTGAGATTCGGCAGAACCGTTGTTACAGGAGGGTATCTATTAAGAACCTGGTCCTGAAGGTCAATGGTGTCACACCTGGAGATCAGGTCAATATCCGTATTTATCCTATGAATCACCTTTTGTCTGAACTGAGATTCTGGTGCAATGAGTTGTTGATGTCAAACGTGCAAAAATCTAGACTTGTTTGCACTATTGAAAAAGTTTAACGAATTTAATCTCTACTTCTGCACTTAGCTCTCTCCCTATATTCCTGTAAATCACAATGTCACTTCTAATTGTAAACCACATTACCTTTTAAAAGCTTGTGAACCAGAAAATCAGAGTTAATGTTGCATTTTGCAATCTCCATTCTGATCACCCTTTTCATTTGTGGAGGAATTATCGTGAGGATGCTGCACGACTGAAAAAATGGGTGCGCTTCACCACGTAACTACTTGCTATAAAAAGAAAGGAATAGCGGAGAGAGCGGGATTTGGAACTCAAATAACCGCACGGTGAAAGAGGTTTTTCTCGCTGCCGGCAGATAGTAAAAGGTAGTTGCAGGGAAGAGAGCAGGAAATCTGTGGCTTAATTTTTGTGAGGTGATATTGCAATTCAATTTGAAGAATTTTTAGAATATGCTCTGAATGAGCCATAAAGAGATTGAGTACCAAGAGCAATTATGGGCAGGCAGCGCTCGCTTAAAATAAGCAGGAAACTCGCTGCTCAAAAGAAGCAGAAGGAAGCGACGCGAAAAGCAGGGACGACGAATTACCTGTTCTCTGCTCTCATTTTCTTTATCGTGCTCCTCACATTTCTTGCGTACTCCAGGCCTCTCCATGCTCCTTTAATCTTAGACGACGTCATCCAATATAATCCCTCGAAGCTTGAAAATATTACACATTATTTCTCCTTATCCTGGCGTTCTATTACCAGGCTCTCTTTTGCGCTGAACTACTACCTTTCAGGCATGAACCTTGTGGCATTCAGGATAACAAATATAATCCTTCACATTTTTTCGGCTTTCCTGGTCTTTTATCTGACCCATATGACATTGAACCTTCCGTCCGTGAGAGATAAATACAGAAAGTCCGAGGATGACAAAACACCGTTGTTTATCGCGCTCCTGGCCGCAACGCTTTTCTCGCTCCACCCGATACAAACTTCGGCGGTGAGCTATATCACCCAGAGAATGGCTATAATGGCGGCCATGTTTTCATTTGCAGGAATAATCTTGTATGTGAAGGGCGCTGTGAATACGGGTAAGAAGTCCTTTCGCTTTTATGCCATTTCTGTTCTGTTTTTTATTCTGGCCATATTCTCGAAGGAGAACGCGGTGATGGTTCTGCCGGCGCTAATGGTTTATGACTTTGTCTTCTTGTCCTCATTCCGATGGAGTGAATTCAGGAAGAGGTTTGTACCTGTCGCCGTACTTGGTGTGATTTCAGGTTCGGCTGTCGGCTTATTATCTTCATGCAGGAGGGATTATTGGAAAGATTGTGGAGATCTTCTTAAACCCTTATAAGCCGCTCGGAACATTCACTGGGCAGGTATGGACATCCACTGGACGCCGGTTGAATTTATTCTGACAGAGTTAAGAGTGGTCTCACGCTATATATTTCTCATCCTTGTTCCACTCCCGTCATATATGGTGTTTGACTATTCCAGCGCCTATCCCGTATCGAAGGATTTGATTCACCCCGTCACGACTCTGTTTTCTCTTTTTTTCATCACGTCAATGATCTTCTTCTCCCTGCGGTATATGAAGAAGTTTCCGCTCATTTCCTTTGGGATCATATGGTATCTGATAACTATCTCTCTCGAGAGCTTTATAGCCATTGGACTGGACCCCTATTTTGAACACAGAAACTATCTGCCGGGCTACGGGCTTTTCCTTGCGTTGTCTTCCCTGCTGGTATATGTGGACAAGCCCGGTATCAGGATAAAGAAAGAGGTAATAGTCCTCATCGTTGCGCTACTTTTATTTGTCCTGACTTTTACAAGGAATGGAGTGTGGAGAGAAGGAACTCTTCTTTGGGAGGACGTGCTGAAGAAAGTTCCAAATTCGGCAAGAGCGCATGGTAATCTGGGCAGGGCGTATGAGTCGAAGGAGCTCCTGGACCAGGCAATAGAACAGTACCGGACAGCCTTAAGACTGAAGCCGGATTACGCCGAGGTGTACAACAATCTGGGCAACGCATACCGGTCCAAGGGTTTGTTTGATAAGGCAATTGAACAATACGAGACGGCATTAAGACTGCAGCCGAATTTGTCTCGGGCACATTATAATCTGGGCCTTGCATACCAATCTAAAGGTCTATTGGATAAGGCAATAGAACAGTACCGTACCGCATTGACCCTGAAGCCGGATTTCTCAGAGGCGGAGTATGGTCTCGCCATTGCATACCAATCTAAAGGTCTCCTGGATCAGGCAATAGAACAATATCAAGCAGCCTTAAGACTGAAGCCGGATTTCATTTCGGCCCCGGAGGCGCGGTATGATCTCGGCAATACATACCTGTCTAAAGGTCTCCTGGATCAGGCAATAGAACAATATCAGGCAGCCTTAAGACTGAAGCCGGATTTCATTTCGGCCCACTACAATCTGGGTCTTGCTTTTTCTCACAAGGGTCTCTGGGATCAGGCAATGGAACAATACCTGATCGTAATAAAATCAGATCCTAAACGTGCCCAGGCCCACGAAAACCTGGGAGTTGCCTATGGTCGGAAAGGATTGGCAGACAAAGCTATTGAGCATTTTAAGATTGCACTGACATTGAACCCTCAGGATCCGACCTATCGCGACAACCTCGCCAAGGCCTATCGAATGAGAAAACCGGGAGGGAAGATAGAATGAGATATCCCGTCACGTGTGGCAGCAACTGGTCCGGCTGGCAGAACTCGGCGGGCATCTGCCAGGCGGGGAGTTATCTTCAATGCTGTTTTTCATTTCTTATTGCCTCGTTCTTTGAGCCCTTTCTCATATAGTGCGGCGCCCAGATTCTTATATGCTTCTGTGAAATCCGGCTTGAGTCTTAATGCTGCCTGGTACTGTTCTATTGCTTTATCAAACAAACCTTTAGATTGGTATGCAAGGCCCAGATTATAATGTGCCCGTGTGAAATCCGGCTTGAGTCTTAATGCTGTCTCGTATTGTTCTATTGCTTTATCAAACAAACCTTGAGACAGGTATGTAACTCCCAGATTGTTGTGTGCTTCTGGGTAATCCGGCATCAGTCTCAATGCTGCCTGGTACTGTTCTATTGCCTGATCGAATAAGCCTTTAAACTGGTATGCGTTGCCCAGATTATTATGTGCTTTGGCGTAATCCGGCTTGAGTCTTAATGCTGTCTGATATTGTTCTATTGCTTTATCAAGTAGACGGTTAGACAGGTATGCGTTGCCCAGGTTATTGTATGCGATATGAATTCTTCCCGTTTCCTTTTCAGTAACGTAATTCCATAATACGATACTATCCTTCCACACGCCAATCTGTCGGATAGTCAGATATGAAAGAGAAATAAGTGCGGCAACGGCTACAACAACGGCGGTCATTTTTGCCATCGACCGCCACTGCTTTACACCGGTAACTTTATCATAAATCGTTGCTGTTGCTAAACCGATGAGAAGAAACGGTCCGATACTCGGCAAGTAGGTATATCTGTCTGCCCCGGCGGTTTTTCCTACCTGTATAATACCTAATACGGGCAGCAGGGTCACAATATAAAAGATCCAGACTGTCAGATAAACCTGTCTGTTTTTTCTCCACAAATAGACACAAAAAGCCGTGATCACAACCACAGCGATGAACGAACCAGCATACTCCGGGCTTAAAAAGGATATCGTTGACGGGTACGGATAAAGAGGCACCAGTTTCACCGGAAAAACCATTTTGTATAAATAGAAGATAAGTTCATGGAAGCTTCCCCAAATTCTTTGTGCAAAAGGATATTTCTCAAGCGGTTCCAGTATACTGTGTCCGGTATAGGCGACCATAGTCATAATTGTATAGATGAAACTCAGACCAAAAAACGGGATTTTCTCAATCAATAATTTTAACTGTGACTTCAGGCTTGCTTCAACTTTGAACCTCCTGAGAGGGTAAACGTCCAAAATAAGAAGTATGGCAGGGAGGGTCACTGCCATCGCCTTGCTCAGTAAGGCAAATAAGAAAAAGAGCAGGCATATGCCATAGTACAATGACCTCTGTTTGTTCAGCGATACAGAAGCATATCTCAAATAAAAAAGAAGACTCAGAAGGAAAAAAAACGAATACAGGACATCCTTTCTTTCTGTCACCCAGGCTACGGATTCCACATGGAGAGGGTGCAGTCCGAAGAGGAGTCCCGTTACAGAACCCGCCACCGCTGCTTTGAGATAGAAAGACCTGGATTTTTCAAACGAGAAATTTCTCTGTTCTACACCGTGAAAGTGCCTAACAAGGCTTATTATCAAGACGACCACTAAAAAGGTATTAAGCACGTGCAACAATACGTTGACCAGATGATGCCCCGCCGGGTTCAATCCCCACAGGGCATAAACCAGTGCATGGGAAATCTTTGTTAAGGGATCCCACATTAATCTCGTATCGGTGAAACTCCATTTCAACAAGCGGAAGTCGAGAGAACGAATATACGGATTTTCATAAACATATGAATCGTCGTCCCAGTTTATAAATTTATTCTGGAGTGCCGGAAGAAAGACTATGAATGTGACAATCGCAACTAAAGCAGCAATGATTACCAGGTTCAGTGGAGTCGCATTTGACGCAGGGCCGATTCGCTTGCCTTCTAATTTGGCTCTGCCGGGGTCGGGGATCTTATAAACTTTTTTTCCCTTCTTCTTTGAAACTTTTCTCATAACACAGCCGTTGTCATTATTTTGAGGCAATGGAGTTGAGAAGTCGCAGTGCTTTCTGATTATCGGGACTAATTTTTAGACCCTCTTCAAATTCTCCTTTTGCCATATCCACTGCATTTTTGCGTAGGTAAGCGACTCCGAGATTAAAATGTGCATTTGCATAATTTGGCTTAAGACGCAATGCCGTTTGGTATTCTGCTATTGCCATATCCAATTGGCCTTTAGCCGCATATGCATTCGCAAGGTCATAATGCGCATCCGCGTAATCAGGTTTCAGACGCAATGCCGTTTCATATTCTGTTATTGCCATATCCAGTTGGCCCCTCCATCTGTACAGAATGCCCAGGTTGACATGAGCATCTGCGTAATCGGGTCTCAGACGCAATGCTGTCTGATATTCTGCTAATGCCATGTCCAACCTGCCTTTAAACGCGTATTCATTGCCGAGGGCAGTATGAGCAAATGGACTATCGGGTGACTTCTTTACTGTATCTGCCCAAAGGAGAAAATTATTCTTCCACATGTTATTCCTATTCACAGTCCCAACGGTATATAAACCCAGCACGACAATCAGGATCACAGTTACGCTCCTCACCATACGGGGTAGCCTTTCCTTCACCCATAACAAAACCGTTGATAGAAGAATCACATAGCCGACAGAAGGCAGGTAAAGGTATCTCTCTGTGAAAGAATTCTCAGCCAATACAGGGATATAAAGGACTGGGAGGAGAGGCACTGCCACAAACAGGAGACTCAGAAAGACAACTTTATTTTTTTTAAAAGCAATGGCAGTAAGTATCAAAAAGGCAGCGGTAGCCATGAAGGAAAAGGCCCCCTTCAGCTCAAAAAGCGAGGAGATCGGATGAAGGACATGGAAGGTATTGAGATTAAGCGGTGCGATGAGTTTTTCGAGATACTTGGCGAAAAGCGGGAAGACATTGATAACATACTGGTAAGCACTGAGGGACACATGCATCTTGTTTGGAGCAAATTTTCCAAGGGCGTGGATCCTCAATGCCAGATAACCGACTCCGATCACGAGGTAGGGGACATATCTCCTGGCATAATCAAGAAAATGGGTCCGCGCCTCCCGAAACACGTAATCATACGCGAAGAGAACTATAGGCAGGGTCAGCGCCGGCTCCTTGAAAAAAGCCGCAACAGTAAAGCACGCCACGGAAAACAGATAGCTGCCGGACAGCCCGGCCTTTGACCGGGCATAAAGATAAAAAGAAAGGAGATAAAAAAATGTGAACGCCACGTCCGGCAGTCCGGCGATCCATGTCACTGCTTCAGTGTGTATGGGATGTGAAGCAAAAAGAATGGCTGCTATAGACGGAAACACAATATCTGCCGGAAACCTGGAGGGTCGGTGGTCCATAAGCAGTTTCCGGCTCAGCAAAAATACAAGAACTGTAACCCCGCAGTGGAACAGGATGTTGACCAAATGAAATCCCCATGCTTTTGCGCCAAAGAGATGATAAACAAACGTATAGGTGACATACATCAGTGGCCTGTAATAGTTTGATTTGGCGGGATCCATCCAAAAACCCCAGACACCCTTGGAAAAGAACGTCGGTATGTTCCGTATATCTCTGATCCACGGATTATTCAGCACCTGGTCTATGTCATCATACACAAAGTCACAGTAAAGGGCGTTGAAATAGACCGCAAATGAAAAGAACAAAATAATAAGAATCGGAAAGAGCAGAGTCGGTTCTAAAGCGGGACGATGATCCGGCTCTCCCACAGAATTCAGTTTGTCCGTGGAAGGCTTATGGCGAGGGCGTTTCTCCCTCGAAGCCTTTGACGGTTTGGTAACGGTTTTGACCTGACTTCTTTTAGACACTTAAGCCCTTGATATATAAAGAAAAGAATGGCGGAGAGAGTGGGACTTGAACCCACTAAGCACCGCGTCGGTATTGGCTCCGTCAGACACTTGGTGACGGTTTGGTGACGGACAGTAAGGGCAGAAATAACCCTTTTTATCATCCTTCCTGAAAGCTCTATGACACTTTGGACATTTCCCTAATGCTCTTATAGCTTTCAAAGAAAACCCCCAGAAAGTTAATGAGGGATTTTCTCCAACTTGGGGACATAATGTCAAGAGGTCTCTATGAGAACGGCTCACAGCATCGCCTGCATACCAAATATTTAGTCTTTATAAAATGTAATTGTTTTGATAACATTAATCCACTGTGATGCATATAGGCGGCAAAAGATGGAAGACGCAGAAAAAATTTCTTTACTAAACGCACTGAACAAAATCTACAAAATTGAAGATTTTGATATATCCGCCATCAATTTAGAAATATCTCCAGAAGATAATATGTTTGTCGAAGGAAATGAAGACCATTATTTTAACGTTGGACTATCAGGATTAAAACATATCTTAATAGCCCTCGTTTGTGCTCAAAAAGATAAATCCGATATTAAGACTATTTTAGATTTTCACTCTGGATGGGGAAGAGTATTAAGATTTATAAAAGCTTATTTCCCCGATGCAGAAACAACAGCCGGTGAAATTGAAGAAAGAGCGCTGAGATTTTGTAAGGATCAATTTAGTATTAAGACACTTTTGTCTGATAATGACTTCAGTCAGATACCAATAACAAAAAAATTCGATCTCATTTGGTGTGGCTCTCTAATGACACATTTAAATAAAGGTAAATCCCAAACATTACTTGAATTTTTTTATGATATTCTCAAAGAAAATGGCATTTTATGTTTTACTACGCAGGGACGATATTCTAAGTATTTATTAGATACCGAAAAGTACGTTTACAATTTGGAAAAGGCAGAGATTGAACCCCTAAAACACCAATATGAGTTTACTGGATACGGTTATGTTAATTACAAAGGATCTAATGATTACGGGCTATCGATAATAAAACCATCTTCGATTATCCAGTTATTAGAAAGGAATGAAAACTGGAAAATTATTTTATATAATGAAAAAGGTTACGATAATCATCAAGATGTGGTTGCCTGCCTTAAACAACCTGTCTCAGATATTCCAAAGAGACCTTGGTTTGATCGTTGGATTGCTCAACAGACCTGCCCCAAATCATTATACGACTCCTAAGTTGAATTTTGGAATCACCTCACGAACTTGGTACATATATTGAGCTTTGACCTTTTTTGATTCCAAAAAGGCAGAACTGACACTTGACTTCTTGTAAATAAGAACATCTCCCAGAAAGGTTTCATATGTGCCGAAAAGATATTTAAAGAGGAGTCTCTCAGGTAAGACATGGCTCACTTCGAAACTTTTGATCAATCGATAGTCGCTCTTATTTGATAAGAGTGACTGAATGAGAATACAGTCATTGTAATCGCAGTGGTAGACTTCGTCGCAGCATCGGGGTAATTTGAAGGGTGTGGTAAAGTACTTCCAGTATCTCCCGTAATACGCTTCATGCAGAACGATAAAATCAACATGGTCGTTGAATTTCTTGAGTGGAATTCCGTCAGGCATGGATCCGACTTTTGCGTACATTGAATATGCGATCAAAGCGTGAGAAGAGAGATGTTCATTCAGATATTTACTCGCCTTGTACCGGGTGTCTGTCAGAAAGGCATACTGTGAGATCAAAGAATTCAACGCAGTATAGACGACCACGAGTGACACAAGACACGTCCTGAATATCTTCTTTTTTTTCGATGCCCCGGAGTCGATAAAATTAATCAAACCATATCCTGCAACTATCGCGATATACGGTAAAAAGATATTTGCTCTCCTTACAAATGGCGCATCGGCCGCCCAGAGTATAATGAAGGAGAAAAAAATGAAAAATGAAGACAACAGGATAAACTTTCCAAGGTCGCCCTCTTTGTCTTTGATGAAAAGGAGGACAAGAGAGGGGACAAAGATAATTACTGCGGGAATACTTGTCCCGGAAAGGATTGCAAGGAAGTATAACATTGGATTGTACAAGTAATGGTTATTATGGGGAACGATTTCATAATTCTCGTGTGTCAGTATATGCTTGGAGATGAAAAAATCTTTTAAGCTGAAGTTGAATCCAACAGAGAGGTAAAAAAAACCACACAGTAAAATTATGATAATTACCATAGTGTAAAGGGAGTCCTTTAAGGGGATCTTGTCTTTAAATAGGAGGAATCCCATTGTGAGAAGCAAAAGGAGTAAAGGCACAATGTCAAATCGGAATGATAGAGCCATTGAGATAGAAAGGGCAACGAGAATAATTAACCATCCACTTGCCCTCGTCATGACGTCATGCATACCATTGCTTGAACGCTGGTTTTTATAGAGCAGAAAAATTGAAAAAACCGACAGGTAATCCCAGAAGACCTGAGCAATGTCCGGTGTTGCATAATGACTATAAGTGATGTTCAGGTCAAAAATAGACATCAAAAGAGACGACAGCAAGGCTATTCTTTTGTTCCCTGTTATCGTGAAAGAGATAATGTATAGGAGAATGATGAGTAGCAAAGAATAAAACAGAGACAAAATCCTGCCCAATATAAATAGGGAATCTGAAGGAAAGTTAAATATCTTCAAAAAAGGATAACCGAGAAGTGCTAATTGGGTCCCAAATCCCCTGGCATTCATCTGAAAGGTGACCTCGCTGTCCTTTATGCAGTTCCTGTCGAATGTATTGATGAAATTTTTTGCAATACCTGCGTGTTGACCTTCGTCAGGTTCAAAATAATCGTGGTTGATGATGCCCCAGGGGATTCCCGGCGCTCTCAGAAGGATGGCGAGCGCAATGATAGCCAATAGGGGCTTTAGACTCCCGCCCTTTTTCATTTTATCTCTTTACTTTTTCTCAAGGTAATAGCGTCGTTTGCGCTCTTTCCTGACAGAATATATGTCTGCTTGTTTGAAATAGCCACAGCAAGAGAATAATAAGCGTCGGAGTTATTTGGGTCTAAAAGGATAGCTTTCCTGAGTATCTGCAACTCTTCGCCATATAAGCCTTTCTCGTAATATACATCTCCCAAAGCAACATATGCATCCACATAACTGTTATCAATATCGATGCATTTCTTGAAATAGTCTATAGCCTTGTCATACTCTTTTTTATTTTTTGATAGCATACCTAACGAATAAAAAGACGAGCGCTATTTGAATATAAGGATTTAAATTCACCTTACATTTGAATATAACAAATCCTATTGTTTCCTTTTCGGAAAAGATTGGGCTGATAGATTTCTGATCATTGACAAAAGTTAATTTACACAAGCTATACGCAGTTCTGACAGCGGTACCAAAGATGCTGTAGGAGGAAGAAATCCGCCAGTGAAAAAATTGGTTTTGGTGACGGTTTGGTGACGGTTTTGACCCCCTTTTGCGATACCTAAGTCCTTGATATATAAAGAAAAAGTATGGCGGAGAGAGTGGGATTTGAACCCACGGTACGGTATTAGCGTACACACGATTTCCAGTCGTGCTCCTTCGGCCGCTCGGACATCTCTCCGTATATCGTAATGAGTAATGGGTGATGGGTAATGAGTTGAAGATTCTTTACAGATCACGCATCACCGATTACCGATTACGGTTTTATTAAGATTAATGAAAAGGTATTTATAAAATCAAGGTTACTAAGAGAGCTTTTTCTTCAGCAGTTCATTCACCATCTGAGGGTTTGCCTTGCCTTTTGTCAGCTTCATTACCTGACCGACGAAGAACCCGATCAGTTTCTCCTCTCCGGCCCTGAACCTCTCGGCTTCTTTCGGGTTTTTTGCGACGACCTCATCAACAGCCTTCTCTATCTCTCCCGTGTCGCTGATCTGCACCAGCCCCTTTTCCTTAACGATGACGGCTGCTTCCCCTCCCGTCCTGTACATCTCTTCAAATACGGTCTTTGCAATCTTCCCGCTGATGGTGCCGCTGTCCAGGAGTTTCAGCATATCGACCAGCTGTTTCGGTTTCAGCGAGCAATCTTCAAATGATTTATTTTCGTCATTCAGCAATCTCGTCAGATCACCCATGATCCAGTTTGCAACGGTCTTCGGTTGTCCGCCAAGCCGTCACGGCTTCTTCAAACCAGCCGGCGATAGATTTCTCGGATGCAAGGAAATCTGCGTCACTTTCGGGCAGGCCGGACACGGAAACGAAACGCTCCCTTTTAACATCCGGCAGTTCCGGAAGTGAAGACCTTATCTCATCAATCCATTCCTTGCTTACGGTAATCGGAACAAGGTCCGGCTCGGGGAAATATCGGTAATCATGGGCCTCCTCCTTGCTTCTCATGGATTCGGTAATCCTCCTGTCAGAATCCCATAACCTTGTTTCCTGGATGATCTTGCCGCCTTCTTCCAGGGCCTTTATCTGTCTCCTTATCTCATAATCGAGGGCATTCTCGACGAACCTGAACGAATTGATATTCTTGATCTCCACCTTGACTCCCAGTTCCTGTTTGCCGGCGGGCCTCACAGAGACGTTCGCATCACAACGCAGAGAACCCTGCTCCATGCTGCCGTCACAGACATCGAGATACCTGAGGATTGTTCTGAGTTTTTTCATATACTCCACGGCCTCCCGGGGACTTCTGATATCCGGCTCGGAGACGATCTCCATGAGAGGGACCCCGGCCCTGTTCAGGTCCACAAAGCTGTAATTTCCACCTCCTCCGCCTCCGGCGGATCCGGCGGATTCATGGATATTCTTCCCGGCGTCTTCCTCCATGTGGATTCTGGTAATCCCGATCCTCTTCACACTGCCGTCGGCAACTATTTCTATGTGTCCATGCTCGCATATCGGAAGCTCATACTGGCTTATCTGGTATCCCTTGGGAAGGTCGGGATAAAAGTAGTTCTTTCTCGCGAACCTGCTGTAGAGAGAAACCTTGCAGCCTGTGGCAAGGCCCGTCCTTATCGTAAACTCAAGGGCCTTTTTGTTCAGGACAGGCAATACGCCGGGCATGCCGATACATACCTGGCATGTCTGCGAGTTCGGCTCGGAACCGAATCTGGTCAGACAGCCGCAGAATATCTTGGTCTCCGTCAGCATCTGTGCGTGGACTTCAAGTCCGATGACCGCCTCGTATTTCATAGGTCCGGTTTCCTCCTGTGCCATTCCGTCGCCTGCTCGTAAGCGTATGCGACCTTGAGGATGGTCTCTTCATCGAAGTGCTTACCGATGAATTGAAGCCCGACAGGGAGATTGTCTGATGTAAAACCGCAGGGCACCGCCATGGCCGGTACACCCGCCAGATTTACGGATATTGTAAAGATATCGGACAGGTACATCTGGAGAGGGTCGGAGGCCTTTTCACCGATCCTGAACGCCGCGGTCGGTGAAGTCGGCGTAACCATAACGTCCACTTCCCTGAAGGCGTCTTCAAAGTCTTTCTTGATCAATGTCCTCACCTGCTGAGCCTTCCTGTAGTAAGCCTCATAGTATCCTGACGACAACGCATACGTGCCGAGCATTATCCTGCGTTTGACCTCGGCGCCGAATCCCTGCGACCTTGTGTTCATATACATATCCATCAAATCCTTGCCCTCGGTTCTGAGTCCGTATTTCACCCCATCGTACCGCGCAAGGTTGGAAGACGCCTCGGAAGTCGCGATGATATAATACGCTGCAACGGCATATTCCGTATGAGGCAGCGAGATATCAACAGGGACCGCGCCGAGTGATTCAAGTTTTTTAATAGCCTCTTTTACCGTCTCGGCAACTTCCCTGTCCATTCCTTCTATGAAGTACTCCTTCGGTATCCCGATCTTCATGCCCTTTATATCTTTGCCGAGGACCTGTGTAAAATCCGGCACCGGCAAAGGCGCTGCTGTTGAATCAAGCGGGTCATGCCCCGATATAACGTTCAGAAGCAATGCCGAATCCTTCACATTCTTTGTAATAGGTCCTATCTGGTCCAGGGAAGACGCAAACGCAACAAGGCCGTACCTTGAAACCCTTCCATAGGTCGGTTTCATTCCTACGACTCCGCATAACGACGCAGGCTGCCTGATCGAACCGCCGGTGTCGGAGCCGAGGGCTGCGATACATTCATCTGCGGCAACTGCAGCGGCAGAGCCGCCGCTTGATCCGCCCGGGATCCTCTCCAGGTCCCAGGGGTTCCGCGTAGTATGGGACCCGGAATTCTCCGTAGATGAACCCATTGCGAATTCATCCATGTTTGTCTTCCCGATGAGCACGTATCCCTGCCCGCTGAGTCTGGACGTGACCGTACTTTCATACGGAGGGATAAAATTGAAGAGTATTTTCGACGCGCAGGTCGTGGGGACGCCCTTTATGCACATATTATCCTTAACGGCAAAGGGAATTCCCAGCAATACAGCACCGCGCGTTTCAGTCCGGTCGATTTTCTCCTGCGCAACCCTGGCCGACTCCATGGCTTTCTCTCTTTGTTAACGTAACGAATGCTTTCACCCTGCCTTCGACAGCGTCTATCCTCTGATAGATCGAATCGACTATATCCATAACGGATATTTCTCTCTTGTCCAGCAGATCTCTTATGTCCGAAACCGTGAGTCTGAAGAGTTCCCGCATGCTGATCCTTCCTTGAAAGGTTTTTTTTATACTGCTATTATAGTGCATATGTTATTTTTCATGTTCGTCCGGAAGCATGAAAAAGTTCTTTTACTAAGAAGTGCAAAAGTAAGGCTACATTATTAGAAAATCTCCCCTTGCCCCTCTTTGCCAAAGAGGGGAATAGTCCCTCCCTTTGGAAAAGGGAGGTTAGGAAGGATTTTAAAATTAATGTCTTCATACTTATGACCTTATTAGTAATTTCCCGAAGGACCGTTTAAATGAGTGGTTTCTGGTTCTTCAGAATTTTGTGTGGATACAGAGTTCCCTGTTAGCAAAAGATGTAGTAGTACCTCCCTTTAGAAAAGGGGGTAAGGTTGATACAGAGTTCCCTGTTAGTTGTACCCCCCTTTAGAAAAGGGGGGTGAGGGGGGATTTGATGTTGACTTATAATAAAAATCTCAAACAGTACGCCAGAGAACTGAGAAAGAGCATGACTGATACTGAAAATCTGCTCTGGTCAAAAATAAGAGGCAAGCAACTTAAAGGCTGTCAATTTTACAGGCAGAAGATTATAGGCAACTATATAGCTGATTTTTACTGCCCAATCCCCCTAAATCCCCCTTTCATAAAGGGGGACGGAGCGGGATTTGTCGAGCTTGACGGAGGGCAACATTACAGCAGTGATGGGAAAGAAAAGGATGCCACGAGGGATGCTTATATCGCAGGCATTGGACTAAACGTTCTTAGATTCTCAGATAAAGACGTTTTTGAAAATCTTGACGGAGTTATCGAAAAGATATGGACTCAGTTATCATGATTTGTAAAATCTCCCCTAACCCCTCTTTTCCAAAGAGGGGTATATTCCCTCCCTTTGGTCCGCCTCAGGAGGAGAGGATAGGAGGGATTTTATAATTAATGTCTTCATACTTATGGCCTTATTAGTAAATTCCCGAAGGACCATTTAAGGACCATTTAAATGACTGAAAACCCGTTAGTCTCTGTGATCGTCAGGACAAAGGACAGGCCGAAACTCCTGAAAAGGGCGTTGCAGAGTATTGCCGACCAGACCTACCGTCCGATAGAGGTAGTCCTGGTGAATGACGGCGGCTGCGACCTCGATACCGAAGAACTGAAAACCATCCTCGGAGATGTGTCGTTACACTACATCAGACTCGAAAAGAATGAGGGCAGGGCGTTTGCCGGAAATGTCGGTATAGAGAATGCAAAAGGGGACTATATAGGTTTTCTGGACGACGACGATGAATTTTATCCGAAACACGTGGTGACTCTCGTTTCTTTCCTCCAGCAGAGCGATTATGAAGTCGCCTATACCGATTCGCTCATGGTGTATAAAGAGTATAACCCGGAGACCCGTGAGCTGAATGAGCCGGTGAAGAGGGAGGTCGTATTCTCATATGATTTCGATTATAACCGGCTGGTCTTCGAAAATTATATCCCCTTTATGTGTCTCCTCTTCAGAAGGAACCCTCTTGTTACGTCAGGCGGATTCGGCGACAAATTCGATCTCTACGAAGACTGGGATTTGCTGATAAGAATAGGCAAGAAATATCCTTTTTATCACATCAAACAGGTAACGGCCAACTATAATCAATGGAGTACCGACTATCAGATATCACAGGTGCACAAAGACCCCAACTTCCTGAGACAGGCATATCTGAAGGTACTGTCGAGACACATCGATAAGATTACCCCGGACAGGATTCATGACTATATGTCGAGTTACGTCCACACGAGAAATATGTTAAAGGGTGTATCGAATGAACGTGAACATTACAGGAACATCACGAGAGAGAAGGAATCGCAAATTGCCGAGCTCGATGCCGAACTGAGAAGGAAAGAGCCTGAAATAGACAGGCTTACCGACGAAGTGAAAGAGAGGGACACCCGGCTGGACCGCCTCGGTGCGGAATTGCAGGAAAAGAGTTCCCAGATGGAGAAACTCTATGCCGAACTGCAGGAGAAGGGCCCGCGTGTGGACCATCTGTACAATGAATTGACAGGAGAGAGACACTCAAATCGCCAATCTCTATGCCGAACTGAAGGAAAAAGACCCGCAGATAGAAAACCTGTCCGACGAACTGAAAGAGCATGTCTCACGCTTGCATGCTCTCTCTGATGAAATAGGCAGGCGTGATGCGCAAATAGATGCCCTCAATGCCAAGTTGAACGAGAGGGAGATACAGACAAATAACCTCATAGCGGAATTGAGGGAGAGGACCCCTCAGATAGATTCTCTTTCTGACGGATTGAAGAGGCGTGACGCGCAGATAGAAGCCCTCAATACGAAATTGAACGAGCGTGAGGTGCAGATAAACAGCCTCATGGCGGAATTGAGGGAGCAGGGTTCCCGGATGGAAGGCCTCGTATCCAGATTAAAAGATAAAGATACGCAGGTGGAGACCCTGGGCAGCGAGGTGAGAGAGCGGGCCGCCCAGATAGAAATCCTATCTGCGGAATTGAGGGAGAGGACCTCGCGGATAGATTTTCTTTCTGATGGGTTAAAGAAGCAGGGACGCGCAGATAGATACGCTCAATACGAAACTGAACGAGCGGGAGGAGCAGATAACCAACCTTATAGCGGAATTGAGGGAGAAAGGTTCCCGGATAGAAGGGTTCGTATCCAAATTGAGAGATAAAGATACACAGGTTGAGACCCTGGGCAGCGAGGTGAGAGAGCGGGCATCCCAGATAGAAGTCCTGTCGGCAGAGTTGCGCGAGCAGGACCTCCAGGGTACAGACCCTTTCTGTTGAACTGAGAGACAGAGAAGCAAGGCTGACTATCCTTCAGGAAAGCCTCAAGGACAGAGAGAACCTGATCACCGCCATGAAGAATACGAAAGGCTGGAAGGTCCTGGAGAAATACCGGAAGATAAGAGACCGGATTTTTCTGCCTTCTTCTTCCCGCAGAATCCAGGGTGGTCCGCCCAAAAAAATGGGCGCCGGCCTGAAAAGAACTTTTGAAGAAGCACCGGAACTGCACAAGAATAGCAACGTGTTGTCCTTCGATGTCATCAGTAATCCGATTCCGGCAAAGGTCTCGGTAATAATCCCGACAAAGGACGCGGGTGATGAATTTGATTATACACTGCGTCGGATAACCCAGCAGGAGGGTGTCGGCGAGATAGAACTTGTGATTATCGATTCAGGTTCCAAAGACAAGACCGTTGAACTTTCCCGGTCTTACACACAAAAGGTATTCCAGATGCCGCCTGAGGAATTCCACCACGCCCGCACGCGCAACCTCGGGGCGGAAAAGGCAACAGGAGATTTCCTGGTGTTTACGGTCCAGGACGCTGTCCCTGTGGGCAACAACTGGCTATATAAACTCATTCACCCCATTTACGAGGGCAGGGCATCTGCCGTCTCCGCGAGACAGATACCGCGGGCCGATGCCGACCTGTTTGCGAGCTGGTCGTATTGGAATCATAATATCAACTATTTGGGATACGATCATGATCACACCTTTAATAACCTGTCCGATAAAGATTTTGACTATCTTGACCCTCAGATAAAAAGGGCAAGAGCAAGTTTAGATAGTGTCTGCCTGGGAATAAGAAAGAAAATATTTGACTCATATCGGTTTAATTCTGATTATGCGGAGGATCTTGAATTGGGACTCCGACTCCTCAAGGACGGTCATGCTCTTATGTTCCAATCTTCCAATGCAGTTGTTCATTCACATAATCGTCCGGCCATGTATTTTTTCAAGAGGAGTTATACTGATACCGCCAATCTGTGGAGTATCCTGAATATCAAGAGAGAAGACATTCCTGCAGATCATGTTCTGAGCGCGATCAGTTATTTATATTCAAGACTTAAAATGTGTTTGTCAAGATTAGACATTTCAAACAATTTTAATCAGCCGTCCGCGAAGCTCCTTTTTTTAATAGATCTCATGGATGACAAGAGAAATAATTTTGATCCAGCCTGGAAATTACTCAGGGGGGACTCCCTTATGGACGCTTTTTTTAGAAGGATTGAACCAAGCAACAATCCGGACATAGTGGAGAAAATATATCCTAATCTGAAGAATAATATTCTGAGTTTTTCTGATTTCATGAAACGCTACGCTGCAATTGAGGATATTAAGGAGGAATTTCGTAATAGTATATACAAGTTGTTCTGTATTACAGGAGGAAATTACCTTGGGGAAAATACTCAGGGTAAAATCGATTTTCCCGAAGGAGAAATTTAGATGAGAATTCTTATCGGGGTCCATCAATTTTTCCCACAGGCACTATACGGGTACAGAGCGCTATGTGCTGAATCTTGCCAAACAACTCCAGAAGATGGGCCATTACGTGAAGGTTCTAACCTATGCTTTTCGGGAACAGGAAGAGGCTCCGGAAGGAAACGCTTCGAATTTGCTCCGTAAAGACTATTCATATGAAGGAGTGCCGGTTATCTCGTTAAGACATAGAAGTCAGCCTGATGACCTTACTTTTGTGTTTGATGTTGTCGACATGGATGTATACCGGGAGGTTGCAAGGATTTTTGAGGAGGAGAAGTATGATCTTTACCACTGCGCGCATCCCCTGCGGATCGCTTCATCGATCAAGGCAGCCAGAGATGCCGGAGTCAAAGTTGTCTTTATGGTCACCGATTACTTTATGATGTGTCCGATGGGCATCATGATGAGGGGTAACAGCGAGCTTTGCGACGGACCGGATGATGGCAGAAATTGTCTTCAATATTGTTTTCCTCATGTTGATTGGGAGCGCATGCAGAGAAGAAACTCGGATGCCCGTATGTTGCTTGGCTGTTGTGACTTGTTGCTTTCGCCGTCTCGCTTTCTTATTTGGCTTTTTAATCAAGTCGGCTTTATTCCCGGAGATAGGTTCATTCTCTCTCGGCACGGGTTCGACTATACAAAAAAGAAGAACCATTTTGATAGAACACTCGGTCAGACAATAACGTTTGGTTATATAGGCACTATTCAGTATCACAAAGGTGTCCATATAATGATAGATGCATTTAAGAAATGCACGCATCAAAATATCAGCCTGCAGGTCTGGGGCGGGTGCTTTAATGAAATCGATTACGAGAGGAATTTGATGGAGACAGCGAAGGAAGACCCTCGGATTGAATTTAAGGGCTACTATGAGTTCAATGACGTTGAGAAGATCCTTCAGGACATCGATGTTGTGATTGTCCCGTCTATCTGGTATGAAAACGCACCCCTGACCATTTCGACGAGCCTTGCTTATGGTATCCCGGTAATAACCTCCGATGTCGGCGGCATGAGT
>CAVSHJ010000035.1:0-31391 GCA_963727725.1 Thermodesulfovibrionales bacterium
TATGATAATGATATTCACAATTCAACTCTCTTAGTATTACTTAGCAGATATCACGCGGTATGTCAACTGACAATTATGTCCGAATATGCCGACGCCGACACCGGTCATGATCTGCAATCCTCACCGGGTATGGTTCAACTGAAGCAGTTATCGGGAGTGTGACTTTGCCGTATTGACACAAACGGGGGGTATTGCTGAAAATCCTATGCCCTTACCACCAGCACCGCACTCCCCGAATGTCCGATGACCCTCTCTGTTACGCTCCCCATCAGCAGCCTTTTCACACCCGTCCGTCCATGGCTGCCGACAACTATGAGATCTGCATTCTTCTGGTCGGCGGTTTTCACTATAACATCGTAAGGTGTGCCTTTCAGAGTAAGACTTTCCACCTTTATGCCTTCTTTTTCCGCGATCTGTCTTACTCTTTCAACACTTTCTTTCGCCGCCGCCAGATTCGTATCTCTTGTAGCAACCGAAAGAGCGATTAAATTACTGCCGCAACGCTTCGCTATACCGATCGCCTCTAACGCGGCTGCGTCGCTGTATTTTGACCCGTCCGTTGCAGCAAGAATATTCTTATAGCTGACTTTCACAGCCTCGGGTACGACCATTACCTGGCAGGGTGAATGACCTATGGTCTTTGCGGTTACACTTCCCATCAGGAGTCTCTTGAGCCCTGTCCTGCCGTACCTTCCCATAAGAATCATCTCTACGTGTTTTTCTGCTGCTTCATCAACGATCTGCTGAAAGGGTTCCTCACCTTCGTGTATAATTATCTCGCATTCAATATTTTCCTTCGAGGCCCTCGACTTTATCGACTCCAGATGCTGTCTTATCTGTTTCTCATATTTCTCAAAAAAACCCGGGGCACTCGCCATGAACTCCGGATTTGTCTCGATCACCGATATTGCGTAAATCTTGCTTGAGCATATCTTTGCAAGGTTTATCGTCTCTCTGACGGCTCCCTCGCTTTGCTCAGATCCGTCCGTGGCCAAAAGCAGTTTTTCCAATCTCGCCGTAGGGCAACACACCTGCTGTTCACTCATATTAATGCCCTCCTGTCTTCAGGATTCCGCTCGCCGCAAGAACCAGGACAAGCACTTCCATGATGGCGATGACTACGTAGGCCGTATCTTTCTTCCGGATCAGGATCGGCAATATGACGAGATAACACAAAGCAGTAAGTCCTGCAAGGATCGCTATCCCGACAAAATTCAGATAATCCCCCTTGTTTGTCATCGCTACCCATGCCCATCCCGTAGGCGCATGGAAGGTGTGGATGAAATTGCTCGACTTCATGCCCCAGTACTTGGGGATATCCTGCGGCGGGATAAAGGACGGCAATATCCCTGACATATATATGATAAAGGTCACCATCATGATCGCAAGCCCCAGGAACATTACAACATTCAACACCTTTGCATATGCTATCTGTTCTTCTGATGCCTGTGTTCTTTTTCCCTCTGCCATTTCTAACCTCCTATTTCCAAATTTCGAGCCCTTTAAGCAAAGCCCTCAACCCTGCAAAGAGCAGAAGAACGATGACCATCCACTTGATTGCCTTTGGCTTTGTCCTTGCAAGTATCTTGACGCCAACGATAGAGCCGAGCATTATTCCGATGACTGACGGAATAACGATCATCGGAAGCACCGCCCCTGCATTAAGGTAAATCCATGCAGCCGAAGTATCGGTTATCGAAAGTAAGAACTTGCTTGTGGCGACAGATATCTTCAGAGGCGCACCCATCAGGAGATTAAGGGCCGGGACGTTTGCCCATCCTGCGCCGAGACCGAACATGCCGGCCATAACCCCGATAACTATGAATAGCAATAACCCCGGAAGGGTACGATGAATATTCCATTCAACATCTTTTCCAAGAGATTCCTCCCTGTAGATTCCCATAATCCCAAGTGCCTGGGATAAAGCGTCAGCCTTCGGGACAACCGGGAAATCAGATTTTTTTGCTGTGGCCATGATTATCACTATGCCTATGATTGTCGCCCCGAGAAGGATATTTACTAACTTGGCGGAAAGTGCCAGCCCTATCATGGCCCCCACTATTGCCGCTGCTGATGCAATCAGTGCCACCGGGATGGCGAGGCGGAGATTTGCGAGGTTTCTCTTAAGAAGGCCCGGACCAGCCGCAAGCGATCCGCACAGAGCTACTATAAGACCTGCGCCTCTGACAAAGTCAATATGAAAAGGGAAAAAGCCTCCGACCAGAGGGACATACAGGACACCGCCTCCAACACCCCCGAGTACAGCCAGAATACCCAGTATAAATGTGAAAACTAATAAGATAATGGACCAGGCCCACCATGGGATCTTTGAAACTGACGATGCTGCTGCCGGGATTTGTGCACTTGGTGCTGCCGCCGCCGGAGTCTGCGGACCTGGCGCAGTTACCACCTGGGTCTGTGAACCCGGCGCAGTCGCCGCCGGTACCGTGGACGGTTCAGCGGATGCGAAAACACTAACAGCCAAGAAAACCAATATCAAAGGCACCGCTGCAACGACCAAATATTTTGATAATCGCTTTGACAGAGTCACTCCTTTTCCCTCCTTCTTATATTTTTTCTCCCTCAGATTCTTAATTATTCCAAACCTCCTATATCACATTTTACAATATGTGTTATTAATTGCAACATGCCAGATGTATTACGCAACAAAAAATCACACTGGCTATGATAAATTCCGCGATACAAATAAGTCAACGGGGAAATTATACCCAAATACCGATATAGAAAATTGTCATTGCGATCCGCCGAAGGCGGAGAAGCAATCTCGCCTTTTTCGAAAGAGATTGCCACAAACCCTTCTCCGCCTTAGGCGGATCGCAAAGATTATATGAAGACGCGTGAGGCTTTTAAAAGTCTAAATCGGGATTTGGGTTATGAATCGACCGGGAAGAAACTATCAGGTTTTCGGACATGAGTTTTCCTCTCGCAGCTCCTTCATAAACAGCTCAGGCTTTACCTACCTTTTTCCTCAGTGTTTCAAGCAAGGATTCAGGCGTCTTGTCCGCCAGGATCTCCCTGAACTGTGACCGGTAGTTATTGATAAGGCTCACCCCTTCGATAACAACATCGTAGATCTTCCACACACCGTCCTTTAATATCACCCTGTAATAAATCGGTATATCTTCGTTCTTTCTCTGGACTATGCTCCGGACCTCTACCGTCTTCTCCGTAAGTGTGATCTCGTTATTAAAAACGATCTTTTCGTCTGTGAATGACATGATCTTGTTGGCATACGCGTCCTCGAGGAGAGACCTGTAAAGTACCGACAAACTCCTTCTGCTGTTTGGGGTTGAACCTGCCCCAGTTCTGAGCCAACGTCCTCTTTGAGAGTTCGGTGAAGTCAAACATCTTCTCCGAGATAACCCGAATCCTGTCCTTTCTCACCTTCCTGGCCGATTGGGCCTTGAGGGACGGGTCACGCAGCACATCCAGCACCTTGTCGACATTGCTCTTGACAGCTTCGAGTGGTGCACCTGCAACGGCAGAGACCGGAAAGACCAGGCAAAGTATGAGTATCATTCTCATGAGGTAATCCTTCATAGTCTTCTCCTGAAGCTTCATTTAGTTTCCTTTTTATCGTCCTTCTTGATATCTCCGAATACGTATTTGCTGACAAGGTCCTCTATATCAACCGCCGTCGTCGTCTCGGTGATCGTGCCTCCCGGTTTCAGGATATCGCCGCCTCCTCCGGGATCGATCTTGATAAACTTGTCACCGATGAGGCCTGAAGTCTTGATCGAGGCACTGGCGTCGTCGTAAACCTTGATGCCTTTTTTGATCCTCAGTTCGACTAGTGCCATTTGTCTCTCAGTGTCTATCGACATGTGTTCCACCCTTCCGATCTGGATGCCGTCAACTTCTACAGGACTGCCCACCCGCAGTCCCGATACCGATGTAAAACGTGCATAGAGCGGATAGTAATCGTCTCCGAAACCAGTGAGACCTTGCCGAGTTTGACGGTCATGTACGCCACGCAAAGGAGTCCGATGACAACAAAAATGCCGACAACGGATTCTACCGAGTATTTTTTCATCCCGAACCGCCCTCCTTCCCGAACTTATATCTTGCTATTATTTTCTGCTGAGTCTCAGCCTTTTCGATGATCTGCTCAATATCGTCGGCAGAGCTGCCTTCGGCTATACCCGCACTTACGGACACCTCAAAGTATTCCCCGGTCCCCATCCTGCCTCCGGCAAGCGCCTCAATCCCCGGGAAAACCTTTTGGGAAAGCCCCTGAGCAAAATCATGCACCAATTGCCCGGTTTCTTCAAGACCAATATGGGGAAGTATTGTGATGATCTTGCCTCTGCTGTGACGCGCCGAGAATCCGCCCAGCGGTCCGAAATATTCATTTATGTTCTCCGCGAAGGTCCTGAGCACCTCTATGGCAGCCTGGGGCCCGAGCATTTCAGCAAGGAGGTTAAAGCGAAAGCTGAAGAGCGCCGCAGTAATTTTGGTGTCGACACGTCCGCGGCCCAGTGTCAGGGCATACCGGGACCTGAAAATCTCCTTTGATAGAAGGCCTGTGAGCTCGTCCTGGAGGCCTTCGAGACTCTTGAGAAATTCTTCGATCATAGGATGCTCAAGCCTCGTGAGTTCCTCGTAAGTCCCGTGAAAAGCGATCTTTCCTTCCCAGAGGAGGAGTATCCGGTCGGAGATGAAGAAGACATCCGGTATATCGTGGCTTATGAGCACGGCGGTAAAACCAAACTGTTTCCTGTAATGGGCGATCATGCTGAGGATAACATTTCTTCTGATAGGGTCCTGGCCGGTTGTCGGCTCATCAAAGAGCACGATGCTCGGGTCTGTTACGAGGGCACGGGCCAGGGCCACACGCTTCTGCATCCCGCCTGACAGTTCCGAAGGGTATTTGTGCACGGCGTCTGTAAGTTCCATCTGTTCAATCCGTGACATTGCCCTCTGTTCGATCTCCTTCTTTCTGAGGCTCGTCGTCTGCCTGAGCGGAAGGGCTATATTCTCGAAGACCGACATGGAGTCGAAGAGTGCATTATTCTGGAACATATAGCTGATCTGACTCCTGTACCTGTCCCATTCGCTCTTTTTCATTTCACTGACCGGCCTTCCCCTGAAGAGTATACTCCCCTCGTCGGGAGAAAGGAGGCCGATGATATGCTTCAGGAGAACGCTCTTGCCGCTGCCGCTTTTTCCGATGATTGTAGTAATCTGGTTCTCGTAAATTGTGAGATTCGCCCCTTCGAGAATGGATGTCCCGTTGAAGCGCTTGGTGACGTCTCTGAATTCTATCAACGGTGTTTCCATGGGCACCTACATGAGAAAGGACGTAACTACATAGTCCGATATAAGAATCATGACACACGAATATACGACAGCCGATGTGGTCGAAAGACTGACGCTCTTTGCCCCGTAACTGTCGGTACGGAGATGTGTAAAATATCCCTGGTAACAGCAGATTGTTGATACGAGCACGGCAAAAACGAGTGACTTGATGAACCCGCCCCTGATGTCGGCCATTTCCACATACATATGGATTCGATAAAAATAGGCACCTTTATCTACACCGAGAAGGACAACGCCGGTGAGATACCCGCCCAAGATCCCGATGAGATCAAAGAAAGCTGTGAGCAAGGGAAAACTGATTATTGAGGCGGCGATACGCGGGCTGATCAGATACCGTAGCGGGTCGATCTGCATGGTATACAGGGCATCGATCTGCTCGGAGATACGGAGGATGCCGATCTCGGCTGTCATTGCAGAGCCGGCCCGTGCGGTGATCATGATAGCAGTCAGGACAGGACCCAGTTCCCTGATGAGCGTAAGCGCGACAACCGAACCGAGGACCCCCTCTGAGCCGAATTTTGCAAGGGTATAGTAGAGTTGGAGGCCGAGGACCATACCGGTGAAGAGGCCCACAAGCATCACGATATTCGATGACCTCGCGCCTATATAAAAGACCTGCTGAATAATCTCGCGCAGCTGCTTGCGCCGGAAGATCTTAATAAAAGCAAGCGTAAAGAAGATGACTACGGCGCCGAGGTTGTCTATACCCCTCACTGTCCTCTTTCCGAGGAAATTAAAAAAAAGCCAGACGGGACTCTCTTTCATCGTCGCTTCCATCTTTCTCCTATTTTATCCTTTCTTAATCGTTACGACAACACAGGAGAAGGCTTCATTCATAACCTGACGGTCTTTACAGGGATGTCTAGAATCTACATAAGGGCTGTGGGGGCAGACAGTCTGTACTTCTTCATCTTATAGCCTATCTGCCTGGGCGTGAGACCGATCATCCTGGCCGCCTTGGCCTGGACCCAGCCCGTTCTCTCGAGCGCATCAAGGATACTCGATTTTTCGATGTCCTCAATCCCGGCTTTCAGGGATTCCTTCTGAAGGATCTCTTCAGGCGCGGGCAACTTCAGATTCAACGGCAGGTCTGTGGGTCTGATAGTCTTTCTGCCTGACATCACCACAAGCCTTTCTATGGTATTTTCGAGTTCTCTCACATTCCCCGGCCAGTTATAATCCACCAATATCCTGAGGGACTCGGCCGACACCGAAACTTCTTTGTTGTTCTCCTCGTTGAACCTCTTGAGAAAAAACTCCAGAAGGAGAGGGATGTCCTCTTTTCTCTCACGGATAGGGGGCAGGAGCAGCGGCACAACGTTCAACCTGTAGAACAAGTCTTCTCTGAATTTGCCTCTCGATACGAGTTCTTCAAGATTCCTGCTTGTTGCCGCGATGAGCCTCACATCAACCTTTATAGTCCTCTCTCCTCCGACCCGCTCGAACTCTCTCTCCTGAAGCACGCGCAGGATCTTCGGCTGCAGATTCAGGGGAAGGTCGCCCACCTCATCCAGAAGGATCGTCCCTTCATGGGCAAGCTCAAATCTGCCCTTTCTGGCGGATATCGCGCCTGTGAATGCACCCTTCTCATGTCCGAAGAGTTCCGACTCCAGCAACCCCTCGGGTATAGAGGCGCAGTTGAATTTTACGAACGGGCCTTTTGACCTCGGGCTCATATAATGAATGGCCTTTGCAATCAGCTCCTTGCCCGTCCCGCTCTCTCCATACAGGATAACAGTAGCTTTGGAGTCGGCGACACGGTATACCGCTTCAAACACCTCCTGCATCTTGTCCGAGTTGCCGATGATGTTTGGAAGGCTGTATCTGCCTTTCAGCTGGAGTTTCAGAATCTCTCTCTCATTCTCGGTCTCCTTATAGTGCTTCCAGAGGATCACATACTGCGCGATGATCGACGCGATTATTTCCAAAACCCTGATGTCTTCATCAACCGTTATGGCCCTGTCTTTGAATATTCTGTCGACGCTCAGCACACCTATGGCCTCTCCTTTAAATGAGATCGGAACGCAGAGAAATGAGATTCCGCCTTTCCTGATTCTCGAACCGGTCTTGTTGAGGAAGAGGGGCTCTTCCCCGACATTCGGTATCACCACGGGAGAACCTTTTTCGATGACCCTTCCGACGATACCCTCACCTATCTTGTACTTGCCTCTGTCAATCTGCTCTTTTGTGAGGCCGTGGGCGGCAACTATCTTCAGTTCCCTGGTATTCCGGTCAAGGAGGAAAACAGATCCCCTTTCCATTTCAAGGAATTCTCCCAGGACACGCATGGTACGCGGAAGGTTTTTTTCGAGGTCGAATGACGAATTCAGCACCTTGCTGACTTCAAGAAGTGCGGAGAGGATACGATTCTCTCTTGCGAGCGACTGGGTCATGAGTTAGACATTCTCTACCATCTCCCAGACGCCACAGGGGCAGATACCTGCACAGAAGCCGCAGCCGATGCACTTCTCGTCGTCAACGACATACTCGTATGACCCGTCGTCATGTTCGACCCTGCTTATGGCTCCCCAGTAACAGGTGGTTTCACACATGTGGCAATCCCTGCACGTCGCGCAGGACATACATTTGCTGGCCTCCTCTTCAGGCGTAAAGTCCCCGCGGCAGACGTCGTAGTACTCGGTCCTGATACGCTCATAAGGGATCACCTGTTTAATCTCGGGCCACCGGGGTGCGTGCATGAGTTGATAGTGGACAGTCTCTGCGGTAGTCCTGCCCTGACCGATGGCATGGGCAACAAGTCCCAATCGTGTGGCATCACCGATAGCGAATACTTTTACATCGGTCGTCTGGCCTATATCGTTCACGGCTATCCATCCCCTCTCCGTGTGGATAGACGGCGGAAGGAAGTCCAGTATCGGGACATCACCCACGGACATAATGACAAGGTCTGCACCGAGGGATGTGCCGTCTTTAAAATAGAGCTTCTTTTCATCATTGTCGTATCTCTCGGTGAATCTGGGCCAGAGTACCTGCGTACCTTTAGCGACTGCTGTTTCCATTTCCTTGCCGAAAGCTGCAGGTTTCTGTATGTCAACAGCAATAACAGATTCGGCCCCGCAGTTATAAGCCTGTGAGGCGACGTCCATCCCGACGTTACCGGCGCCTATGATAACGACCTTTTTCCCTTTCAGGTCCGGGATGTCTCCGATGTTGGCTCCCCTGAGAAAATCATAGGCGGACACGATGTGTTCGGAGCCGGGGAATGGAAAAATCCTCGGTTTGTGCGCACCGCATGCGACTACCACAATCTCGTGGTCCCTATAAATCTCGTTAAATCCCGCCTGGTCCGTCTTTGCGTTCAGGTGGATATTCACGCCGATTTCCCTGAACCGCGAAAGTTCCTTCTCGAGTATCTCATGAGGCAGACGTTCCCTCGGGATACAGAGCTCAAGCTTCCCGCCGAGTTTATCGGTCGCTTCATAAAGATCGACAGAATGCCCTCTTAATCCAAGCTGCCAGGCGGCGCTCAACCCCGCGGGTCCACCGCCGACAACCGCAATCGTATGCCCCGTAGGTTCAGCCTTCTTCGGGGCGTGCAGGTCCAGGGCGAGCCTGCCGAGTTTGTCTATACTTAAAGGTTTATCGAGTTTACCTCTTGTGCAGCTCTGCATGCAGAGGTTCGGACAGATAGTCCCGCACACGGTCGCAGGCAGAGGGCTGTACTGCAAAACCAGTTCGAGCGCCTCATGGAATTTGCCCTGCCTGATCAAGGCTGCCCTTTTGTGAGAAGGGATGTGAGTCGGACAGTTGTACGCGCACGGCGGAAGATATTTTTCATTTGCCCAGACCGGTTTGTTGCGCCTGTCTTTTCCGGTAGTGATATAAGGCAGTATCGTCAGTTCGTGGTCCATATACGGCGCGAATATACCGCCCTGCCCGACCTCTTTTTCCCAGACATTCTTTCTGAAATCGGAGGCCTGCATCTTGAACCACCTCCGCGCCCTTTTTTCCTGGGGAGTATATGCGATGAACTTCTTCCAGTCATCCTGTGAACGGGTCAGTTCGCCGTAATAAGACGTCCTGTCGACCGCGTCGAGAAACGGTTTCATCCCGGCTTTGAGCCATTCCCAGTCCTGGGGAGTCAGTTCAACGAGCTTCACGTCTCTCTCACTGAATTCCTGGATCGGTCCCCTGAAGTATATCGTCCCGCCCACCATCCCTACGCAGGGACGGTAGCCGAGTATGTTCTTCGGGTTCCTTGGATTCACACCGCAGACAACCGCTATCCCGCCCGCCTTGAATTCTGCAAATGAGTCGCCCACATTCCTGAAATACCATGACTGCGGCGGGTCGAACCTCGGGTTGTGCTTTGTCATGGTATCGCATCGGGCGCCGCCGCTGCCCTGAACGTAAAGTGTTCCCTGTGCGGCAGCATTAAACGCCCCGTTTGTCGCGTCGCCCAAAACCGTTATTTTTGCGCCGCAGTTGATCCATCCGGCGTCATCGGAAACGCTACCCTTCACAATGATCTCGGTCCCGGACATGCCCATGCTTCCGAGCCTCTGTCCGGCGGGCCCTTCGACAACTATCTTTACCGCCTCATCCCTCGGCCATATCCTGCCGCCGATTCCATGCTGCCCGTCAGCAACGATATGTAATTCCCTCGCTCCGTCTTTCACCGCCTGCTGTATATGTTCTTCAAGTATCCGTGAAGGAACCCGTTGACCTTCTACAATGCCGTGAATGTTAAAGCTTGTAAGGTCAGAGTCGGGAGACTGGAGTTGCTTCTTACTCTTTGCTCTACGCTCTATGCTCTTTTGCTCTTTACTACTTTCTTAGCACGCATAGCTTATTTCCAGCCTGTCCGCCATGGCCTTGTCATCCACACTCAGGCCGTCAGACATCCCGATAGGCAATTCGGTGCTTCTGCCCATGGGTGCAAATATCTTCTTCAGTTCGACATCGGCAGCCTTGAAGACCTCTACCACACGTTCGGCCACCTTATCGGAATCGAGTCTTCTGTACAACTTCGGGTCCTGTGTGGTTATGCCCCTGGGACACTTACCGGTATTGCACAGGTTGCAGCGGTTATATTCATCTCCGAGGCAATTTGCAGTAGCCTGCATCATATACTTGCCGACAGATACAGCGGAAGCGCCAAGCATGATCAGCGCCGCTGCGTTCGCCGCCAGATTCCCCTTCTTCGCGACGCCGCCTGCCGCAATAAGAGGCAGTTCATTCTGCTTGCCCTGTCTGACCAGATCAAGGTAACACTCCCTCAGGTTAGATGCGATGGGGTGTCCCATTTTATCCATGGAAACATTGTATGCCGCACCGGTCCCGCCGTCTTCGCCGTCAATGGAAAGTGCGGCGGCAAAAGGGTTGCGCGCAAGGTTGTTCAGGACAGCGCGTGCTGTCTTTGTCCCGGAAATCTTCGGATAGACCGGGACCCTGAAGCCCCACGCCATCGACATGGACTGAATCATCTTTGCTACCGCCTCTTCAATCGAATACTTGGTCTGATGGGTCGGAGGGGAAGCAAGGTCAACAAACTGGGGCACACCGCGAATGCTCGCTATGAGCTTGAGGACTTTTTGTGCCATCAATAAACCGCCGTCACCCGGCTTTGCGCCCTGGCCATACTTGATCTCAATGCCCGCGGGGTCTTCAACCATATGAGGTATCGCATGGATGATCTCGTCCCATCCGAAATAGCCGGAGGCGATCTGAATGATTATATACTTGAGGAATCTTGATTTCAGGAGCCTCGGAGGCACTCCGCCCTCGCCGGTGCACATGACAACCGGAAGGCCTTCAACTTCATTCAGATATGCAACTCCCATCGCAAGTCCTTCCCACATGGTAGGCGAAAGCGCTCCGACCGACATGCTCCCGATCATGATAGGGAAGATCTCACGCACAGGCGGAATAAACTTTCCATTGTTCCTGTCAACTGTAAGTTTACCGTTTTCCGCTATTAACGGGAGGTCGTCGGAAGGCAGGATTCTGCCCAGGAGGGTCCTGATCCGAAACTCGTGCCTGCCTGCGTCAAGTGCAGGGTCTGTAAGCATTGAAATCCTTGTGAATTTCAGCCTGTCGAGGGTCGATACGGCGGGATCGTTTCTTCTCCCGCCTCTCTTGTATCCTTCACCGCCCTTGTTCTTGAAATGGAGAAATTTGTTCTGCGGATTATATTCCGGCTCTATCGCGTCATTGGGACAGACAAGGGTGCAGGCACCGCAGCCGGTGCAATACCTTTCGATGTCCGTCACCTGTTCAACCATATGGACAATCGTTCTGAGCGCCACAGGTGTAGGAACCGGGCCCTCGGAACGGACGACCCGCTGAACCTTCACGGTCGCCTCGATAGCCTTGACCGGACAGACCGCCGTGCATTGTCCGCACCTCTTGCACCTGTCGTCTCTCCAGCGGATTATGTAAGGAAGCTCTTTTAACGAGAGTTGATGATTATGGTCTAATTTTGAAGCTGGCTCCATACCTTCACCTCCTCTGCCTCAGGTTCTACCATCACCATGTCATACTTCATAGGGAAGATATCTTTTGATTTGTTTCTCTTCGGTATTGCGCTGTCAAGTCCGCATTCCTCGGACATCAATGCATATTTCCCCTTTACTCCTCCCACGACGCCGGGCCTCAGTTTCTTGGCGTCGTGCACCATGAAACAGGTCCCGTCAGGGGTAAAACCGATAACGACGTTCGGCCCGTCGATGCACAACGGTCTAAGCGAGCGTTTTATCAATCTCAATGCATCCCCGTCTTCCCTGGAATCGATCTCCGTTTCCTTAAGCGGCGTAATCACGTCTTTATAGTAGGTCAGCGGAAACCCCAGTTGCCTCGTCGTATAATGGAGGATGTGAGTGAAGACTTCACTGTCACTGTCATAGCCGATGTAGCCGGGAAACCCCCTGCTCATCAGAAATTCCCTGATAGGGACAAATGCCGTATTTTCACCGTTCGTCATCGAACAGCATCCCTGAATGAAGAAAGGGTGGCAGGCGTAAAGGTAGATCGTGTAATTCGTGTTCTGTCTGCCCTGGGCAAAAATTATCTTTGCCTTGAGACCGTCGCTGTCAAGACCGAAAAATTCGGCAAGCTGCAGCGGGTCCCCCACCTCTTTCAGGGTGATGACGTCGGGATAAAAAGAAAAGGCGAATATTGACTCATCCGGCTCTCCGATCTTTCTCAGAGCGAGTCGCACGTTCATGAGGAGATCTTCCTTTTCCTTCACAGGCTTATGCTTGTAGGAAGACGGGTAATCATACACCCTTGCGAAGTAGTGATCACGCCGTGTCACACCCTTGACGGGCTTTATCTTAGGCGTCCATATCTCCTTGAGTTTAAACCCTGCTTTGTCCATGAAGCCGTCAAGAACCGTAGCGCCGTTCTTTGAACAAATTCCGGAAAGTATCGGGTATGCCTTCAGTTTCTCGAATTTACCGCCCAGGTCTTTGAGAGTAAGGCCAAGACCTGAACCGTCATGACCTTCTTTCATCGTCTCGAGGGCTAGAATGTTTTCCATCGGAGAGAAATACTCATTTGACGTTATCGCGGCTAATCTGCACATTTCATTGCTCCAGAACCAATATTTATGCCTCTTTATTTTTAGGCAAAAAAAGCGTCCATATCATAACAACTACCATGATAGCAGACGCCATTTAATAGTGACCGTTTACCGATCCACCTTTATAATAAAGAGAATAAAAACACTTTGTCAACTTAACAGGGGACAGATCCTGGAACAGTTCTTCATATGTGCACATCGAAGATTTGAACCCGGTGTCCAATCCTCCGTTTATGAGACTTCGCATTTCCGGCAGGCCGGGAGCTTATACCGCAGACCTAATTATGTAACCATCCCTTAACTTAATACCTTTATCCCGAATTTTTTCAGACTCTCAGACAGGGCGTATAAAGGGAGACCCGCCACATTGAAAAAATCACCCTCTATTTTCCTTATTAGAACAGCGCCGAGACCCTGAATACCGTAAGCTCCTGCCTTGTCCAAAGGCTCGCCGGACCTGATGTAGGCGTCTATCTCAGCCCTGTTCAGCCTTTTAAAGAAGACCTTTGATTTAACTGATCGGGACAATTCCCTCTTGCTTTCCGTATCTATTATCGTGAATCCCGTGATAACGGAATGGGCTTTTCCACTTAATGTGTTGAGCATTTCTCTCGCTTCTTCTCCGGTGCGGGGTTTGGCGAAAAGCCTTCCTCTTGATACGACAATAGTGTCGGCTGCGATCACGAGCGCATTCCTGTGTCTGCGGGCGACGTCCCTCGCTTTCCCGCGCGAAAGAAACCGGGCCAGGCTGGCGGGCTTCAGGCCGGTAACTATTTTTTCTTCATAAGCGCTCTCGTCGACCTTGAATTTCAGGCCTGTCTTTGCGAGTATTTCTTTCCTTCTCGGGGAAACAGAGGCGAGAATGATAATTTTGGTATTACGCATATTGGCCCGCAACAAATCCGGAGGCCCACGCCCATTGGAGGTTGTAGCCGCCCAGCTGTCCCGCAACATCCACCACCTCGCCGACAAAGTAGAGGCCGTGCGTCTTCCTGGCTTCCATAGTTTTGGATGACAGTCCATCGGTATCGACCCCGCCGGCTGTTATCTCTGCCCTTTTATAACCCTCGGCGCTTGCAGGCCTTATCGTCCACTTTTGTATTTGGTGCGCCATATCCTTAAGCTCCTTTTCAGTATATTGGCACATCGGCTTTGACTGTCTATACAATTCACACCACCTGTGGCTAAACCTCCTGGGGAGGAATTCCGATAGCAGGTTGCTGAACTCAATTCTGCTACTATGCCTCAAGCTGAACAGTTCATAGGCGTCCCTGCCGGGCATCAGATCTATTATGATTTCATCCCCCATGTCCCAATAAGATGATACCTGCAAAATGGCAGGACCGCTGAGTCCGTGGTGAGTGAAAAGGACTTCTCCCCTGAACTGTCTGTCCTTGCAGCTGACCAGGGCATCAAAGGAAACACCGCTCAATTCACTATACTTTTTTAAGTCCTCCCTGCCGAATACGAGGGGGACAAGGGCGGGTTTAAGTTGTGTGACCTTCAGGCCAAATTGTTTAGCTATGCGGAACCCCATATCAGTTGCCCCGAGCTCGGGATAGGATAATCCGCCCGTTGCAATGACGAGCGACCCTGCCTCTATCCGGCGAAATCTGTTGAGATGGAGAAGTTGTCGGTCTTTATTATACTTCTGACCTTACAGTTTGTGCGAATTTCAACGCCGGCGCTGCGGCACTCTTCATGAAGCATTTTCACAATGTCCCCTGAAGTACCTCCGGCAGAATATCCGTCCCTGTTCCTTCTCGAAATATTCAACTCCGTGCCTTTCCACCATGCCGATGAAGTCATGGGGAGTGAAGCGCGCGAGGGCGGATTTGCAAAAGTGAGGATTTGCGGAAAGGTAATTGTCCGGCCTCAGATTCATGTTGGTGAAATTGCAGCGCCCGCCACCTGAAACCCTGATCTTCTTCCCGATTCTATTCATATGTTCAAGGACGAGGACAGAGCGCCTCCTCTTGCCGGTCTCAATAGCACACATAAGTCCGGCGGCCCCCGCCCCTATGATGACCACATCCTTTTTGATCAGCGGTTTATTGTCCTGCGTCACTTTTCAGGCGGCGTTCAATTCCTGTCTCAGCCACTCCTTGAGTCCACCGAAAATTCTTAAGATAATCTTCATGTTACCTTCTTATTGCTAATTTGTTCGTTCCGTGATATAGATATAGCATACAAAGAAAATGAAAAGAAAAATGTTCTTTATCAGGATTGTCAGTGTAATTTTTATTATGGGTGTGGCCTCCTTTGGGTGTGACTTTTCTAAGAAAGAAGAAATACCTCCTGAAAAATTACCGCCGGTTCCTGAGTCATGTGCTGCATTATCCAATCAGTATTCTCATGCGCTTATGTTAGCTCATTCATCAGCAGAAGTCAGTCAGTTACAGATTACAAGAATAGCAAGTCAGTTTGCTCAATGCATGGAAGACGCAGGATTATCAGAGGCAGAAGCGAAAGGCATTGTAAAGAATATAGATAAAACAGTCAGGGAGGAAGGAGAAAAAGGTGGCGGTCAGGAAGGGGATCTCTACCGCTAATATCTGTTTCTATCCTATGCTGCCATAATCTCTTTTCGTAAATTCTGTATTTTTGGACGAACCCTATAGGTAAAGACCATATTAAGAGGTCCCTCACCAAAAAAAATCCTTATAACCGCTCCGCCGGGCATCGGTAAGACCACTCTTAGCAAAAAACTTGAATGGGAATTGGCGGACTTGCATCCCGTGGGGTTTTATACAGAGGAAATAAGAGAAAATGGCATTCGAAAGGGTTTCGAACTGATAAGTCTTTCCGGCCGGAGATTTCAATCTGTACCAAACGGGTTTCCCGATTCTCTGAAGACTAAATCTGAAGGGTGCTGGGTGTCGAATCCACCTGCTTATCCGCAACTGAGAGAAAAGTGGAATTTTAATGAATTCTTCATCAACTCTGCAGTCTGGATATTTCTTGACAAGTGTGAGGTACTTCCTGAACTCAGACACTTTAACAAATCATCAAAATGTCGTAGATTATATCCAGTAATCAGCAATCAATGATGAGTTACTGAGTAAGGTATTAAGTGACTGAAATAAAAAAACCAAAGTACGAACAAGAAAAAATCAAAGAGACTGCAAAAAAAACTACTGCGCGTGTGATCAAAGAGATAGCCAAGTCAGAGGGAATGCTTGCAGCAATAGGAGATGGTATCGCTGTTGTGGACAGGACTTTTAAGGTTCTTTATGAGAATCAAGTCCATAAAGATATGATGGGAGACCATGTCGGTCAGTACTGCTATAAGGCATATGCGAAAAAAGAGGGTATATGCGGCGGTTGTCCCGTAGCTCTCACATTCAAGGATGGCAAAGTTCATGCAGTGCAAAGGGAACTGCATACTGATACGGAAACAAGATATGTAGAGATTACAGCATCTCCGTTGAAGGATTCGACAGGAGAAATCATAGCCGGCATCGAAGTAGTAAGAGATATTACTGAACACAAACAGGCAGACCAGAAGTTACGTGAGAGAGAGGAACGGTATCGGTTACTTTTCAATAGCGTCAGTGATGCGATATTTGTACATGAAGTCATGCCGGATGCCAGTGCTACAGGCCGCTTCATTGAGGTGAACGATAGAGCCTGCCACTATTTGGGCTATAGCCGTGAGGAACTGTTACAAATGAGCGTTCCGCAAATTGATGCCCCAGAAACTTTGGCAGATGTTCCTGCAATTTTAAGGAAACTATTCGAAGAAGGACGTGCCACTTGGGAAGGCATTCACGTGAGCAAGGATGGGCGTAAGATTCCTGTAGAGATCAGTAACCAGTTATTTGAGCTTTATGGAAAACCAATGATTCTGTCTGCTGTTAGAGACATAACTGAACGTAAGCGTACTGAAGAGGCAGTGAAATTAGAAGCACAGCTTTTGGATGCTGCTACCGATTCAATCTTTTTGCTTGATCTTGAAGGTAATTTAATTTACGTAAATGAAGCAGCTTATAAATCTCATGGATATACTAAAGACGAGTTGATGGCGATGAAACTTCATGATTTAGACGTCCTAGAGCATGGAAAACTCATTGAGCCACGAATGAAGGAACTTATGGAAAAAGGTGAAGCCACCTTTGAATCTGCTCATTTCCGTAAAGATGGCTCTATAATGCCGATTGAAGTACATGCTCGCATTATTGAAGTAGGCGCCAATAAATTTGTCCTTAGCATTACTCGTGATATCACCGAGCGCAAACGGGCGGAGGAGTCTTTGAGATTAAACGAATCCCGCTTAGAGGCTCTGCTGAAGCTGAACCATATGCCGGATGCCTCACTTAAGGAGGTATCGGACTTCGCTTTGGAAGAAGCGATTCGTCTGACGGGAAGCAAGATTGGGTATCTTGCATTCATGAATGATGATGAGACGGTGTTAACAATGTACTCTTGGTCAAAAAGTGCGCTGGAAGAATGTCGCATTGCGGATAAGCCTCTGATTTATCCGGTTGAAACAACAGGACTTTGGGGAGAAGCGTTACGCCAGCGCAAGCCAATCATTACCAATGATTACACTGCTCAAAATCCATGGAAGAAGGGTTATCCCAAAGATCATGTCGAAGTCGTACGCCATATGAATGCTCCAATTTTTGATGGAGATCACATAGTTATCGTAGCAGGAGTAGGCAACAAACTTTCTGACTATGACACATCGGATGTTCGGCAACTGACACTCTTGATGGAAGGTATGTGGAGAATTATCCAGCGCAAGTTAACAAAGGAAGCGTTACGAAAAGAAAGAGATAAGGCACAAAAATACCTTGATATCGCAGGAGTAATACTTGTCGCTATTGATGCTGAACAAAAGGTCACGCTTATAAACAAGAGGGGGACTGAAATCCTGGGTTATCCTGAACAAGAGATTATTGGTAAAAACTGGTTTGATAATTTTGTGCCGGAACGGGATAGGAATAGTGTTAAGACTCTTTTTGCGAAGCTAATGGCGGGAGAAATTAAGCCAGTTAAATATTTTGAAAACTCAGTTTTGATAAAAAGCGGAGAAGAGAAGATTATCGCTTGGCAAACTACTTTACTAAAAGATGAATCCGGAAATATTGTCGAGACACTCAGTTCGGGAGAGGATGTAACCGAGAGTAGGCAAGCCCGGAAAGAAATGACTTTTTTGGCTTCTATTGTGGAACATATTCCGGATGCTATCTGTTCCATGGACCTCAACGGAAACATCGTTTCATGGAATGAAGGAGCCGAGAAGATGCTGGGCTACACGGCGGAAGAAATCCTCGGAAGACCGTTTGCTATTACTGTTCCGAACGGATTAACACGGAAAGAACTTGACCACTGTATCAGTATCCTGAATGCGGAGGGCTTTTTTACTGGCTATGAATCATTAAGACTTGCAAAAGATGGGGAAATAATACCCGTCGAAATTACCGCAGTGGCATTGAAGGACGAGGAGCAAAATATTATATATTATACTTCTATAATGAGGAACATTAGCAAGCGCAAAACTGCTCAGGAAGACGTTAAAAAGAGGGTGAAGGAGCTTGAGGACTTTTATGATATGGCAGTTGGCAGGGAACTGCGGATGAAGGAACTGAAGGAAGAGATGGAGGATTTGAAGGAAGAAATAGAGCGTTTAAAACAGGAATTGGATAAATATAAAAAGCAATAGAAAAGCCGCTCTCGCAATATTATCTGCATTGCGTATTTCAACCGTTAATCATTAACTTTTACCATTGCCTCGTGCCAGTGCGGTCGGCGAGACGATCTTCTTCCTTGAACCGAGATTATTCTATACCCACAAAGGGACGGAAAAACATTTTGAGAAGATCGGGTTTAGCGGCGGCGTTACACTCGCGGAAAGGGTTTCGGGTACATCTTCTTTCTCTCATTCGTCCGCTTACTGCATGGCTGTGGAGAGGGCGGCCGGGATCGGGCTTACACAAATCGCAAAGGCTGTAAGGACTGTTCTCCTCGAGCTTGAAAGATTATACAACCACATCGAAGATATCGGAAATATGTGCGCAGGGACCGGGCTTACCGTCGGATATGCAAAAGGAGCGATCATCAAAGAAAGGCTCATGCAACTCAATGAAAGGCTTACCGGCAGCAGATACCTGCGAGGGGTTAATGTCATCGGCGGGGTAAAGAGAAATATTTTCCTGCACAGGGATGATATCTTGTCGACGATCGGTGCTGTGACAAAAGATTACAGCGAATTCATGAGATTGCTGCTCGGCACTGTTTCGCATGTTGAGCGGCTTGAAGATACGGGCAAATTGTCCGGAGAGATCGCAATGAAACTGGGCGCGACAGGAGTAACTGCAAGGGCGTCCGGAATTAATGACGATATAAGGAAAGCCCATCCTCATCTCCTGTATGACAGTCTGGATTTCGAGATCCACACAATTACGAAAGGTGATGTTTATGCAAGGATGATGTTGAGGGCGGGGGAGGCGGAATGCTCGATATCTCTGCTTAATGAACTTCTCGATAAGAAGTATGAAGGCGGATTGGCTGTCGGGTTAAAACATATCCCCGCATTTTCTTCGGCTCTGGGTTATACCGAATCGCCGAGGGGGTCGGTATTTTACTGGGTCATGTCGGACAAGAGCGGAAAGCCCTTAAGGGTGAAATTAAGGTCTCCATCGTTCTGCAACTGGCCCGTGGTACCCTTTGCCGTACACGGCGATATAGTGCCCGATTTCCCGTTGTGCAACAAAAGCTTTAATTTGTCTTATTCAGGATGTGACATGTGATCAGAGAAATTTTGAGAAACATAAGAGGCAGAAAAAGGGCTATCCCGTATATAGAGGGACTTCTGCAGTTCCTGGACAAGGCCGTTAAGGGAAAAAGGCCCATGAGATAGTCCGGAAGGTTAGCCGAAGTCTGCCCCATAATTATCTCCTCTGCCTTTCTAATGGCAAAGAATGTACTGGAATACGCCCGCTCCCATCAATAATCATGAATATGCTCCTCTCCATAAACGGTTCAAAAATTCCTTATAAGGCAGGATGGTAATTCCGTCCAATGACCGGGGGCGGGGCTCAAGACTGACACAGAGATACCTTTTTAGTTTCTTCTCTTCGGCCAGAGCCCGCAGGGATCTTAAATCCTGAGAGGAGACATTCTCCTTGGCCTTCACCTCTATAGCGGTATGGTCACCCACTATGAAATCGACCTCGAATCCGGAAGTGGAGCGCCAATAACACAGAGGTTCGGACGAGATATAATCGCTATAGGAACGTAGCTCATGAAATAGCCATGTCTCGAAAGCTTCGCCAAATTCGGGAGTCCCCGGACGGAACTCCCGCCCTTGAAGCGCCGCTGCCACGCCAATATCAAAGAAATAGAATTTTGAAGAGACCAGCGGTTTTCTTTTTTCGGTTTTGCGCCATGCAGGAAGTTCGTGCAGCACAAGAGTATCCTTAAGGATCTCGAAATACTCGTATACGGTTGTGCGAGGCACCTGAGCATCGCTCGCTACATTCGTAAAGTTGACCATCGTGCCGTTACACAAAGCGGCAACCCTCAGAAAACGGCTGAAAGCCGGCACATTGCGGGCTGCTCCTTCGGCCACAATCTCCTGCTGGAGATAGTATCCGGCATAGGCCTGGAGGTCGGCGCGGGGATCATCCGAGAAATAGATCGACGGAATCAACCCGCTCTGGACAACTCGCAACAAATCGAAATGCTTCCCCAGTTCCCGGCTCGTTAAAGGATGCAAATATTTCGTGCGTGCCCTGCCGCCGAGCAAGTTCACCCCGCCACGGCGAAGCTTTCGGACGCTCGAGCCGGTAAGCAGAAAACGAATAGCGCGTTCCTCAATGAGCCGGTGCACCTCATTGAGCAGGATGGGCAGACGCTGAATTTCATCGATAACCACGAGGCGGTTCCCGGAAGTCAATTCCTGAGCCAGCCGACCTGGATTCTGGTTCATTGCCAGAAATATGGAAGTATCAAGAAGATCGTAAACCTTGGCCCCGCTCAAGGTGTGGCGGATGAGTGAAGTCTTCCCGGTCTGGCGGGGGCCGAGAAGAAAAAGAGATTTCTTTTTAAGCAGCGACTCCAGATCGAGAAGCCGGTCTATATAAAGTCCATTGTTGCTTTCTTGTTTTGTTGCCATAGTCGTCATATATGATGATAAATGACGATAATAATGTCAAGTTGTTATGAGCTAAGACTTTAACAAAAAAGTATTATTATCAACCATGGAAATATAGTCCGACTTCTATTACACCTTCTAACTCTTACCTCGCGCTCAACGTGTTAGGCGAAAGTTACCAAGAGAAACCCGGCTAAATGCACACTCGCAAGCCTGACCCTTAGGGTCCTCACAAAACAGCTCTCCGCGGATTATCCCCTGCCGGCATGGATGATTTCCAGCTCCAGTTCGAGTTCGGCTAAAAGTCAGGAAACTCCAGACATAAATCGTCCGTGCCAATGAGGTTTTAATTTCACTTGTTTCACTCTTGTTAACATGCTTGAAATAGTGATCGTTTACTATAAAAGATAATCGTCCCCTCAAAATATCGACAAAGATGCAATATCAGTAGGTGGAACGGTTAAGCCACTCCATCTCCCCACATTCCATCGTAAAAAGAGTGTTTCCCCTCGGATTCAATGCCCTTCCGATTTTTAGGGACGCGTCATTGAAATCGAAAGTGACACGCATGATCTCCCTCGCTTTGTTTGCTTGAATGGGAATTAAACAGATATAGGGAATTGATACTTTTGCGCATAACTGTGAGAACATCGCACCACCCTTCCTGCGTCAGCGATTCGTTGCCCCGATCACCTCTCCCTTAATGCCTATCCTCGTTTTTTTGACCGGATATATTCTTGCCGGAGTCTTTCACCGCCTCTTCAACAAGTCTCACCAGGCCTGTGCAGCACGGCACTTCCATATAGGCGACCTCTACGGATTTGATATCGTTTTCAGTTAGTATCGTTGCCAGTTTTTCCTTGTGTGCATTTGCATTATCGAGTTTCGGACAGCCGACCGCAAGGGTATGACCTCTGATAAAATCATTGTGAAAACCTGCATAGGCATAGGCACAGCAATCGGCGGCAACCAGCAGATCTGCTCCCTCATAATACGGGGCCTTGTGAGGCAAAAGACTTATCTGTACCGGCCAGTTCCTTAGTTGCGCTCTTAACGGCTGAGGGTCAGATATTGAAGTGGACTTGTTTATCTCTATTGTCCGGGCCATGCTCCCGGGACAGCCGCACGGAAGCGGTCACTTCCTTTTGCCTCGTGCTTTTTCTGCGCCTCTTCCATTCTCCTAACTGCTTCTTCACCTTTGGTTTTCAAAAGGTATTCTCTTGTTTCCTCCAGATCAAACGGCCTCGTTTCCCTCTCTTCTATTACGAGAGCCCCGGTCGGACACTCACCCATGCAGTCGCCGAACCCGTCACAGAAATCTTCTCTGACGAGTCTGGCCTTACCGTCTATAATCTGTAATGCACCTTCCGAACATGCGCTCACGCAGTTGCCGCAGCCATTACAGAGCTCCTCATCGACTGTTATGATTTTCCTTTTCATTTATTACCTCCGCTTTCATTCTAAACTCAATATACGGCAAAAACAGATAAGAGTCTTTGACTTAAGTCAAGAAGCATCTGCAGATTGACAACCGGACAGGAAGTTGAGTAAGGTTATTGGCCGGACTCTGAAAAGATCCTCAGTTTCTCAGGATCGGGGATAATGATCGACTTGTCTTTCTCGATGATCAGTCCCTTCTGTTTCAGAAATGAGAGTGCCCTCGACAGCGTTTCCGGTATCGTACCGAGCAGGGATGCCAGCTCTTTTTTTGAATACTTCAACCTGCAGGTTGCAATGCCTTTTTCCATACTGCTGTTCCCGATCAGGTAGCCCGCAAGCCTTGATCTGATATCTCTCATCGATAATTCTTCAATCTTTGAGACAAATTGTCTCAGCCGCTTCGAGTAAGCACTCATCATCTTCAGCGACAATTCAGGATGTCTCTTTCAAGAGATTGATAAACGCCTCCCGCGAGATACGTACCAGAGTGGAATCCTCCATGGCGGCGCAGGATGCAGGATACACCATGGAATCGAATATGGCCGCCTCTGCGACAAGGTCACCGGGACCCTGAATATGCAGGGTATGTTCTTTGCCGTCAGGGGAAAGTTTATAGACTTTTACTTTACCGGAAATAACGACAAAGAATGCCGTGGCTTCAAGACCTTCTGAGAATATCTGCTCTCCCCTGCGAACTTTCTTCAGAGAAAGAGAGGGTGAAAGGAGAGCGATTTCTCTTTCGGTGAAGGAATTGAATAAAAAGGTACTCAGGAGAAATTTATGCAAACCCGCCATACAGTCTCATTTTATACGATTTTGGCGATTACCGGAACGGATGGAGAAATAGCCTCCATAATTTTGGACAATTTTTCTGCGGTAATGAATCACTCCGCAGCAGAGCTGCGAGGTATCTTGTACAGCCTCTCCCTTGATCCGCCCCAGGCGGAGAGGGGACTAAGGGGAGGGTGTCGAAATAATTTTCATCAAACACCCTCTCCCTAACCCTCCCCCCTCAAGGGGGAGGGAATAATTTAGAAACCCCGATGCAAAGCATCGAAGAATTCTTTTCATTAAGGTTAGAATATGGAGAGACGACCTCTGCGAAAGGAGCGAACAGGAGAGATATGACGCTTCGCAATAAAACGGTTCTCATAGTCGGCGGCACCCTTGTCACGCTTCTCGTCATCATGTACGTTACGTCCCGTCTTATCGTACTGAACAGCTTTGCGGGACTCGTGTGGTTAGCGGCAATCGGGCTGGTGCTTGGAGTAGTGACGATCATACTCCTGCAGAAACAGGTGCTTGCACGCGTAACCAGCCTCATCAGGAATGTCGGGATGGTGGGCGCAAGCGGTGATCTGTCACGACGCGTCCAGCTGATCGGCAAGGATGAGATATCCCGCCTGTCGGATGAGATTAATAAGATGCTGGAAGCGCTTGAGCGGTCAAACAGGGAACTCCGTGACAGCGAAGAAAAATTCAGGGCGATAAGCGACACTGCAAATGACACCATCATCGTAATGGACGATGACGGGAATATCTCCTTCTGGAATGAGGCGGCGACAAGGATATTCGGTTATTCCGCGCAGGAGGTTCTGGGAAAAGATTTGCATGATCTCCTTGTGCCTTCGCGTCATCGTGAGGCTTTCAAAAAGGGCTTTCACGACTTTAAGTTGACGGGAGAGGGGAAGATGATAGGCAGAACGTATGAGTTTTCCGCCTTACGGAAAGATGGGAAAGAATTTCCTGTTGAACTTTCGATATCAGCAGTGAATCTGAAAGGCAAATGGAACGCTATCGGCATTATAAGGGACATAACCCGCAGAAAGCATGCAGCGGAAGCCCTGGAAGAGAGTGAGGAAAAATATCGCACACTCGTTGAGAATATCAATATAGGAGTTTACAGGAGCACCGGTGAACATGCGGGGCGTTTACTCCATGCAAACGCGGCGATGGCCAAAATGTTCGGTTATGAGTCGATCGATGAATTCATGAATATTTCGATGGTTGATCTTTATGAGGATGCGGAGGAGAGGAGACTGTTCGTAGAAAAGATTAAGGAACAGGGATTTGTGAAAAGCGAGGAGCGGAAATTCCGGAGGAAAGACGGCATGTCCATATGGGGATCGGTCACCGCAAAAGCCCATTATGGTCCGGACGGTCAAATCGAATGGATCGACGGCGTCATAGAAGACGTCACCGAGCGCAAACGTATGGAAGAGGCGCTCAGGGCGCTGTCTCTTCGCGACGAGCTCACAGGTCTGTATAACCGGAGAGGATTCCTGACCCTCGCGGAGCAGCAGTTGAAGATAGCAGACCGCGTGAAGAAAGGGATGCTGCTGATATTTGCTGACCTGGACGGGATGAAGCAGATTAATGATACCCTGGGACATCCGGAAGGAGACCGGGCGTTAATTGACGTCGGATATATCCTGAAAAAGACGTTCCGCGAGTCGGATATCATTGCCCGCTTTGGCGGCGACGAGTTCGTAGTTCTTTCGCTTGAGACCCCTGAATCCAGTGCCGACGTTCTAACTAACCGTCTCAACGAGCATATGACATATCACAACAGGTACGAAAACCGATCCTACGAGCTTTCGGTGAGCACCGGTATTGCACGTTATGACCCGGAAAATCCTCTGTCGCTCCATGACCTGCTCATCAGGGCGGACAGAATGATGTACGAGAACAAGAAGGACAAAAAGAGATAGCAGGATTGAGGAATATGCGGTAAAATCTGGGGTAATATACATTTAAGCCGGAGGAAGCGGTGGTCGATTTAATAGGGAAGATGGTTATTGTGGAAACACATGAGACGACCTATGCAGGCAAATTAGTCGAGATAGGAGAGGATGAAGTCCACCTTGAATCAGAAATGGGCTGGGTCGTAATACCCGTTGACAGGATTGCCTCCATAAGGGAAAAAGAAACAGCACCGTAGCCTCACATATACCTGAGTACACACCGGGTGCGGCGATAAGACAGGTCAGCCGATATCGCCCAGTAAAAACTGTACTAATGCGACAGCAGAAATTGCGGCGGTTTCAGCCCTGAGTATTCTCTGACCGAGAGATACAACGAGGAGCCCCTTACCTCCCGCAAGCGCAATCTCCTCTCCTGTAAAGCCACCTTCGGGGCCGATAACAACTAATAACCCCGATGCCTGCTTCAGCGCCTCTGCTGCTTTCGATAGTTTCACGCCATTTCCTTCATAAAGTATGAGTCCTGCGTTGAACAATGAAGTGTGATCAGAGAAGATATTGCCGAACCCGACCGGTTCATGAACGACCGGAATCACATTCCTTCCCGACTGTCTCGATGCCTCTTCAGCTATCTTTCTCCAGCGGCCTGACTTCCTGGTTTCTCTTAACTGACTTCTTGAAGTAATAACGGGCATTATTTCTGCCACTCCGAGTTCCGTTGTCTTCTGGATAACCAGGTCCATTTTTTCCCCTTTGAGGAGGGCCTGGGCAAGGATTATACGGACGGGAGATTCGACATTGCAGAGCAACTTTTCTGTGACTTCAACAATTACTTCCTGCCTGCCGATCTTTAATATGGTCGTTTTGAAGCAGTCGGCCCCTCCGTCAAACACCGTTAAATCATCGCCCCTCCGGCATCTGAGCACAGAGGTGAGATAGCGCGCCTTTTCGCCGGTGATTGATATCCGGTTATCCACAAAATGCAAGAACGGAAGATATATTCGCGGCATTTAATTCAAAGAAGTGTCGGGGAAGTCAGGGGCGCGGGGAGACGAGCATGTTATCTCTCACTCAACGGGGATCACAAGTAAGACATTATTATTGAAAAATCTCCCCGCGCCCTTCTCCGCCTCAGGCGGGGAGGTCAGAAGGGATTTTACAGCTAATGTCTTCATACCTATGGCCTTATCAGTAGATCCTGCATCTTCTCACTTTTCAGCGCCTGTAAAGAGATCTTTAATCTTCTCCTTGAACGACTTCGCTACTTCGTCTCCGTTTATCCGTGAAAATTCCTCAAGAAGTTCTCTCTGTCTGGGGGTCAGGCTCTTCGGCACATCCACATAGACTCTCACAATCTGATCTCCTCTCCCGTGGCTGCTGAGTCTCTGTATCCCCTTCCCTTTCAAATGGAACACCCTTCCGGACGGGGTTCCGGCAGGAATCTTGATGTTTGATGTCCCGTCAATGGTCGGAATCTCGATCTCCGCGCCGAGTGCCGCCTGCGGAAATGAAACAGGCACTTCGCAATAGAGATCATTCCGGTCTCTTTTGAAGAAAGGATGTTCTTCAACATTAATATAGATATATAGGTCTCCGCGCGGACCTCCGTGCACGCCCATCTCCCCTTCGCCGGAGAGCCTGAGTCTTGAGCCCGTCTCAACACCTGCAGGAATCTTTACACTTACACTCTTGAATTTCCTGACCTTGCCCTCACCTTTACATGCCTTACACGGGTCTGTAATAACCTTGCCCGCGCCGCCGCACTTTCCGCAGGTCCTGGAAATGCTGAAGAAACCCTGTTGAATCCTTATCTGACCTGTCCCCTTGCAGTTCGGGCATACAACGGGTGTCTTGCCGGGTGCGGACCCGGACCCGCCGCATTCGACACAGTCTTCCCATCTCGGTATTTCTATGTTCTTTTCTACACCGAAGGCGGCGTCCATCAGTGTGATATCAAGATCATATCTCAGGTCATTGCCTTTGGCGGCCCTCGGTCTGCGCTGGCCTGTAAAAGTGCCGAAGAAATCGCCGAAGATGTCTTCAAAGATATCACCGAAACCCGTCCCGAAAGGACTGTACCCGGGGCCGGCGCCTTCGGCTGTCCCGAAACTGTCATAATTGGCCCTTTTCTGAGGGTCAATCAGGCAGGAATACGCCTCGTTGATCTCCTTGAATTTTTCTTCTGACTCCTTGTTATCCGGATTCCTGTCGGGATGATATTTGAGAGCAAGCTGTCTGAACACCTTCTTGATTTCAATTTCGGAGGCGCTGCGTGCGACACCGAGGATTTCGTAATAATCTTTCATCTTCAGTTCAATGATATAATTTTCATGATATTTTACTCAAATAGAAAAGCTGATAGGGCTGATGTGCCGTTACCAGCATTATTCACCATCCGCGGGAATACTTGCAGTTAACAGGAGCTAAACCGTGGACCGTGCAGGCAAAAAGTTCACTCTTTACTCCGCCTTAGGCGGATCATTCTTCACGGTCTCTGTCAGCTTTCCTTCTTGTCCTTATCGACATCCTCAAACTCGGCTTCGACAACCTCCTCTTCAGGTCCTTTTGCACCCGCCTGTGCGCCATCACCCGAAGTACCGGCGCCGGCGCCAGCCCCTGCCTGAGCACCCGCACCTTTATAGAGGTGTTCTGCCAATTTGTGAGATTTGTTCGTGAGGTCTTCTGTCGCGGATTTTATTTCGGATGCCTCGTTACTCGTATCCTTCGCTTTCTTACACCTCTCTAAGCTTCTTCGATTTCTTTCTTTTCCCCTTCACTCAGTTTATCGCCATAATCCCTTAGAGATTTCTCGACAGTATAAACTAGAGTATCGGCCTCGTTCTTTGCCTCCGCGAGCTGTTTCTTTCTCTTATCTTCATCTGAGTGCGAATCGGCATCGCGCATCATCTTCTTTATCTCTTCCTCGGTAAGCCCGCTCGATGCGGTTATCCTTATTGACTGCTCTTTCCCTGTGCCAAGGTCTTTGGCAGAGACATGCAGTATTCCATTCGCATCGATATCAAAAGTTACTTCAACCTGCGGGATACCCCTTGGAGCCGGGGGGAATACCTATAAGCTCAAAATTTCCCAGGAGCTTATTATCAGCAGCCATTTCCCTTTCTCCCTGACATACCTTAATCGAAACAGCGGGCTGGTTGTCCGTGGCCGTTGAGAATATCTGACTCTTCTTTGTTGGGATAGTCGTATTCCTCTCGATTATCTTTGTGAATATTCCGCCGAGTGTCTCAATGCCGAGAGACAGGGGAGTCACATCGAGTAAAAGTACCTCTTTTACGTCTCCTTTAGGACCGCCCCCTGTATTGCTGCACCTACCGCAACTACCTCATCAGGGTTTACAGTCTTGTTCGGTTCCTTTCACAAAACTTCTGGACTGTTTGCTGAACTTTTGGTGTCCTTGTCTGACCGCCTACAAGCAGTATTTCGTCTATGTTTGTCGGGGAAAGGTTTGCATCAGCTAGGGCATTTTTACAGGAACCTGGTTTTCTATGAGGTCACCGACCAGCTGTTCGAGCTTTGACCTGGAGAGCTTCATAAGCAGATGTTTTGGCCCTGTTGCATCAGCCGTTATAAACGGAAGGTTTATATCTGTCTCCATCGCTGTCGAAAGCTCTATCTTAGCCTTTTCAGCAGATTCCTTCAGCCTCTGTAATGCCATCTTGTCATTTTTAAGGTCTATGCCCTGGCTCTTCTTAATTCGTCAACCATCCAGTCTATAACCCTGAGATCAAAGTCATCCCCTCCCAAATAGGTATTACCATTTGTGGATTTTACTTCTATAACACCTTCTCCATCTTCTAAGATTGATACATCGAATGTCCCACCGCCAAGATCATAAACTGCGATTTTTTCCTCTTTCTTTTTATCCATACCATACGCAAGCGATGCAGCTGTTGGTTCGTTTATTATCCTCAGGACATTAAGTCCTGCAATTCTTCCAGCGTCTTTTGTAGCCTGTCTCTGGCTATCGTCAAAATAGGCAGGTACAGTGATAACTGCCTCTGTTACCGGTTCTCCGAGATAATCCTCAGCAGCCTGCTTAAGCTTTTGAAGGATCATTCCAGATATCTCTGGTGGAGAATAACGTTTACCCCTTATCTCCACATGGGCATCACCGTTAGAGGCTTCAACAATCTTATAAGGAAGTCTTTTCCTTGCATGCTCTACCTCTGACGTATTATATTTCCTTCCCATAAGCCTCTTTATAGAAAATATTGTGTTTTCAGGGTTTGTGATAGACTGCCTTTTTGCAATCTGTCCGACGAGTCTTTCACCCTTTTCAGTGATTGCCACAACAGATGGAGTTGTCCTGCTTCCTTCCTGGTTCGGAATTACCACGGGCTCCCCAGCCTGAACAACTGCTACAACAGAGTTTGTGGTTCCGAGATCAATTCCAATCGCCTTACCCATATTAAGATTCCTCCTCTATAATTTTGTTTACCTTTTATTTCTTTCTTCTGTCTTTTTCTTTTTCCTGACTCTTGACTGGTTTTTTCGATACCGCAACAAGAGACGGCCTCAATACCTTATCTCTTAACATATATCCCTTCCTGAACTCCTCCACAACTATCTTTTCATCAATATCATCACGTTCATTCTGTGTCATTGCATGATGTACCAAAGGGTCAAAGGGTTTGTTGTTTGCTTCTATCGCAATCAGTCCGAATTTTTCAAGTATTTTCTGAAGTTCTTTTAGTGTAATTTCCACTCCTTGCACAAGTCCTGATGAAACGTTGTTCGAAGCATGCATTAACGCCATCTCAAGGTTATCAATAACAGACAGTAGCTCATAAAGAAGACTTTCATTACCATATTTTACGAGTTCTTCTTTATCCTTATTAACCCTTTTCTTATAATTTTCAAATTCAGCATAAAGCCTTAGATATTTGTTATTCATCTCCTCAAGTTCAGCAGTTAGTCGGTCTTTTTCATCGACAGGCGCTTCTTCAATAACTTCGGAGCCTTCCACTTCAGTTTCTTCTTTATTCGAGATTAGTTGTTCTTCATTCATTTCACGCTCTTGCAATATTCACCCTACCTGTTTGCAAACATTTTTGTAATGAATTTTGCTGTATTATCAACTATGTAAATCGCTTTTTCATAGTTCATCCTTGTAGGCCCGATTATCCCGACAACGCCGAGCGATTTATCACCTTCCTTACACGTAGAGACCACCACGCTTAATTTTTTCATCTCATCCGTTGAATTTTCCGATCCGATAATTATCTGAACACCGTCACACCCCGAGAGCTTATCAAGCAGTTTGATTATAGTATGTTTGTCCTCAATAGCTCTTGATAACTCCCTTATTTTTTTGAGATCAGCAAAATCAGGTAATTCAAGCACCTCTGAGAGTCCAGATACAAAAAGATCACTATGAGGAAAAGAAAGTGCTTCACGGCATATCTTCATTGCCTTTGAGATAAGACTATCGCATCTGGTCTTTTCTCTTGACATCTCTTTTATAACCTTCAGCCGTATCTCATCAAACGTATGTCCGGAGAATTCGGAGTTAAGGTAACCGGTAATCCTGTTCAGGTCCTTCTGGGAAACTTCAGAACCAAGCGATACAACCTTGTTTTTAATCAATCCTTCATCTGTGAATAATATTACAGCTAATTTATCAGCCTTGTACTTAAGAAGTTCAATCCTTTTCAGGGTTGTTATGTTAAGCTTTGGAGACATTGCAATCCCAAGGTAATGGGACAATATGGATAAGGTCCTTGTTGTCTCACTAAGGAATATATATGTTTTTCCTTAATGCCTCAAGTCTTTTATAGATTTCCTGCAGAACCTCTATATTTATATAATAATCTCTTCAGCCACGAGTGAATCCACATAGAATCTGTATCCTCTGTCCGTTGGTACCCTCCCTGCCGATGTATGGGGTTGTATGAGAAATCCCATCTCCTCAAGGTCTGCCATTACGTTCCTTATAGTAGCTGGAGAAAGTCCAAAAGAATACCTTTTCGTCACAACCCTTGATCCCACAGGGTCAGGGAAGTTAATATAGCTCTGGATAACTGCACAAAGGACTTTTCTACTTCTTTCATCCATCATTTGCATGTTTAGCACTCTCAATGGTTAAGTGCTAATAATTTAACAATTAACCGCTTGATGTGTCAAGTGGAGCAGCGCCGACTTTAAGGGTGCCCGGCTTTTCCGGCAAAATGCCCTTAGGCAGGGCAATTTGCCGGAAACAAATCCGCCTCAATCCGGTAATTTGAATACTATCAATAAGTTGTGT
>CAVSHJ010000036.1:0-24824 GCA_963727725.1 Thermodesulfovibrionales bacterium
CGTATTCGTTGCCTCACCAAAAATCTATATGAAATGTTTTAGGAGAGCAAAAGGGTCAGGTCTTGAAAGATAATATTTAATCTGCTAATATTCTTTATGGCTCGGCCATTGCGAATAGAATATCCGGGAGCGGTTTATCATATTACCACGAGGGAAACGCCCGAAAGATGATTTTTAAAGACGCCGATGACAGAAAGGCTTTCCTTGAAGTCCTGGGTATGGTGGTGAAGAAATATAATTGGCTCTGCCATGCATACTGCCTGATGGACAATCATTTTCACCTGATCGTTGAGACGCCGGAAGGAAACTTGTCGAGAGGTATGAGACAGCTTAACGGGATGTACACTCAAGCTTATAACAGGCAGCATAAAAGCGTGGGCCATATTTTCCAGGGGAGATTCAAGGCGATATTGGTGGAGAAGAAAGCTATCCTTTGGAACTCTGTAGGTATGTCGTTTTGAATCCCGTAGGGACCGGGATGGTGGAAAGACCTGCAGAATGGAAATGGAGCAGTTATAGGGCGACGGCTGGGATAAGCAAGCGGCTTTCTTTACTAACGGTTGATTGGATACTGGGGCAATTCGGTGATAACATAGGACAGTCCGTGCGCCGTTATAAAGAATTTATCGTTGCGGGGCTGAAGGAGAAGTCACCATGGAAGGACCTCAAAGGACAACTTCTTCTTGGAGAAGAAGGTTTTCTGAGCAAATTCAAAGAACTCCTTGCGAATAAAGAATCAATAAGTGAAATTCCCAAATATCAGAGATATCTCGGCAGGCCTGCGCTATCAGTACTTTTTGCAGAGAAAGATATGTTGAAACGAAAGAAGATGATGCACCAGGGCCATGTGAAGTACGGATACACATTGAAGGAGATTGGCGATTATCTTGGGATTCATTATACTACTGTGAGCAAAGCCGTGAGAGCATTAGAAGAATGAAATATAACCTTTCAAGACCTGACCCCATGATCGATGAAGACCTGACCCCACGACCGAGACCCATGACCCATGACCGCACGGGGGTGCTATACTGCCGGCTACGGCAGCATCGGCAAATAATTTCTAAACAGAAGGAGTCCTTCCTGGAAAACTCATATTTAAAAATTGCTAAAAAATAGTGTATATTCCTTTTGATAATAAATAAACTTTTTTTTGACAGTATCTGTGTTGAGATAAAAGGATGAATCTCAATAAGGCAATCCAATCAGCTATAGAAAATTATCAAGCAGGAAATTTACAACAAGCGGTGAACATCTGCCAGAAAATTAGAAAAATCCATTCAAATAACATTAATGCCGTTAATTTGCTTGGAATAATATCTTATCAGCAAAAAGACTATGACTCTGCGATACGGTATTCAAAAAAGCTAATCAATTTAAACCCAAACATTGCACAAGCTTATTTTATTCTTGGGCACTCTTTGCAAGAAAAAGGTGAGATAGAAGAAGCCATTACTTATTATCAAAAAAGCCTACAACTGAATCCTAACTTTGTTGATACTTATTACAATTTAGGGACTATCTTTCAGGATAAAAAAAGAAATGATGAAGCAATCTCCTGTTACCAAAAAGCTTTGCAGCTTAATCCAAATCTTTCTAACGCACATTATAACTTGGGAAATGCCTTTCGAGCCGAGGGGCAACTTGATGATGCCATATCCTGCTATCAGAATGCATTGAAGTTCGATCCAACCTTTGTTCTTGCGCGTAACAACTTGGGGAATGCCTTTCAGGACAAAGGGCAACTTGATGATGCCATATCCTGCTATCAGAAGGCTTTACAGCTCGATCCAACCTTTGTTCTTGCGTGTAGTAACTTGGGGAATGCCTTTCAGGACAAAGGGCAACTTGATGATGCCATATCCTGCTATCAGAAGGCTTTACAGCTCGATCCAACCTTTGTTCTTGCGTGTAGTAACTTGGGAGTTGCTTTTCGAAAGAAAGGGCAACTTGATGATGCCATATCCTGTTATCAAAAGGCTTTACAGCTTAATCCAAATCTTTCCGATGTATATAATAATCTGGGGTCTGCTCTTCAGGACAAAGGGCAACTTGATGACGCCATATCCTGTTATCAAAAGGCTTTACAGCTTAATCCAAATCTTTCCGATGTATATAATAATCTGGGGTCTGCTCTTCAGGACAAAGGGCAACTTGATGATGCCATATCCTGTTATCAAAAGGCTTTACAGCTTAATCCAAATCTTTCCGATGTATATAATAATCTGGGGTCTGCTCTTCAGGACAAAGGGCAACTTGATGACGCCATATCCCGTTATCAAAAGGCTTTACAGCTTAATCCAAATCTTTCTAATGCACATTATAACTTGGGAAATGCCTTTCAGGACAAAGGGCAACTTGATGATGCCATATCCTGTTATCAAAAAGCTTTACAGCTTAATCCAAATTCTTTTGCTGCATATAATAACTTGGGGCTCATCTTTAAAAATAAACGGCAATTTGAAGACGCTATAGCCTATTATCAAAAGTCATTAGAGATTAACCCACATTTTGTTGAGGCGTACTTTAACCTGGGGCATATTTTATATGAACAAGGCCAACAGGAAAAGGCACTAGCTGCTTACGATATGGCTCTATTCTTTAAGCCAGACTTTATAAAAGCGCGATGGGCTCGTTGTTTTTCGCATTTGCCGATCGTATACCCTGATCTTTCAAGCATCCAGGCCTCGCGCACAAAGTATCGTGATGAGCTTATAAAATTACAAGATTCTGTCTCTGATTTGCAAGATATCGGCATTGCCGCTGAAGCAGTTGGTGTTACGCAACCCTTTTACCTGGCCTATCAGGGTCTTAATGATCGGGAACTCCAACAACTCTATGGTAATATGGTCTGTCAAATTATGGCTTCAAGATATCCACAGTTTGCTGACTGCCCTCCAATGCCACCTCTTTCCTCTGAAGAGCCATTAAGGGTTGGTATTGTATCCGGATGGTTTTTTCGCCACTCTAACTGGAAAATTCCAATTAAGGGTTGGATTGAGAACATAGATAAGCAGCGGTTCAGCCTTTATGGCTACTACACTGGGAATAGGAAAGATCAAGCAACAGAAGAAGCGAGGAAGTCTTTCACACGATTCGTTGAAAACATCCATTCCTTTGAGGATTTCTGCAAGACCATTCGAGAAGACGATCTTCATATATTGATCTATCCGGAAATCGGTATGGATGCGATGACTGTAAGGCTTGCATCATTACGTCTGGCTCCTATTCAGTGTTCATCATGGGGACATCCGAATACTTCAGGGTTGCCTACAATTGACTATTTTATCAGCGGTGATTTAATCGAATCAGTAGAAGCAGATGAGCATTATACCGAGCAGTTAATTCGTTTGCCTAATTTATCGATATATTATACTCCCTGGGAGATTCCATCTGCGGAAGTGAATCGAAACACTTTTGGATTAGATCGTAAAGCTATTCTTTTTCATTGTTGCCAATCTCTATTCAAGTTCTTACCACAATACGACATTGTTTTTGTTCGAATTGCACAAGAAGTTGAAGATTGCAAATTCTTATTTTCTTCATATCCCCAGAGTTCTTTTATTATTGAACAATTTCGTTCACGAATATACCAAGCTTTTAATCGTTTTAACTTGAATGCTGAAGATTATATTGTGTTTTTACCTTATCTTGATACCAGTCAGTATGAAGCAATTAATTGCATATCCGATGTTTTTCTTGATCCCATAGGGTGGTCAGGATGCAATTCAGTACTCGAAGCGATTAATCGCAACCTTCCAGTGGTGACATATCCCAGTAAACTCATGCGTGGAAGAGAGGGTTCTGCAATTCTTACTATGATGGGATTGATCGAGATTATACCGCAATCAGTTGATGATTATATTAAAATAGCAATAAGACTTGGGAGAAATTCAGAATGGCGCAAAGAGATATCTGACAAAATTGCTGCAAACAAACACCGCATATATAGAGATAGAACCTGTATCACCGCCCTTGAGGATTTTCTTGAGAGAGTGGTTAATGAAAAGTTGGGTTAAATATTAAATTTATTTTGTGCAAAAAATATCTCGCCCTTTTTATTGGATGTTATAACTGTTAATCATCAATCTTTACTATCACTTGATTGTGATGACTTGTAGGACGTACCCCTGCGTAAGCTGCTGCAGTGCGTCCTTTTTGAAGTAGTCAACATTTCAAGTGCCACTGTCTACCAAGTCAAGTAGTGACAATCGTGCTATACAGTGCAAACAAGAGTAGCCGGAATGCTCCGGAACGAGTGGCTCAGTTTAAAACAAAAAAGCCTCGCCGAAATAGTCCCTATCTCTGCTTCGTGATAAACTTATAAAGTATGCGGGAAACGTTTAAAGACCAACCGGTCAATGTGACCGCCGGGAACCTCTGGGTCAATATCTGGCAGATCTCGTGGCCTATGTTCCTCATCATGATCTTTAATTTTCTGGTAGGTCTGGCTGACATTTATGTCGCGGGCCTCATAAACCCGGAAGTACAGGCAGCAGTCGGTTACGTCGGTCAGTTGTATTTCCTCGTCATTATTACCGCAAATGCGATCAGTATCGGCACTCTTGCGCTGGTCTCGAGGGCCGTCGGCGCGGGCAACTCCCGAGGCGCCACCGAAGCCACAAGACAATCCCTGATCTTCAGTGTGGCTGTCGCATCAGCATTAACAATCATCGGCTATGTCTTTAATAAGGAGATGATCGCGCTTTCAGGATTCCCCGTGACAATCTCGAAAATCTCGGAGAACTTCCTGAAAATTTTTTCTCTGGCCCTCGGTCCCAACTATATATTGATCATCTCGAACGCAGTATTTCGTGCGAGCGGCGAGGTGAAGAAGCCTCTATTAACAATGTTTCTCGTAAGTCTCATCAACATAATCGGAGATTTTGTCCTTGTCTTCGGCCTCTTCTTTTTCCCGAAAATGGGATATATCGGCATTGCAGTCTCGACAGCGACTTCAGTAACCATAGGGATGTTCATCAATCTCGTTTTTTTCTTTATGAACCGCTGGAGGTCTGTCTATTCGGGACCGCTGACTGTCATCCCGTCAACAATCAGGAAGATCGTGGGCCTGGGCTGGCCCGCAGCTTTGCTTCAGATCGCGTGGAACGCCGGCACCATCGTCCTTTATAATATACTCGGCAGGCTTGGGAGCGCGAGCATCGCCGCACTCGCCTCTATTTCGAACGGACTCAGACTTGAAGCCATTATCTATCTGCCGGCGTTCGCCCTCAATATGGCCGCCTCGGTGCTGGTGGGACAGAACCTGGGAGCCCGGAATGCCGACAGGGCTGAAAAATTAGGCTGGAAGATTGCGTTCACCGGAGTCGCCCTGATGAGCGCGATGGCGCTCATAATCTTCATATGGGCAAAAAATCTCGCTTCCGTATTGACGACGGATCCGGCAGTCCTTGAGGAGACGACACGGTATCTGAGAATTAATATGATATCGGAGCCTTTCATGGCTTTAAGCGTGACACTGGCGGGCGGTTTGCAGGGAGCGGGAGACACCCGTGGCACGATGTGGGTGATTATTATTGCGATGTGGGTTGTCAGGCTCCCCCTCGCCTATTTCCTCGGCATTATAGTAAATTATGGTGCGACAGGGGTCTGGATCGCGATGGTCACTTCCATGGGCGTACAGGGCATGCTTATGACGTGGAGGTTCCACCGGGGACACTGGAAACAAATCAAATTAGACTGAGAAGCTCAGGGGGAAAACTTGTTAAGACTTTTTAATACGTCAGGGAAAAGAATAGAGACTTTCCGTCCGGTCGGGAAAGAAGCAGTCACCATTTTTACATGCGGTCCGTCTGTCTACCAGAAGGCCCATATCGGTAATTTCAGGACTTTCCTGTTTGAAGACATCCTCGCACGATATCTCGGATATTCAGGATATACAATACGGCGCGGCATGAATTTCACCGACATTGAGGACAAATCGATTAAGGAAGCCGAGAAGAGAAAGACAACGGTTGACCGTATTGCGAAGCAGAACATTCACGAATTCCTGAGAGAGATGGCATTGTTGAGAATGAAGGAACCGGATTATCTCCCCAGGGCTTCTGAGTGCATCGCTGAAGCTGTTGATATCATAGAGTATCTTCTCGCCCATCAAATTGCTTACCGGTACAAGGGAAATATCTATTTCGATCCCCTGAAATTCCCCGGGTTCGGGAAACTCTACGGGCTCGACATGTCGAAGTGGCCCAAAAAGAAGAAGAGGTTTCATAAGGACACTTATCCCGGCATGCACTGGAATATGGGAGATTTCATTTTATGGCATGGATATAAAGAAGGCGAAAAATATTCCTGGGATACGAGGATCGGCAGGGGGAGACCTTCATGGAACGTCCAGGACCCGAGCATGATCAGCAAATATTTCAGAGAGACCCTCTCGATCTATTGCGGTGGAATCGATAATTTATTCCGTCACCATGACTATACCCTTGCAATTCTGGAATCCGTGAGACCTTATCCCATGGCAAGGTTCTGGCTGCACTGCGAGCACCTTTACGTAAACAGCCGGAAGATGTCCAAGAGCACAGGTAATATATTGTACACAAACTCTCTTCAAAAGAAGGGTTACCATGTGTCTGAAATAAGGTTCTTTCTCACCTATGGACATTACCGTCAGCGCATTGACTATTCAGACAAAAATATGGAGCTTGCTGCCGGCAAATTGAGGACTTTTAAGAAGCTTGTCAGGAAGATTAACAACAAGGCAGGCCACAGGCCTGACCTTCAGTCGGAGATTGCACAGAAATTAAGAAATACATTTACCGGAAATATGGACGATGATCTGAACGTGAAGAACGCCTTTGATGGATTGTTTGAAATAATATCAGGCGTGAATTCCGACGCTCTCAGGGCGGGTGACGCTGCTGGTATTATAAAGGCCCTGAAGGAAATAGATGAGGTTTTCAGGGTAATTTTTTAGCGTAAGCGCTTGGGGTAAAAACTTAAGAATAAGGTTGCCCTGCCTTCTCTGCCCTGATTGAGAAGACAGGCTCCTGTATCAGTTCACTGCGGCAGACGGGACATCTGCCGGGCTTCTTCAGCCTTTCCCTCTTCCTGAACACAAAACCACATTTCCTGCAGGCCGGGGGAGTGACGATAAAATGTTTATGTGCAGTCCTGTGGATATGTTCGAGATGTTCATATGCCTCTCGCTCGGAAATTCCTATTTCAGAGGATATATCTTTTGCTGAAAGCGTATTGCCCTGGAGCAGAGACATTATTTTCTGCCGGATGGTCTCCTGTCTCGCAACGGGAATGACCGGCTCTTTTAACTTCTTTTTCATCCGGCTATTCTCACAAAGCGGTGCATATCAAGCTTCCGGGGCTCGGAAAAAGGAATCGCGCTCACTTTTTTCTGCCGCCCTTCATTTCCTCCAGCTTCACCGAAAGATAGGAGAGGAGATTTCTGATCCCGCTACCCGTGGCGGCGGATACAGGGAAAAAAGTTATATTTTTCTTCTTACAGTAGTTTTCCAGTTTTTCAAATCTCTCCCTGGTACCGGCGATGTCAAGCTTTGTCCCCACCGCTACCTGCGGCTTTTCGATAAGTTCCGGACTGTATAATTCAAGCTCTTTGTTGATCTTTTCGAAATCCTTTGCAGGATCGCCCTCCCCCATCTCCGATATGTCAACAAGGTGGAGGAGTACCGATGTGCGCTCAACGTGCCTCAGGAACTGGAAGCCCAGGCCGACACCTCTGTGAGCGCCCTCAATAAGCCCGGGGATATCGGCAACAACAAAGCTCTTGAAATCTTCGAGTTTCACCACCCCGAGAACCGGCCTGAGCGTTGTAAATGGATAGTCGGCAATCTTGGGACGCGCAGAAGAAATTGCAGACAACAGGGTGGATTTCCCCGCGTTCGGAAGTCCTATTAATCCGATGTCGGCGAGAAGTTTCAATTCCAGTATCAGCCATCTTTTTTCACCTTCTTCGCCGGGTTGTGCAAACCTGGGCGCCTGCCTGACCGGTGTTGCGAAATGAGAGTTGCCCAATCCACCCCGGCCGGCCTTTGCTATAACAACTTGCGCACCGTCCCTGTCAAGGTCGATTATGATATCTTTTGACTCGGCATCTCTTACAATGGTCCCGACAGGTACAGGGACAATAAGGTCTTCGCCGTTCTTGCCGTGCATTTTCTTGCCCATGCCGTGCTGGCCTCTTTCTGCCCTGTACTCGCGCTGGTATCTCAGGTCGAGGAGGGTATTCAATTCATCGGTCGCCCTGATTATAATATGTCCGCCTCTTCCCCCGTCGCCGCCGTCAGGCCCTCCCTTCGGGACATATTTCTCCCTCCGGAAGCCGACACAGCCTCTTCCCCCGTCGCCGGCCTTTACATATATCTTCACATAGTCAACAAATTGCATATCATCTAATGTAGTGTGGCATAAATCCTTTTATATAAGGACTTTAAAAGAAATCCGAGTATTGTCATTCCCGAGGTAGTAATCGGGAATCCATTCTCTTAAAAAAAAGAAAGAGTCTGGATTCCCGCCTTCGCGGGAATCGATGGAGCGTTGGAAAACTCAAAAAATCCATAAGAAAAGCGCTGGACTAACTCATCTCTACCTTAATCGCGCAAAAAAGGCGGACCATAAGCCCGCCTTCTATTTTGTGAATGAAAAGTTTTCTTACTCTGCTGCGGGATAAACGCTTATCTGTAACCTCGCCCTGTCTTTCCGCTCGAAATTCACTATGCCGTCTATTTTTGCAAAGAGTGTATCATCAGACCCCTTGCCGACATTCACGCCCGGATGAAATTTTGTTCCCCTCTGCCGCACGAGTATATTTCCCGCGCGGACAAACTGTCCGCCGAATCTCTTGACACCCAGGCGCTGGGATTCACTATCCCGCCCGTTTCTTGAACTGCCGACACCTTTCTTATGGGCCATGGTTATCCCTCCAAAACTATTTCTTTAATCTTCAGAGACGTATAAGCCTGCCTGTGACCGTTGGTCTTCCTGTAAACTTTTCTTGGTCTCTGTTTATGGACTATTACTTTCGCTGCCCTGCCTTCTCCCTCAACCGATGCGATGACCTTCGCCCCGCTCACATAAGGCGTCCCGAATACAGTCATGTCTTCCTTTTTCACAACAAGCACCTTATCCATGACAACGTCCACGCCTGCAGCCGCCACAAGTCTTTCTACCTTCACGGTCTGGCCGGGAGAGACTTTATACTGCTTTCCTCCGCTTTCTACTATTGCGTACATTCCTACCTCCGAATGAATAATTTACCACAATTCCGTCGCTAAAAACAAGTACTTCATACGTCTTCAAGGGTATCCGGGAAATCCTTCAAAGACTTCCTGTCCTCAGTTCGTCACGAGGCATAATTTATCATCCACAGCTTCAATGCAGTAGTGTTGCTCGTCTCACCTTACAACGACCCCCGCATAACCGACCACATGGTCATAATCATCGCTCACCTCCGCCGAAGTAGTATATTTCACAAGTCTTGCAGACTGAGCGCCCAATGCCTTTGCCGCGTACAGCATCGCTGTCGCAGGCAGGTAGCCGCACATGGATATTCTTTCCCTGAGTACGGTTTCATATAACCCCTGCGGATCGAGTGACAGTATCCTGTCGATCGCCTTTTTGTCCTTTTGCCTTGCGACGCTATCCGGCACGTAGTGACTCATATCGGAACTCGCCGCAATGACGACCGAATAATCTGCCCGCTTAACTGCCTTTGCTATGCCTTCCCCGAGTATCCTGCAGTCTTCGTCCGAGGCAGAAAGCATGATTATCGGCACAATCTTCACTTTTGTGGAGAAATGCGCCATAAAGGGAAGCTGCACCTCGAGTGAATGTTCAAACATATGGGCCTTCGCTTCCCTGGTCACAATAGGTGCGTTCATGGCGATTCTGTGAGAAATCTTTTCGTCTATCTGGAAGACAGCCGTAGGGATTTCCCATTCGCCGGATTCCATTAAGGATATCGGCGCTCCAAGCCCTGTATGATTCGGACCGATCAGAATAAAGGTTTCCGGGAAAACTATTGAGGAATACACGGCCCCCGCAACAGGACCCGAATACATCAGCCCTGCGTGGGGAGCGACCATGCCGATGACCCCTTCCTTTTTTGCATCCTTATCTATGTATTGCTCTACCTGTTGGGCCAGTCTGGCAGCATCCCCGTAATAAAACTGTCCCGCCACAGCAGCCGACCGTCTCAAAATGCCTCCTCTATATCCTCGTACTCCCTGTCGGTCCTGTCCGTAAACCTTGTGCAGTTCGACATGAAGGTGAGATTCACTATTCCCGTCGGGCCGTTCCTCTGTTTGGCGATAATAACTTCCGCGTGTCCCTTGTTTGCCTCTTTGTCATAAATCTCAGCCCGGTAAACAAAAAGGATAACGTCGGCGTCCTGCTCTATCGCACCCGATTCCCTCAGGTCAGCCAGTATCGGCGTCGGCGGCCTGCGCTGTTCAACGCTTCTGTTCAGCTGGCTCACGGCGATAACCGGGACACTCAGTTCCTTTGCGAGGCCTTTCAGTGAACGGGATATATCTGATATTTCCTGCTCCCGCCTTTCAAAACTACCTTTCCCCCTCATTAACTGCAGATAGTCCACGATGACAAGGCTCAGGCCGTGCTCAATTTTCAGCCGCCTTGCCTTTGCCCTCACTTCGAGGACCGTAATCCCCGATGAATCGTCGATAAAAACCGGCGCATCGGTGAGTTTGCTCGCCGCGCTCGTCAGCTTATGCCAGTCTTCTTTTTTTATGAAGCCCTTTCTGATACTGTTTGAATTCACCATCGCCTCTGCGCAAAGCATCCTGAAGGCAAGCTGCTCCTTCGCCATTTCAAGGCTGAATATCGCTACAGGCTCTCTCGATTCAAGGCCGACATGCTGTGCAATATTAAGGACAAAAGCTGTCTTTCCCATGGAGGGCCTGCCGCCGACAATTATCAGGTCGCCCTTCTGGAAACCCGTGGTCATATCATCAAGGTCTTTAAAGCCTGACGGCACCCCGGTCACCGTCTCCTTCTTGTCATAGAGATGCTCTATCATCTCGAAACTGCCTTTGATGACCTCTTTCAAGCTCACGAACGATGCCTTAATCTTCTTTTCCGAGATGTCGAAAATAGACTTTTCCGCATAGTCTACCAGGTCCTCTGCATCAAGATTGTCTTCGTACACTTTGCCTGCGATATCGCCTGCAGTATGCAGGAGACCCCTGAGCAGTGCCTTTTCCCTCACAATATGAGAATGATATTTTATGTTCGCGGCGGTAGGAATCATGTTTGCCAGCGAAGAGAGATAAGAAATACCGCCTATGGTCTCCAATTCGTCTTTTTTCCTGAGATGGTCGGTGAGGGTTATCAGGTCTATCGGCTCGTTTTTTTCGAACAGTTCGGTCATTCCATAAAATATTTTCCTGTGGGATGACTTGTAGAAATCTTCAGGGTCGAGGATTTCAAGTGTCTTAGGCAACGCATCGTTATCGATCAGAATTGCACCGAGGATGGACTGCTCGGCCTCCAGGTTCTGCGGCGGTACTTTGTCAAGATTTATATCAGTGTCTTTCATTTGCAAAATTATCTGTTGGAAGCGTTATTCCCCGACTACCTCTACCTGAACAGGCGTTGAAACTTCGGCATGTAATTTTATGTTCACCGTATGAGTTCCGAGCCTCTTTATCGGTTCGTCGATGGAAATCTTCTTCTTGTCGATATCAATCCCTTCGTTCTTAAGTTGCTCGGCGATATCCATAGTCGTGACGGAGCCGAACAATTTTCCCTCTTCACCCGCCTTTGCCTTGATCACAACAGTGATATTCGCAATTCTGGTTGAGATGTCCTCAGCCTGGTTCTTGACCTTCTTCGCCTTCTCCTGGATAACCTTTTTTGCGTGTTCCAGGGATTTGATATTTTTGATATTGGCTTCCATAGCCAGCCCCCGTGGCACCAGGTAATTCCTTGCAAATCCATCGGCCACATCCAGAATCTGCCCCATACTCCCTATGTTCTTCACATCTTCTTTCAGTATAACCTTCATTCAATTCTCCTTTAAAAAAATTGTATTAATTACACGAGCCCGTCTTTGGGCGCCTTAAGCAGTCATTGTGATTCAGGAGTGATGTTTCCAAGACGTTGAGCCCCCGGATTACGATAGTATACCATGAATTCCGGCCCTAAATGAATGCCGGAAAATAAATCTGACGCACTCTCACAGAATCTGGAACGGTACGGGTATGAACGTGAGGATGAATATCACCAGTGCAGACCATCCCATGAATTTTCTTTTGTTGTCCAAGGGGACCTCCCAGTGGAGGACGGGAGGATGTCTGAAGCCGAGGACCACCAGCAGGACGGCCCATACCGCCCACCCTTCCCATAAAAAGAACCCAAGGGCGGCCATTGCAATTATAAGCACAACCGACAGGTGGACTTGCCTCTCTCCCATGAGCGCGTATGCGATATGTCCGCCATCCAGTTGTCCGACCGGTATCAGATTGATAGAAGTGACAAAAAGGCCGATCCAGCCGGCAAATGCGACGGGGTTCAAAATGATATCGTGCCCGTGGGACGTAACGCCCAAAATTGCCCTTGACAGGAAAGAAAAGAGGATTGAATCGCCGAGGTTCAATGCGCCCGTTGTCTGGGTTGTCGTCACCACCTCTGACATATTCAGACCGACAATAGTGGCTATCACGGAGATGATAAACCCGGCGATAGGGCCCGATGCGCCGATATCTATAAGTGATTGACGGGTCACTATCGGAGATTTCATCTTTATGAAAGCTCCAAACGTACCGATAATAGTGGGGGCCGGGATGAAATAGGGAAGAGTAGCCTTCACCCCGTGCCTCTTCGATGTGAAATAATGCGACAGCTCATGGCTCAACAGGATAACCATCAGAGTTACCGCAAAGGGAATCCCCTTATAGATCTTCCCGGGCTCTTCCAGGACATCTACCCCGCTCTGCATCGCTCCTACCGTCAAAGTAGAAAGCAGAGTGAGAATGAAAAGGACAAGATGTAAAAAAGGAAATTTTTTCATAATCTTATAAATTCCTTGCCAAGAGAAATATTATACCCGAATTCCAAATTCTACGATGAACCATCAAGCTCATATCGCCTCAAAATAAATCAAAAAAAGCGACCGGGCAATATAGTATCTTCGCTCTTAGCCTCAGGCGGACAGGACTCCGAGGCTTTTGCCTCTTTATTTTCCGATTGTATTGGACTATCGGTAAAAGAATCCGCTCAAATAGACGCTGGATATTGTCATACCGGCGAAAGCCGGTATCCAGTGACGTTCAAGCGCTTCAATAAGGCCAAAGTCGCTGGATTCCGGGTCAAGCCCGGAATGACAGCCAAAGATTTACGCGTTTTCTCTAATCGCAAATGCTGTCCAAGAAATTTATTTTGGACAAGAGATGGTCATCAACAATATAGGCCAAAAGGTTTTCCCCTCATTTTTCCTCATTTGTCCTCGTGCACGAGATCGATCACTGTCACTTCCGGAGGGGCCAGGAACCGGATGGGCGGTCCCCAGGTGCCGGTCCCCCTGCTGACATATAATTCAGAACCCATCGGGAGATTTGCGAAGCCCGCCTGCGTCGGATAATACAGACCCGTGATGATGCTGAAGGGGAAGATCTGACCTTTGTGGACATGGCCTGAAAGCTGGAGGTCAAATAGACCGAGTGCGGCTTTATCCACCAGTGGTCTGTGTTTGAGCAGGAGAACAAACCTCTTACGATCAATTCCCGAGAGCAATTCCCTCTCACTCCCCCCCTTGAAAAGACCGAACGCTTTACCCTGGGGGTCATCAACGCCCGCAATAGTAATTCCCGCCACATCTATTTTTTCTCCGCGCAGCATTTTAAAACCGGCCCTTTCCGTAAAATTCAGTGCCTGATCAAGTCCGGCATAGAACTCATGGTTCCCGGTTATGGCAAATTTTCCGTATCTCGGGTTAATTTCTTTCAGAAGTTCTGCAAGTCCGGATAGGGCATCTATCTGGCCGTCCACAAGATCGCCTGTCGATACAAGGATATCCGGATTCGCCTTTCTCACTTCCTCGAAGCATGCGCTTTATTCTGTCTTCTCCCACGATAAGGCCGATATGGACGTCGGAGATCTGGACTATCCTCAAACTGCCGATGCCGGCAGGGATCTTCGGCGACCTTACTGTAATTTTCTCAGTGCGTATATCCTTTGCCTCGAAATATCCGTAAGCTGCGGTCGCCATGGCGATAATCAACGGGATCAGAAAAGCATACTTGTTCGAAACTGAAGATGTATGACAGATCCCTTTTCACCACAAATCCGCCCGCGTACAGAACAAAGCGATAGAGATCGACAGCCAGTGAAGCGGAAGTGAACAGGAAGAGAACACCCAGCCATGTATATCCTATGTAGGACATTAAACGTGCAAAAAGCTCGAAACCCGCCCTCTCGGAAACCCTGATAATAAATGGTGCGAAGAGCATTACCGTCATAAAGACCGCCACATAGATACCTGTCTGTGCGCCGAAAGCAAGAGCGGCCTTTGCCTTCATAAAGGCATAGAAATGCATGCCGCCGTAAAGAAGAAAAAAAGTGAACAAAAAAAGCGTCATAATAAACTCCTCATCCTATCTATCGTAACACCCATGAAGGAGAGGATATGGTATTTTGGGCGGATTCTTTTGCCGATAGTCTTTGTCGTACTATAATAGTAGAGAGGCAAAAGCCTCGCAGTCTCCCGTACTCGGGAGACGAGAATGAGCCAAAAATGCTATATCCTCTCCTTATGCCACAAAAATTAAGTATCTCAATGCATTCCTCCCGGCTGCACTCCCTTGGCTCTCCTCATCAAAAGCACAAGGGGAAGAATAGATATCATCATGATGCTGACAAGATGGAAGGCGTCGTTAAATGATAGCATAGATGCCTGCCTGAGGAGTTCCCTGTACATAAGGGCGAGCCCGCCCCGGTCCGCTAAGCCGCCTTCGAACCCCTTGAAGTTCAGCAGATGGGAACTCTTCTCGGAAAAAAGCTGATAAGTCCTGTTAAACGGTGTCAGGTGATCAACGAGACGGGCCTGATGGAACTGCTCGCGACGCGAAAGAATGGTCGTTACAAAAGCCACGCCGAAGCTGCCTCCAAGGTTTCTGAGAAGGTTATAGATGGCGGACGCATTCCCCATATCTTCCTTTCTTATTCCGGACATTGTCATTGTCGTCAACGGGATAAAGAAAAATCCCATCCCGATACCCAGGACGATTCTGGGCCATATAACTGTATAAAAGTCGGCGGACAGATTAAACCTGGACATGAGGTATGTGGCATAGGCATTCACAACGATCCCGAAGGCCAGGAGGGCCTTTGGATTTACTTTGTTGATAAGAACTCCCGCCAGGGGGAGAGCGATTAATGTTGCGATTCCCCCGGGTCCCAGGACAAATCCGGCGAGGAATGACGTATACCCCATAAGTGTCTGGAGATAGATCGGGAGCAGGACTATGCTCGCAAAAAGATTTAAAAAACCCACGAACATAACCATATTCCCTGTGCTGAAAGAAATGTTTTTGAAAGCCCTGAGGTTCACCACCGGATGTCTTGTATAAAGTTCAACGATTACAAACGACACCAGGGATATAGCGGAAACAGCGGTGAGCCATGCGATAAAACTCGATGAAAACCAGTCTTCCCGCTGCCCTTTATCCAGGACTATCTGGAGGCAGCCGAGACCCAGGGCGAGGAGGGTAAGACCCCAGTAATCTATTTTCATCTTGGCCCTTTTCATGTAAGGAGGATCTGTTATGAAAAGCAGGGTCAGGAGCACGGAAATAATCCCGATCGGGACATTGATAAAAAATATCCAGTGCCATGACCAGTTGTCTGTAATCCATCCTCCGAGCAAAGGTCCGATAATAGGACCGAACATTATCCCCACACCAAACGCAGCCATCGCGATACCGTGCTGATAGGGAGGGAATGTCTCAAGTAGTATGGACTGGGAGAGAGGCTGAAGGGCGCCGCCGCCCATCCCCTGAAGCACCCTGAAAAAAACAAGGCTCTGGAGGTTCCATGCGGACCCGCACAAGAAAGAACTCACCGTAAAGACCGTTATCGATATAATGAGGTAGCGCTTCCTCCCGAATAACTTGCTCAGCCAGCCTGTCATGGGTATTATGATTGCGTTCGATACCAGGTAGGACGTTATCGTCCATGTCGATTCATCTATGCCGGCGGACAGGCTTCCCCGGATATGATCGAGAGAGACGTTGACCACAGAGGTGTCTATGATCTCGATCAGCGTGGGAAGCATGACGGTGAGAGTAATAAGCCATTTATTCATTACGGCCTCTTCTCCAATGTATTGTCAAAACAAAGCCCGGGAGTATTAAGCTCAATTTAACTCAGAGCCTCGTCAAGGCAAGCTGTATCAGGAAGACCCACAATTTTTTCATATCCTTTTTCTTTCTGAAATAATTTTAACAGGGCATGGCTATCAAAAACAAAGGGGTCCTTATAGAATATTTGTCAAAATTTCGAGACAATAGATTCAATCTCTTGTTTGCTTAGCCGGCGCTGCATCCAGCCGTCTGCAACTGAAAGGTCTGATTCAGCCCTGTTTTCTGCGCATCAAGTAAGCTCTCACGAACCGCGCTTCTTCATAACCCACAGTACCGCCGAAGTGCTCGACAACAGGATTCAGGTTCCATTGCTGCAGTTTTAAAAACATTTCCTCGATCTTCTGTCTCTTCAGCTTGTCGACTAAGCGGTCAATATCGATATCAAATCCGTTCATAATCAGCTTCTCGATATGTCCGGCAATAGTGGCCGGAGAAAGATTCCGCTCCCGGGCGATCTCTTCAATCGAGAGCCCCTTTGCGTAGAATTCATAAGTCTTCTCGACTGTTTCGCCCTTCTTCTTTTTGGGCGATGTCATTCCAGCGGGGACAGGGAATCGTGGGTCGGGAATCGAGATGCCGGTGTTCTCGTTGAGGTATTTCTCTATTTCATGCATGAAATACTCCCCATAGCGCTCAAGCTTGACATCCCCGACACCGCTGATTCTTCTCATATCTGATGCCGACTTCGGATAGTAGCGGCACATCTCGTGGAGGCTCTTGTCCGAAAATATTACATATGGAGGGACCTGATGCTCCTCCGCGATTTTCTTCCGCAACATGCGAAGCTTCTCAAAGAGGGTTTGATCATAACGGCTGGATTCAATCCCTTTTGCCTCCTTCTTCCTCTTAATGTCTTCTCTCTTTATAGCGGCAACCCGCTCTTTACCGTAGAGTACATCGGAGCCTTTTGGTGTCAGCTTCAGGACGGGATACCGGTCACCGTCCTGCCGGATCAGGCCTTGCGCAAGCAATTCATCGGCAATGGACCGCCAGTGCCTTTTATCTTTGTCCTTTCCGGCGCCATAAGTTTTGATCTTATCGTGCTGAAGCTCGCGGATGCGCTTTGTATCAGCGCCGGTGACTATGTCGACAACGTGCCCGGTTCCAAACCTCTCATGCGTCCTCGACATGGCGGACATTATTATCTGTGCATCGACGGTGATGTCTACCTGCTCGACATTGCCTGAACAGATATCGCAGGAGGCGCAGTTATCTGAAAGATACTCTTCTCCGAAGAAGCTCAAAAGCTGTTTGCGCCTGCATACGTTATGCATGGTAAATCCGACCATCTGATTCAATTTCTCCATTGAGATGGAGCGTTCCTTTTCGTCGGCCATCTGATCGATGAAATAGCGGATCTTCGGAATATCTCCGGGACTGAAAAACAGGATGCAGTGGGCCGGCTCTCCGTCCCGTCCTGCCCGTCCTGTTTCCTGATAATAGCTTTCGATATTTTTAGGCAGGTCGCCATGAATGATAAAGCGGATATTTGACTTATCGATACCCATTCCGAAGGCGATCGTCGCCACTATCACCCATGCCTCATCTCTGTTAAAGGCGTCCTGGTTTTTGTTCCGCTCCTCCGTCGTCAATCCCGCATGGTAAGGTAGCGCTTTTATCCCTTTCGACGCCAATAAATCGGCTGTATCCGCAACAGAGTCCCGGGTCGTACGATAGATAATTCCCGATTCATCGGAATGTTCTTTCAGGAACTCCAGTATCTGTTGGTCCACCCTTGATTTTCTCTTCACTTCATAGAAAAGATTTGGTCTGTCAAAAGACGCACGGACTATTTCGGGGGTCCTGAGCCCGAGCTTTGTGATTATATCTTCCTGAACTGTCTGAGTTGCCGTCGCAGTAAAAGCCGCGATCGGGACGCCGGGAAACGTTTTCGGTATGGCGGAAAGACTCAGATAATCAGGACGGAAATCATGTCCCCATTCGGAAACACAATGGGCTTCATCTATTGCAAAGAGAGAGATGGGAACGGTTTTCATAGTTTCGAGAAAATGGGACATCGCAAACCTCTCGGGAGCGATATAGAGCAGTTTTATTTTGTTGTATCTCAGCATCCGGTAAATACCGGCAATCTCATTTCCGTTCAGCGAACTGTTCATAAATGCAGCGGGTACGCCGTTCTCCAAAGCTGCGTCGACCTGGTCTTTCATCAGGGAGATGAGGGGGCTGATAACGACAGTCGTGCCCTGCATCATCTTTGCAGGCAACTGATAGCAGAGGGACTTTCCCCCTCCCGTCGGCATAACTGCGAAAACGTCCTTGTTATTCAGGATGCTCTTAATGATAAACTCCTGATTCGGACGAAAGCTCTGAAAACCGAAGACGGTTCTTAGGGTTTCGAGCATAGCTTGTTCTTCATACGGTTTTCCGAAATCATCGATGACCACCCCGTATAAGATATCACATCCGTTACAAAACTGAGGCACACTGCCGGAATTTGATGACGTCAAATGAATTGGATTTGCTTTTCTCTCAGGGCGAGATTGGCAATAAATGGTATATCAAAATCGCGTTCAATCATCTATCAAAATTTAAAGATTAATTTATCCCCTTTCAAAAGGCATGTGCATCATTATATCAAATTTTCAGGAAGACGAATGGAGAGCTGTTTACAGGAGTAATTGTCGAAGTTTGCCTTCAAGCGTAGGGATGTCCGCACTTATTACGTCCCAGACGAGCTGGTAATCAATCGTATCGTAGGCGTGAATAAGGCGGTTCCTGGCGGCAACGATTTGTGTCCGCCATTCGATAGTTGGATGGCTTTTGGTGAATGATTCGGAAAGCTTTGATGCCGCTTCGCCGATTATCTCAATATTCCTGACAACGGCATCCTGCAGCATTTCATTGTTGAAAAAGGTGACCTTATCGAGACCTTTACAGTAGCGATTGATCCTGTCTATAGCCGACAGCATGTCCTCCACATAAACAAGATCGTCTTTCCCGGCCGTCATAATATCGGCAGGAGGTCTTGGTCAACATAGTTCCTAATGCGAGGTTTAAGAGCGCGATAAATGACCACGTCAACCTTCTTGCCTGTTAAGTCCCCAAGTTCCTGTTCCACTCCGACAAGATCAAACAGGGAGAATTTGCCCTGCGGCGGCTCGATTGCGATGTCTATGTCACGATAGTCGTCATCCATGCGGGCAAAACTACCAAAAAGATATGCTTTGGTAACGCCGTACTTTTTGAGCGTATTTTTTATAGATTCTATAATTGATTCGCGTGTCATAAAGAGCCTCTAAATAACATGCTAATATCTAAGGCTATAATAAAAAGGATGCAGAGTGAAATACACGGCACGTCCCGGCAAGACTTTCTGATACACCCCTCAGCATTGCAAGGTTGGCTGAGACCGGACAACAAAAACTGTCCCGGCCGTCTTTTCTTATCAACGGCTCTTTTTATCGAAGTCAACAGTTCCGGGCATTTCTGCACCTCATCTATAGTTATCGGCTCATCTGAACGGACAAACCCGTCAGGATCGGTCTTGCCGCTTCAAGCTGGACAAAGTCATCGATGAACAATCTTATATTTTTGAGCTTTCGGATAGTTCTGCAGGAAGGTGCTCTTTCCGGTCTGCCTCATTCCGGTAAATACCGTAACCGACAGATCATGCAACGCAGACGATGACTGATGGAAATTGACACTCAACGTATGCTGTCATAATACTACATGCTAAATAACATTATGCCACTATGTCAAGAAATAATATGCATGCGGGGAAAAATGAAAGAATTTGGTGCCAAATCATAGACCTTTCTATTGTTTTTCTTTCCACATACGAGGATCGTAACAAAATTCCTCTGGGGGTCTGATGATTATTTTTTGGAAATCGGGATGACGGAGGTTCAGAATAAAATTATTCTCTGAAACAATTAAAGATGAGGGAACTTTGAGTACCGCTGTTTCTGCCCGTGCCAACCATTTAAAACCATATGCCTTTAATGAATCCGGCGCCGGTGTTACTCTCCAATTTGTGGGCAAAGAATTAATGTCGGTTTCAGAAATCTTCATTTCTTCTGGAATCTCAATTCTAAAACAGACAAATTGAATATTTTGTCCCTCATCTCCAAGTTGAACAAATTGCTCAAGCGCGGCTAACGATTCAGTTTGAGCAGTATAGACTGCTGGAAGCCCTTTTGGAGTCCAGCGACCACCTTTCCTCTTTGAACCTTCTCCGTCAAAGGCGGAATCCTTATGTTTTTTCTTCGCAATGCGCCAGCAAAACACTATATAAGAACTCCATATTCTATTTTTTCAAGTAAATCCTCAACTTCTTGTGCGCCAGCTTCCGTTTGGATAACTTGGATTGGCATCCTTCCCCCTAATCCCCTCTGGGGCCTATGTAGCCATTTCCGTGCCATTTCATCATCCTCAAGAACTTGGGTAGCGAGAGCGAATATTTTTGCGATCCGAAAGAGTCGGTCACCCTCTACTATTGAAAGCTTCCCTTGAGAATCTCGTTTTCTCTGTAATGTTCTGAGGCTTATGCCTAAATAAGTCGCAAATTCATTATCGGTAAGATTTAAAGCTGTCTTCACAATAGCGACTTTGGTATAAGGAATTCCCTTTCTAATTAAAGCATCAAAGGTGAACATCCCCTTGTCTCTTTCTCCCGGCTTCACGTCCGAATCCTTTAAACCAAGCGTCCTAATAATCTTCTTCTTTATTTCTTCATTTTCAAAAGCCAATGCGGTATTCATTTCTGCTCCTTTCCTTATGCCAATTTCATTTCGATTGCCTTTTGACTTTATTTTAATGACAAATGACATTTAATGCAAGGTTCTTACACTGTCATATATTTCTTACGGTCAGAAACAACAACATGTCTCCAGCTATTTGATTTATTGAAGTACACCCCAATCGTCTACCATTTCAAGAAGAGGTGCAACTTTAACGAACATATCATCTCTGCCTGACAAATGGGCAGATGCACTGCTCCACGGGTAGTCCTCAGGCTGGGATACAAGTTTCGCCCTTACGGGATGCGGAAGGTTGGCGGCCGCAATCCATGCGATTCTTGCCATGCGATTTATTATGGATTACTAAGTACCAAATCAAGAATTACTAAGGAGTTCATAAGTAAGGTCACATTACTCGTCATTCCCGCGAAGGCGGGAATCCATTTGAGGAATCAACTTCCCGTTTTCATATGAAACCCTGGATGCCCGACTAAGGACTTCGGGCATGACGAATAAAATTTTATGTGTCTTTACTTATGACCCTATTAGTAAGTATGGTGTCCCCAGAATTCCTCGAATTCCTCCCCTTGAGGTTTATCTTTCTTATATCCAAAAAATAGTTGCTAAGTGTTCAACTTTCTTAAATTCCGGGTCACCGGTTACTATAATAGCGTTCTGTTCTATAGCGGAAGCAAGTGTGAAACAGTCAGCATATGAAATGCTGTATTGAGCCTTATACTCGGCAGCCTGATATATTAAAGCATCGGGTACGGGCAGAATCGAAAAGTGTAATCTTTCGATGTTTGCAAGCGTCTCTACCTTCTTCTGATCGCCGAATTCCCGTTTAGTTGAATAGATGATCTCTCCAAGATTGATGGCATTGATGTATTTTTTCGCACCTGTCTTCTTTATCTCCTCAAGAAGACCCACAACTTTTTCATATCCTTTTTCTTTCTGAAATAGTTTTAGCAGGGCATGGCTGTCAAAAATAAAGGGTCCTTTAGGCATTATCTGAACTCGTTTTTCCGTTCTTTCAGGAGTTTCTCCGACAGGGACGGCTTAGCGGGAAGAATGCCACAGGCTTCTTTAATAGGGTCGTCAACCGGGGGGATCAGGTAGATGATGCCGCCATATTCCATAATCTGCATCTCGGTGCCGGGTTCAATACGGTATCTTTTCCTTATCTCAGCCGGTATCACAATCTGCCCTTTTGCCAGGGTTTTCACAGTAGACATTGCTGTTTAACCTCCTGTAATATAGTTATACTATTTTGTTTATTGTATAACTTTTTAGAAGAGTTGTCAAACAAGGTTAAGACGATAGATTTAAGCTCTTGTTTCATGGCGGTTTGCCGAAATCATCCACAACCACCCCGTATAAGATATCACATCTGTGCCAAAACTGAGGAGCACACTGCCGGAATTTGATGAGGGCAGATGAAGATAATCTACCTGTAGCTGTCCTTCCGCGACTCGGCAACGATCATATAGACGATATGCTCTGTTTCATTAATTTCGTAGAAAAAGCGGTAAGGGCCGATCCTGTATCTCCAGGTTGGAGGCTTATAATTCTTCAGCTTTTTGATATTTTTCCCGAAATACGGGTTGTTCCTGAGCTGGGGATATACATATTCTGAAAGTTTCTTCCTGACACGCTCGCCGTGCGTCCCAAAGTCACCCGTAAGGTCCTCAAGAAACTGATCGGTCTCAAAGATCCTGAATTTAACCAACCAGCCTGCCCTTTTTACTTGCCGCCTGCGCGTGGCCTTTTTCGAGCTTTTTCAACAGCCGGGTGTTTGCAAATATTTCTTCCATTTCAAAGTCGTCGGCCAGCGATTCCTCTTCGAGCTTTTCCATCGCAAGTGTCTCTATCAGATTCGCTATGCTTCTGTTGTCCTCCATAGCCGCACGGTTCAATTTCTCATACACTTCATCGCGCAGCCGCAATGTTATCGTCTTGGGCATAATCGTTCACCTTCTTTCATATTTATGCTTATCTATTCTAATGCATTCATTATATTATTTCAAACAGAAGGTGCTCTTCCCGGTCTGCTTAATTCCGGTTATCACCGTGACCGGCATGTCATGCGACGCCGCCGGGGATGACCGAGGCAATGTCGCGCTCAACATATCCTGTCATCATATTACATCTTATAGTGGCATTATGCCACTATCTAAAGACATACTTTGCATGCAGGCGAACGAGGTAGATCCGATTCAATCTAATTCTAAGAGGCGTAAAGCCTGAGAGTATGAAGACCAGAGGATGTGGACAATCCAATAAGCGTGGAGTACCCACTGAGTCAACTAAATTCAGTCCCCCTTCTGCTTCCATGACGACGGCATCCTGCGGTGTTTCATTGTTGTTGAAAAAGGGGTTCTTATCATTACAACGGAGTTTTTGTTTCCACGCCCTCAATATGTTTAAAATGTTTCTTGTCAAAAGTGTAGATTGTCTTAATGCCCCGGGCTTTTGCGAACTCGATAATCCATGCGTCCACAAGGTCGATATTGCTCGTTCTGTAAAGCTTTAAGACAGCATTTATCAAGGGCTTTTCATTAACCTCAACGCCCGGCGTATCCATAATGGCGGCAACCAATCCTGCAATGTCGATCTCTGCCATTTGATAGAAGCTCTCCAGCACCCATACAAGCTCCGCGACCACGATTGAAGGCACAACAATTCGTAAATCTCCTTTGAGCGCACTTTCCAGAAGCCTGTCGACTGCAGTGGCCTTCTGAGGGTCGTCACCGGTGAGGTAACGGACAAAAAGGTTGGTGTCGATAACGACCTTCTTATCGCTTTCCAACGAGGGCAACCTTTTTACCGATATGTTCCTTAGTCTTCTTCCTTATTTCGTCGAAGTCGGCGGGTGCAGCTTTGCCCTTCAACATACCCCTAAACTCCCTGAGCGTCTTCGCCGGTTTTATGACGATCTTGTCATCCTCCCTTTCGAATACAACAACGCTCCCTGTCCCGACATCCAGTAATTTTCTCACCTCTTTAGGAAGAGTAATCTGTCCCTTCGATGTAATCTTCGCCGTCGTTATCATGTCCTTATTCTCCTTACTTTATTATAATGCCTTACCTAAGTATATTGAAATGCAATTCTTTTAGTCAAGGAGCACTCGCAGCACTGACGGCAAAATCCAAAAGCAGCGTTGTTTTAAAGTCCAAAGTCTTCGTGCGAAAATCTTATATTTCAAGACACGACCCCGATGGGCAACTATCCGACCCCGATGGGCAACTATCCTTCTAATGCATTCACAAAACTATTTCAATGAAGGATAGTAGGAGTTCCATTAGTTATTTCTTCAGCCCTGCTTTCGGCGCATCAACTTAAATTCTTACGACCGCGCTTTTTTAACAGAACTTCTTTAATTCCGTATGCTCAATGATCTGGCCGAGCGTCTTAAGGGTAAACACTCTTACCTCTCGTAGCAATAATCATCTTTTTCATGTCCTCACGTCTGACACCGAAACCCCGACCACCTATGCACGCAATGACCTCGTATCTTTGGGTTCTCTCTTGACCTTCCCGCTATGCTCAGTTCGCCCAGATGTTGAATGCGCGTCACCTTATCCCGGGCCGTGCCGTCGTCCTCGGTTATCTTGGCCTCGATTATCACCTGAGGATTGAATTCGCCCTTCGGAATAATAAAATCAGGGGTTTGGTCAAAGCCTTCAATCTTTTCGACGCGTTTTGTTTTTCTATAACTGATACCTGCCTTGCTCAAGACCTCCTCAA